>CAZKIQ010000039.1:0-49660 GCA_964552815.1 uncultured Alcaligenaceae bacterium | reverse complement strand
AGCTCATCCCGCTGTTCGTGACGAACCTCCTCGCGGACATCCCGCTGCCCGTCTACGGCGACGGCATGCAAATCCGCGACTGGATTCACGTCCTCGACCACTGCACCGGCGTCGAGGCCGCGTGGCGGAACGGCACCCCCGGAGAGGTCTACAACTTCGGCGGCAAGTGCGAGAAGCCGAACATCGAGATCACGAAGACGCTCCTCCGGTTGCTCGGCAAGGGGGAGAACCTCATCCGCTACGTGCAGGACCGCCCCGGCCACGACCGCCGCTACGCCATCGACTGCACGAAGGCCGAGCGCGAACTCGGCTGGAGCCCGAAGGTGACGTTCGAGGACGGCCTGCGCGACACGATCGCGTGGTATCAGGCGAACGCCGACTGGGTGTCGGCGATCAAGAACAAGGACTACCTCAGCTACTACGAACGGCAGTACGGCAAGGTGGCGTGAACAAGTCTCAAGTCGGCAAGTCGCAAGTCGAGAACGGTTGGGACTTGCCGACTTGAGACTTGCCGACTTGAGACTTGAGACTCGGGATTACACGAAAGGAATTCGAAATGGCACTTCGCGGCGTCATTCTGGCTGGCGGAAAAGGCACTCGCCTCGGCGAGCTCACCAAGGTCACGAACAAGCACCTCCTCCCCGTCGGGCCGTACCCGATGGTCTACCACCCGCTGAAAAAGCTCGTCGGGGCGGGGCTCAACGACATCCTCCTCGTGTCCGGCACGGAACACATGGGGGACTTTGTCGAACTCCTCGGCTCCGGGACGGCTCACGGCTGCCGGCTGACCTACCGGGTGCAAGACGAGGCCGGCGGGATCGCCCAGGCACTCGGGCTCGCCGAGCACTTCTGCATGGGCAGCCGGGCGTGCGTGTTGCTCGGGGACAACATCTTCCGCGATCCCCTGATTCCGCTGCTGGAGAAAGCGAATTCCCGGCCCGATTGGGCGTGGATCGCCCTCAAACGCGTCCCGGACCCAAACCGGTACGGCGTCGCCGAACTCAGCGGGGAAAACATCATCGGCATCGAGGAAAAACCGGCTCACCCCAAGAGCGACACCGCGGTGGTTGGGATCTACATCTACCCGCCAGACGTTTTCGGCCGCATTCGCGGCTTGAAGCCTTCCGCCCGGGGCGAATTCGAAATCACCGACGTCAACAACCAGTACATCGCCGAGCGGCGGATGGGCTACGTCATCCTCGACGGCTACTGGACCGACGCGGGAACGCTCGATTCCCTGGATTTCGCGAATGAACTGGTCCGGAAGGAGCCGCCCCGGTTTTGACGGCTTCGGTCCCGTGGAAACGCGGGAATTTTCCGGATTGACCGCCACCGGTGCCGGGAGCTATCCATAACTTGACTGGGATGTTCGGGTTGCTCGAGTTCGTCATCCGACGCGACGGCCACGTTCGGCCGCTGCGGATCGATGGAACCACTGCGGGGTCTCCCTCCCCGCCCTCCGGAGGCTGAGTCAGAGATGGCGCACGTCGTCACGGCCCCTTGCCACGATTGCAAGTACACCGACTGTTGCGTGGTCTGCCCGGTAGAGTGCTTCTACCAGGACGAGAAGATGCTTTACATCGACCCGCAGGATTGCATCGACTGCGAAGCGTGCGTCCCGGAATGCCCGGTGGAAGCGATCTTCGCGGAAGGCAACGTTCCCGGCGAATGGGCAAGCTACATCCAGATCAACACCGATCGCTCCACGGCCCTCAAGGCGGCCGGCGGCGAAGCCCACATCACGGAAAAACAAGACCCCCGCGAAGGGCCGGAGTGCAAAAAGAAGTGAGTTTCTTGGGGAAGTCGGAACCATCGCGGCCGGAACGGGAAATCCGCCGGCCCCGCGGTCTATCATGACCTGCAGAGCGAGAGCAGGGATGCAGACGCTCGCCGAGGTTCTTTCAAGACTGCGAAAAGTGCAGGCTCTGACATTTACCGCCCGGAGCGGCAAGGCAACGGGGTGGGACGGAGTTGGCACTGGGAAGGTGGCTGTTTTTAACGAGGGAACCTCGACAGTGGTTTTCTCAGAGTCAGGGTTGTGGAAACCGAGCATTCCGGATCGACCAGCCGTCAGGTTCAACAACGTCTTCCGCTGGTCGAAGTCCGGCGATTTCCTGCGGTTGGAACACCTTCGATTCGGTCCCGAGCATCCCGTCCTGCTCCTCGACATGGCACTGTCCAGCGATGGCAGGTGGCGAGAGGTTACCCCCCACGAGTGCAAGGAAGACTGCTACACCGCTTCGATGTCCGCCGAGGGTGACCTACTTCGCGTGAGTTGGACGATTCTCGGACCCCGCAAACAGGAATCGATCCTCTACACCTACTGGTGACTTCGTGAGTCTTTTGCACCGACTTCCCCTCCGAATCCGAAGATGACCGGCGTTCTCCTCATCCAGCTTGGCACCCCCGACGCCCCGACCGCGGCGGCGCTCAAGCCCTACCTCCGACAGTTCCTTTCCGACCCCCGCGTCATCGAGAACCAGGGGTGGAAGTGGAAACTGATCCTGCACGGGATCATCCTCCGCACCCGGCCGGCCGACTCTGCCGCCAAGTACGCTCGCATCTGGGATCCGGTCACGGGTTCCCCCCTGATGCACAACACGGTCCGCCAGACGGAACTCCTCCAGAAGCGATTCCCCGGCATTCCCGTCCGGTTCGGGATGATGATCGGCAACCCGCCGCTCGCGACGGTGCTCGAAGAAATGATCGCCGCCGGCGTCGATCGTGTGGTCGCGGTGCCGATGTTCCCTCAGTACTCGGCCACCACCACCGCAGGCGCGACCGACGTTCTCTTCAAGGCGATGATGCGGGTGCGGAAGGTCCCGGCCCTCCGGGTGGTGCCGCCGTACTACGACCACCCCGCTTACCTCGACGCCGTCGCCGCCCGCATCACCGACGACTTCCAGCAATCCGGGGAACCGGACCATCTCCTGATCAGTTTCCACGGCATCCCGCAGAAATACGCCAAGCGTGGGGACCACTACCCGACTCACGTCGTCCGCACGACGCGGGGCGTCATCGCCAGGTTGAAGCTTCCGCGGGAAAAGTGGACGCAGACCTACCAGAGCCGATTCGGGCGGGACCCCTGGCTCAAGCCGTACACCGACGACGTGCTGACGTCCCTGGCGAAATCGGGGAAGAAAAGAGTGGCGGTCGCCCTGCCGGGATTCACGGCCGACTGCCTGGAAACGATCGACGAGATCGGCAACGAGAGCCGGGAAGTCTTCGAGCACGCCGGCGGCGAGCATCTTCGCGCGATCCCGTGCCTCAACGAACACCCGAAGTGGATCGACGCACTGGAGCAAATCGTGCGCGAAGAAGCCTGCGGCTGGCTTCCGCCGGGGTGAGGTTGGAGGATCACGCCTCGCGGACGGTCACCGTGACGGATTCGATGTCGCAGCGGCCGGACTTGCGGAAGGGGCGTGGCATCGGCTGGGCCTGCCCTTTCCCGTCGATCGTTCGGCAACGGAGGGTGTACTCGCCGGCGGGCAGGCCGGGGAGAAGCACCGCCCAGTGGGCCTTGGTCAGCTTCATCGGCCAGGTTTTGGGCCGGCCTTTCTCATCGAAACCCCACGCCCCCTTCGGATCCGCCGGCCCCCACTTCTCCGGCGGAGGGAGAATCTCGGCGGTGACCCACGGCGCGGTGGCGAAGTACGGATCGTCCGCCGGCCATGCCTTCCCCTTGGGGTGGATCCACACCTGCACTTTCGCCAACCCGGAGATCCCCACCTGGGCGTACCCCGTCACCGGAATCGGCGTGTCGGCTTTCGGCTCCGACGGGACGTGCAGTGTGGCCGCGAAGGTCTTGAGGGGGCTGTCGACGTCGTTGTTGCCGTTGGCGTAGGTGTCGTTGGCGTGGGCCAAGTTGGAGAGGACGACGCGGTTGAGCCACTTCACGGACTTGAAGCCGTAATGCTCCGGGACGACAATCCGGACAGGGCCGCCGCGTTCCGGGGTGAGCCACTCGCCGTTGAGTTTGTAGCAGACGATCACCGGCGGGAGATCGTCGGGATCCTCTAGCACCCGTCCGGGCGGGAGGGAACTGCGGAACATCTGCTTCGGGTCGTCGTTGTGGAAGCCGTGGTAGAAGATCCGCCGCAGATTTTCGCGGGGTTTCGTGAGCCAGACGATGTCGCGGAGAGGCACGCCTTCCCAGATCCCGGTGCCGAGCGGGCAGTTCATGTTGAGGCAGGTCATGATTTTGGCGAAGCGGACGGCGTGCTTCTCGCCGAGCTTCAGGAGGGCGGGGAAATCGAGGGCGGTGCCGTCCTTCTTCGTCAGCGGCTTGCCGAGCTTCGTGGGGTTCTCGGGGTCTGCGACAACCTCCAGCGACCAGGTTTCCCGCGTCAGGCCGACCTTCTGCATCTTTTCCGGGGGCAGCATATGCGGCAGCGGGGAGCCGCGTGAGACGTCCTGGAAGTCGTCCTGCGGGACGAAGTAGGATCCGATGGAATCGATGACTTTCTGCAACTCCGGCGGGCGATCGCCAGTCGTGGCGGCGGCGACCGACGCTGGGAAGACGGCGACGGTACCGGCCGTCCCGGCGATTCCACAGCCGAGGAATTGTCGCCGGGAAACGTCGAGCCCCGCTTCGCTGCCGGAGTCCGCCTGAGACATGGCGATTCCTCGAATACGGGCGACGACGTTCCAGCGGGCGACGATCGTCTACTTCCCGCCGGGTTTGCCGGGGAAAGTGGCGGTACCCGCAGTGCTTCGAGCGGCCCGGATCCGCTCGAGGAGGTTGGCCTTGGCGATGGCGGCCGGATCCATCGCAGGTGCGGGGGGCGGTGTGGCAGGTTTCCCAGCCGGCGCGGCCGGTGTCGGAGCCGAGGTCGTCGCACCGACAGGGGTGGACGGATCCGCCAGCAGGTCGACGTCTTCCGGCACGTTCTCGCCGTACATCCGCAGAATTTCGTTCCCCTTGATGACACGGTCGAGTTTGATGTACGTCACATCGTCGTAGCACACGAAGAAACCCCGGGCCTCGTCGGTCGAGCCCCCTTCCCGGCCCCGGATCACCATGTACTCTTTTTCCGCGCGGATCAGCATGTCGATCGTAATCATCCCGCCCGATTTGAGCATCAGGACGGTCAGGGTCAAATCGCGGGGCGACATCTTCGAAATAATGTCGAGCAAATCTTCTCGTCGCATCCGTGGTCCTTGGTCGGGGGCGGGGAACGTTGCGAGAGGTCACTTTCGAAGGAGTTCCAGCCGAGTCGGCTTCCCGGAGAGTCGGGCATAGGCGACGGCCCCGGCAATCGTAAGGCAAAGCAAGCTTCCAGCCAGGGCCACCAACCAGTCTACAACTCCGACGCCCGCTGTCACCAGTAATGCGAGGAGAATCGCCAGACCGACGTAGAACGGCAACTGGATGGCGGCCCACGGCTCGGGTTTGTTCTGGTTCAAAGAGAATTCCTCGTTCCCGACCCGCCGCCAGATCTTCCCGAACAACGCCTCCGCGTGTTCCGGGGCGGAAAAGCTGCAGGAAACCGTCCGCGTCATGCCAAGGGCGGCGTAATCGACGGTGATCGTGGCCGACGGAACATCCAGCTTCACCCGCTTCACGAACGGAAGATCGACGTGGACGTGCCGGGAACCCAGGGATTTCTCGATGTTCGCACCCTTGTTCTCGATCGCGTCCACCAGGTCGGGGTCGGGCGGCGTCGGGTTCGGGTCACCGAGGTACAGACGAGAAAACGTCAACACGATCATCGAGTGAGACTTTACCTCCGGGGCCACGAACACGCGACGGCGTGTCGAACCCGGCGAGAGTGTCTCGATCCCCGACGGCGGACCTGAGGAGTAACTGGGCGGCATGATTCCTTCCGGGCGACCGGGTCCGACATTGGGGGAGTCAGTCGGGTCCGTAGTTATTTGCTAGAACCCGAACCGGTCGCGGTCAACTCGACCGATCTCGGCCGCCGCGTTCTTGGCAATTTCCTGCGGTTGTGTCAGGGGATTCCCTCCCATCGAAGTTTGTCCCAGAATCCAGGTCGCGGCCTCGAGCAGGTTCGCTGCGATGTGGTCCGGTTCTGCGTCCTCGGGGGCGTCCACCGACACGATCGCCGGGGAATGGCGGTGCGGGCCGTCGATCAGGACCGTCCGGCAGCCGGCCCGTCGACCCGCGAGAATGTCCGACATCCGGTCGCCGACCATGAAGCTCGCCGACAGATCGAGCCCGAGTTGGCTCGCCGCGGATCGCAACGCCCCCGGTCGGGGCTTCCGACAGTCGCAGACGATCCGGTAAGCTTCCAACGTCGCTTCCGGGTGGTGCGGGCACGCGAAGACGGCATCGAGCGGCGGTGCCCCGGCCTCCTGCAACTGCACGTCGAGTGACGCGTGGATCGCTGCCAGGGCCACCTCGTCGATCATCCCCCGCGCCACGACCGCCTGGTTGGTCACCACCACGAGCCGGAAGCCCGCATCTCCGAGATGACGGAGAGCTTCCGGAACTCCGGGGAAGATGTGAAGTTCCTCGAATTTCGTGACGAAACCCCGGTCGTCCACGAGGACGCCATCCCGGTCGAGGAACACGGCAGGCTGCAACGTCACGGTCGACCTCCCGGCGTCGGTTAGCCGTCGAATTTCCCCACGGGTCGCCGCCACACCAGGGGAAGGACGAGCACCCCCCCCGCGAGCAGGAATCCGAGCCCCATCGCGATTCCCTTTCCCCACGGCGGTTCCATCCGGACCGCGAGATGTTTTCCCGGCCGTGGAAGCTCGACCCGAATCCGGTGGAACTCGTCCGCTTCGCAGGGGACCGGTTCCCCGTCGAGGTACGTGCGGATTGTCGGATACCACACGAAATTCGCGATGACCGCTTCCCCCGCCGGCACCTCGTCGACCTCGACATCGACCCCGAAACCGCCGAATTTGACGGGCAACGGCCGACCCGGTGCCGATGCCGCAAACCCGAGCGGATCCGCTCCGGTAAGTTCCGACACCTCCACGGACTCCCCGGTTCGCACCACCCTCAGGCTCGGCCGAAGCAGTTCTCCCGTCGCGTGGTTGCGATCCCCGTAAAGTCCCTTGTCCTTCCAATCCGCCTCGTGGATCGGCTTGCCGTGCACCACCCAGCGGATCCCATACCGACGCACCAGCTCCGCACACCGATCCGGCGGCGAGGTCGCGATCTTGTCGCGGATGCTCATGAACGTCGTGGTATCGTTGAGAGGACTGTACCCATCGAACGTCGGCAGGTTGAAGAGCATCGGCAGATTGTGCGGCAACCCCAGCGCATAGTCCGTCCGCGTCGACCGCTCCGGATAGCGCGGCAGGAACCGGTACCGCCCCCCCTCCGCGTCTTCCACCACAGGTCGCAACTCCTCCGGAATCGGCGGGTACGGCCGAAAACTGTAGTTGTACTGCGCCGGCGTCAACTGGAAGACGTGATACCCCAGTACCGAAACCGCCAACACCGCAACCACCACCGAAACCGTCCGCTCCCACGGAATCACCCGCAACAGCCGATCCAGCATCAAGCCCCCGGCCAGCGATGAGAACAACACAAACGCCTGCAGCAACCGGAACGGGTAGCGAAACAGCGACTGCACGAACGAAAGTTCCTTCCCGATCTGCCACAGTCCCCCGTCCTCGCCGAGGATGAAGAGAAACGCCAGCCCCGCCAACCCGAGCCAAACCCGCCCCGCCCACAACCGGCGATCCAGCGACAACCCCGCCACAAACAGCACGACCTCCACCAGGCACAGCGGAATCAGCAACCCGCCAGCGAAGAGCATGTGCCCCATCCGGTGCGAATCGAGGTTCCCCCACCGCATCGGGTGCTCGAACTCGACCAGCGGGTACGGCAGCACGAACGCGAGCAGATGCGCCGTCACTTCCCCCACCGCAGAGTACCCGCGAACCGTCGTCCCCATGAGGAGCATCTGGTTGTAGAGCAACGGCGTCGCCAGGCCGCCGCCCACCAGCAACGCCGGGATCACCAGCAATGCCCGCCGAACCGGAATCGCCCGGCAAATCGCGAGATACACCGCCCCCGCCAGCAGGAACCCGCACGAAAACGCCGCGTTCTGCGTGAACCCCTGGTGGAAGTACAACCCGATCACCAGCCCTGTCCCGAAAACCCACCGCCAACCCACCGGGTGGGTCGCAAGCGTCCGCAACGCCAGCATCAACGCCGGCAACCACACCGCATTCCCCAGCGACCCCGACCAGCTTCGCCCGATGAGGATGATGCTTCCGGAAAGCAGGAACGTCAGCGTGACCAGCACCGCCGCCGGCCGACCCATCCCCAACCGACCCGCCAGCAACCGCACGATCCCGTACCCTGCGAGAAGGTGCAGAATCGCGTACACTTCGCCGGTGAGATACTCGTTCCCGAGCAAATGCCGGGCGATCGCGTACGCCAGAAACGTCGGCGGGTACGTGAGCTGGAACATCCCGACGGACGCCAGCGGACCGCCGAGGTAGATCACCGGGTTGTATTCCGGAAAGTGCCCATCCCAGATGCTCCGCATGCCATACACAACAACTGGCAACTCCGCCACCATCACGTCGTCCTGCGTGAAGTAGAACGGCTGCCGAATTTCCAGCGTCGCGATCCCCGCCACCAACACCGCGACCCCGGCAACCTCCCACCACCGGCCGGCGGACACCCCGGGGCGGTTCTCCGTCAGAAACCGGAACGCCCACCCGGACAGCCCCGTCCACCGGGCAACCAAGAACCACACCACACCCAGAAACAGCCCCGACCTCGCCAGCAGATCCAGGCACACCGCCCCGTCCGACCGCCAGTTCCGGATCGCCCGGAACTCCTCCCACTCCGAGGTTCCGGTCCGGACCGTGTCGGGGAACTCATACAGATCCGTCGATGGGTCCGAAGCGTCCGGGACCGCCAGCGGAGCCCACTTCTCCCGCGGAAAATCGTGTTGGACCTTCGCAATTTCGACTTGCAGCGTCTCGAACCGGCCCACTTCCGACCGGGGAATCGCGACACGTAGCCCCGTCAACCACACCCCCGGAGTTTCCCACTCCGGAGACCCCGGCTGGATCGCCGGGATCGCTCGCCATTCCCCGCGAATCCGGGCCAGAAGCTTTGCCCGGGAACCCTCAAGAACCTGGCGATCCGGGCCCAGACCCCGCACCGTGATCGTCACCGGCGGACCGAGCGAATCCCAGTGTCGAAGCGTGTGGAGAATCGGAATGGCCGAGGCGACAAGAGCGACAACGGCAAGCCAGAAACGGACGGAGAGATGCGGCACGGCGGCCTCAGGCACTCAGGCGGGGGGCGGATCGTTCTTCTCCGCCGCCGCGATCAACCGATTCCGCCGGCGAAGAACCACCCACTTCAGAGTGTCGAGAGTCCGCGCGATCGGCAACAGGATCGAACGTCGCGTCTGGAAACGATCCCCGTCCCAGCCCAGATGTTTCTGCTCCGTCAGCCGTGCCATCCGCCGGCGAACCAGCTCCTCCGAGTTGTACCGCGACAGCACCTCTTCCCGCGTCAGACCCGTCGGAGACTCCAGAAATTCCTGCAGCAAACGGATTCGGAGCGAGGTCATGTTCAAGTTGACGAAGTTGAAATACCCGTACGCGAGGGCAAAGAACGTGGCGAGGTTCAAGCCCAGATAGGCAATCGCATCCAAAATTTCCGTTTCCATCCGCAGCAGGGCGATTCCGGTCAGGGCGAGCGTGACGACAAGGCCCGCGAGGAAGCCCGCGATCACCGCTGGAGCCGGCCGGGACACGAACCGGGCCGCGAGCACATGGCCGCAAAAGTCGGCTGCCAGCCCCGCCAACGCGGCCAGTGCCAGCACCGGTGACCAGTCTGTCACGTCACCCCCCCTTCCGGAGGCGGTACAGGGACCGGAACGCCGCGAAGAATTTCGCCCACCGCATCCCCTTGGCCGTCAGCACAAACCGCGTCGCATCCGTCGCCACGGGCTCGATGATTCCACCGCTGACAAGCCCGTCGAACCGCGGGCCGACGATCATCTCGTTGCTGACGAGCCGCAACAGTTCCGCCTCGGAACGCCCCGCCGGCCCCGCATTTGCCACGTAAACCAGGATCGACAGCGTCGGCGAATCCTCCGCCAACGCGGAGTAGGTGACGATGTAGCCCAAGGAAAACGCGGTGTAGAACAGAAACACTTGCAGGGTCGGCCACAGACCGACCGGGGCGAATCGCGACAGGTCGGGAATCGACCAGGCGATTCCCAGAGCGATCGGAAACGTCCCGAACAGGATGACGAGGAGCGCAACCGACTGTCGCCGGGGAACCCGGGCCTGCCAGAAGAGCACATGGAGAACAATCGCGAGGGAAAAGGCGGCGACCGCGAAACCGGCGACGGTCATGCCTTCCCCTCGGTCAGCACCGGTTCCCCCACTGCCGAGGCACGATCCTCGCTGCGAACCTCGGCGACCGGCTTGAAGGCACGGTCCGGATAGAGGTCAAACCGCTCGTGCCACCGCGGTTTCTGCCGCTTCTTCCGGTACATCGCCCGGGCCACCCGCCGGATAAACAGGTCGAGCAGCGTGTGCGACACGGACAGGAGATTCTTGATCGTCAACGCCTTCGAGTGCCCCGTCGCCCGCTCGACTGCCTTGACCGGAACCTCGGTGTAGGAGAATCCCTCGTCGAGGAGCCGGCAGACCATGTCCGCCTGGAACCCGAAGCCGTGGTAGTTTGTGTGCCAACGCATGACGTTGTAGCGGAGGTGCAATGCACAGCCGTTGTAATATCGGATCTGGTGTCCGGTGAGGAAGTTGATGATGCGAGTGTAGGTGCTCGACAGCTTCTTCCGGAACGGTGTGCGGTAGTTCTCGGCATGGTAGAACAGCACCATGTCCGCCGCCCCGACCTGGGAAAAGACGGTGCGAAGCTGGCCGGCATCCTCGACGTTGTCCCCGCAAACGAGTCGGTAGTACTTCCCCCGGCCGAGGAACGCCCCCTCGATGTAGTTCTGAGCCAGACCCCGGTTGTGCTCGTTGATGACCAGCCGGAGCGGAACGGTCGGATTTTCGCGGATGTATTTCTCGATGACCGCCACGGAGCGATCCCGCGACCCGTCGTCGATGATGATCGCTTCCCAGGTCAGGGGAAGATCACGGAGCGCCTCCCGGAGCGTGTCGAGGGCGCCGACGATGTTGGCTTCCTCGTTGTAGCACGCCACAAAGACGGTGAGGTCGAGTTCGTTCTCGGTCATCGGAATCTCCGCAGGAAAGTCACCGTTTCCGCACGCCCATCGCCAGGAGGTAGTGGGCCATCGGCAAGAAGCCGGTGTGGACTACCTCGTCGTTGGCCGCGAAGAGAAAAACGTGGTGGAAGTACCGGCCCATTTCCTCGGCCAGCCGGTCACCGGAGTACAGGTTCACGTGCCCCGCCCGGGTGATCGGGTTCGCGTACTGGTCGGAAGTGATGTTGGGCGTGCCGACAATCGCGATCCCGTCGTGCACGAGGGAATCCGCGATCCGCTGCCAGAACTCGCCGACGTTGTCGGGCAGGATGTGCTCGATCACATCGAAATTCACGACGGCGTCCCAGGCGGTCGGGTCGCCGACCAGGAAATCCTCGCAGGCGAAGGAAATCCGGGGGTCATGGCCGTAGTTCGCCGCCGCAACCTCGATCGCTTCCGCGTCGAGATCGACGCCCTTCGCGGTGCCATTCTCCACGGCCAACAGCCAAGTGCCGATCCCTTCGCCGCACCCGACATCGAGGACGCGTTTTCCTTTTCCGATCATCTTCCCGGCGAACTTGTAGTACGACATCGAGTGCAGCAATCGCCGGGGGCTGTGGCGATACCAGTGGGCGACGTGCCGACCCAGAGCAATCCGGCGTTCCCCCATCGTGGCTTTGACGTCGAGCCAGCGATCCGGTTGCGGAGGCGTACTCATCGCACCACCTCTTTTCGCTTGTAGCACGCAACCGCCATCAGGAAGTGGGCCATCGGCGTGAAGCCGGTGTGGACCACCTCGTCGTTGAGTCCGAAGAGAAACACGTTGTGGAAGTACCGTTCCAGCGACGATTTCAACCGCGGCCCGTCGAAGAGGTTGACGTGCCCAAGTCGACTCGGGGCCGACGCGTACGCTTCGGAGGTGATGTTGGGCGTGCCGACGACGCAGATCCCGTCCTCGCCGAGGTTGTGGTAGCAGGTCTCGAAAAAGGTGTGCTCGATGTCGCGCTCGATGTGCTCGACGACGTCGATGCTGACAACGGTGTCGAATTCCCCGAGGCGGACGCCGAGGAAGTTACCGTCGTGGAACGTGTATTTTGGGTCCGGCAGGTTCCGCTTCGCCACCGCGACCGCTTCGGAATCGAGGTCGATGCCGGTGTAGCTGGTCGCGAACTCCGCGAGAAGTCGACCGCCGAGCCCCTCGCTGCACCCGAGTTCCAGGACGCGTTTGCCCTTGGTGGCAATCCGGGAGACAAACTTGTACCGGGAAAGGACGAACGCGAGCCGTTTCGGGTCGTTGTAGATGTTGAAGGACCAGTGGCTCCCGAAACGGATCGTCTCGTCCGCGAAGCGATCGGTGACGTTCTTCCAGGCATCGGCTTCGGTCGAGGGACCACTACTCACTCGTGAACTCCTGGGCCAGTTTCCTGATGCATTCGCGGATCGGGGTGAACCGGAATCCGATTTCGCGTTCCAGCCGATCCGGGCGGAGGCGGGTACATTTGGGTCGGCGGACAGTTCCGGGCAGATCGTCGAGCGAAATCGGTCGAACCTGCGAATCCGGGGCACCGATCGCCTTCGCCACCGCGACCGCCAGGTCGTACCGACTCCACGCTTCCTGCGGGACGAGGTTGACGATCCCCTCCAGTTTCGCTTGCTGCACGGCGATCACGGCCTGCACGACATCCTCGACCCACGCGGGGCAGAAGATCTGATCCGTTGCGGCCGAGATTATTCCCCCACTGGCCAGTTTCCCGGCCATCTCGTCGAGGAGGGTGCCATCCCCCCGGGCCAGCCCGAAAACCTTGCTGAGTCGGAGGATGCGGTGCGGCCGGCCCGAATCCGTCAGGGCCCGCTCCACCTCCGCCTTCTGACGACCGTACTCGGTTCTCGCGTCCGTTTCCGCACCATCAACGTAGCCCGCAATTTCGGACCCGGCAAACACATAGTCGGAAGAGAGGAACACCGGCAGGATTCCCCGATCCTGCAAAGATGCCGCGAGGGCCAGGGTTCCCTCGACGTTGACACGCCGGGTTCCCGCCGGATCTCGCTCGCAATCGTCGATCCGGGGCATCGCCGCGGCGATGATCGCTTCCCGAACCTCGTCGAGTGGAATCGCTTCGAGAATCGGCGATTCCAGATCCAGCGGGAAGAGCCCGGTTTGCGGGCGGCGGGCCGTCCTGGGCGTCTCCGGGTCGAGTTTCCTGTAGCCCGCCAGCAGGTGCCGACCGAGGAAGCCGGTCGCGCCGACGATCAACGTCCGTGGAACCGTCACGGCCAGTCCCCCACTCGAACCGCGGCATCCGCCTGAGATAGCCGCTCGGGGGAATCGATCGCGAACCGCTCTCCGCTCAGGGGATGCGCGAAGACCCGGCCGGCAGACACCAGTTTCGGAAACACATCGCGCGGAAGATCACTCGCCGAAGAATCCGGAACATCGCCGAAAACTTCCGGCTCGCACACCGCGATTCCAGAAAAGACCCACGGCGGCCCCTCCGCCTGCCACTCCCCCTCCGCCGGCCGTTCCTGGAACCGCATCACCCGTCGATCCGCATCCAGCGTCAGAACGCTCATCGGCTTCGATCGCTGGTGTACCAGCAAAGTGGCGACCGCCCCGCGATCGGCGTGATCTCGCAGAATTCCCGCGAAATCCTGGTTCGTGACGATGTCGCCGTAATGGACCAGACACGGCCCCGGGGGGAGCAACCGCGCCAGGTTCTTCGCCCCGCCCGCGGTTCCCAGCAGGATCGGTTCGTGGGCATACACGATCCGGCAACCCCACCGCGAACCGTCACCGAAATGGTCACGGATCGCTTCCGGCTTGAAGTGGAGATTGACCGCAATATCCGTCATACCCGCCCGAACGAGGTTGCGAACAATCCGCTCCAGGATCGGCACCCCGCCGACCGGTAGCATCGGTTTCGGCGTTTCCCGCGTGAGGTGGGCAAGGCGAGTGCCGTACCCCGCGCAAAGCACGATGGCGTTCATTTCCGCAGCCCCCTCGAATCGGAGGAGCCGTGAACATTGCCGCTCGAATGCTGTCGGATTCTGATCCATCTCACTTTCGGGTCCAAACCTCCCACCCGGATTCAACTCGGGTGAGAGTGTAGTGCGAAGACAGGTGCTGGCGAAGCATTCGAAATTGTTGGCCACACCAGTGTAGCGTTGACTCGTCTCGGGCGTCGAAATAGATTTCCGGCTCATGCGATTCTACGATGAAGCAGTACAGTCGCCAGTAGCATCGGAAAGTCAGTGCCTCAGAGACATCGATGTATTCCTGCTTCGGAAAGACCCCTGATAGCCGCAGCATCAGATACGAGTCAGGAGAGAAATAGATCAACTTCCGGTCGCCCGCCTTTGCTTTCAAGTAGTTGGCGCGTTCCGTCATCAGCTTGGCATACTGGGGGTTGACATAGACCTTGCTGATTCTGACTGCATTGGGCATGCCTGGCGTCTCGCCCCGTTTCACAAGGGGAACGGACCATCGGTAGCTCTTGACCTCCCATTTGAGCGGGTTCCGCGTCCAATCCACGACCTCGGAAACTCCAACACCCGCGATCACGATTACAACCCCCGCGAAAGTCGCAACTGCGGCGTCCACACGATATGGCTGCCACACCGCTGCCGTCACCAATCGCAGGGAATCGATGAGCAGAAATCCATACAAGAACATGAAGCTGCAGCTGTAGATCGGGTCTGGGCGATTCATGAAATAGGAGAACCACACCAAAAAGATGCCTGCGACGCTCGCGCGAAAAGCTCCACGATGCCCATAAGATCCGGTCCAGACAGTATATGTCAGTGTTCCGGCCGCATGCACAAACATCAGCAACGGCCAACCCGTGCGCGGAAGATCGACCCATTTCAAGGGCGAGGACCCAAAGCCTGATCCTCCGAGTTGTGCGTAGACCCAGATCTCGCCAACTCCTCTGATGTCTGGAAAGTCACCGAGAAGAATCGCGTACGCTGCCCAGAATGCTCCGAACGTTGACAACATCGCCAACGCGACCCGCCAAGCAAAGCTCGCGACCTGAGTCCACACGATCCGGCCATCGCGGGTCCCAAATCGCAGTGTGAGATACACTCCAACACCTGCACTGGATGAGATGCCCGATTCAATGTTAGCTAGAATCGCAATTGCACAGACCATCCCTGCAATCCAAGACGACCGAACGGCCCCGAGAGAACGAAGACACCACAAGCTCAAAACAGTCAACGGGATTCCGCACATCCGCCAGATGCCGTGATTTTGCGGGATGAGGCAGTTGGACTCGGAGTAGTAATACGGGAGCATGAGAGAGAGTGCCGCCGCCGCCCAGACCCAGCGCATCCGACTCCAGGTTAGAAATAAATACATCGCCGTCACGAGATAGATCATCTCCAACGCCACCATCAAACGGAGGACGTCGCCAAACGCGAGCAATCCCAAGTTTCTTTCCCATACTGCCAGTATGGTCGGAAGTAACACGCCATACAACGGAGTCACATCCCGGAATAGCACATCACCACCAGCCAATCGATCTCCATGCCCGACAACTCCCGTCATATGCTGATGCACGGCAGTCATAGTCTTGTCGTTGCAGAGCGAAAAGTCGGGAGTTTTCTGAAATGAGGGCATCTCCAAAACGAGAAGCCCGACTGCCAGTAATGCCCCGACCCAACGATTTCGGAAGACCCATTGCATTGTCAAGGAGCAACCCTGATACACCAGGCAACGAAGATCGATTTTGGGTCGCAGCAAAAACCCGAGGACAAGCGTGCCAACGATTGCGAGCGCGAGTCGATGTGTGAGGCGTTGACCATCCGTATGGTTCAGTTTGCCCCTGATGAGGAAGGCGTTGCCCCCAAATTTGCCAAAGTATGGTGTCTGGAGTGGGTCGATCGTTTCGGTCCAGGTCGGCTTCAACTGAAGAGCAATCACCCCAGACGCAAAAATCAAGGTCATCGCCATGAAGCTGACCATGGTTCGTGTTTGGCGAGGTGAGCGCATTGCGAAACTCCCCTGGTACTCTTCCGCCCGGGTGGCCCATAGGTTCCACGCCCGCCTCTGTCAAGCGAACTCTCAAGACAGCAGGGGATCTCGCATTGCCAGGCGCCCGACGAAGGGATAGTCTATCGGCATGCTTCCCGCCGAGAAAATTCGGTCGCTCGGTGATGTTGTTCCGCTGTTGGCCGGTGCCCGAGCAGCGGGGCAAACTTTGGCTTTGACCTCCGGCGAGTTCCCGCTTCTCCACGTCGCAACGATCCGGCACCTTGAACGCGTCCGATCGGAGGCGGATCTCCTCGTCGTGATTCTCACCCCCGACCCAGCACCCGGCAGGTCCGGAAGTCGGCCGCTATTCAAGCAATCGTACCGTTCCGAGGCGATCGCCGCCTTGCAATGTGTTGACTATGTCGTGATTTCGGGCTCCCCCACCGAAGCAATCCAGGCGTTGCGGCCCAATGTTTACGGCCCCTGTGAGATGCCCTCGCCCTCGGAGGCGGCGCTGGTGGAAACGCTCGGAGGCCGCGTCCTTCCCCCCTTGCGGAACGGCCGGCTGCCTTCCCTGATTCCGTTGCATTCCCCCGGAATCCCTCCTGCCGCCGACGAGTTTCTCTCCTCGTTCGTTTCGCGATACAACTTCGAGGGCATCTCCGCATGGCTTGAGAAAGCCCGGGAATTGCGGGTTCTTTTCGTCGGCGAGACGATCATCGACGAGTACCAGTTCTGCGAAACCATGGGGAAGTCTGGTAAGGAGCCGATTCTGGCTGCCCGCTATGTTTCCAGCGAGAAGTTTGCCGGGGGTGTGCTGTCGACCGCCAACCAGGCTGCCGCAGTCTGTGACCACATCGGGGTTGTGTCTCTGCTCGGCACCCAGGATTCCCACGAGGAATTCGTGAGAGAACGGCTCGACCCCCGGATCGACGCCACCTTCCTCTACGTGCCCGGCTCCCCGACGATCCTCAAACGGCGGATGGTGGAAGTTTACCCGTTCCAGAAGTTGTTCGAAGTTTACTTCATGGACTCGGTCATCCCGGATGCCGTGTCGGACGCCCTTCTCGCCCGGCTGAAGTCGGTCCTGCCACGGTACGACGCGGTTGTGGTCACGGATTACGGGCACGGCATGATGACGCCTGCGGTCGTCGATTTGCTCTGCCATTCGGGGAAATTCCTGGCGATCAACACGCAAACCAACGCCGCCAACCAGGGCTTCAACACCGTCTCGAAATATCCCCGGGCAGATTACGTCTGCGTTTCGGAAAAAGAACTCCGCCTGGAAGCCCGGAATCGCTCGAAAGACGTCCGCCTGCTGATGGCGGCGACGGCGGAGAAACTCGGGGCGAGCCGGGTGCTGGTCACCCGCGGCAGCGAGGGGTGTCTTGGCTACCACGTCGGCGAGGGGTTCTTTGCCGTCCCTCCCTTCACGAACCGCATCGTCGACCGCGTGGGGGCCGGGGACGCACTCCTCGCCGTCACCTCTCCGTGTGCCGCCGTTGGGGCACCCATGGAAGTGATCGGCCTGGTGGGGAATGCCGTCGGGGCACAGGCCGTCGAAATCGTCGGCAACCGCAGCGTGGTTCCCCGCCAGGGCCTATTGTCGCAGATCGAATCCCTTGTCAACTTCGACCACTGGCTGACCACCCGATGACAACACCTTCTCCCACCGGCCGTCGCGTGTTCGTTCCCGGAGGGGCCGGGTACGTCGGGGCCGTGCTCGTGCCCCGGTTGCTCGAAGCGGGCTACAAGGTCCGTGTTCTCGACCTCTACATCTACGGCGATCGCGCCCTCGCTGCCGTGAAGGACCACCCGAACCTGGAACAGGTCAAGGGGGACGTTCGCGATACCGCACTGGTGGCCGACACGGTTCGCGGGTGCGATCTTGTCATCCACCTGGCGTGCATTTCGAATGACCCGAGCGTCGAGCTCGACCCGCACCTCAGCGAATCGGTCAACTACCTGTCGTTCGGCCCGCTGGTGAAGGCGTGCAAGGCGGCAGACGTGAGCCGATTTGTGTTCGCCTCCTCCGGTAGTGTGTATGGGGTCAGTGATCAACCGGATGTGACCGAGGAGCACCCATTGGTGCCGGTGTCGCTGTACAACAAATACAAGATGATGTGCGAGCCCGTGCTGCTCGCGGAGGCGTCGGACAGCTTCGTGCCGGTGATTGTGAGGCCCGCGACGATTTGCGGCTACTCCCCCCGGCAACGGCTGGATTTGACCGTCAACATCCTGACGAATCACGCCGTTACGAACAAGAAGATCACCGTTTTCGGCGGCGTTCAAATGCGGCCGAACTTACACATTGATGACATGGTAGATCTGTATCTATTGCTGCTTGAAGCTCCGACATCGAAAGTGGCCGGGCAAATCTTCAATGCGGCGTATCAGAACTACACGGTGGCCCAGACCGCGGAAGTGGTCAAAGCCGTCGTGCAAAAGGAAGTCCCCGAACTCGGCGACATCGCGATCGTGACGACGCCCTCGGACGACATCCGCAGCTACCACCTGAATTCCGCGAAAATCGAGCGTGTCCTCGGGTTCAAGCCGAAGCGCACGATCGAGGACGGCTCCCGCGACCTGGTGCGAGCATTGCGGGCCGGGAAGTTGCCGAACTCGATGACGGACCCGGTGTACTTCAACATCCGGACGATGAAGGATAACAAGTTGGAGTGATGCGCTCATCGACGAGGTATTCGTCCATGCCCCGCCGCAGGTTCAAGATGACTCGCGTTCCAGTGCCTGAGTGGGCACCGACGTATGCGCGGGGAGTGATCGAGTTCGACATGGCAGCAAGCAAACATGGCGATGCGATTACAGAGGACGAGCGAACTTCGCTCATCAGCCGTCACGACTCGATCCTTCAACTGGTCGACAAACTTGTTGAGCGGTACGCAACAGACAACAGTTATGAGGACGATTTCCCCCAGCAATCAAGGCTCACAGGCGACTTCTACATTGGAAGCGAATCGTATCATCGATTGTGTGGAATGAGGTGGATACAGATTTGTGTGGAAGCCAGGTGCATCGGCAAGCGGCACGTCCGCATCGATGATTATCTTGGACTGCACATCTGGCTCCGGTTCGACCCGAAAAGTGGTCGACTCACGAATCACCGGAATACCGACTCGATGGTGATTTAATGTCTCGAACGCTTCGAGGTCATTCGCGAGTAGCCACGAAGAATCGCTCGATACATGCGGTAGAGTGGTAATCAGGAGGCACCCCAATGAACCAAGCCACGATCACG
This sequence comes from uncultured Alcaligenaceae bacterium, assembly GCA_964552815.1. Taxonomy (GTDB): domain Bacteria; phylum Planctomycetota; class Planctomycetia; order Gemmatales; family Gemmataceae; genus CAYUHJ01. Next base: position 30,300 of record CAZKIQ010000039.1, on the reverse strand, counting down.
CCACCGATTTCACTCACGATCGCCATCAACCTCACGGCGATCGTGCAGTCAGAACCTGACGCGGGGGGGTACTCTGCTTCGATTCCAGCGTTGCCCGGCTGCCATACGCAGGGTGAAACGCTCGAAGAAGTGACCGCCAATCTTCGCGAAGCCGCCGAGGGGTGGCTCGCCGTCGCCCACGATGAAGGACTGCGTCGCGAGGCGGCACAATGAAGACTGTCTCCGGCAAACGGATGTGTCGCGTTCTCGAAGAGCACGGGTGGGTTCTCACGCGGATCAACGGTTCCCACCACGTCTATCGGCACACAACGGAGAACCGAATCGTCGTTGTGCCGGTCCACGGCAATCACGATTTGAAGCCGGGCACGCAACGGGCATCATGCGAGACGCGGGCTTGAGTGATACCGAATTGTAACGGCGGAGAAAGGTAATATGCCCGAACGTTTCGCGGTCATTGGCAGCAACTCGTTCTCCGGCGCGAGCTTCGTCGCGGGGGCGCTTCGCAGCGGCGCGGACGTGCTCGGCATTAGCCGGTCGCCGGAGCCGGACGCGGTGTTTTTGCCTTACAAATGGGGCAACCACGACCGCTTCACGTTCCGCGCCCTCGATCTGAACCGCGACCCGGACGCCGTCGCCGACGCGATTCGCCGGTTCGAACCGGACTACGTCGTGAACTTCGCCGCCCAGGGGATGGTCGCGCAAAGCTGGCAGAACCCGGAGCACTGGTACCGCACCAACACCGTCGCGATGGCCCAGCTTCACCACCGGCTCCGCACCGTGCCGACGATGAAGAAGTTCGTGCAAGCCTCGACGCCCGAAGTGTACGGCAGCACCGCAGGGCTCGTTTCCGAAGAGACCCCGTTCTGCCCGAGCACGCCCTACGCGATCTCGAAGGCCGCGTGCGACATGAACCTGCTCGCGTACCACAAGGCGTTCGGGTTCCCCTGCGTCTTCACCCGCTCCGCGAACGTGTGCGGCCCGGCCCAGGCGTTGTACCGCATCATCCCGAAAACGATCCTCTGCGTCCTCACCGGACAAAAGCTCAAACTCGACGGCGGCGGCGTCAGCGTGCGGTCGTTCATCCACATCGACGACGTCACCGACGGCACCCTGAAAGCCGCCCGCGACGGCACCCCCGGCGAGGCGTACCACCTGGCGACCGACCGCAACCAGACCATCCGCGAAGTCGTCGAATCCATCTGTCGGCGACTCGGGGCGAACTTTGCGGACAGCGTCGAAGTCGGCCCGGAACGCATCGGCAAGGACGCGGCCTACTTGCTGGACGCAACGAAAGCGAAGACGCAACTCGGCTGGACGCCAACGCGGTCGATCGACGACGCCGTCGCGGACACGGCCGACTGGCTGAAGGCGAACCTCGCGAAACTGCGGGAAATGCCGGCGGAATACATCCACAAGGAGTAAAATATCCGCGGTTTCGGTGCGAGCGAAATGCCACAAGTGAGGTTAATGGAAATGGCACGCTGGCAAACCTCGCTCAAGAAGTTGCTGAAGGCGATACCTCCTCCATCCAACCCGAGATTCGTTGAAGGGCCGATATTAGACCCGTCGCTGCCAGAGTTACCTGAAGATCACGAGGCACTAATCCGTGCGTATGGTAGTGGCGAATTTGAGGATCACAGAATCGGTTGCGTCATCGAGATATTCAACCCACGTGACCCCTGGCACAAAAAGAGGTTGCCAAAACTCCACGAAATTCTCCGCTCCTACCGAGCATCGGAGGGTGACGAGTATCTGCCGTACCCCATCTACCCAGACAAAGCCGGCGTGTTCGTTTGCGGTTGGAACGATTCGCGAGACTACTGGTTTTGGAGAATGAACGAGTCGAATAACAAGAAGTGGCCCACAATTTTTTACGGTGACATGCAAGATGCGTTCGAGTTCGAGATGCCGATGGTCGTCTTCATGCAGAAATTGTTCTTTGGTGAAATATCGCGCAGCGACTTGAATTTCGCCGAGCCCAATTTCGATCCCTCTGGATTGACTTTTGAACCTTCTCGGCGAGCAGAATCTGGTCCACCGACCGAGGCAAAGGAACCATGATTTCCGCTCCCACAGTTTCCGATCTCACCCGCATCGCGTGCCGGATTCGCGGGCACGTCGTCCGCATGTCGCACGAGGCGGAAGCCCCGCACCTCGGGTCGGCGTTGTCGTGCATCGACGCCATCGTGGCCGCGTACTGGGGCTTCCTCCGCATTGACCCGGCGAACCCGCTCGACCCCGCCCGCGATCGCTTCATCCTCAGCAAGGGGCACGCGGCGACGGCACTGTATGCGGCACTCGCGGTGCGGGGGTTTTATCCGGAATCCGAGCTCGCCGGTTACAACGCCGACGGCGGGCACATGCCGGAACACCCGTCGCCGCAGTGCGTGCCGGGGGTCGAAGCCGCGACGGGGTCGCTGGGGCACGGCCTCTCGATGGCGTGCGGAATGGCCCTCGGTCAGCGGATTCAGGGGCACGATTCGCGGTTCGTCGTGCTGCTTTCCGACGGGGAATGCGAGGAAGGATCCACCTGGGAAGCCGCGATGTTTGCCGCGGCCCAGAAACTGGACCGGGTCGTCGCGATCGTCGACTACAACAAGTGGCAGGCGACCGGCCGATCGGACGAGGTGATGGCCCTCGCCCCGCTCGCGGACAAGTGGCGGGCATTCGGCTGGGAAACCCGCGAAGTCGATGGCCACGACCTATCCGCGATTCTCGATGCGTTGCGGAACTCGTGTCGCGGGGACGGCAAGCCGACGGCCATCGTCGCACACACGGTCAAGGGCAAGGGCGTGTCGTTCATGGAGGACGACAACAACTGGCACTACCGCATTCCGACCGCAGACGAAGTTCGAACCGCACACTGCGAACTGGGGCTGGCATGAGAAACGCTTTCGCCGCCGCCGTCACGGACCTCGCCGCCAAAGACGAGCGCGTCGTGCTGCTTTCCGGCGACATCGGCAACCGGCTCTTCGACAAGTTCAAGGCGTCCGCCCCGACGCGGTTCTACAACTGCGGCGTTGCCGAGCAGAACATGGTCACGGTGGCCGCGGGAATGGCCCTCTGCGGCTTGCGGCCGATCGTCTACACGATCACGCCGTTCACCACGACCCGCGTTTTCGAGCAGATTCGCGTCGACGTCTGCTACCACAAAGCCCCGGTCACGATCGTCGGCACCGGATCCGGGATGTCTTACGCCTCGCTCGGCCCGACGCACCACTCCGTTGAAGATATCGCGATTCTTCGCACGCTGCCGGGGATGACCGTGCTCGCCCCAGCGGACGCCGCCGAGGTCAAGGCGGCGATTCACGCGGCGGTGCAGCTTCCGGGGCCGTGTTATATCCGCATCGGCAAGAAGGGGGAACCGGCCGTCCACCGGGAAATTCCGAAGTTTGAAGTGGGAAAACCCCTGGTTTTGCGAGACGGAACCGATGTATGCCTGTTCGCGGTCGGCACGATGGCCGCCGTCGCCCTCGATGCCGCCACCCGGCTCAGTGACAACGGGGTGTCAGCGAAGGTCGTGAGTTTCCACACGGTGAAGCCGCTCGACGAATCACTGGTGGCCGACACCTTCGCTCGATACAAGGTCATCGCGGCGATCGAGGAACACGGGCGAATCGGCGGGCTCGGCAGCGTCCTCGCGGAGTGGCTCGCCGCCCGCGACCCGTACCCCCCGGCACGACTTCTGAGCTTCGGCACGCCGGACGCCTTCTTCTGCGAGTCGGGCTCGCAGGAGTACGCCCGCGAAAAGCTGGGCCTGACGGCAGACGCGATCGCGGAACGTGTGATGCAGAAGGTGGGCACGGTTGCGGTCTAATATCGGGAGCCGCACCATGTTAGAACGGCACCCAGGTTGCATCTAGTAGCGCATAGAATGTGACGAGTGTCACGCCTGCTGCAACGGGAATCACAACGCAACCGCGACGGATAAAGATCAGGATGCCGACCACTGCATATCCAATGGCTCCATTGAAGAGGATCTCGAGGACTTGGGCCCAACGGTCGTACTTTTGCAGCTTCTCCGCCTGCGGACCGGGCACGACCAATCGAAAAGATCGCTCGCTCGGCGGGATTCTCGGGCAGAGGGCGGAGGCGACAATGGAGAGAACTGCCAATGTGATCCCCGTGAGGATCCAGCACGAGAATGCCTTGTCACACAATTGAGATGGTTCGGATTCGATTTCCTCAGGTTTAATGGGTTCGCTCATGGGATTCTCGGATTGCAATGACGCGTATCTCACGCCTGGTGACACGATACTGCTATAGTATCCGATCCGATGGGTTGTTGGTTCTACTCCTTCCGAGTTTCTCCATGAAGGTTCACCCGTGTTGATCGGCGTTGATTTCGACAACACGATCGCGTGCTACGATCACGTCTTCCCGCAGGCGGCGCTCGACCGGGGGCTCGTGCCGGCGGGGGTTTCGCACACGAAGCACACCGTTCGCGAGCACCTGCGGGCCGTCGGCAACGAGCCGGCGTGGACGGAACTGCAAGGCGCGGTGTATGGCCCGCTGATGAAGGATGCGACGCCGTTCCCCGGGGTACTCGCGTTCTTCGCCCGGTGCCTGAAGGCCGGCGTCCCAATCGCAATCGTCTCGCACCGCACGCGGACGCCGTTCCTCGGGCCGCAGTACGATTTGCACGCTGCCGCGAAGTCCTGGCTCGAACTCGTCGGCTTCCACGGTGACACCGGGCTGTCACCGGAGCGGGTGTTTTTCGAAACCACGAAGGCGGAGAAGCTCGCGCGAATCGCGGCCCTCGGGTGCACGCACTTCGTCGACGATTTGCCGGAACTGCTGGGCGATCCCGCGTTCCCCACGGGGGTCGAGAAGATTCTCTTCGACCCGAACTCGGCCCACTCGGGGTTCCCGGGGCAGCGTGTCAGCGGATGGGCGGAACTTGAAACGCTTCTCCTCCGGGAGGCGGGAACGTGACCGAGCCGCCGCGGGAACAGGTGTCGGCACTTCTCGGGAAAGCGAAAATTCCCGGGGATTTCTCCCTCGTACCGCTTGCGGGCGGGGGGAACAACCGCGTCTTCCGCGTCGATCTGGCCGACCGCCGGTGTCTCCTCAAGGCGTACTTCCACCATCCGGACGACCCGCGGGATCGGCTCGATACCGAGTTTCGATTCTCGGACATTGCGTCGCACACGGGCCGGGTTCCGCGACCACTCGCTTCCGACCCGGCGAACCACCTCGGGTTGTACGAGTTCGTCGCGGGGCGGAAACTGACGCCCGCGGAAGTGAGTGACACCGCGGTGTCACAGGCGATCGAATTCCTCCGCGCGATCCAGATTTTCCCGGAATTTTCGCAGTTCCCGCCAGCGTCGGAGGGGTGCTTTTCCATCGACGCACACCTGGGAACGGTGGATCGGCGAATCCGCCGCCTCGCGGGTATCGCATCGGAATTCGCGGATGCGATCGCGTTCGTGCACCACGACCTCGCCCCAACATGGGAGCGGATTCGCGCGGGAATTCCTGCCTCGGGGTCGCCGATTCCCCAGGATTCCCGTGTGGTTTCTCCCTCCGATTTTGGCTTCCACAACGCTTTGCTCGAAGCCGACGGAAACTTGCGGTTCCTCGATTTCGAGTACGCCGGGTGGGACGACCCCGCGAAGACGGTGTGCGACTTCTTCCACCAACCGGCCGTGCCGGTGCCGTACCGATTCCTCGGAAAGTGGCTCGATGCGGTGTCGGAACTTGTCTCCGATGCGGCTGCCTTCCGCCAACGGGTCGAGTGGTTGATGCCGGTCTACCGGGTGAAGTGGTGTTGCATCATGCTCAACGAGTTTCTTCCGGTGGGAGAGAATCGGCGAGCGTTCGCCCGGGGTGGCGATGCGGAAGCCCGCCGTCGGGAACAGCTGGAAAAGGCCCGTGCCGCGTTGCACGCAACCGAGGAGTGACATGGCGTTCGTCGATTTCCTGTCGCCGATCCACAAGGCGACGAAGCGTGACTACCTCGCGCGGGTGACGGAGTTTCCGAAAGCGGAGGCGGCCACGCTCGCGAAACAGTGGGCGTACGACTACTGGGACGGCGACCGCAAGACCGGGTACGGCGGCTACCGCTACGACGGCCGCTGGCGGAAAGTCGCCGACGCGATGGTCGCTCACTACGGCATCAAACCCGGCGATCGCATCCTCGACGTCGGCTGTGGAAAAGCGTTCCTACTCTACGATTTCACGCAGGCAGTGCCGGGGGTCGAGGTGGTCGGCATCGACGTCTCGGAGTATGGCCTGACGAACGCAAAAGAGGAAATGCGGCCGTTTCTGAAGCGGGCGTCCGCCGCGGAGCTCCCCTTTCCGGATGCGTCCTTCGACCTCGTTTTCTCCATCAACACGCTGCACAACCTCCACTGCTACGACCTCGATCGGGCATTGCGGGAGATGCAACGCGTCGGCCGGCAGCACCGCTACATCTGCGTCGAGTCGTACCGCAACGAGGTGGAGAAGGTCAACCTGATGTACTGGCAGCTCACCTGCGAAATGTTCTGCACGCCCGCCGAGTGGGAGTGGTGGTTCCGGCAGACCGGCTACACCGGCGACCACTCGTTTATCTACTTCGAATGAACTTCGGAATGGGAAATCGCCTGATTTCCCACGGTTTCACGCCTGGAACTTGCCGTCCGATTCGGGGTGGTAGGGGCGTTCCCATTTCAATAACTCGACCCGGTTCCCGTCCGGGTCGCGGACGAAGAACCGATCGGCGGCGGCGATTTTGACCGTTTCGTCAATCGCGAGTCCCTTCTGTCGCAGTTCCTCCCGGGCGGCCCGGACATCGTCGACGTGCAGGCAAAAATGCCGTGGGCTCGGCGTGTCCGGGTGCGGCTTCAAGAGAAGATGCAGGAACTGTCCGCCGAGGTCGTACCAGATCGCGATGAAGTCGAATTCCCGGGGTGAGGGAACTTCCCGGAGACCGAGGATCTCGCCGTAGAACTGCCGGGCGCGGGCCACGTCGGTGATCAGGACGGTGATGTGGTCGATGTGGGAGATGCGGAATCCCATGATGGCTCAGATTCCCCGGGAAAGTTCGGCGGTGATGCGGTCAAGAGGCTCGCAGCCGACGGAAAGCCGCACCAGACCGGGAGTGATCCCCTCTCGGAGTTTCTCGGCCGCGTCGTCGTAGCGGTGCGATGTCGTGTCCGGGTGGGAGCAGGTGGTGAAGACGTCGCCGAGGGACGGGGAGAAAGGGATCCCCGGGGCGGCCCGCATGAAGCGGTTGACGGCTTCGCGTCCGCCGGTGAGTTCGAAGCAGAGCATGTTCCCGGGCGGGGAATCGGGGAAAAGCCGCTTGGCGGCGGCGAAATCGGGGTGGTCGCTGCGGCCGGGGTAGACGACCCGGGCAACGCCCGGCCGGTGAGCGAGCCAGTCCGCGACCTGGATCGCATTCGCGGCCGACGCCCGCACTCGCATGTCGAGTGTGCCGAGCCCCCGCATTGTCAGCCAGCAATCAAAGGGGGGTGCGGACAGCCCCCAGACGCTGACGGTCGCTTTGACGGTGGGGAACAGCACCGGATCCTTGCCTGCCACGAATCCGAGCGTGACATCCGAGTGGCCGCCGATCAGCTTGGTCACGCTCTCGACGACGAGGTCGGCACCGAGGTCAAGGGGTCGAAGCAGGGTCGGGGTCGCGAACGTGTTGTCGACAACGAGCATCGCCCCCGCGGACTTCGCGATTTCGGCGAGGACCGGCACCTCCGCGACCCGGCAGAGCGGGTTGGAGAGCGTCTCCACGAACAGGACCCGCGTCGGGTGCGCGGAGACGGCCTTCCGCACTGCTTCGGGGTCAGACGCATCAACGAAACAGGAATCGACGCCGAACTTCGCGAGGTGACCACGCAAAAGCTGGGCGGTCCGGCCGTAGAGCCGGTTGGCCGCCACGACGCGGTCGCCGTCAGCGACAAGTGCCAGCAGGGCCGCCGTCGTCGCCGCCATCCCGGACCCCGTCACGATCCCCCACTCGCCACCCTCGATCGCCGTCAGGGTATCGGCCAGGAGCTTTCCGTTCGGGTGCCCATCCCGGGCATACACGAACCCCGGCTCCTCCCCCGCGTAGACCGCATCGAGGGCATCGAGATCGGGAAACGTGTAGACGCTCGTCGCAAACAGCGGCGGCACGAGCGGCGAAGTCCGACCCAGTTCCGGTTGCATGAATGTTACCCCCGGCTGCCGATGCCGCCGCGGAGATTCGGATTGACCGGCCGATTCTGCATCCGTTCCTCGGCCTCCGCACGGGCGGATTCCTCTTCCTCCAGTTCCTTCTCCCACTCGGCAGCTTCATGCGCGGCCTTGACCGCCTTCAGGGAAAGCGACATCCGCCGGGCATCCACGTCGATGTTCTGGATCTGCACGTCCACCACGTCCCCGACCTTGACGACATCACTCGCCCGGCGAACCCGCTGAGTTGACAGTTCCGAGACGTGCACCAGCCCCTCGATCCCCGGTGCGACCTCCACGAACGCCCCGAAATCCATGAGCCGGGTGACTTTCCCGGAGACCCGCGCGCCCGGTTTGTGGGCATCCGCGAAATCGGACCACGGGCTGCGGACCATCGCTCGCAGGCTCAGCCCGATCTTCCGGGCCTCGAAATCCAGGCGATTGATCATCACCTCCACCTTCTGCCCGATCTTCACGACTTCCGAGGGGTCGCCGATGCGGGACCAACTCATCTCGGAAACGGGGATCAGGCCGTCGGCCCCGCCGAGGTCCACGAACGCACCGAAGGGTTTGACGCTCCGGACGATCCCGGTGCGGACTTGCCCTTCCGCGATGCCCGCCCAGAATTGCTCCGCCTGGGCCATCTTTTCCCGTTCCATCAGGATCCGCCGGCTGACAACAAGGTTCCGCTCCGCCGGGTCGAGTTCGATGACCTCGCACTTCAACCGCTGGCCGATCAGAGCCTCGATATTCTCGGTACGGTACAGGTCGACCTGGCTCACGGGCATGAAGCCCTTGATGCCGTTGACCTCGACGAGGAGGCCGGTCTTGTTCTGGTTCGCCCCGGTGACCTTGGCCTCGACGACCATCCCGCGGGTGACGCTCGACCAGTTGGCGACGGCCACGGTCGCCCCCGCCATCGTGAGGCGAAGCAGACCGTTGGCACCGTCGTACCCCTCGATGTCGAACTCGACGGATTCGCCGACCTGCGGGGTGCGTCCCTCGAATTGCAGCAGCGGAAGCACCCCCTGGCTGCGGCCGCCGGGAACCTCCACGAAGACATCCTTCCCGTGGATTCCGACGATCGTCCCGCGTTTCTTCGCCGGAGCTTGCCCGGGGGCCGGCTTCGACTTCGACTCCTCCGACGCCACCGTTCCGGACACATCGAACCCGGCGAGGGCGGCGTTGAGCTCGTCCTCGATCGACTTGTCCAGGTCCCGGGCGTTGGGTTTCGCACCGAGGAAGTCTCGAACCGCTATGTCTGGCGGTTTCGTGCCGTCGACCTTGGGCCGTTCCCCGCGTGGGAATCGGTCCCGACCACGCGGTTCCCCCGGCTGACCCGGACGCGGCGGCCCACGGAAACCCGGTCGTGGCCCCGATGGCTGCAAATTCGGGCCAGGATCCGAGGCCGGCACAGGAGCGGGGTTCGGGTCGGAAGGAAGGTTCGGTTCGTTCATGGCTGTTCGTCCTGGTTCCGCGTCGCGCGTGGAGGAACTTGCAGGTTATCATCCGACTCCGTCGGCGACAACGGGCGTGTTCTGATCGGCGTCAATCCGTGCGGAAGCGACGGCTTCTTTCGCCAGGGGTCAAAATTGAGGAATGCGACCGGGAGGATCGGTTGTGCAATGTGAAGATTCGGTAAAGACGGGACGAGCTTGGTGTTCGGATCTTGGGGGTCCCGGTAAGAAGTGGGTGCAAGGTCGCACCCGACTCGCGCATTTTTCCTGGGTTGCCACCGCATCGCGAAGAGTCGGCACTCGGCACATCGGCCGAAACCCCACATATGGAACGGAATCCCCAGCCCCGGAGTGTCCGCGTGTTTACCGTTTTTTCCGCCCCCCGCCCCCGCCGCTCCGCAACCACTCTTCGCGTCGAGATGCTGGAAGACCGCGCAGTACCGACGGTCAGCTCGCTCCGTATCAGCGAGGTACTGCTCAACGTTCCTGGGACCGACACCGGATTTGAATATGTCGAAATTCGAGGCACTCCCAACTTTACAATCCCGAACGATGTGTACTTTGTAACCTTAGAAGGTGACAACGGTAGCGGGGGAGCCGGAGTGTCAGATAATGTGTTATCCCTTGGTGGCCTGCAGATAGGTAGCAATGGTTACCTGTTGTTGCTGCAAAATGGGAACCCATGGTCGGCTGTTGCGAAAGCAGGGACCACAACCGCGTCTGCGACCGGGTCCAATTGGAACAACGCCACTCTTGGTTGGTCAGGCAGCGATTTCGAGAATGGAACGAACAGTTTCTTGCTTATTCAAGCAGCTACGGCGCCAACTCTTGCGACCGATTACGACACGAATAACGACGGAGTACTCGATAACGGAGGGCAAAACTGGACCGTATTAGACTCGGTCGGGAAATTCGATGGTGACACTTCAGATATTGCATATGGGCTCGTGAATTTTCGTGATGGCTCCTCGGGGGGCTCTTCTGCGACCGGAAGCATAGTAAACGTAACCTTTGGAGAAGTCGAATACCTCGCAAGGATTGGCATTTCCACCGGGTTCACAAGCACAGATTGGCTGGCAGCGAACACGGACAATGGGTCAGGACCGACCAGCCCTACCACCTTAACAATTGAAAGCAATCGTGTTTCGGCCTCTGGTTTCGATAATGCCCCCTTCAACCACCTCGGCGGAGTGAACTTCCTGGTAATCGGCGACTTTGTCTGGGAAGATACGAATCTCAATGGAGTACAGGATTCTGGCGAACCAGGCCACAACAATGTCACTGTCGAGCTTCGTCTCGCATCAGATGATTCTCTTGTTGCTACCACGACCACGGATTCGGATGGATTCTATGCTTTTTTGCTCGACGATTTCTCAACGAGTACCTACGGAGTTGATTTTGTCATTTTCGTAACTTTGCCGTCGGGATATGGTTTTACTACACAGAATCAAGGTACGAGTACCTTAGACAGTGATGTGGACCCACTAACCGGCCGAGTGACAGTAGCGAATGTGCTGATCACCACACATGATCCTTCGATTGATGCTGGCATCGGTCTTCTCAATCTCGATCCTGTCAACAGCGTCCCCGTCGCTCAAGTCACGGCAGAGGACTCGCCGCTTCGCTTTTCAACGGGGGACGGTAATTTGATCAGTATTTCTGATCCGGATGCCGGCTCTGCTCTAGTTCAGATCTCCTTGACGGCGACGAACGGAACCATCACTCTTGCCTCCGGATCTGGGGTCTCAGTGACCAGCGGTGCCGAAGGGAGCTCAACCGTCACGTTTCAAGGCACCCTGACACAGCTTAATGCGGCTCTCGACGGCCTGATATTCACTCCGGACTTGAACTATAATGGCCCAGCGTCCTTGCAGATCGATTCCGATGACCTCGGTAACTTCGGAACGGGTGGGGCTAGAACCGACAGCGACACTGTAAGCATCACCATCACCCCGGTGAACGACGCTCCGGTCGGCACGGTTTCGCCGACAAGCGGGACCACAACTGCGGGAGATGCGTTCTCGCTGGCCAACTTCCTCACCGGTGTCGGGCCCGGGGGTGGGTCGGATGAGGCCGGGCAGAACGTGACGATTTCCGTCACCAGCGATCAGCCGAGCTTCTTCACGACGGCCCCGACGATTTCCGGCGGCACGCTGAGCTTCACCACCGATCCGTCTGTTTCCGGCACCGTGATTATCACCGTCACCATCATGGATGATGGCGGAGTGACGAACGGCGGCGTGGACACGACGACGCGAACGTTCACACTGACGGTTCTTCCGCAGTCGTTTGTGCCGCCGGTTGTCGACAACCGGGATCGGTTCGCGGTCGGTTCCGGTGCGGGCCCGACGGCCCAACTTCGCGGGCTGGATGGTTCGACGTTGAACTCGGTGACCCCGTTTGGCCCCGGCCCCACCAGCGGAATTCGGGTCGTTTCCGCGGATGTCACCGGGGATGGGGTGCTTGATTTGATCGCCGCCGCGGGGCCGGGATTGCGGCCGTCGGTGGTGCTGTACGACGGATCGACCGGTGCGGAAATCGTCCGGTTCGATGCGTTCGAGGCGAAGTTCACGGGCGGGGTGTACGTGGCTGCGGGGGATTTCGACAAGGACGGATTCGCGGACATCGTGGTGACGCCGGACCAGGGGGGCGGGCCGGTTGTTGGGGTTTACCGGGGTAACCTGCTGGCCAACGGATCGGTTTCCCAAATGGTGCGATTCCTGGGCATCGACGATGCGGGTTTCCGCGGAGGTGCCCGGCCGGCCGTCGGGGATGTCAACGGCGATGGTGTGCCGGAAATCATCATCTCCGCCGGCTTCCTCGGCGGTCCCCGAATCCAGATCTGGAACGGGCTCGACATTGCCGCGGGCGTCAAGCCGACCGTCGCGATGGCGAACTTCTTCGCCTTCGAAAATACTCTCCGCAACGGGGCATTTGTCGCGGTTGGGGACATCGACGGCGACGGCGCCACGGAGTTGATCTTTGGCGGCGGGCCTGGGGGAGCCCCACGGGTGCGGGTTGTTGACGCGGCTCAGCTTCTGAAATTCGGGAACTCGATCACATCCCTCGATGATCTCCTGATCGGCCAGGAGGCGAGCTTCTTCGCCGGCCCGCAATCGGATCGCGGTGGGGTGCGAGTGGCCGCGCTCGACGAGACAGGGGATGGTCAACGGGACATCGTCACCAGCACGCCGTCCTCGCCGAACGTGCTGGTGTACAACTTCGATACCTTCGACGGCACCAACCCGACGGACAGCTTCGCCCCGCTCGGCGATGTTCTCGGCGGAGTTTTTGTCGGATAATCCGTCGGAACCTTCCGGACCATCGTACCACTGGCAACCCTCACGCGGCTGCCAGTGGTGCCAATTCGTGTGATTGCCGTAGCATCACCTCATCCTGCAGCACTCGAGAACCTTACCGACCTTCCGGACATGGATGAGCCGCCCGACGAGCTTCGCGATCACCTGGCTCTGGCGCTGGTGCCAGGCCTGGGTCCGAAGTTGACGGCGGCGGTTTTGGCGCATTTCGGCTCCGCGGCCGCCGTCCGTCGCGCGTCTGCTCGGGAATTCGAAAGCATTCCCCTGATCGGACCCAAGCTCGCATCGAAATTCGCCGATGCCGTGCGAGGGGTGGACGTTGCCGCCGAGTGGAAACTGATCCAGAAGCACCGCGTTCGGGTGATTTTGCTCGGAACTCCCGAGTACCCGGCAGCCCTGTCGACGATCCCGGATCCGCCACCGATGCTGTACCTTCGCGGCGACTTTTCCCCGGGCGACGCGAATTCCGTTGGCGTCGTCGGTTCCCGGTCGTGCACCACCTACGGGAAACGGACGGCGTCGAGCCTCGCGGGGGGCCTCTGCCGGGCAGGGTGGACGGTCGTTTCCGGACTCGCTCGCGGCATCGACGGGGCCGCCCACCGGGGTGCCCTCGAAGCGGGTGGCCGCACCATCGCCGTGCTCGCGGGCGGACTCTCGAAGATCTATCCACCAGAGCATGCGGACCTGGCGGAGGACGTGGCAAAGAACGGCTGCCTGGTCACGGAAACCCCGATGACAGTCGAGCCGCAACCGGGGATGTTCCCCGCCCGCAATCGCATCATCAGCGGCCTTTCCCGCGGGGTCGTGGTGGTCGAGGCAAACCTCCGCAGCGGTGCTCTCATCACGATGACCCACGCGACAGAGCAGGGCCGGGAAGTCTTCGCGATTCCGGGAAACGTCGACAGTTCCGCGAGTGCTGGCTGCCTGGATCTGATCCGGAAAGGGGCCCGCTTGGTGCGGTCGGCGGAGGATGTCCTCGACGATCTCCAGGGAATCGCGCCGCTCGAAGCACCACCCCAACCGCGGAAACGGCCATCGACGGAACCCTCGCTGAATCTCTTCGAGACGGCATCATCTCCGGTTCCGGTTTCTGCCCCGGCGGTGCATCCTGCCGGCCCCCCGCCGGGACTGGACGAAACACAGCGGAAAGTGTGGGACGCGCTCGAAACCCCTCGCCATGCCGACGAGCTCACTCGGGAACTAGGGCTTCCCGTGGGCGACCTGGCGGTCGTGCTGATGCGACTCGAGATGCGGAAGGCGATCGCCCGACTGCCGGGCAACCACTACGAGCGCCGACGGTGACAATGTTGTGTCACTGACGCCGAGGGAAAGGAAGTGATCGTGCGGAAGTCGCTGCTACTCGTCATGCTCGCGGTTTCCGGGTGCTCGGCCGGGGGCCCGAAGCCGGTCGTGGTGGGGTCGAAGCAGTTCACGGAGTCGATCATCCTCGGGGAAATGGCGGCCCAACTCGCACGGCAAGCGACCCCCCACGTCCGCCGCGATGATCTCGGTGGCACCCCGTCCCTCTGGCTCGCCCTCACGCAAGGCGACATCGACATCTACCCCGAGTACACCGGCACCATCACCCGGGAGATCCTCCAGGCCGACCCGCCGGACCTCTCGGCTGCGCTTGCGGAAAAAGGCGTGCGGATGAGCAAACCGCTCGGGTTCCGCAACAACTACGCCCTCGGAATCCGGAAGGATATCGCCGCCGCCCGGGGAATCCGCACCATCTCGGATCTGCGTTCCCACCCCGGACTTCGCTTCGGATTCATCCCCGAATTCATCGATCGCCCCGACGGCTGGGCCGGGCTCAAGGTCTTCTACGACCTCCCGCAACCGACGCCGCAGGGCATGAATCACAGCCTGGCCTACCAGGCCCTCGTCGAGGGTTCGATCGATGTGATGGAACTCTACACGACCGACGCGGAAATCGCGATCCACGACCTGCTCGTCCTCACGGACGACCGGAAATTCTTCCCCTCCTACGAGGCGGTCTGGCTGTATCGGGTCGACCTCGAGACCCGCCATCCGCAGGTGGTCGCGGAGATTCGCCGGCTCGAGGGGCAGATTTCCGAGCGGGAAATGCAGCAACTCAACGCCCGGGTGAAGCGTGGTGAGGCGACGGAATCGCGGGCTGCCGCCGACTTCCTCGCCTCGAAGTTCGGGGAACCGACCCACCCCGTCGCGGAGGAAACCCTCGCGGATCGACTCTGGTCGACGACGGTGGAGCACCTCAAGCTCGTGGTGCCATCCCTGCTTGCGGCGGTGCTGGTCGGGGTTCCCCTGGGGATTGTGGCGGCCCACCGACCCCGGCTGGGGCAACTCCTCCTGGCAGGCACGGGCATCGTGCAGACGGTGCCGTCGCTGGCCTTGCTGATGTTCATGATGCCGGTGACGAAATACCTCATCGACCAGGGAACCGGACCCGCCCCGGCGATCGTGGCCCTGTTCCTCTACAGTCTGCTTCCGGTGGTGCGGAACACGGTGACGGGCCTGAAGGAAATTCCGGGTTCGCTGCGGGAATCCGCGGAGGCGTTGGGGTTGCCGGCGTGGACAATTCTCTGGCGGATCGAGCTTCCGCTGGCGGCGCGAACCATTCTCGCGGGCATCAAAACGGCGGCTGTCATCAACGTCGGCACCGCCACCCTCGGCGGATTCATCGGCGCCGGCGGGTACGGCCGTCCCATCCTCCGCGGAATCGACAAGTTTGACGTCCCCCTCATGCTTGAGGGGGCCATCCCCGCGGCGATCCTCGCACTACTCGTGCAGGGGTTTTTCGAACTGTTCGAGAGGATGGTTACCGTCCGGGTGTGAGTCGGGGAACGCCGAGTCCGGCAAACTCGCGCACCCCGGAAGAGGCCGCTCCTTTGCAGTCGCGGCTCTCGAAAATCAGGAGCCGCGACCGCGAGGGAGGAGCCGATTCCGGTGGAGTCGCCCACGCCGGAAGCGGCCGCTCCTTTGCAGTCGCGGCTCTCGAAAACCACATCGTGGAGCGGTCACTTCGACTTCACCGCGGCGAGGGCGGCCTCTGCGGCCTTCTGATGCTGTTCCCGTTCCGCACGCAAATCTTCGAGCTTCGCCTGGCGTTTCTCGATCTCGGATTCCTGGTCGTCGAACTTCTTCAGGTACCGCTGGTAGGCCTGCGAATCCTTCGGAACCCGTTCGATGTTTGCCCGGATGCGGGTCTGGTCGTCACCGATTGCCTTGAGGGCGGCCTCCTCGGTGGCGATGGCCTTGGAGGTCGCCGCCAGCTTGTCCCGCTCGGTTTTGATCCGGTTCAGAACCGCCTTCACATCTTCCGGGGTGGTTGGAAGTTTGACGAGCCGATCGATCACCTCGGTGGTCAGGTCCTTGGCCGGGAAGAGATGATCCTGGGTCCCTTCCTCGATGACATCCACCACGGTGACGTCGTTCGCGGGAACCTTGACCTCGACGCGGTAGAGGTCCGGGGTTTTTTCGACACCCTTTTCCGGAGCCACGACCTTCCACGAAGCTCGTTTCGCCCGGGTGATCAGGACGGTTCGCGGCTCATTCGTGCGGTTCCGGACCGCATATTTCGTCGTTTCGCGAACCTGGTCTGTTTCGAGGACCGCCCCGTCCTTGAGTTTGACCGAGTGCGGTTTCGCCTTCTCCGTCGACACATCCGAGCGGACTTCCACACCCAGATCGACGGCATAGCTCAGGAGGCGGGTTTCCCCGGGTTTGACGTCCGGCAGTCGGGCGTCGCCGGCGAAGGTGTCCTTGTCGTAAACCGTCACCGGGCCCTGGGCGAGGAAGAACTTCGACTTGTTGACGAGCCGAACGCCCATGAGCGGGTGCCGGGCCTGGACGGTTTCGTTGTAGATGCTCACGCGGGAGACTTCCATCGGCTCATTCAGGACCGGCAACAGGGCGGACTTGAACCGGGCGAGCGAAACGGGTTGGGCAATCGTGTACTCGAATGCTTCCCCGAGGTTGCTGGCGAGTGCGGTGTTGGAAGTGGGGGCCGGCACGCTTCCGAATCCGCCCCCCCCGAACTGGCCGCCCTGGGTGCGCGCTTCGAATTCCGCGTATCCGAGGCGGTTTCCGAGGAGGCTGCGGACGGATGGCCGGGAAATTCCCCCAACGGATCCGGGAACACCCGCGTGGGTTCGGCCGCCGAAGCCACCGATTCCGCCGCCGATGCCAAGGTTCGCGGCACCTCCGAACTGATTCGGACCGCCGAGTTGTCCCGCACCGCCAAGGTTTCCGAACTGCTGGGCCGCGGTTCCCTGGTAAACCGGGGGCCGAAGCGAGGCGAAGAGTTCCGGTTCGATCGTCGGGCGGGGGATGAAGAGGGGATCGTAAAGGTCCATCTGGAAGGTCATCGGACGGCCCGAAACCAGGCGGATGTTGACGTCCTTCCAGTCCTCGTCGGTGGTGTTTTCGACGGCGGCCCAGCCCTGGACGCGGGCCTTGTCGGCATCGAGGCTGATGCGGTAGCTCGGCTTCCACAGTGGGGCCTCGGTGACGTAGCCGAGGGAAACCCGCCGTTTGCCATTGCCGGAGAAAGTCACGCCGACGCCCTTGGTCGAATTCCCCCGGGCCGCCGCGAGGGCTTGCAGAGCCGCCTTGAACTCGGTTTGGAGTTCCGCCTTTCCGAACTTGACCTTCTTGATTCGGGAGATCGGCACCGACGACACGCCGTCGTCGTTGAGGATGTTGACCTGTTCGACGGCATCCGGGGACAACGGAAGGACGACCGATTTGGCTGGAGCCCCTGGACGCGACTCACCCGTCTCGGGGTCCACGGAAGATGGCGTCCCGGGAGTGGTGACAACCTTCGCTTCCGGGCGGTCGACGCTGATGATCTGGCCGGTGGTCACGGTGCCGGCTTTTTCGGTGATTTCCACAATTTCCCCGCGGACCTGGTGCAGGAGTCGGCCGACGCTGGGGTTTTCCGTCAGGTCGATCCGGAACGCCTTGAGCGTGACCTCGGCGGGTGCCTTGTTGTCGTAGGCGACGGCCCGGGCGGTGCCGCCATCGGCGTCTTTCGCGATCAGCGACTTGATCAGGTCGTTGACATCCTCCTCGGCAACGCGGATGTCGACCTGGGCGTTGCCGTCGACGGTCCCTTCGCGGTGGAAGTATCCGACGCCGGAGTTGAAGAGAACGACACGGGAGAGGGGCAGTTCCGCCTTCGCGGGAGCACCAGCGGGTGCCGCCAACCCCTGTGCCGCGGCGGGTTTGGGGGTCTGGGCAAACATGGGGACGGTAAGCAGGGCAAACGTGAGCCCGCCAGCCGCCACAAGGGGCGTGAGTCGCATGGGATTTCTTCCAGGAGGAGAAGCGAGAGCCTGTCAGAGAAGTCAACGTCGTCACCACCCGCGTCGTTGGCAAGAGCGGAGTATTTCTGTCGATGCCCTGGGGTTTCTGGGAAACGGGGCAAACCTTGCGGCTCGTGCCGGGAACTCCGGGGGAATCGGTCGGCCGGGTCGGGTAAAATACTGCCGGTCGATCACCATCCCGGTCGATCTTCAAGAGGGGCGAGGATCGCCCGATCGCGCAGGAGGCACACCCATGGCCGGAACTCTCGCCAGCGATTCCCCGACCACCGCCGCGGCACCGGTCCGCCGCCGCCGCTGGTTGCGACGGTTCGTACTCGCAACCCTCCTTCTCGCGGTGGGACTTGCCGGGCTCGGGTGGTTCGCACCCGCGATCGTGTGTCGGACTTCCCTCCGCGAAATGGCGATCCGCAACGCCGTCGCCGGGCAGATCGACGGATCGGTGACCGTGGATTCGATCTCCGCGAGTTGGCTGGAACCGGTGGAACTTCGTGGCGTCCACATCCGGGACGCGGCCGGGAACCCCGTGGCGGACATCGAGTCGATCTCGACCTCCAAGCCGCTGCACGAACTCGCCCGAAATCAGGCCGATCTCGGCACGATCACGATCACCCGCCCCGCGGTGACGCTCCTCTGCGAACCGGCGGGGTCGAACCTCGAGCGGGTTCTCGCACCGCTGCTGACCGGTCCCGGTACCCCCGGCAAACCCCGACCTGCTGTGGAAGTCCGCGTGGTCGATTGTTCCGTCACCGTCCGCGATTCCGAGCACGGCGGCGAGTCGAAATTCGAGAATGTGACGGCCACCGCAACCGTTCCCGCCGCGGAAGCCGAGCCGATCCGGGTGGCCGTGAAGGCGACCAACGCATCCGGAAACGTCGATGCGACTCTGGCCCTGGCGGCGAATTCCTCCGCCAGTCTTAGGGCCGACAAGCTTTCGCTCGCGTCGGTCGCGCCGCTGATCCGACGCTTCGGAGCCGGAGCCGCGCTCACCGGGACCCTCACTGCGACGGTCACCGCCACATGGGGAACCGATGCCACCGGTCAGACGGAAGCGTCGGCCGATGGCCGGGCAGAACTGTCGAATCTCGATCTGACCGCATCCTGGCTCGGGACCGATCGCTTGCGGTTCGAGAAACTCGTGCTTCCCGCGAAGGCAAAGCTCTCGGGCAACCTCCTGCGTGTGGAGCAAGCCGACCTCACATGCGACGCCGGCTCCGCCAAAATTTCCGGGGTGATTGACCTCGGTTCGCCAATGACTTCCGCTCTTTCCCGCCCGGGCCAGAACCTCGAAGCCCGCGTCAACCTTGCGAAACTCGCGGCCATCCTGCCCCAACTCCTGCGAATCCGCGAGGGAACCGCCATTGAATCCGGAGATGTTTCCGTCGCTCTGAGCACGACGGCAGACGGGTGGAGCGGGCGGGTCGACACGACGCGATTGCACGGAACCCGGGAAGGCCTCAAAATCGCCTGGGAAAACCCGCTTCACGCCGAGTTCGCCGGCCGGCTTGGAGCGGATGGATTGCCCATTTTCGACAAGCTCATCTGTCAGGCCGACTTCGTCGGACTCGCCGCGAAGGGGTCCGTCGACCACTTCCAGGCCAAGGCGAACCTCAACCTCGATCGGCTTTCCGCGCACCTCGGGGAATTCGTCGATGTCAACGGATTGTCACTGACCGGGAAAGGCGAGGTCGATCTCGATGCGTCTCCCCGTGGGGACGGTACCACCGCGTGGAGCGGGACCGCAAATTTCCAGCGATTCATGATCCGCCGGGGCAAGACCCAGGGAGGCGAGGATCCGACAATCGGCGTGAAATTCGACGCCATCACCTCACGGGGGAAAGCGGGCGAAGTCCGGGTCGAAACCGCAAGTGCTGTCACAACCGCCGCCACGGACCAGTTGCGACTCAAGCTGTCGAATCCGATTCCGGACGCCCGCACCGCGAAAAGCATCGCTGCTACCGCGAACCTCACGGGTGACCTGATGCGTTGGCGATGGCGGGTCAACGCCCTGCTCCCGTTCCCGCGAGACTGGTACATCGCCGGGGCGGGCACGATTTCCACAGAAGTCAACCTCTCCGCGGATGCCTGGAAATTCGAGAAATTCTCCGCGGACACGACCAACACCAAGTTCTTCGGGCTCGGCCTGCGGATCGACGAACGAGAAATCAAGGCCACCGGCTCCGCGATCATTTCGCCGACGACCGGCGTGATCTCGCTTACGGAAATGCGTGTGTCGGCGGAAACAATCGGGGCATACGCAAAATCGATCGATCTTGCGCCCGCACCGAAAGGCGAGTACACAATCAAAGGCTCCGCCGCCATCACGGCCGATGTCGCTCGCACCCAGAAAACCGTGGGCTTGCTGACCGACACCCCAACTCGCGGCACCGCCAAGGGCACCGTCACCTTCGACATCAACACCGATGGCCACGCCGGATTCGATGGAGATCTGACCGTGGAGAAACTCGGCATCGGCCCCGCCGGGAAACCGATCTGGTCCGAGCCCACCGCCAAAATCCGGGCCGTCGGTCAGTACGACCCCACGACGGATTCCCTCACCTTCAAGACGACGCGTATCGAGCGAGACGGCCTCGCCGCCACCGCGAAGGGATCGCTCGCAAAGGTTTCCTCCCCGGTGATGGCAGTGAAAATCGAGGGGACTCTCGACTACGACCTCGCGAAGATCGAACCGCAACTTCGCACCTATCTTGGGGCCGGGGCCGCGATCACGGGCAAAGACTCACGCCCATTCCAGATCACCGGCACCCTCGGCGACCCCGCTTCGAACCTGTCCGCAAAGGTCGGCCCCGCGAAAAAACCCGGCCCATACGACAACTTGACCGGTTCTGCTGCCGTCGCGTGGAAGTCGATCCGGGCCTACGGATTCGAGGTCGGCCCTGCCGAGCTTCGCGCCGATTTGGCGAAGAGCCAGGTAAAACTCTCCCCCATCGACGCGAGTTTCGGCGGCGGCAAGGTCAAGCTCGCCCCGACCGTCGAACTCAAACCCGAGACCATGCTTCTCACGTTCGCACCTGGAAACGTCGTCGAGAAAGCCAAGCTCACCCCATCGGCGTGCGCGAATGCTCTCGGGTATGTCCTGCCCCCAATTGCCAACGTCGGTCAGGCGGATGGAACCATCTCCTTCGCCCTCGCCGAGTCGCGGGTGCCGCTGGAGGATCCGGAAAAAGCACTGGTCAAGGGAACGCTCACGGTCCATACCGCAGCCGTTTCCGCGGGGCCATTTGCGAGCGAAATCATCACGCTGCTCGGCGTCAAATCCACGTCCGTCACCCTGGCGAGCAACCAGGCGATCCCCGTCCGCGTCGAGAAGGGCCGGGTCTACCACGAGAATTTCGTGCTGCACGCCGGCGAATTCACCGTCCGAACCAGCGGTTCCGTCGGCCTCGACGGCAGCCTGAGCATGGTCCTCGACATCCCGGTCCCTGCCAGCGTCGCCCAGCAGTTGTTCCCGAAAAACCCAAGAATCCGCGATGCCCTGGCGAAACAATCGGTCAAGGTTCCGGTCGGGGGAACCCTGGCGAAACCCCAGCTAGACGCGAAGGCATTCCGAAATGCGACCGGAAAACTGATCGAAGACGCAACCAAGCAGGCGGCGAAAGACGCACTCGGAAACTTGTTCAAATAGTCACGAGGGACTCACCATGGCAGACCGCAACCTTCGCGTCCGCCTCGGTACATTCGTTGCCGTCTCCACTGTCGCACTCGGCGGCCTCGTCGTCCTTTTCGGGGGAACTCCCACCCTTTTCTCCAACAAGGTCGACTACGTCGTCACCTTCACGGAGGCCCCGGGTATCACCAACGGAACCCCCGTTCGCAAGTCCGGCGTCCGCATCGGCGAAGTCACCGGACTCGAACTCGACGACACAACAGGCCTCGTCCGCGTCCGGGTTCGAGTCGACCCCAAGTACCTCCCTCGCCCTTCCGAAGAACCGACCATCACCCGCGGAATTCTCAGCGGCGACACCTCCCTCGATTTTGTTCCCAGGCTCCGCGCAGACGGCGTCCGTGTCCCCCTCGCCGAACCGTACCCGCCCGGCTCGGAAATCGCCGGAGTCGCGCCCTTCAACCCTCGCACCCTCCTCAACCAGGCAAGCGGGGTCATTCCGTCCGCCCAGGAATCGGTCATCCGGATCATGCAATCCTTCCAGCGGTTCGAGCAGGCGACTCCGAAGGTCGAGAAAGCATTGGACGAAATAGCCGCTCTCGCCCGGGCAGGCCGGGAAGTCGTGCCGGAACTGCGACAGACCAACACGCGTGTGCAGGAACTCCTCGGTGCCGCCGACCCCCAGGACCCCGCGAAATCACCGACCGTCCGCACCGCCTTGCAGGAAATCATCGACCTGCTTCGAGCCATTCGCCCCGTGGCAGACGAACTCCGCGTCCTTATGAAGGACAACAGCCCGGAAATCGCCCGGCTCGTCCGATCGATCAAGAATACGTCGGACAGCATCAACGAACTGTTAAGCCCGGATAATCGCAAATCAGCGAGCGCGATTTTGAAGAACCTCCAGGCCGCCAGCGACGATCTGACCAAGACCATCCGGCTCGCCGCGATCCTCCTGGATCAGGGGGAACGAACCATCCGCGAACTCAACGCTCGCCTGGTGCAAAGCGAAAAACTCTTCACGAATTTGGAGAAAATTACGAAGCCCGCCGCGGCGAACTCGGAGGCGATCGTCAAAGATACCACCGAGACGATCCGCTCGGTGAACCTGGCGGCAACAACGTTGAATGCCATTCTCTCGGACCTTCGTGAGATCAGCAAAGCCGCCTCTCGATCCGACGGAACCATCCAAAAAGTTCTCGCGGATCCGGCACTGTACAACAACCTCAACGAGTCGGCTGCATCCCTGAACCGACTGATCGTGCGGGCCGAGAAAATTGCCCGGGATCTGGAGGTGTTCGCGGACAAAATCGCTCGCAAGCCGGAAATTCTCGGGGTCGGCGGTGCGATCCGCCCGAGCACGGGGTTGAAGGAATCTCCCTTTGCCCCGGCCCCGGTGAACCCGCTGATGCCGGTGCCGCCGACTCCGCAATTTCCGCGACAGCCGGAGACGATCGACCCGCCACTCCAGCCGATCGCCCCGATTTCTCCGATGGGAATGGCCCCCGTCGGGCCCGTGATCCGCGTCTCGTACGGCCTGTCGATTCCGGTTTCCCGGTAGATGTGGTGCCCCCGGGGACTTCCGCACTATTGATCACATGCCGTCCGGTGCGGATTCCCGGGGCCGCGAACCGGCCAGGGTTCGTATAGTAGTTGAGTCCCGAACCCTTGTTGATGAGAATCGCCGCCTTTCCGTTTGCACCTACTTTGCTTCCAAACATGAACAATCCCCAATCCACCGAAATCGTCTTCGAGCTTTCTCGCCCCGGTCGCCGGTGCCATCGCCTACCGTCGAGCGATGTCCCAAGTGCCGAAGCCTCGATCCCCGCGGAACATCGCGGCGTGGCCCCACCCCCTCTCCCCGAAGTGGGCGAGATTGATCTCATCCGCCACTTCACCAACTTGTCGACTCGGAACATGAGCATTGACACCAACTTCTATCCGTTGGGGTCGTGCACCATGAAGTATAATCCGAAACGCCATGAGCGATTGGGCGGCATCCCGGGAATTGCAAACCTACACCCTTTGCAACACGATGACACCATCCAGGGGATGCTCGAGCTTCTCTATGGGATGCAGGAATATCTTGCAGAAATTTCCGGTCTTCCTGCAGTCTCATTGCAGCCTGCTGCCGGGGCTCAAGGGGAATTGGCTGCACTTTTCGTTGCAGCCGCTTATTTTCGCGACAAGAAGCAAACGCATCGAAAAAAAGTGCTCGTTCCTGACTCCGCCCACGGCACCAATCCCGCATCCGCAGCCCTCGCCGGCTTCGATACGGTCACCATCAAGAGCGGAGCGAATGGGCTGGTAGATCTCGAAGATCTCAAATCGAAAATCGACGAAACCGTCGGCGTATTTATGATCACCAACCCCAATACACTGGGGTTATTCGAAACTCAGATCACTCAGATCACCAAGATCCTGCACGATCACGGCGGTCTCGTCTACCTTGACGGGGCCAATATGAATGCCATCCTTGGGATCACACGCCCCGGTGATTTCGGGGCCGATATGCAACATTACAATGTCCACAAAACCTTCACCGGCCCCCACGGCGGCGGCGGACCCGGCTCCGGACCCATCGCCGTTCGCGATTTTCTTTCGCCGTATCTCCCAGTCCCCACGGTTATCAAAGATGGGGATCGTTTCCGCCTCCATTACGATTCGCCAAAATCCATCGGAAGAGTGCGAACCTTCTTTGGGACAATCGGCATCCTTTTCCGTGGCTACTGTTATATCCGCACCCTTGGTGCCGAGGGATTGAAGGGAGTCAGTGAGAATGCAGTCTTGAATGCGAACTATCTTCGTAGTCGCGTCGTCGAGGGATATGATGTACCTCATGCCGCCCCGTGCATGCATGAATTCGTGGCATCCGCACGCTCCCTGGTTCGCGAGAAAAAGGTTCGGGCGATGGATGTCGCCAAGCGGTTGCTCGACTACGGGTTCCATGCCCCCACGGTCTATTTCCCCCTCGTGGTCCCCGAGGCACTGATGATGGAACCGACGGAAACGGAGAGCAAAGCGACCTTGGATGCGTTCGCCGACACTCTGCTGACGATTCGCTCTGAGGACCCTGAGTTTCTTCGAACGGCTCCTCACCAGCACATCATCAGCCGTCCGGACGAGGTGAAAGCGGCGAAGGAACCAATCCTGCGATGGGTGCCGACGACTTCCTGATCGGAAGTGTGGTTGTCAAGAGGCTGGCAATGTGTTAGAAAACGATGGAGTTACGGGCCGTAGCGCAGCTTGGCTAGCGCGCTTGCTTGGGGTGCAAGAGGTCGTGGGTTCAAATCCCGCCGGCCCGACTGTCGTTAAGGAGCGTAGATCCCTCCTTTTCGACAAAACCCGGAACCTGGAGTCGCATCCAGTTCCGGATGAACCTCGACCCCATGGCCGGTTTGCCGTGGGGTCGAGTTTTTTTGGGCCGGTTCAATTCCCGCCGGCCCGACTGTCTTTGAGGAGGAATTTGCGTAAACGGTGAGCGGCGAACACCAGCCCCGGAGAACACCATGGCCATCCGACGAGACGGCGTTATCGCCTTGGGCACTCGAGCAAATTTAGTCTCGGGACTTCATTCTCCACCGATGGCAGAGGCGGCTGTGGAGGGAATTTTTTCCCAAGCCGCGGAGTTCACCGATTTAATCGTCAATCAATACGGTCGAGCTGTTTCCGGCGGCGAAGTCGGAGTTGGAGGATCGGGTCGGGTTCCTGATTCTGCAACCGTGGGCTCACAACAACCGTCGATCCTCTTGTATGGACGCGTCCAGAGTGGAAAAACCGCTGCGATGGTATTGTCCACCGCACTTGCTTTAGACAATGGCTTTCGGGTCGTTGTGGTGCTTACTGCGGATAATGTCGAGCTTGTTCGTCAGACCGCGAACAGATTTCGAGATCTAGATGGACCACGAGTCCTCTCCACTGCCGATGAATTTGACACAGAAGGAGTCTCAGCTGACTTCCTTGAAACGACCGCTCGGGACGGGCTTGTGTATGTATGTGCGAAAAACGCGTTTCGTCTTCCGCAAGCTTTAGCATTTCTTCTGGAGATCGACGCAGCATCCTACCCATCTCTGGTCTTTGATGATGAAGCAGACGCGGCCACTCCAGACAATACTTTGAATGCACGCTCAGCGGGGTATGCAAGTGCTCCGCCCTACGCAAGCACCATACATCGACGAGTAGTACAGAATTCGCGACCAGGGGAGGAAGGGGAGTCGACGCTGGAGATCTTGCCTCATTCAGTATATATTCAGGTGACAGCAAGTCCGTTTGTTCTTGTTTTACAGCGTCATTCCTCCAGACTCCGTCCGACTTGCACTTTCCTACTTCAACCTGGACCAGGATATTGCGGTGGGGAGCGATTCTTCGGAGAATTCAACCCTGAGCTAGAAACCGCAGATCCTCCACTCGTGATCGTCCCCGACCGTGAATATACTTTCCTTAGTCGCAGGGCCACACCACCTGCTTTAGCTGCTTCGATCAATTTTGCAATTGTTGCTTCGGCTGCTCATGCCTTTTCGAGGGGACAGTGGCCAAGTGAGGGATATAAGCACCTCTCGCACACAAGCCCTCTTGTAACCCAGCATACTCAGATCGCAGAGCACATTGGCCATCATCTCGAAATCTTGCGAAACAATGTCCGCAGTATTGATGAGCTTTCCGAAACATTTGCAGTGGCATACAACGAATTAACCGGTTCGCTTCCAGACGCCCCATCATTCGACTCTCTAACTCCAAATATTACAATGGCTGTTCGCAATGCTGTTGTGTTACGGATTAACAGTCAATGTGAACGTATGAACTATGGGCCGCGAATGAACTTCCTTGTCGGTGGCAATATCCTTGGAAGAGGCCTGACGATCGATGATCTTCTGGTCACATATTACTTGCGGCAGGCGCAAGTTTCTCAGATGGATACGGTTCTACAACATGCCCGGATGTATGGCTATCGGGAAGGATTGATGCCATACACGCGTGTCTATCTTCCGCATCAGCTTGCCGTGCTATTCCAAGAAATTCATCAATCTGAGGAAGAGCTTCGCGCGGTCGCAGCACAAAGTCAACAAGGCGAGCCGATACCAATCCGAGTTGCACGAGGATCGAGACCGACCCGTCCTAGCGCCATTGAGGGAGACGAGTTGCTAGTCTTTGGTCGCAATCTGAGCCAAATTGCCCCCGCTCTTCCTATCTGCGATACAGAAGTAACCAAAAATGTGAATCGATTGCTTCGCGAGCATAACATCCCGCTTACTGATGAGCGTCAAAGCAGAACTAGCCGTCGGATGCCCTTGAACGCATTTCAAGAACTAATCGGTTCACTGATCCCGCCCGCTGATGATCTGGGACGTTGGTCAGTCGAGGCAATGTTGGGATTGGTCAATCAGTACGAGACCGCGTTTGCAGGACAGGCCGTTGTTTACGTGCGTGCATTCGACGGCCCGCCCGATATACAACGTACGAGGGCTCGCCTATCTGGGGATGAGGTTAGATTCATTCAAGACGCATCTCCAAATGCCCCCGCGCTCGCGCTTCTTTACTGGCGGAATCCGGACAACACGGAATACTGGTTTCCTACGTTAGTACGCGAACGAGATCACTCGACCTACATCTTCAGTCCTTCATAGATGATAGGTCACGGAAGTGCTTCTTGATTGATCTTGCAATCACCCGACCAAGACGAACGGGGACCGCATTACCAATTTGTCTAGATAGCACTTCTCCGACAACGGGCGAACGAGGTGGAACAAACCTGAATGTCCGCGGGAATGATTGCAGAATCGCAGCCTCACGTATTGAGATAGCTCTATCCTGTTCTGGATGTCCAAATCGACCATTTCCGATTCCAAGACACTGAGTGGTGATAACAGGAGATGGCTCATCCCATCGCATTCTCCCATAAACACTGCGAAAAGTTCTGCCGCTTGATTTTCTATGGCATTCTAATTTCAAGGTGTCATCCCATTCACGCCAGAAACCACCCTCCCTACTTGCCTTGAGTCGTTGAAGATTGAGTGGCGAGAGATTTCGCGAACGATGCAATCGATCTCCGCTTTTGGGAATTTCCCCTGCAGCGATTGGTGGTAAATGAGAAATTGCATCCCGAACTGTTCTCGGATTGTTCTTGTGAGTCGGGTTGATCATAGAGATCTGCCCGAGTCGAGAAGCGAACAGCACTAGTCGCGTCCGCTTCTGAGGGATACCGTAATATTGCGCATGAACAAGCTCATATGTTACGAAATATTCGAGATCTTCTAGATGTTGGATGAAGTCACTAAATAACTCATGCCTCGTAAGCCGTGGTACGTTTTCCATGGACACGACTAAGGGCTGTGTCAAACGGATGGCACGAAGAAACTCTTCGAGGAGCTTCCACTGGGACGTGTTGCCATTTTCTTTATTTCTATATCGGCCCGTGTAGACTGAGAAGGGCTGGCAAGGAGCACACCCGATGAGAATTCTTGCAGAGTTGTTCTCGGGTCCGAACAGATCACGAATCTGTGAGTCCGTCAGCATGCAAATGTCGGATGCCAGAAATCTTGCGCCGATGTTCTTTTCAAACGCAAACGCGCAACTTGCGTCGGAGTCAACCCCCGCAACCACTTTGAACCCCTCTTGGCGAAAGCCGTAGCTGAGCCCGCCAATTCCGCAGAATAGATCGACAACTTTAGCGTCCATATCGCGATTCTAGTGACCCCAAAACTGTGTTGACATGAGTCGAGACTGTGCTCTTGTCACCTTTCCCTGATCTGGACCGGAATCGACTTGCCGTGTAAAAGTGTCCGGAACTCGTACCCCGCTCGCTCCCAGCGGTCGCGCTCGAGTTCGCGAGCCTCGTCCCAGACTCGTCGGAGGAACCAGAATCGGAACCGCCGATACGAGTAGACGGCACGCCAGTACAGGCGGGCGGACCACAGGAGCGGATGCATGGGTCGGTCTCGCAGGGGCGACGGAATCCCCGATCCTCCACTCGACCTTGAATGGGGCTCGGCTCTCGAACGGCAGCGTTTGTTCCCGGTTATCATCCGGGACTTGACGTTGCCGGACAATCATCCGGATCGGGAATCTGTTGCTTGGTTCTACCACATTCCAAACGCCGGTGACAGGTTCGACGGTGTCGAGAGTCCCGGCCTGGTCGTCGTCGAGATCCTCCACCAGGTCGCGATGTCGGCGGTGGACGGCTTCGAGGATCCGACGTTGGTGCAGCGGCTCGTGGTCGTGGTCAGACGGCCGTGAACTTTGCCGTTGGACGGGCGGCAACCCGACCCGGGAGGGTAAATCCTCCCGGGTCGGACCATCTCATTTCTGAGTTGACCCAGTTGGAACCGGCCGATCCTTCGCTGATGCCAACTCTTCCCGGACGAGCCGCCGGAGCAGTTCGCGGAAGTTTCCACCCCGCTCGGCGAGCATGACTTTCAACTCCCGATGCTCGGCCTCGGGCATATCGAATCGCAGGCTGACTTTCTTCTCCATCGCTTCCTCCTCCAAGGGTGTCGCGGTGCGCGTAGGAATCTCCAAACCCGGCGAAAGCCGGGCTTGCTCGCGTGTGATGAGCGTTGCATGATGAGTCTGTCTTTGGGTTTTCGCGGCTTGTGTTTCGCGTTCACCGCCGCGAAGAAACGAGGATCGCGACGCCGGGCCCCGTGCCCGGCGTCGACCATTTCCGCGACTACTTTTTCTCGACAGTGGGCAGATCCTTCGCAGTCGCGAGTTCCCCGCGAATCAGCTTCAGGAGGAACTGGTTCAGGTTCGTTCCTCGCTGAGTCGTGAGGAGCTTGAGTTGACGGTGCTCGGCCTCGGGCACCTCGATGCGGATGCTCACCTTCTTCATCGGAATGTCCTCCAGGAACGCCGCATCTTGCGGTCGTGCAGCTATGTAGCCTTGATCAGGTCGCCACTCGTGGAAATTCCCGCCAGGACATTGCCGACCTCGAAGATCCGCCAACTCCACCGCGGGGTCCCGGCCGCCCGCCGGTCGGAGCGGATGAGAACCACAACACGCGCCTGCTGGTCAGATCGATGACCCCTGTAGCAATCTAAACCTCTCGCCAGCGCGGACCTCCGTCCGCTCGGGCAAGCGGTCGCGCCGAGAGCCCTTCCTTCGAGCGCCAGGGTAGCGCCAAGCCCCGATCGGGGTGCGAAATGCAGTTCGTCCCCACCCGCGCCGAGATCGCCCGTCAGGCGGGCAAATTGACGGCCTCGCGAGCCCCAATTGCAATTGGAAGTGAGACTGGAATGCCAAAACCTCTGATCTCGTAAGCAGATACGTCGAATTCGCTTTTCACTCACAAACCGCATTTGCAACTGGGGCAGGGGCTTCAATTGCAAGTGGGGCACCGGCGTCATTTGCAATTGGGGGTGGGGCCTCAGTTGCAATTGGGGCAAAACCTGCTGGGGCAAAACCTGCTGGGGCAAAACCTGCTGGGGCAAAACCTGCTGGGGCA
>CAZKIQ010000038.1:0-51686 GCA_964552815.1 uncultured Alcaligenaceae bacterium | reverse complement strand
CAAGTTCCTCCGCGATGGCCAGCTGACGCCCAACGAGGACGACGCCAAGTTCTCCCTCAAGGACGTCAAGGACCGCGAGGTCTTTCTGAAGAAAATCGGAACCCGGTGGTTCGTGGAAGACCGCCAGCAAGAACCCGTCGCCGCTCCGATGCCGCCGCCGAAAAATTGAGAAACTTCGAGAATCGGCGATTTTCCAGGACCGAAAACAGATGGGGATCACTCGGCAATGTGCGGTGCGGGCGGCGACGATACAACGAGGGGATGACCGCCGCACGTGTGCCGTTCTTCCACCTCCGAACCAGCCCCGGCAACCACTGGCCCGTCCTGGTTGACCCGCGTCTGGGGCAGGTGTGGTCCTCCTACCTGACCCTCGACCGGACGCAGTGGCTTCCCCGCGAGCAGCTGGAAGAGTTCCAACTCCTGCAGCTGGGGGATCTTGTCCGCCACGCGGCAACGCACGTCCCCTATTATCGCCGGACATTCGCGGAAGCGGGGGTGTCGCCCGACCGGATCCGTTCGCTGGAGGACTTCCGGCAGATTCCGTTCCTGTCCCGCCTTGCGATCACGGATCTCGGGTCGGATCTGCACGCGACGGAACTTCCCCCGGGAATTTCCGATTCCGGAACGAGTACTAGCTCAGGAACCTCCGGCGTCCCGATCGCGGTCCGCCAGACGACGCGGGACCAGACCTGGTGGATCGCCCACTATCTCCGGGATCTCGAGTGGGCGGGAATCGACCCAGGCGGGACCTTCGCGACTTTCCGCCCCATGAAGGGGAAGACGCCCGAGGAGGAACTGGGATACGCCAACGGCACCTCGATTCCCCACTGGATGCCGGTTCTGTCACCGATTCTCGACACCGGCCCCGCCCATGTCATGGATTTGCGGCAGGATCTCGGGAAGCAACTCGACTGGCTTCGCCGGGTGAATCCCGACTACTTGCTCGGATACCCCTCGCACCTCGCGATTCTGGCGGAGCGAGTCACACCGTTGACCCGGCCGGGTCGGCTCCGGGCAATCCAGGCCATCGCCGAGGCGCTGAGTCCGGAGGTCAAGTCGCGACTCGAGGCCGCGTTCGGGGTGCGGGTCATCGATCTCTACAGTTGCACGGAAGCGGGGTACCTCGCCTCGCCTTGTCCGCAGGGGCACGGGATGCACGTCCACGCCGAGAATGTGCTTCTGGAGGTCCTCGACGAGGCGGGGAAGCCGTGCAGGCCCGGGGAACTCGGGCGGGTCGTGATCACCTGCCTCCACAACTATCGGATGCCGTTTCTCCGCTACGACATCCTCGATGGTGCGGTCTTGGGAGCGGAGCGGTGCCCGTGCGGCCGGGGGCTGCCGCTGCTGACGCGTGTGGATGGCAAACTTCGCCCCTGGTTCCGGCTGCCAAGCGGAGAGCGGAAAAGCTCGACTACCCTGAGCGTGGCGTTCCAGAAAATCCCAGGGCTGGTGCAGTTCCAGGTGATCCAGCGTGCGACGGGTCGCTTCGAGACGCGGATCGTCCCAGGAAAAGAGTGGTCGGAAAAATCTCTGGGGAAGGTCCGCGAGATCGTGGCGTCGTTCGTGGAGGCGGAGGGGTGGTGGGAGATCGAGGTTGTGCCGGAGATTCCGCGGACGGGTGGGGGCAAGGTCCGAGATTTTGTGCGCGAGTTGCCGGACGACATGCTCGTTCCAGGTGGCTCCGTAGCATCGCCGACCGCGACATCGCCGAGCAGCCCGCCGAAGCAGCTGCAACTCGCAACGGTTTCCCCTGCGGTCACGATTTCGGGAAGTTCTCGGGGGAAAACGGTCCTTCTGGGGTGGGAACTCGGCGGCGGGTTTGGGCACGTCCACCCGCTGTCGATTCTCGCTCAGGCACTTGCAGAGGACCGACATCGCCCGGTGTTCGCATTGCGGGACGTGCAGACGCCGTGGCCGATGCTGCGCGATCTTCCCTGGCCGGTGCTGTTCGCTCCCGGGTGGGGGAAGCCGCCGGCACCCGGGACGACGCACAAGCCAGCCACGTTCGCAGACATCCTGGCCATCCACGGCTACGAGTCGGTCGACACGCTGGCTCCCCTGGTGGCCGGGTGGGATGCACTGCTCGACACGGTCCGGCCAGACCTGGTGGTGTGCCACTTTTCTCCCACGCTCGCGGTGGCAGCCCGGGGTCGGTATCCGATTCTCGATGTGGGCAACGGATACTGCCAGCCGCCGGTCCACCTGCCCACATTTCCCAAGATTTTCCACGGGGAAACCACGAGCTGCGACGAGTCCCGGTTGCTCGAGGTGGTTCGGGAAGTACTGGGGAATCGTCTTTCTGCGGAAGTCACGACACTTCCCGGCGTCTTCGCGGGCCACGAGC
Organism: uncultured Alcaligenaceae bacterium; assembly: GCA_964552815.1. Lineage (GTDB taxonomy): Bacteria > Planctomycetota > Planctomycetia > Gemmatales > Gemmataceae > CAYUHJ01. The sequence goes on along the minus strand of CAZKIQ010000038.1, from coordinate 49,342 downwards.
GATGTGCCACCGTGTTCCCGGAACTCGACCCCTATCGGGAATATCGCCGGGAGCCGTGTGTCGGTCCGCTTGCGAAGTTGCTTCCTCCGATGCGAGCCCAGACGGGTCGAAGGTTTTTTGCCTATCTCGACGGAGCCGTCGCCAGCACCGAGCCCGGGCTGCGGTTCCTTGCAGAATCGGGTTTGCCTGGAGAAGCGTACATCCGCGAGGGTTCGCCGGAGCAGCGTGATCGCCTTCGCTCGGTCGGTGTCGTGGTCCACGACCGACCGGTGCGTCTTGCCGATGCGTTCGAGCGGTGTGGCATCATCATCCACCACGGTGGTCTTTCGACGGCGGAAGCGGCCCTCTGCGCGGGTCGGCCGCAACTCCTGCTTCCGTTCCACGGCGAGAATCGGCTTACGGCCGAGGCGCTCCACCGCCTCGGGGTGGCGCACGTCCTCGCGGGGGAATATCCGGCAAAGGATCTCCTCACGGCGGCCCGGCAACTTCTGGAACTTCCGCGATTTGCCAACCGATCTGCGGAACTCGCCGAGCATTTCCACCGCCTGAAGTACGACTCGCTCGCCAGAATCCGGGAGCGATACAGTGCGATTCTGCGGTGACTCGGGTTCCGGCCCACTCTTTCCCGACTTCCAACTCTCGGAGGAGCGCACCGACCCACGACGCGAGTGCATCCCCCGGTGTATACTGTCGGAATCGAACACTCCACCGATCGACCGCTTCCTCCGCCGGGCGGGTCCGAGAACCCAGGAATTGCGATGCCTCCCCTGTCCGATTTCGCCGTCCATCTCCGGCCGCAAGACAACATTGCCGTGGCCTCGAAACCGATTCCCGCTGGGACGGCGCTCGAGTTTGCCGGCCGACATCTGACACCCGCCGCCACGATCAAGATGGGCCACAAATTTGCCGTCGTTCCGATCGCGGAGGGGGATCCGATCCGGAAATTCGGGCAGATCATCGGCTTCGCCACGAAGCCCGTCGCGGTCGGGGAGCACGTCCACGTCCACAACGTCTCCGCGGGGAAATTCGAGCGGGACTACGCCTATGGCGCCGACCGCCCCGCCCCGCTACCCGCTCCGTCCGAAGTTCGCACCTTCCTCGGCTTCGACCGCGGACCCGACCGCCCCGCCCACCAGCGGTACGGTACCCGCAACTACATTGCGATCATCTCCACCGTCAACTGCTCCGCGAGTACCTCGAAGTACATCGCGGAGCGGGTTCGCGCTTCCGGAGTCCTCCGCGATTTCCCGAACGTCGACGGCGTCGTGCCGATCACGCACCGGCACGGTTGCGGGATGCAGTACGAGGGACCGGACCACCGGCAGCTCGAACGCACCCTCGCCGGCTTCGCCCGCCACCCCAACGTCGCCGGCTACATCCTCATCGGCCTCGGGTGCGAAATCGTGCAGGTCACGCACCTCGTCGAACACGAGGGGTTGATCCAGCTGGGCGTCGGCGGCGGCAACGGCTCCGCGCAGTCCGCACCGACCATGCTCACCATCCAGGAATCCGGGGGGATCGGGAAGACCGTCGAGGCTGGCGTGCGGGCACTCGTCGACATGCTCCCGCGAGTCAACGACGTGAAACGCGTCGAACTTCCTGCGAAACACCTGATCCTTGGCACCAACTGCGGCGGATCCGACGGCAACTCCGGAATCACCGCCAACCCCGCACTCGGCGTCGCCTCCGACCTCATCGTCCAGCAGGGGGGCACCAGCATTCTCGGGGAAACCACCGAAATTTACGGGGCCGAGCACGTCCTGACCCGGCGTGCCGTCTCCCGCGAGGTCGGCGAAAAACTCGTCAAACGGATCAAATGGTGGGAAGGCTACACCAGCATGTTCGGAGCCGAGATCAATAACAACCCCAGCCCCGGCAACAAGGAAGGCGGCTTGACCACGATCTACGAAAAATCCCTCGGTGCCATCGCGAAGGCGGGTTCCACCGCCATGGTCGACGTCTACGAGTACGCGGAACCCGTCACCGCAAAGGGTTTCGTGGTAATGGATACCCCCGGCTACGACCCCGTCAGCATGACCGGGATCGTAGCCGGCGGTGCGAACGTCTGCGTCTTCACGACCGGCCGGGGGAGCGTGTATGGATGCAAACCCGCCCCGTGCCTCAAGGTCGCAACCAATACCCCCATGTATGAGCGGATGGAATCCGACATGGACATCAATGCCGGCAAGGTCCTCAGTGGTTCCTCCGTGGAAGAAGTCGGCCGGGAAATCTTCGAGGCCATCCTCGCCACCGCAAGCGGAAAGAAAACCAAGAGCGAACTCCACGGCGTCGGCGAAGAGGAATTCGCACCCTGGTCGATTGGGCCGACGTTGTGAGGTGGTGGGGTGGTGGGGTCGTGAGGTGGGGGAGGAGATGAATCCACAAGTTGTCGATGCCTGTGTCTCGTTCAGTGAGATCGCGGGACGTCGAACGTGCATTCCCTTTCTTCGCGCGGAGCATTGCACGGAAGTCGTTCTCAATCTCACCGATCAGGTGGCCACCGACGAGCGATATGATCTCCTCCCGATTCTGGCGGATGCATTGCAAGATGCAGGATGTGATGACGAGATGCTATTGAACCACTGCCGGTATTGCTCGCATCACACACCCGATTGTTGGGTGCTATCAGAGATTTACGCGGCAACGGAGCCTGAACCTCCACAGATTGCGAAATGCAACCCGGTCCTCTCGAGATTCGAAGTCGAGTGGTTGATTGCGAACGACGAGCAACTTCCCTCGTTTCTGACGGTTGTGCGGGAGGCACTCTGGAATGTGGGGCGATTGGCCGCACTTCTCCTGGCCGTAGAGTTTCTCATCTTGCTCCTCGTGTTCTGGATGAAAGGTTTGTAGTATTTCGCGATGTCAATCGACCTCACAATCCAACAGTGCATTCTCCTCCGGGATCGCGGGGGGGCGGGGGTTGTTGCGAAGTCGGAGGGTGTTTCGTTCGCGGACGAGGAAGCCCTTCTCCGGATCGCGGCGAAGTTTGGTGATCGACCCGTTGGCGTCGCGTGCCCGGGGGCGGTGTGGGCACTTCCGCTCGGAAAATCTCAGGTCACGGTGGGGTCGGTGGCGGATTTGCCCGGGGATTCCCTGGGTTTCCGCATCCTCATGCTGGGTCGGCCGCTCTACGATGCACTCGGCGACCCATTCGCGATTGCCGATCGGTTTCCCGCAAACTGGTCGGCCCGCGGTCCCCTCGAACCCCTCGCCTGGCCGGCGGAACCGCTTCCGCGTCGGACCGTCGCCGAGGTCGCGGAGACCCTGAAACAAGGCGATTCCCCGCTGCTACTGGGTGCGACCCAGGCCCTGCTCGACGGCGGCCGAATGATCGTGGTGCGGTCGACGCCGGACCCGGAACTTCTTCGCGGGTTGTGGAGATTGCTCCCCGACCGCTCGCGGATGGACATCTGGCCGGCGAGTTTCGCGTTCTCCGTTGAGCCCGGCTTCCAGGTGGCCGTCCTTCCGGTGGCCCCAACTCCCTGGCCGGTCGGCTACCTCACCGAGGAGCAAGTCCGCGACTACCCGGAAGGGCGCTACGAACTCGCGTTGCAAATCGCGGCCGAGGCTGGAAATCAGGCGGAACTCGATCACCTCTTCGCCCGCCGATCGAGCCGGGACACCCTCCGTCTGGCGATCTCCATGGTCGTGTTCGCGTTCCTCGTCGCAGGCGTGCTCAAGTTCTTGTGATGCATTTGAAGATATGAAGTTCCCGTGAACCTGAGTCTCGCCCCCCCCCGCATGCGTGCTCGAGGCGATAGAATTGCCGCGTCGCCCAGGCATCCTTTTGGGTGAGCCGCACATGGCGGCCTTGAAGTATTACCTCATAGTCACGTCCGGAAAACGTCGCGGGTTCCCCATCCCGATCGAGGTCGATTTGTTCGTGATGGGGCAGGATCCGGTCTGCCAACTTCGCAGCAGTTCCCCGGAAGTCGGCGGCCAGCACTGTGCAATCGCCCGGCGGGAACGCAAATTGTTCGTCCGCGATCTGGGGAGTGGGCACCCGACGCTGGTGAACGGAGACCCGATGCCGCCGAGCGAGGAGTGGCCGCTCCACAGCGGGGACACGATCGGCGTCGGGCCGCTCTCGTTTCGCCTTTCGTTCAGCGAAAAGGCGATGACGAAGAAGGACCTGGAGGAGTGGGCCCTCCGGACGCTCGACGAGGATACGGGGAAGAAGGCGTCGGCGCTGGACGAATTCGCGGCTGCAATGTCTGCGGGGGCGATTGAGCACAAGAAGGCTTCCGATGCGGCCGAGGCGATGATCAACCGCATGTCAGCGATGAAGGGGGTCGTTCGCGGTCGTTTGCGGCTGACTGTCGAGGGGACCGGCTACGACGCCGTCACGATTGTCCGGGTGAACGAAACCTACATCGTCGAGGATGCGGAGATCGCGCACCTTCGCAAGGAACTTCGCGAAAATTTGGACCGCCCGAACCTGCGGGTCTTGCTCGACCTGAAGGACGTTCGCCGGATGTCGACGGCTGCCGCCCGCATGTTCTCGGAACTCGGAAGCTGGCTCAAGGGAACCGGCAGCAGCCTGGCATTTTGCCGATTGCGGCCGGAAATTGAGGCTGCAATCGCCGGCCTTTCCTACGGCGACACCTTCCGCATTTTTCCGGATAAACGACAGGCTCTCGCGTGCCGCTGGTGATTTTCTTCCGTCGAATGGAGAAAGATTGTCCGGCCCCAGGGATTTCCCCGGTCTCAATATTGGAGATTCCGTCTCCGCGTTCGCCCTTCGCCCGTTTGTCGCCCCTCCGACTGATCCGAACCGATCCCCTTCCGCATGCCTGCGGTGGGTTCGATTCGTCTTTCCCCGTTGGACCTGAAGGTGCAGAAATGGCGAAGCTCATCTCCGAGTGCCCGCGTTGCGAATCTCACGAGGTTTGGGCCTCCCGGGCCGGGTGGGTCAAATATCCGGCGAAGTTGATCTGTCTGCACGCGGTGCGGTGCGGGCAGTGCGGGACGCGGTACTGGGGCTTTGGCTGGGAAGCGCCGAAGAAACGGCCGGCGATGAGCCGCAAGGACAAGGCGTGGTCGATGAAGCGACTACCGAGCAGCACGACAACACGCCCGGTGCCGCCTCGGACTCGGCCGGCTCCGCTGTCCGGTCGGATGTAACGATCGCGGTCAATCGGCCGCTGCCGGGAGCTTTTCGTATTCGGAGCGGTGGATCGGTCGGCCTTCTTTGCGGAATTTTCGCTCGAAGTTCGTGAGATAATCCATGTCGTGGCGGGGCTCCGCTTCCGAGGGGGGCGGGAGGAGCCGGAAGCCGGGGGTTTCCGCGAGCGTGGCGGAAACCATCTCGAAGTAGTCGGCGACGTCCGTCACGAAGTGCAGTCGGCCGCCGGGGGTCAGAACGCGAGCCACATCCAGGGCGAATTCGGGGGTGAAGAGCAGGCGTTTTTTGTGCTTCGTCTTCCACCACGGGTCCGGGAAATAGACGTGGACGGCGGCGACGCTGCCGGGCTCGATGCACTCGCGGAGCACGAACTTCGCATCCGCACAGGCCGTCTTCGCGTTGGCGAGTTTGCGGATCGCCAGGCGGGTCGTCGCGTAGAGCTGGTACTTCCGGACGATCTCGATGCCGAGAAAATTTCGGTCCGGGCGGGCCGACGCGGCATTGACGAGGAACAGGCCCTTCCCGAACCCCACTTCGACTTCGACGGGATTGGTGTTCCCGAAAAGGGTGGTCCAGTCCAGGCGGGTGACCGGCGTCGGTTCCGGGGGCAACGGCTCGGCCGCTTCGCGGGTCCGGAGCGGATGCGCCCGGGGAAACTCGACCAGGTTTCCCGCCAGTTCCGACATAGGCAGGCGACGCGGCTTACGCAACCGGCTCCTCCCACTTGCCGATCGGCACGCCGATCACCGTCGTCTCGAAAGTGAGCTCGGTGCCGACAAACCCCTGCACCAGAAACGTCGTCATCCGGGGGCGGACGCGGATCCCCCTGCCGACCAGAACCAGTCGCTCTCCGGGGACGACTGCGCGTCGGAACCGGCTCTCCTCGATTCCCCCGAGGGCGAGGAGTTGCCCCTCGTTGACCTTGACGGCCGTGACGTAGAAGGAGACGAGTTGGGCGGCGGCCTCGAGCATCAGCACGCCGGGCAGAAGCGGCTTGCCGGGGAAGTGGCCGCGGGTCCAGAACTCGTCCGCCCGGACGTCCTTGTAGCCGACGAGGATCTGGTTCTCCGGGTCGAGGTGGACGACCGCGTTGAGCATCTCCATCTCGAAGCGTTGCGGAATGTTGCGGCGGATCTCTTCCTGACCGGCGTAGAGGCGGGAGAAGTCGATGCTGGCGAGGTCGAGAATCGGTTCGGAGACCGCCATTGCTGTCCTGTCAGCCGAGCACGTCGGCGATCTGGGGAAGTTCTGTCAGCAACACGTCGGGCCGGAACTGGGGATCCTTCAACTGTTCCGGGGTTGCGGACAGGGAATTCTTGTCGCCTGCGAACAGAGCCGTCCGCATCCCCGCTTTCTTCGCGGGTCCGATGTCCCGGGTCAAGCTGGAACCAACGTGCAGTATCTCCGAGGGGTCGATGCCCTTGGCCGCGAGTGCAGTTGTGGCGGCGCGGAATAGCGTCTCGGACGGCTTCTTCGCCCGCTTTTCCCCGGAGATCACCCGCAGGTCCGCGGGGACGGTTGCTGCGAGGTCGAAAGTGGAATCTTCCTTCCGCAATGCTCGGAGGAGCTGGGCCGGCGTGAAGCTCTGGCCGTCCGCGAGCAAGCCTTGCCGGGTTCCACCGTCCGCCACGAGCCGCAGGGCCTCCGCAGCCCCCGGGTAGACCCCCGTCCCCTGGATGCTGGCGTGGAAGAAGTACGCGATTTTCTTCGTGAACTCGTCCATCGCCCCGTATGTGGCAACGTCGATCTGGTAGTCCTTCTGCATCAGCTTCCGGACAATGTCTTCCCAGACCTTCTCGCTCTGCACCTCGGGGAACTTCTCGCCCGGCATCGCGCCCGTCATCCGTAGGTGGGCGAGGGCCTTGGTGTAGAGTTCCTTCATGTACGCGGACGGGGCACCGGGCTTGCGGCTCATCGAGCCCCACATCTTGAACTCCTGGATGGTCTTGTCCAGGGCCGCGTCGGTGACGAAATCCATCGAGTGCTCGAAGGCGAGCTCGCCGCCGGGGATCGCGAGCAGCGTCCCGTAGACGTTCCACATCACCGCACGGATCGGCAGTTTCTTGAGGGACGGCTTGGCCCTGGGCGGGTCGGGTTCGGGAGCGGTCGGCCACGGCAACCCGCGGCCGTCGAGGTATGTCGTCGCGTACTGCTCCAACGTCAGGGGCATGGCCAGCCAGAGCGGAAGGGCGAAAGCGAGGTCGCGTCTCCGAATCCTAGGCTAGCAGTGGTTCGCGAGTGATTCAAGAACCTCGATGTACCGGGGCCCGCTTGCCTCGAGGTCAAACTGCCGGGATTCGGGGCCGGTGACGATGATCCGGACCGTTAGCAACTCCGCGGGCATCGCCGAATCCACACGGTCGGCCCACTCGACGATCGAAACTCCGTCACTGGAAAAATATTCCTCGACTCCGAGCTCCGCGAATTCCCGGGAACCGCTCAGGCGGTAGGCGTCGAAGTGGAAGACGGGAATTCGCCCCGGATACTCCTGGATCAGCACGAATGTCGGCGAGTTGACCGCGGCCGGGTTGGCGACGCCGAGCCCCTCCGCGATTGCCCGTGTCAGGTGGGTTTTCCCGGCCCCGAGTTGGCCGACGAGTGCAAGGACGGCTCCGGGGAAAAGCCGTTCCCCCAGCCGTCGTCCGAGTGTCTCGGTGCCGGCCAGATCGGGGACGGTGGTCGTGAAGCTCGAACGCACGGTAGAACCCGGGGTGCGGGAAAGTTTGATCGTCCGTACAGTGTATCTCTGTCCCAGGTCCGAATCTACGTCCCCGGCAACCCGTTCCGTTGCGAATCTGGGCACGTCATCCGTAGCCGGGACGCTTCCGACAGGGTAATCTGGGAGTTGAATTTCTGCTTCCGTTCCCGGCCGACCCGGGCCGTCCCGGTGGTTCCCATGTCTGCACGCTTCGAAACACAGGCGGAGCCCATTCCCGGCTACCGGCTCCTCGAGCGTCTCGGCAGCGGCGGGTTCGGCGAGGTTTGGAAAGCCGAGGCCCCCGGCGGCATCTTCAAAGCCATCAAGATCATCTTCGGCGACATCCGCTCCCAGGACACCGATTCCTCACGTTTCGCCGAGCAGGAACTCAAAGCCCTCAAACGCGTCAAGCAGGTCCGACACCCCTACCTGCTTGCCCTCGACCGCTACGACATCGTCGACGGCCGGCTGATGATCGTGATGGAACTCGCCGACTGCAATCTCTGGGACCGCTTCCGCGAATGTCGGAAACGCAACCTGCCCGGAATCCCCCGCGAGGAACTGCTCCGCTACATGGCCGAGGCGTCGGAAGTCCTCGACCTCATGAACGACCAGTTCCAGCTCCAGCACCTCGACATCAAGCCGCAAAACCTGTTCCTGCTCTACAACCACGTCAAGGTCGCGGACTTCGGGCAGGTCAAGGATCTGGAAGGAATGGTCGCGTCCGTCACCGGGGGAATCACACCGGTCTATGCGGCCCCGGAAACCTTCGATGGCTTCGTGTCCCGGTTCTGCGACCAGTACAGCCTCGCCTGCGTGTACCAGGAACTCCTCACGGGAATCCGACCGTTCGATGGCAACAGCATGCAGCAACTGCTGATGCAGCACCTGCAGCAGGCTCCGAACTTGAACCCGGCCCCGTACACGGACCGTGCGGCCCTTTCCAAGGCCCTGGCGAAGAAGCCGGACGAGCGGTTCCCGAGTTGCTCGGCTCTGATCCAGGCGCTGATCAACTCCGGAGAACCGCTGACTGCTCGCGGTTCCTCGATGAGCTTCGCCGTTCCGAACCTGGCTCCGCCGGCAGTCCCGATTCCGCCAGCGCCTCCGGCCCCGCCGGTGAACTCCGTCACCGGTCCCGCAGCCGTAGCACCCAAGTCGGATCCGACGGTCTCGGATCGGATCGAGGTCTTCCTCACGAATCGGCCGGTCGATCCCAAGTCGTCGTCCGCAAACGGGTCCGCCTCCTCGGCGAATCCCCCGGCAAAACCTGCACCGGCCGCTGCTCCCCCAGCCTCGGCCGGGGTTCCCGCACAACCGGCTCGAACTTCCTCGGGAAGCGGCGTTTCCGCTCTGGCGGCCAGCCGGCACCTCGAAAATCTTCCGCCGATCAAAACCTCGTCGGGGTCGATGGGCTGGCCACAACCCCGACCCGCCGGCCCCTCCTCCAATGCGAAGTCGTCCTCGGCCCTGGGAGGTTTGCCGCCGCTGGTGGCACCCGGTTCCGCCGGCCCGTTTCCGCCAGCTTCCTCAATCGTTCCGCTCGGGGAGATGACCCCGCCCCCTCGCTCCGGCACGATCGACTCGACCATGCCTGCGGAGCGGACCGCCCCCCCATTGCAGACGGGGCCAGGTCCACTGCGACCCGCCGTTGTGATCGGCATCGGCTACACCGGGCTCCGCATCCTGCAGCGGCTCAACCGCGAACTCACCGACCGCTTCGGGACCCCCAATCGCCGACCGGTCGTGCGGATGGTCTACATCGACACGGACCCGGATGCGATCACCGGGGCGACGATCGACCGCCCGCTCGGTGGCCGGGCCGGGCTTCCCGCGGATGCCGTGTTCCCGGCGAAGTTGAACCGGGCCGGACACTACCTCAAACCCCGTCTCAACGGGCGGACGCTCATCGAGGGATGGTTCGACCAGCAACTCCTCTATCGGCTCCCTCGGAACCCCGTGACGATGGGGCTGCGGATCTTCGGCCGGCTCGCGTTCTGCGACCACTACCGAGCCCTGATGCAGAAGCTCCAGGCGGAGATCGACACCGCTCTTTCCCCGGAATCGATGATGATCACCCGGGAGGCGACCGGCCTCGAACTCCGTACCAACCAGCCGCGGATCTACATCGCCTGCGGTCTCGGCGGCGGAACCGGAAGCGGGATGTTCCTCGACGTCGCCTACGCAATCCGGGCCCGGCTCAAGCGGATCGGATACGCGAACCCGGACATGGTCGGCGTCTTCCTGCTCCCACCGGATCGGCAGGTTGGGGAAATCGACCCCCTCGCCCAGGCGAATACCTACGCTTCCCTCACCGAGTTGCATCACTACGCCCGGCCGGAGAGCGTCTACGCCGCGAACTTCGACGACCGCGGCGGATCGATCACCGATCCCGACCCCGCGTTCTCGCAGGTCTACCTCCTCCCGGGCCTGACACCAAAACCCCCTGGCGCCAACAACCCGGGTGCCTCCGTGGCCGCCCCGAACCGCTCCTCGATTCCCCCGATGCGAAGCGAGATCGGCCTGCAATCCACTTCCCGGTCAACCCCGGTCCGCCCCTGGGCACCGACCCCCGGGAATCTTCCCAACCCCGAAACCCGCGAGGGTGACGACGAGGACCGCATCGATCCCTGTGCCACCGTGGCCAGCTTCCTCCGACTCGATCTCTTCTCCTCCTTCGGGCCCGTCTCCGACGATGTCCGTGGCCCGCGAAAACCGGGCTCCCGCGAGAACTGCGTCGTCCGCACCTTCGGGATGAACCGCTTCTCCTGGCCCCGCGGCGAGGTGATTTCCCGGGCTTCCCGGTCTGTCACCCGGCAGATGGTGATCCGCTGGGTTTCGCCGGACCCCACGCGGGTCCGCCAGGTGATCCCGGGCTGGGCATCGGAACGGTGGAGCCGGCTGGGCCTCGATCCCGAGCGTCTGGTCGCCCACTTCCGGGCCTCCTCGGACAAGCTCGTCGGGCGAAAAGTCGAGGAGGCGATCACTTCCTTTGTGGAACCGATGATTCCCAAGGGTTGGCTCGGTCGGCTTCCGGACTCCGATCAGCTTTCCGTGGTGCTCGATCAGATTCGCTCGCTTCTCGGTCGGCCCAATCCCCCGGCCGGGTCGCCCCCGGCGGAACTCGAACGGGCCCTGTCCGATGCGGCCAATTCCGCCGCCGAGGTTGCGACGGTCGACGCCACCCAGCTCGTTCTGGAACTGGTCGAGGATCCCGGTTTCCGCCCCGCCGGTGCCGAGGAAGCCGCCCGCCAGCTGCTGACGGTCCTGGACCGGACCAAGTCCCAGTTCGAGCAACAAGTCACGGAACTCGAAACAGCCTCCGGCTTCGCCTACCAGACCCTCATCGGTTACGTCCACTACCAGAAGGGGATGCGGAAGCCGACCGCCGCCGACATCACGGACGCCTTGAAGTCTTACCCGCGATCGCAGTATCAGGCTCTGGTTTACCGGGCCGTGGTGCACCTGTACCACGCCCTTCGGGAACCGCTGCTCGAAACGCTCAATCGCATCTCGAATTGCCGGGCGAAGGTGGAGACGCTGGTGGAGCAGTTCCCGGTCGACGATCTGGCGCCGGTAGGGCCGCCGCTTGGTCCGTGGGATCTGCTTCCCGTCGGGTGCCCGAGCCCGGAATCGGCCGCCGAGCGATTCCTCGGCTCGCTGACGCAGGACGACACCATCGCAATCGAGCACCGCGTCCAGGCCGGCTTCGAGCGGGAATTCGGGGGCCTCTTCCAGGCGTGCCTCAATTCCACGGAGGGGCCGGACACGCTGGTCCGGGTGATCCGCGAGGAAACCCGGGGCTACCTCGACGAGCGGCTCGGCGAGGTCGATCTCGCGGGGATGATGCTCCGCCGGTTTGGCTCGACTTCCGGGGTCGGAATGGGCATCCTCCGGGCGTTCCAGAACGCGCTTCCCGGCCTGGTCGCGAATGGCCCCTGGTCGCGGGGGGAAATTCCCGTCTTTGCGTGCCCCGTCGGGGAAGGCGGTGAACCGATCCGCCAGGCCGCCGCCGCCGTTTTGCCCCCGGCGACCGGCGATTCCGGCGTCCCCGACGAGGTCGTGGTCTACCGCGAGTACCCGGAAGTTCCCCTCTCCGCGTTCCCCCAACTAGGACCCACCTGGTCCACCGCCTACCGCGCCGCACCGGACGCCCAGCAGTGCCCACCCCACGCCCGCCTCGACGTCGACCACTGGATCGACGTCGACAGCGTGTGACCTTCCCGAGTATCACGGTGGCGACATGGACTACACCGTCGCCCTCGACTCTTTCCACGGTCCGCTCGACCTCCTGCTCCACCTCGTGAAGAAAAACGAGGTCGACGTCCTCGACATTCCCGTCTCCAAACTCACCGACCAGTTCCTGGATTACCTCCACGCGGTGAAGGAACTCAACTTCGAGATCGTCGGCGATTTCCTCGTCATGGCGGCCACTCTCGCGGAGATCAAGGCACGGTCCCTGATTCCCAAGGCGGAAAGCGAGGAGGGGGAGGAGACGGACGATCCCCGGCGAGAACTGGTCCGGCAGTTGCTCGAATATCGCAGCTTCAAGGATGCGGCGGCGGCCCTCGAAGCCCGAGCCGACGAGCACGCTGTCCGCGTCGCCAGAGTCGCACCGGAAGAACCCGTCACGCCCGGTGCCCCCGTCGTAAGGGCCGTGGAACTCTGGGATCTGGTGGCCGCCTTCGCCCGGCTGATGCGGGAAACCCAGTCCCTTGCACCCACCACCGTCGTCCAGGACGACACGCCGCAGCACGTCTACGAGTCGCGGGTTCTGGAGCGGGTCCGGCAGGAAGGTCGCGTACCCCTGACGGCACTCTTCGAGCCGCCACACTTCCGCGCCCGGTTGATTGGCCTGTTTCTGGCGGTGCTGGAACTCGTCAAATTACGGGCCGTCTGGCTCGATCAACCGGAACCATTTGGGGAAATCTGGGTGCTCCTTGCCGCCGCCCTGGTGGAATCTGCCAACTCCCCCGAAGTTCCGACCCAGTCCTGAGCGATCACAGATACTTGATGCAGACCACTCCCGCGATGACGAGCATCGCCCCGATCGCCCGGCCGAGCGTCAGCGGTTGGGGGTGCAACCCCATCAACGAGAAGTGATCCATGAGCATGGAGCAGAAGATCTGCCCGGCCACGAAGAGTGCCACGAACGCCCCCGCCCCGAGTTCGCGAACCAGCGTCGCACCCGCGAGCACGATCAACGCCCCGAGCGGCCCGCCCAGCCAGTTCCACCACTGCGTCTCACAGAGGGTTTCTCCGCTCGGGGTCGGCGGGCGGAAGAGAATCCAGAATGCGAGCATCCCGAGGGCGGCGGTGAGAAACGTCCCGCAAATGGAGAAGAAGGCCGCGTAGCTCGGCCCGCCGAGGTTGGTGCGGAACCGGGAATTCGCCGCCGCCTGCATCGCCAGGCAAGCCCCCGCTCCAGCTGCACACACCGCGAAAAGAAGTGACTTCATGCCCCCGGTTGTATCGAATCGCCGAATCCCAGCCCACACCGGATTGCCGGAACACATCTCCCTGGCTGCAGTTTGACCCCGACCCGGGGCCACGGATGCGACATCGGCCATCCCCGATCGGCTTGGGACAACAACGAGATGCGCCGACGATTCCGGAGTTTCCGATCGGCAACTTGTCCGGAGGAACCCCTTCCCAATCTTGCCCAAATTGCCACGCTACGCTTGCAGGGGACCCGATGGCGTCGTAGGCTGTTGGCTGTCTCATTCTCCATGATGATCAGACATTGGAGACTACGCCAGATGATGCCATTGTTCCGCCGCCTCGGAAGGCTCGCCCCCACCCGCGCAGGCTCACTCCCCCGCGTCCGTTTGAATGCCGAGGCACTCGAAGATCGATCCACCCCGGCCACGTTCACCGTGACCGATCTGGGCGACGCTGGTGCCGGCACTTTGCGGGACGCCGTCGCTCAGGCCAATGCCAATCCGGACGCCGACACGATTGTGTTCGGGGTGTCGGGCACCATCGCCCTGGCGAGCGAAATCGACATCACGGAGAGCGTGACAATCACCGGGGGAAACACCATCACCCTCGACGGTGGCGGTGCAACCCGGATTCTGGGCATCAACAACCCTGGTTCCCTCATCAATGTCACGCTGAGCGGATTGACCTTCCAGAACGCTGACTCTGGTGCGGGTGGCGGGGGAGCGATTGTCGTCGACAACCCGGAAATCCTGATCATTCGCAATTCGGTCTTCACCGGCAACTCGGCAGGAGCCGATGGCGGTGCCCTCTACATGACCGGCGGTTTCTTGCGAATCTATGACACCACCTTCAGTTCCAACTCCTCCGTTGATGGCGGGGGTGCTGTCTACATTGGATCCGGAACATTGCAGATTGAAGACAGCGTCTTCACGGGGAATAGCGGGAATTATGGCGGCGCGTTGTACGCAACCAATCTGTATGGCGGCGTCATTCGTGGTTCGACCTTCTCGAATAACACCGCCGCGAGCAGTGGCGGTGCCATTGAGTTGTATGAGATTCCCGGGACGATTCTGATCGAAAATTGTGAAATCACTGGCAACACTGCCGCAGGAGATGGCGGAGGACTGTATGCCAGCAGTCTCTACTATGGGTCGGTCCTGACCATCGCGAATACGACCATCTCGAATAACACGGCCACCGACAATGGCGGCGGGTTGGTTGTGGATGATCTGGCGGGCACCCTCCGAATCATCGACTCCAAGATCACCGGTAACGTTGCCACCAACGGCAACGGAGGCGGAGCGGTCTTCTTTTTCTACGCCGAGTCGGGGCTTGTTGAAATCTCGGGCACCGACATCAGTAACAACACGGCTCTCGGCGCACTTGACGGTAGAGGCGGCGGGCTGTATATGAATTTCGATGACGGGACTGTCATCATCACCAACTCGACGATTACCGGTAACCAGGCCGCAAACGATGGCGGCGGCATCTCGTTCATGTATTCCGACTCGCAGTTTTCGTTCACCCTGGAATCCAGCACGGTGACCGGAAACACCTCCGGCGGCCGCGGGGGCGGCCTCTTCTTCTACTCCACCAGCGACTTTTACGGATCGTTCGCCATCCGAAATTCCACCATCAGTAATAACACATCCGACGATGACGGCGGTGGAGTATTCTTCCGCGGCGGCAACGTGGATGGTCCGTTCGAGATTGTCGGCTCGACAATCTCCAATAACAATTCCACAAATGGATCTGGTGGTGGGGCGGCCGTTCTTATCGATAACGGGTTGTATTATCCACTGTTCATTACTGACAGCACGATCAGTGGGAATACCGCTGGTCAGGATGGTGGTGGGCTCTTCCTGTATGCGGACGATGGATTCTACGGCGGGGTCGTCATCACGGACACCACCATCAGCGGGAACACCGCGGGCGACGACGGTGGCGGGATCTGGTTCTACGACGACGATGCCGATGCCTCGTTGACGATTGAAGGCAGCACCATCTCAGGGAATACGGCCAACGGGGATGGCGGGGGTGTTTGGTTCTATTCCGACGATGGCCTGCTGGTGGTGAGAAACAGCACCATTTCCGGAAACACCGCCACCACCGGAAACGGCGGCGGTGTGTTCATCCTGTACGGCGAGGAATATTCGCTCTTCCAGAATGCAACGGTGGTCTTCAACTCGGCTCCGGCCGGCCTGGGTGGCGGGATCTTCCTGGATGGAAGCAGCGGGGGCGGTGAGGGAGTGGGCCTGTTGAGTTCGATCGTGTCCGGGAACACTGCAAGTTCCGGCAACGACTTGGGGGGCAACAACAACGCCTTCTACGCCACATTCAGCTTGATCGGCGACACCACCATTGGTGGGTCAACGGGGTTTGTCGACGTCGGCTTCAATCTCATCGGCGTCGACCCCATGCTCGGGCCGCTTCAGGACAATGGCGGCCCGACCTTCACGCATGCCTTGCTTCGCGGAAGCCCTGCGATCAATGCCGGGTTCAACTATGCAGGAATGCTGTACGATCAGCGCGGGTTCCCGTTCCTCCGCACGTTTGGCGACGAGACGGATATTGGAGCTTACGAGTTCCAGCTTCCGCCGCCGTTGCCGATCGTCGCCGGACCAGGGGCAGGCGGTGGCGGAAGCATTGTGATCTACAACCTCGATGGGACTGTCCGTGCAACGGTGGAAGCATTTGATCCATCCGTGACAGGGGGTGTGAGAGTCGCGGTTGCCGATGTCAACGGCGACGGTGTGTATGACTACATTGCCGGTGCCGGCCCGGGTGCAGCAGCGATCGTGAAGGTGTTTGATGGGGTTACACTGGAGCAGTTTGCAATCTTCGTGGCATTTGAATCGTCATTTACCGGCGGTGTCTTTGTTGCAGGCGGAGACATTAATGGCGATGGATATGCCGAGGTTGTAGTCAGTCCGGATCAGGGCGGTGGGCCGATTGTCGCGGTCTATGACGGTGCGAGCCTTGCAGCGGGGAATGCGAACGAACTCGCTCGGTTTTTCGGGATTCAAGACCCGAACTTCCGTGGCGGGGCTCGCGTTGCCGTGGGAGACGTAACCGGCGATGGGCTTGCGGACATCGTCGTCGCGGCCGGCTTCCAGGGAGGACCGCGAATCACCATCTGGGAATCATCAGCAGTCCTCGCCGGCCTGACCGGGCCGAACGACACCCCGTTCGCCAACTTCTTCGCCTTCGAAGATACGCTTCGCAACGGAACTTATGTTGCAGTCGGAGATATTGATGGAGATGGAATCGGAGATGTAATTGTTGGCGGGGGGCCGGGCGGTGGTCCGCGTGTGATCGTCTTCTCCGGGGCTGATCTGGCAAGTGGGACACTCACAATGCTCGCCAATTTCTTCGCCGGCGATTCGAGCCTTCGTGACGGTGTTCCTGTCGCAGTCGCCGATCTCAATGGAGATTACGAAACCGACATTGTCACCGGAACGGGCGAGCCGCTCACCGGTACCTCCACATCGAGCGAATCCTTGGTCCGCGTCTACTCGACGTCGTCGTTGGCCAACGATCCGCTCGATCCGCTCGCGACTCTGACACCGTTCCCGAGCTTCGCGGGTGGGGTATTTGTCGGCTAACGCCCCTTAACCGTTTCAGTTTTTCGTAATGCATGAGCCATCCGAATTCTCGGATGGCTCTTTTCTTTTGTATAGGATTGGTATTGGCACCAACTCAGGATTTCACGCCGCCATGTATACATTCCGACCGCTGACATAGACCTGACGGACGGTCAGGTCGCGGTCGAGGACAACGAGGTCGGCCCGTTTGCCGACCTCCAGGCTCCCGGTTTCGCGGTCGATTCCCAGAATTCGGGCGGGTGTGAGGCTCGCCATCCGGACGACCTGCCAGAGCGGGACGCCGGTCAGGTGGTGGAATGTTTGCACGCAGTGATCCATCCCCATCACTCCGGAGGCGAGAGCGGACCCGTCGCGGGTGACGCCGACCCCATCGAGTTTGCGGACCGGTTCGCCGGTCTGGTCGGGGCCGAAGAAGTATTCGCCATCGGGGCAATCGACCGCCCGCATCGAGTCGGTCACAAGGGCGAGTCGATCGGGTCCCTTGGTCTTGTAGGCGAGGCGAAGCAGGTCGGCAGTGAGGTGCTTGCCGTCGGCGATGACTTCGGTGGTGAGGGCATCGAAGAAGAGGGTCGCTTCCATGAGACCGCCTCGCATGGGGAAACCCTGGGTCTGCCGGAGTCGGGCCCGGTCGGACATCGCGCAGAAAAGGTGGTCGACATGTTGCAACCCCCAGCCGATCGCGGTTTCGACCTCGGAGAAAGTGGCATAGCTGTGCCCCGCCGTCACGAGCAGGCCGCGTTTCCGGGCTGCCCGCACGATCCAGTCCGTGCGGGGCGACTCCGGGGCGACCGTGATTGTCCGCAAGCCGTTTCCGGCGAAAGAAAGGAATAGCTCGTCGCGGACGGGGTCGGGCGTCAGGAACTCGAGCGACGGATGGCATCCCTTGGCGGCGGGCACGAAGAACGGGCCGTAGAGATGCCCCCCGAGGATTCGCGAGCCGCCCGTGTCGGTGCCGGTGAGGTCTCGGTTGAGTTCGAGGAACCGGACGTACTGCTGGTACGTTGCCACGGTGCTGGTCGGGGTGAGCGAGGTGGTGCCATGGCGGGCGTGGCACCGGCAGACCGTGCGGAACGCCTCCGGGGTGAGGTCCATGAAGTCGGCACCGTCGCCGCCATGGACGTGGAGATCCACGAACCCGGGGGAAAGGTAGGCCCCAGCCAGATCGACGACCGTATCCCCCGGTTCCGCGGGGCCCAGATCGCGAATCCGGCCATTCTCGATCGTCAGGGTTGCCGCGGAAACCTGGCCATCCGGCAGCAGCAGGGTTGCGTTCGTGAAGGTGGTCCGGCTCACGGTCGTCACCGGGGCAGGCGGAAGTTGGCATGGTCCGGAACTTCCGCCATCCTACCCGGTTCGACTACAGGATCGAGCAAGACGCGGTCCGTTTTCTGCGAGAACGCGAAACTGGCGGTTCTTTGGAATCGTCCTGCGATAGGTTCGGGTTTCTGGTGTAGGTCTCCTCTCTGGACGCGGCCGCTCCTTTGCAGTCGCGGCTCTCGAAGAAACACGAACTTCGCATTGGACGGATCGTTACCGACTCAGATCCAGGACAAAGTTGTTCTTCTCGTCAGCCTTCACGGTCACCTTCAAAGGCGAGGTTTTCCCCGATGCGTATTTCTGGGGAAGAAGGTTCTTGCCGTTGGGCTCGCCGAGTTCGCGGTATTTCCCGGTCATGGTGACGGTGACGACGTACTCGCCGGCGGGGGCGCCATCGAATGCAGTGAAACTGCTGAGGTCCGCGGTTCCGTCGCCGGTTGTGAATCCGTCGGCGATGACCTGGTAGGATCCGCTCGCGGTTTGCGGTGCACGGTTGAAGGCGACCGTCGCTCCGACAGCGGGGGTACCGTCGAAGTACACGGTCACCCGGGTGGGGAAGGTCCGTTCCAGCTTGCGGATCGCCCCCTGTTCCTCGGACGCGGCCACGGCCAGATCCTCGGGGTAGATCCCATCGAGCATGACGTTGGCGAGGACGGGGCCGTCCTTTTTCATGGTGATCCAGACGACGTGGTCGAATTCGCCGAACTTGACGCCGCGGAGCTTGCTGCCCCCGCCGGTGGTCGCGAGTTGGTAGTAGTTCATGCCATTGCGGATGTACTTTTGGTAGCGGTGGACGTGGCCGCAGAAGACGGTGTAGTTCCGCCCGGCGAGGGCCTCCTCGATTCCCTTCCAGCCGGTTTTCTCCGCGTCGACCCAGAGCGGTTTGTGGAGGAAAACCATCGTCCACCGTGCTTTCGGGTTCGCCGCGAGGGCCTTCTTGAAGTACTCGGTCTGTTCCGGGGAGATCTTGGTGACCGGATCCTCGGAGTTGACCGCAAGGAAGAGGACGTCCTTGTAGAGGAAGTGGTAGTACGCCCGGCCGAAGCGGTTGCCCCAGTTCTGGGCCATGGTCTTGTTCGTGAGGTCGTGGTTGCCGGGGACGTAGAAGAAGGGCATGTCGAACTTGCTGGCGTAGGTCTGGAATTCCCGCCATTCGGTGTCGATTCGCTCGTCGTTCTTCGTGTACCCCTCGATGAGGTCGCCGACGGACATCACGAATTCGGGCTGGAGAAGGTTGATCTGCCCGACCGCCCGCGAGAAGACCTTTTCGCGGTGGCCGCCGGTGCGATCGCTGAGAACGACGAACTGGAATTGCTCCGCGTCGTTGTTGAGTCGCAGGTGCGTCCAGGGGTTCCGCGACTCGGAGGTGATCGTCAGCTCCGAGGTGGTCGGTGCCGTCGAGGTTCCCGGCGACTGCTTGGAGAATGCGATCGCCACGACGACAAAGAGCGCGGCCCCGAGCGCGGACAGAACGCGGTGCATGGCAATTCCCGGAAGAGGTGATCGGTTTCCCCCGAGATTACCGCCGAATTGGGTGAGGGAAAGTGAGAAACGGGAGAAGATGTGCAATTTGCCCAATTTCCCAGGAAATGCCAGATCGCCGATGAATTCCGTCGGATCGGGTTTCCCTTCAAGCCGCACCGTCCGCAAACTCGATACTCCTCCACGGGGCATCTCTGGCCGCCAAGGAGGGCGTGATGCGGCTTTGGCTCGGACTCCTGGCTGTCGCCGTCGTCATGGGTGGGTTTGCCCCCCGTGCCGCCGCCCAGAGTGCCGATGTCCGCTACTGGCCGCTCCGCGAGATCAACTTCCCTGTCCCGGTCGACAAGATCCAGGACCAGAACCCCCGGCCAACCAAACTGCGATTCTACGCCGCCGCCAATCGCGGAAGCTTCAAGCTCGTCACGGAACGTGGGATCAACGATCTCGAAGTCATCGATGCGGACAAGAACCGCCGGGGCTTCAAGTTCTCCAGCCCCGCCGACGGCGAGTACGACTTCGCCCTCCAGTTCGTGTACGCCGACGGGGAAGCCAGCCCCCGAGAATCGGAACTGACGGCCCAGTACCGCGTCGTTTTCGACACGAAACCACCGGTCGTTCGCGTCACCGGGGCCGGCTCCGGAATCGACTGGGTCGTCGACGACGAGAACCTCGGCCCGGACGCAGTGACGCTCCAGGTCCGCTGGCAAGGAACCCGGGAGTGGACCAACCGCACCCCCCGCGAATTCCGACCCCGCGATGGCTACACCTGGAACCGTGCCGACCTCACGCAACCGCTCGAAGTTCGCGTCCTCGCCCGGGATCGCGCCGGCCTCGAGATGGCCTCCCGCATCGTCACGCTTCCCACCTCCGGGACCGGCGGCAGCGTCACCGGCAACGAACGCCCACCGAGCATCACCCCGGACGATTACCGTCCGTCAATCGACTACGTCAACACCCGCAACCTCACGGTCGAATCCAAGCTCACCCGCGTGACCCGGTCCGGCGTCAAGGCGGCCCA
Organism: uncultured Alcaligenaceae bacterium; assembly: GCA_964552815.1. GTDB lineage: Bacteria > Planctomycetota > Planctomycetia > Gemmatales > Gemmataceae > CAYUHJ01. Next base: position 28,658 of record CAZKIQ010000038.1, on the reverse strand, counting down.
CCTCTGGGTCAAGGACGACAAGACCGGCTGGCGGAAGGACAAGGAAGTCCCCGTCAACATCACCCCCAATTCCCCCGACACAACCATCCGCATCCCGTATGCCGCCACCAAGGACGGTCTGTACGGCTTCATCGTCATCCCGGTCAACGGGGCCGGCGGGAAGCAGGACGACCCCCGGTCCAACGACCCCGCCCAGATTCTCGTCCAGGTCGACACCGAAATTCCGCACGTGAAGATCAAGAAGATCCACGTCGCACCCGGCGGCGCGATCGGGCCCAAGGTCGAGATCGAGTGGGAAGCGGTCGACCCGAACCTGATGCCGGACCCGATCGTGCTGGAGTACGCCGAGGAGCGGACCGCCGCCGAGTGGAAGCCGATCGCCACCAAGATCGCCAACAGCGGCCGATACGTCTGGCAGGTCGAAGACAAGAACGTCTGGAAGTTCTACGTCCGGGTGAAAGCCATCGACAAGGCGTCGAACCAGGGGGAACACGTCTACGAGAAGGAAGTGATCATCGACCTCGACACGCCGCAGGCGGTGATCGAGGGGGTGCGCGGGGGGCCGCGGAATCGTCCGCAACCGACGCCGACCCCGTCGCAACCGCGTCGTGACCCCGAGCCCCCGCCAGCGTTCGTGCCGGAACGACCCAGCCCCTCTCCGTCGTCGTCGATCCCGACGCCGGACGTCAAATCGCCGGATCTGGTGGCTCCCCCGCCGCTGGACTTCAAGCCGGCCCGATGACGGGTCCTGTCATTCTGACAGTCACTTCCGCCAAATTGCGCCCCGGGAAATGGCGAAACACCCACTTTTCCCCCGCGATTTCCGCGGGTTCCCACGTCCCGTGAGATTGGCACGAGGGTTGTATCTGGGCTTCCCGGAAACAGGCGGACGGAATCCCGAATCGGCTCCGCCTGATGCTCCCTCAAAATTCTCGAATCTCCCGTCCGAATCACTGCTTCGGGCGGACTTCTCCCGATGGAGGTTGATCATGATGTCGTTTCGACGCGACCCGGTCGGCGAGTTGGTGGCCGAATTTTCGCGGGTCCAGGATGAGTTCAATCGCCTTTTCTCGGCTCGTGTACCAGGCGGGAATCTGCCGCTGAATCTGTGGGTGGACGAGCACAACGTCTTCGCAGAAGCGGACCTTCCCGACCTCGACCCGGCCAATCTGGAAGTCACGGTGACGGAAGGGAACGTCCTGACGATCCAGGGCGAGCGGAAGCTCGCGGATCCGCAGGGTGCCGTGTGGGTCCGCCAGGAACGCCCGAGCGGCCGATTTACCAGGGTGGTGACCCTGCCGGTCCTCGTCGACGCGGACAAGGTCGAAGCGAAGTACGAGAACGGCGTCCTCAAGCTGACGCTTCCGAAGAGCGAGGCGGCCAAACCGCGGAAAATCGAAGTCAAGGCGTAACCGTGTCCCCGACTTTCGCCGAATCCCAAACTGATCCGGAGATCACCACCATGACCGATCGCACTCCCAACGGGGACGGCAAGAAAACCAGCGAACGTGCCGTCACCCTGACCCCGCCCGTCGACATCCTGGAAACTGACGACGAGCTTCGGCTGCTCGCCGACATGCCCGGCGTCGTCCCGGGCGACGTCGACATCCGCTTCGAGAACGGCGAGCTCACCGTCCACGGTCGCCGACACCCCAGCCACCCGGACAAACGCCGCGGGCTGGTCGAATCCGATGCCACAAGCTACTTCCGCACCTTCCGCGTGACGGAACGCGTCGCCGCGGACAAGATCTCGGCCGAGCTCAAGAACGGAGTCCTGACGCTGCGTTTGCCCAAGGCGGAGACCGCCAAACCCCGGCGGATCGCCGTCCAGGGCGGATGATCGTCGAAGTTCCAACAGGGTTCCGGTGCCCGGGTGGGTGCCGGGACCCTTTTTTTTCCGGAATCACGCATCGTCCAGGTCCCGGAAATCGTCCGGCCGACCGAACTGCGTCGGGTCGAACGTCCCGCGAGTCTCGGATTCCACCATCCGCAGCCGGGTTTCCAGTTCCTTCACCTTGGCCTTGAGCGTCTCGACCTGCCCGGCGAGCGTGTCTTCCCGCAACGGGCGGGGAACCTCCGGATACGCCAGCTGCCGTTGCAGGGCCGCGAACAGAAACAGCGGATCCCGCCCCCGGCTCGCCTTGGCGATCTTCCCTTCTTTCTCGGCGAACAACGTCGGCACCGGCGACACGTACTCCGGATCCTTCCGCTTCTGCTCCGATTCGTACAGCGTCGACCGAAGATACAGCAGGTCGGAAAATTCGATCGACCCCGCCTGCCGTCGAACCAGTTCCAGGAACGCCCGCCAGTCCGCGTCGAAGATCGGGTCGTTCGCAGACGCCGTCACCCCGGCGTCGTACCCCAGCCGATTCCGGGCGATGACCTCATAGTGGAACACGAACAACCCCTGTGGCGTCGGGTTGTTGGACTTGTAGATCGCTTCGCGTTCGAGCACCAGCAGTGCCGTCTGGATCGTGAACTTGATCTTCTCCTGCTCCGCCTGGCGGACGAGGAACGTCTGGTAGGTCGTGAAATAGTGCGGCAGTTTCGCGAAGCCATTCCCGAGCAGCCCGGTGTGCCGCATTTCCGTCGCCAGAAACTGGATCGCGTACGGTAATCGGGTCGTCGACAGCACCTCTTCATGGGCGTGAGACAGAATGTCCTGTGCGGAGACGTTCTCGCCAAGCCGCTCCCGGAAGGTGCGGAAAAAGTACGCCTGCTCGATGTACTCATCCCTTTCAAGCGGAACCATGGGACTATCCTAGGAATTCCGTTCTTCCGACACCGCAATTCGCGGGCGAACCGCTTCGATGATCTCCTCGTTCGGAACCACCGGATGGGGGCCGCTCCATGGCTGTCGATGAAACGCCGCGTGTGGAAGCGGAGTTCGCACCCGAAGAATCACGAATCACCCTGATCGGTGTAGTCACCGTCCCATCCGCGGCGGAGTTCCACCGTGCCGCCTGCCGCGCCGCGGAATCGGAGAAGGTCTCGGTGTTCCTGGAAAAAGTGACCCGGCTCGACAGTTCCGCCCTGCAGATTCTGCTGGCTCTGAAGAAATCGCTCGGAGACGGCCGGCTTCATTTGCAGGGGGCCACGGGCCAACCACGAGGCATGCTCCGCCTGCTCGGACTCGAATCGAATGGTGTCTAACTCCACACCTGGAAGTCGGAGGATGATGTGAGCCACACGGTTCTGATTGTGGACGATTCCGCAACGATGCGGCAGATGGTCGGTGACACCCTCCGCAAGGCGGGCTACACGGTCGTCGAGGGAATCAACGGGGAAGACGCGATCCGGCGGGTCTCGGGGAAAGCAGTTTCACTCGTAATAACCGATGTCAACATGCCCCGGATGGACGGGCTCGCACTGGTTCGTCGGCTGCGGGCGGACACGGCCTTCCGGTTCACGCCCATCCTGTTCCTGACAACGGAATGTAGTGACCAGATCAAGCAAGAGGGACGGGCCGCCGGAGCCACCGGTTGGATCGTCAAACCATTCGACCCGGGCCGACTGCTGCAAGTCGTTTCCCGTCTGGTGCCGTAACCGGGGGTATCCGTGCAACTGGATGCGAACAAGTATCGTCAGACGTTTTTCGAAGAAGCGGCCGAGCATGTAGCCAACCTGGAAGGCGCCGTACTCCGCCTCGATGCGGGCGAGCCAGCACCAGACGCCGTGGATGAAGCATTTCGGGCAGCCCACTCAATCAAGGGAGGGGCCGACGCGGTTGGATTCCCGCAAATCGCCCGATTTACCCACGCGATCGAAACCCTTCTCGGTTCCCTCCGAGGACCCCGCCGGGCCGTACCAGGTCGCGTCACGGACCTGTTGTTGCAATCGTCGGACGCGCTGGCAGGAATGGTTTTCGCAGTACGGAATAACGGACCAATACCACCGGGGATTGATGACCTTCATACACGTCTTCTCGAATGCGTAAGACCAGGAGATGGATCACGTCTGCGGGAGTACCTTGTAAGGGTTACGCCCCATCCAGATGCATACAGATCTGGATTGGACCCCATGAGCGTGCTTCCCGAGTTCGAACGTATCGGCAAGATTCTCGCCGTCCGATCGCTTACAGATTCGATCCCAAAGATAGCCGAGTTAGATCCGGAGCGATGTCTGTTGGGGTGGGAAATCCGTCTGCAATCAGAAAAAACCTCCACGGAAATCGAGGAAGCATTCGCGTTTGCAGGCGACAATATCGCTCTGGATCTTGACCCAGTCTCGGAATCCGCTCCTCAAGCACCCCAAACACCAGTCGGGAAACAGCCCCTCCCACGGGAATCCCTGGTCGATCAGCCCCATGGCCGGGACCCAGTGCGATTCGGCACATTCCTGGTCTCCCGAAAAATGGTGACCCCGGAACAGGTTCTCGCCGCCCTGGATCGACAGGCAACTAGTCGGAAGACTGTGGGTCGGCTCGCAGTCCAGACAGGATTGATGACGGTCGCTCAGCTTTTCGACTGCCTTGGCAAACTATCACCCGGGGAAACCCTGGGTGAGGCCGCGATCCGCCTGGGCGTTTTAACCGAAGCAGACCTGGGTCGCCTGCTACTCCTTCAATCTCGCGGCGTTCCCTCACTGGCCGAGGTGTTGCTCGCTAGCAAGGTACTCGAACCGCATGTGCTTGCTGCGGAACAACAGGCATTCCTGGCGGAAACAGGGACGACACCAGAACTGGATGAGTCGCTATGCGAAGTCACACCACCAGCCCGAAGAGCCTCTGTCTGCGAGGGGAATGAAGCTCTCGTAGCGGAAAACGCCGAGATGTTGGGCGAGTTCTGCGCTGAGGCCGGAGAGCACCTGGAAGCCGCTGACGGGCACCTGTTAGCGCTCGATGGAAACCCCAACGACCGAGACGCTCTCAACGCAGTCTATAGAGGATTCCACACAATCAAGGGCGTTTCCAGCATGCTTCATCTGGAAGCGATCCGGTCGTTAGCCCACGAAACAGAGACCTTGTTGAACCTGGCACGAGACGGAAAGATAACACTGTCTGGCGCCATAATGGATCTGGTGTTCGCGGCAACTGATGCAATGAAGAAACAGGTGGATTTCGTCCGCGACTGGATTGCAAACCGAGGAAAGTTGGCCACGGACCAGAACTTGACAAGGCTTCTCAGCGCCCTGGCTCGAGCGGCGTCAGGAGAGCAACCAGATCGCTCGCCATCACCAGAGCCAGTTTCACAACCGGTCCCGGAACCTGCGGCTCAGCAGGAACCAGACCAGGCCACACCACGTCGACCAGGACCAGGAGACAAAGACACCGTGCGGGTCGACCGATCGCGGTTGGACAAGCTAATCAACACCATCGGGGAACTGGTCATCGCCCAGTCGATGGCCCGCCAGGAATACGACGAACACGTTGGTGATGGCTTCCTGTCGGTCGCACTTCCAGAAGTGGACAAGATATCACGTGAACTTCAGGAACTCAGCCTGTCACTTCGCATGGTTCCATTGGCCGGCACATTTCAAAAAATGACACGCCTGGTGCGCGACGTCTCCAAGAAACTGGGCAAGCCTGTCCACTTGGAGCTTCAAGGCGAAGACACCGAGCTGGATAAGACGGTGGTGGACCAACTCGGCGATCCGCTCATGCACATGGTCCGAAATTCGCTGGACCATGGGCTGGAACTTCCCGCGGAGCGAATCGCCGCAGGAAAACCCGCAGAAGGCCATGTCACTCTGAAAGCCTACCATCAGGGAGGCAACGTCTATCTGGAGATCAAAGACGATGGCCGAGGACTAAACCGTGATGTAATTAGCAGAAAGGCAATAGAGAAAGGAATTATCACCGAGGCCACACGCCTAACAGATGCTGAAGTCTACGCCCTCATATTCGAACCCGGGTTTAGTACCGCTAAACAGGTGACTGATGTCTCGGGTAGAGGCGTAGGAATGGATGTCGTTAGGCGAAATGTGGAAGCTCTGCAAGGAAGCATTCTGATACGAACCCAGGTAGGCAAGGGAACGACATTTACGATTCGGCTACCCCTGACATTGGCAATCGTTGACGGACTGATGGTTGGCGTGTCCGACGATGTCTATGTAGTTCCACTACTTTCCGTTGTCGAATCATTTCGCCCTAACCGGACCGACGTGCACCTGCTTGCTGGACTCGGGGAAGTAGTATCCGTTCGAGGGGAAACAGTGCCGATTCTTCGGCTGTGCGATGTGCTCAGACGCCCAGGACGCATCAGTAATCCCTGTGAAGGACTACTAGTATTGGTGGAGGATCAGGGCAAAAAACAGGCAGTGCTTGTCGATGAATTGCTTGGGCAGTCGGCCGTGGTTGTGAAGAGTCTGGACGTAAATTACCAAAAAGTCGACGGGATCGCCGGAGCGACGATTCTCAGTGACGGCCGGGTAGCGATGATTCTCGATATCCCAGGACTAACACGACTGCCAAAGCCACGCACAACGATTCCAAGAGAACTGCGAGAGCCCGTTCTCGAACATTCAGTCGTTGGAGGAGGTCATCTGTGAACGAGCCGATGAATCGTGACGGCCCAAAAAAGACCGGCGGCCAGTTTCTGACGTTCCGACTCGACGAGGAGGAATATGGTGTAGAAATCCTGAGGGTTCAAGAAATCAAAGGATATACACGTGTGACACCAATTCCGAACGCACCGCAAGAGGTCAAGGGTGTGATGAATCTGCGAGGTACAGTGGTGCCGATTCTCGACCTGAGAACTCGGTTCGGAATGGTATCGGTAGAGTACTCCCGATTCACGGTAATAGTAGTCGTTACCGTAGGGACAAAAATTGTTGGACTGGTTGTGGATGCGGTGTCTGACGTGCTGAATCTAACTGATGATTCGGTTGCTCCACCTCCCGATCTTGGCACAACTGCCGACACATCATTCCTGACAGGAATGGCAAGAGCCGGAGACCGCCTAGTCACATTGTTGAATATCGACCGCCTTGTGGGACGTGACGAACTTCCTCAGTCGTCGCTCGCATGAGTACCCCAACCACAAATGATATCGGAGAGTTGAGATGAATAGGCTGCTCGCGAATGTGGACGACAAGATCAAGCTGCTGACGCCTGTTGTAATCTGCATTATCGCAATGGCGATCGTCGCGGGATACGGATGGTCGACGATCCAAGAGGTAAAGATTGGGAGTCCTCAGGCCGAAGGAGTGATGGAATGCAAAGACCTGACAGCCGATGTGCTCCCACCGCCAATGTACCTTGTGGAAATGCACTTGGCCGCGCAGGAAGCAGCGATGAAGGTGACCCCAGAGTCGACCGAGAAATTTCGGAATCGGTATGGAACTCTCAAAGCAGAGTTCCAGAAGCGTCAGGAATTTTGGAGCAAGTCGCTCCCGGAGAGTACACTCAAGTCGACCGTGACAGGATCGCTTAATACGTCTGCGCAAGACTATTTCGCGAGCGTTGAGAGTTCGTTTATTCCTGCCCTCATAGCAGGGGATGAGAAATCTGCGCAGTTGATTGTAGGGGGAAATCTGGCCAAGCGTTATGCGTCTCAGCGAGTAGTTGTTGATCGCGTAGTCGAGTTAACTGATAAGGACTCCGAGAAAAAGCTTGCCTCAGCGGAAGCAATGGCAGGTAGAAATTCAATGCTGATGCTTTGGATTGCAGTCATATCTTCGATGGTTGCTCTCGGAATGAGTGGGATAATTGTATACAGAGTAACAAGTCGAATGAGGCGATTGTTGGAAGCGAACGACGATTATGTGGCCCAGGTCCGTGCAATGGATAAAGTCCAGGCTACAATCGAGTTCCATCTAGACGGTACTATCGCCAACGCAAATGAAAATTTCCTGAATACTCTTGGCTATACGCTAGACGAAATCCGCGGTCGACATCATAGCCTCTTTCTGGAACCAGAAGCCTCGGCCGGCATTGAATATCGCGAATTTTGGGCAAAGTTGAACCGGGGAGAATACGTCGCGGATGTGTTCAAACGAATCGGGAAAGGGGGAAAAGTTGTCTGGATTCAGGCATCCTACAATCCGATCTTTGACTCCAACGGAAAAGTCCGGAAAGTGGTGAAATTTGCAACAGATATCACGGCGGCAAAATCGCTTGAGCAGCAAGTTGCTCTGAACGCAGAGCGACAAGCACGGGAGACAAAAGAACTGAGGCTCAAGGTTGATGCTATCAACAAATCTGTTCAAGCATTGGCGAATGGAGATTTCACACAGAGCATTCCCGAATTAGGCGAGGATGAAGTAGGCCTGATGGCCGCAAGCCTCAACGGTGCAATTGCCACGGTCCGTTCAACACTTGAGAGTGTGCGCGATGTAGCGGCACAGGTTGCAGATGCTTCGGGGCAACTCGCATCCGCAACTGATGAAATTGCGAGTGGGGCCCAGCAACAGGCATCCAGTCTCGAAGAGACAGCGTCGACCCTCGAAGAAATCACCGCGACAGTGAAGCAGAACTCTGACTCAGCACAACAAGCTCGTCAACTCGCGAGTGGATCACGGGATATTGCCGAAAAAGGAGGGCATGTCGTTGGAACTGCAGTTGAGGCAATGAGTGAGATCAACCACTCATCGAAGAAAATTGCGGATATTATCACCGCGATCGATGAAATCGCATTTCAAACAAATTTGTTGGCCCTGAATGCTGCTGTAGAAGCAGCCAGGGCAGGCGAACAGGGTCGAGGTTTTGCAGTGGTTGCAGCCGAGGTGCGGAATCTGGCTCAAAGAAGTGCCACCGCGGCCAAGGAAATTAAGGGGCTAATCCATGATTCGGTTCAAAAGGTTTCTGCCGGTACGGACCTGGTTAACAGGTCTGGGGCTACTCTGACCGATATCGTTACATCGGTCAAGAGGGTCACAGATATTGTTACCGAAATCGCAGCTGCATCGCGAGAGCAAGCGACAGGAATCGATCAGGTCAATAAGGCTGTGACTCAGATGGATTCCGTCACTCAACGCAATGCTTCCCAAACCGAGGAGCTCTCTGCTACTGCACAAACCCTCACAAGCCAGGCGAATCAACTCCGCGATTTGGTTGCTCGCTTCAAATTGGATTCTGAACTCCCGAATCCGATTGGAGTCAAGCCCAAGCGAACTCCCTCCCCTGTTCGAGTTGCAAATCACAGGCCTCTCGCAGCCAAGTCCCACAACGGCAAGAATGGAAGGAATGGAAAGCACGACCTGGACCGTGTTGGGTTTGGCGAATCAGATGGTTTCCAAGATTTTTGACTTCTAAGTTGCCTGGGCAGCGGGTTCGTTATACTCACTTTGCACTGGAATGTTATGCAATACGAGCCCAAAAATCAGGAGAACTCGTGGAGTATTCCGCTCCACGAATCGGAATATGAGGCGATTCGTCGGTTCTTATATGATCAATCGGGAATTGCTCTTGGAGATTCGAAGCGGGATCTGGTCCGCTCTCGCCTTGCCAAGCGGCTTCGCCTTCTGCGTCTTTCCTCATTCGCAGATTATCTTCACGTCGTGCAACACGACGATTCCATCGGTGGGGAGCGCCAAGAGTTTATAAATTGCCTGACGACAAATAAAACGGATTTTTTTCGTGAATCCCACCACTTTGATTACTTGCGCGACGTAATTGTCCCTCGCCTGGCTTCGGTTCGACACAAGCGTCTACGTGTATGGTGTGCAGCGTCTTCGACGGGCGAGGAACCATATTCAATCGCCATGACGCTGGCTGAATGCTGCCCACATGACGAGGGATGGGACGTCAAGATCCTTGCAACTGACATCGACACGCAGGTTTTGAAGATCGCAGATCAAGCAATTTATTCTCTAGACAGGCTAAGTGGAGTCTCTCCATCTTTGCTTCGCAAATATTTTTTCCGAGGGACCGGTCGTAACGAGTCCAACGTTGCCGTTCGTCCCGAACTCCGGTCGCTTCTAACCTTTCGTCAGTTCAACCTCATCGCGGAATCCTGGCCGTTTAAAAGCCAATTTGACGTGATTTTTTGCCGTAACGTTGTGATTTATTTTGACCGCCCTACTCAACATCGGTTGATGGAACGGTTTTCTTCCTTACTCCATCCTGAAGGCTACCTGATTTTAGGTCACTCCGAAAACCTTCACTGGATGTCTGAACGCTTCTCTTCGCTTGGCAACACCGTTTATCGGCTAAATTCTTCTTGCCATTCACACGACCTATCGCCATCCGTTGGTCCGCCTCAGGAATACTCGATTGTTCTTGGCGATGTCAAGACTGCCAAAGGCCCTGCGGTGCTAAAGACGTTGCTGGGTTCTTGTGTTTCTGCATGCATCTATGACCCGGTTTCTCATATTGGTGGAATGAACCATTTCTCGCTCCCGGGCGAGAATGACACTGGTGTTAGCGCCCGATATGGTGCCCATGCGATGGATCTGCTTATTTCCGCTGTCATGAAACTTGGAGGGGATCGATCCCGATTGCGAGCCAAAGTATTCGGCGGAGCCAAAGTGTTGAACGTCGATTCTCAAGCTCTGAATGTTGGAAGTCGTAATGCTGACTTCGTGCTTCGCTATCTGCAAACCGAAGGGATTCCCGTCGATGGCCAGTGCCTAGGAGGTACCCGTGGCTTACTGGTGAGGTTCCATCCCGATACCGGTCGCGCTCAAGCGAAACCCTTATCTGACACGGATTCCTCTGTTGTTGCTCGTGATGAATCAAGCTATGCCCGGGCCCTCCAGAAGCGAGTGGAAGTTCCGGATGACAATATCACCCTGTTCTGAGGCAGACTGTGCGGAATATCAAAGTCCTCGTTGTCGATGATTCAGCATTGATGAGGCAGATTCTGTCCGACGTCTTCGAGCATGTGCCCGATGTGCAGGTTATTGGAACCGCGACCGATCCCTATTCCGCCTGGGACAAAATTCATCGTCTTTCACCGGATGTGATTACGCTGGATGTCGAAATGCCGAGAATGGATGGCCTCGCATTCCTCGAACGTCTTATGGTTGCTCGCCCATTACCTGTTGTGATGGTTTCCTCTCTCACTGAGACCGGGTGCGATACTACTCTACGGGCTTTGGAACTGGGCGCCGTAGACGTGATACCAAAACCTAAACTCGATATTGTCTCTTCTTTTGCATCCATCGCTGAGGAACTTGTCGCGAAAGTTCGCGCTGCCGCCAACGCGAAAGTTCGTCGTCGAATTGCCCCGAGATCGAACGCGATCGGTCCATCGCTGGTGGCATCGATACCGCCCATAAAGTTCCGCACGACTCACCAAGTTATCACCATTGGTGCATCGACTGGTGGGACCGAGGCCTTGGCGTCGGTATTGTCGATGCTGCCCGCGGATGCCCCGGGCATTGTTGCCGTTATTCACATGCCTGCTGGGTTTACGCGTTCTTATGCTAATCGGCTTGATCGCATTTGTGCGCTCCGTGTCCACGAGGCTTCAGATGGGGATCGCGTCCTCCCCGGACACGTTTTGATTGCACCCGGGAATCTCCAGACAGCGATCCGCAGGAGTGGTGCAATCACGACGGTTTGCGTTTTCCCTGGCGAAGCTGTCAACCGCCATCGTCCTTCCGTCGATGTTCTATTTGCGTCTTGTGCCGAGCACCTTGGCCCGAATGCTGTGGGTGCCATACTTACTGGAATGGGTGATGATGGTGCCCGAGGTATGCTTGCCATGAAGCGAGCTGGTGCTTCAACGATTGCTCAAAATGAAGATACCTCTGTAGTCTTTGGAATGCCTCGTGAGGCGATTGCACTCGGGGCAGTAGACGAAGTTCTGCCTCTTGATCGTATCCCTCAAGCACTCATCCGCCTGGCCGCTATCGCGTAGCTTGACATCCAGATTGGGGCTATCGTGCATACTACGCTAACTTCCTCGACTCGTTTTTGGGCCCCCGAGGTTCAACCTGGTTCGGTCCCTGGCCCCCTGGTCACCGCCTTGGTTGACCAAGGTGTGATTCTGGGTGAGGAGTGGGAAGATGTTCCCGAACAGGTTCGCATTGAACTCCGTCGCATGGTCGATTATGCGACTCTTCTGCCTGCCCTTGTTGGCCGTCACCTTCTGACGCGCTTCCAGGCAGATGCTATACGGGCAGCCCGGACTGCGGATTTAACCATCGGTCAGTATCGGATTCTGGAACCACTAGGTCATGGCGGAATGGGAGTTGTCTATAGGGCCGAACATCGTCATCTGCGGCGGCCCGTTGCGATCAAGGTGATGAGCGAACAGTTTAGTGGCAATTCCAAGATTCGGGACCGCTTCCATCAGGAAGCCCGCGCCGTAGCAAGACTACAACATCCCAACATTGTTGCCTGTTTGGATGCGGGGGAGGAACGTCGGGGAGATCGCGGCCCGACCCGAGAATACTTTGTCATGGATCTTGTTCCTGGTGCCGACCTCCAGGATGCGGTTTCTAACTCGGGTCCGCTCCCGGTCCATCGAGCGGCGGATTTGTTTCGTCAGGCGGCGGAAGCCCTGGCGGAAGCTCATCGAATCGGTTTGATCCACCGCGACATCAAACCTTCCAACATTATCGTCACTCCTGATTGGAAGGCCAAAATTCTCGACTTTGGCCTCGCCCGTAATCCTGCCTGTACGATCACCGAGCCGGGCGTGATTCTTGGTACAGTGGGCTACATGTCACCTGAACAGGCGCGGGATGCGACGGCTGTAGATGCTCGTGCGGATCTTTATGGCCTCGGTGCATCTTTGTTTTTCACCCTTACTGGTGTTGAGCCATTCGAAAGCATCGATTCCACCTACATAGAGATTGGTCGTCGTCTCACTTCTGATCCCCCTCATATTCGTCGGCATCGCCCGGAGTTGCCCATTGAACTCGATGAGTTGGTGGCGAAGTTGATGGCTCCAGATCGTGCGGCGAGGTATCCGTCCGCGACGGCGGCGGCTGCGGCGTTGATACCGTTCACTCGCTGGCGGCCAGAATCTTCTGGTACTGTTTCGCCTTCCGCTCGCAAACCGCGAGTGCTTATCGTGGATGACGACCCGGATGTGCGGGAGTATCTGCGTTCCCTCCTTGATGCGGACTACGATTGCCGGGAGGCGGGGGACGGGCGGGCTGGCATAGAGTTGATCGAGGCAAATCGTTTTGATCTCGTCATTGTGGATCAGGAAATGCCACGGATGGATGGTGCCAAATTCATCACCAAGATCCATCAGGTTTCGGCGTGGCCGGGCCCGATGGTGTTGTATATGTCCGGCAGGGTCCCGACGGAATCGCTAGGTGGATTGTTGCTGGCAGGAGCCGATGATTTCATTCGGAAACCATTCACGGATACGGAACTTCTTTCTCGGGTTCGCGGTGTATTGAATCGGCGAGCCTCTCGTGTGGGAGGCAAGAAGATGGATTCGCCTTCTGCTTCGGTCGTCACTGCCGGTGCGGATGGGAGCGGGCTCTTGGTTGATGGTATGTCGCGTTTATTGGAACAACTTGGGGTTCATAACCGAGGTTATGCGGCGCGATTGCAAGGCTACCTGACAACCCTGGCTTCACGAGCTTGCAACCTTCCGCAATATTCGCGGCTTGGCGATGGTGGGTTCCTTCGGATTCTTTCCCGAGTTGCCGCAGTTCACGACATCGGGCTCGCCACCGTTCCGACGGCGATCCTCACCAAGCCCGGTGGTCTCGAACCGGACGAGCGGTTGGTGATGCAGATGCATACGACCACCGGGGCGGATATGCTAGCGAGCCTGGTCGACTCGCACCCTGAGGCTCAGGGCCTCAATTTGGCTGCGGAGATTGCTCGAAGCCACCATGAGAACTGGGACGGTTCGGGATATCCCGACGGACTGGTGGGCGAGGCAATTCCGCTGGTCGCCCGGATCACGGCGATCGCGGCGACCTATGACAGCCTGCGAAATCGCCGGGCATATCGACCGGGTCTCTCTCATTCCCGGGCGGTGCGGGTCATGACAATCGAGTCTCAGGGGATGTTCGACCCCGGCTTGCTTGCGGTTTTCTCGGAAGTTGCAGACCAGATGGATCTCGTGTTCACCAACTCGAATCGGTGACGGGTCGAGTTGCACGTATGAACTCGTATCTCAGGCGAGTTCCACCTCGGCGGGCTGGACGACGAAGAGATCCTGACCGTCGGCCGGGGTGGGGAGTTTGACGTCCTTCACGCGCCAGCCGGGGTGTTGGAGTTCGCCGGTAAATGGGGGCTGGCCGGTGACGTTGCCGAGAACGCGGACGGCGGACGGGTCGAAGCCGACGGGAACGGTGACCTTCTCCCCTTCCGATCCGGACAGGACGGGCTCGAAGGTCATGTGGCTCTTCAGGGCGGCCTGGGCCTTCTTGTGGATGTCGCGGACGGCCTGGCCGACCTGGGCGTCGGTGGTGCCGGCGATGTCTTCCATCAGGAAGTCGATCAGACGCGACTCGGACTGGAGCAGAGCCAGAACACGGATCGGTTCGCCGGTCGGTTTCGGTGGCAGCGGCGGCTTCGCAGGGGCAGATGGAGTAGTCGTGGTAGTGGTCGGTGGTGCGGAAGTTGGCGGGGAAGTAACGGGTTCCCCCAGGAGTTGGCGGACCTTCGCCTCGAAGGAGGGATCCATGGCGGCCCGACCGGCGATGGTCAGGCCCCAGAACGCGCGGTCAAGACTTCCCGCCCGGGCGACGGCAATCACGAGCCAGAAGCAGAACGAGACCACCACTCCGATGCCCAGTCCGACGTACACATCCATCTTGTGAACTCCTTGTGGTCGGCGAACGTCACCGTGCGGCCGTTATAGGAACGGGCCGGCCCCTTGACCGGCTTCCCGCCGCGGTTTACGATCCACACACCTACCTTCCGCGGGTTCCAACCGCTCCTGGTTTCGACTGTTCCCCCGACTCCTTCTTCCCCGGGGTTGCCCATGCGTCGCTCGCTGTGCCTGATCATCGTCGCGTCGGTTTTGGTGGTGGGGTCGACGGCCCTGGCCCAGCAACCGCAGAACTACCTGCCGCAACCCCGGATTTCCTCGGTTTTCCCGACCGGCGGGAAGGTCGGTTCGACGACGGAACTCACCTTCACGGGCACCGATTTCGACGATGAGGATGGCCTGGTCTTTTCCCACCCGAAGATCAAGGCCGAGGTGATCGTCGCGCCGGAACCGAAGCCGGACCCTAAAGCGAAGAAACCGCCGGCGAAGCGGAACAAGGCCCAGATCACGACGGCCAAGTTCAAGGTCACGATCCCCGCGGATGTTCCACCGGGCGTGTACGACGTCCGCCTGTCGAGCAATCTCGGCGTGAGCAACCCGCGGGCGTTTGTGGTCGGGACGCGGGAAGAGGTCGTCGAGAAGGAACCGAATAACGACGTGCCGGAAGCCCAGAAAATTGCGGTCGGCACGGTGGTGAGCGGGGTGATCGCGAACGCCCAGGATGTGGACTACTTCGCGTTCCCGGCAAAGGCGGGGCAGCGGATTCTGGTCCACTGTGCGAGTTCCTCGATCGACAGCCGGGCCCGGCCGCTCGTGGAGGTGTATGCGTCGGATGGCCGGCGTCTGGCGATGAGCCGAAACTACGCGGACAACGATGCCCTCGCGGATGTCACGATCCCGGCGGACGGCGACTACCAGATCCGCGTCTGCGAGTTCGCGTACCAGGCGGGCGGACCGGACTACTTCTACCGGCTCACCGTCTCGACGGGTCCGTGGGTCGATGCGGTCTTCCCGCCGATCGTGAATCCGGGGAAATCGACTCCGGTAACCGTGTACGGCCGCGGGCTGCCGGGCGGCAAACCGGTCGAGGGGATGCAAGTCGACGGCCGACCGATCGAGTCGCTGTCCGTGACGGTGACCCCGCCCACCGACGCCGCCGCCCGCAGCCGTCTGAGCTTCCGGGGTCGAATCGACCCGCCGATGGGCACCCAGGACGGCTTCGAGTACCAGCTTCCCGGCGCGAACCCCGTCCCGATCTTCCTGACCGATGCACCGGTCGTGCTCGAAGGGAGCACCTCCAACGACACGCCCGAAACCGCCCAGGCCATCCCCGCCCCCTGCGACGTCGCCGGCCGGATCGAGAAACGCTACGACCGCGATTTCTACTCCTTCACCGCGAAAAAGGGGGACGTCTTCTCCGTCGAGCTTTTCTCCGACCGCATCGGCGGCGGGATGGACACCTACTACCAGATCCGCAACGAGAAGAACGAGAACATCGGCCCGGAAATGGACGATGACAACGAGGTTCTGCACCAGAGCAAGTTCTTCACCCGCAACGGCGACCCGCAACCGCAGCGCTTCACGGCTCCTGCGGACGGGAAATATCTGATCCTTGTCGGATCCCGGGAAGCGACGGTCAACTACGGCCCCCGGTGCGTCTACCGGCTCCGAGTCGGGAAGCCGACCCCGGACTTCCGGGCGATCGTGATGCCCGACGGTCAGGCGATTCCCTCCGCCGGCCTGCTCCGACACGGCGGGGAGACTGCATACGACGTGTACGTCGATCGCCTCGATGGCTTCGCCGACCCCGTCATCGCCACGGCGGAGAACCTCCCGCCGGGCGTGACCGCCACGCCCGCCCTGATCGGGACCGGGGCGAAGTGGGGCACCATCGTTCTCTCCACCGCGGATGGGGCCGCCCCGTACACGGGCACCTTCCGCGTCGTCTGCAAGGCGGACATCGCCGGGAAATCCGTGACCCGCGAAGCCCGCCCCGCTTCCGTCACCTGGCCGACCAACAACCCCAACATCCCTGCGATTGTCCGGCTCGACCAGCAACTCGTCGTCGCGATCCGACCGGACAAATCTCGCCTCCGCATCGCGGCGGATTTCCCCGCCGGGAAGGTCAAGACCAAGGGGAAGGACAACAAGGAGTCGGAAATTCCCATCAAACTGCCGCTCTACGTTCGCCCCGGCGACAAGCTGTCGCTTCCGGTGAAGGTGCAATGGAAAGACCCGGAAACCCGGGCGAATCCGGTCAACGTCTTTGTGGAGCCGACCGGGGTGAACAACCAAACCAACCCATTCCAGATCAACAACAACCAACCGACGCCGATCCCGAAGGAGAAGAACGACGGAATCGTGAGCTTCGACGTCCGCACGTCGGCGAAGCCGGGCGTGTACGCGGTGCAACTCCGTGGTGAGACGCTGATCCAGTACGTCCGCGACCCGATGCAGAAGGACAAAAAAACGCCGGTGACCCTGCTCGCCTACGCCGACCCGCTGACGGTCACCGTCCTTCCGACGGTTCTGGCGAAGGTCAACGCCAGCCAGGCCGGCAACCTCAAGGTCGGCGGCACCGGCGAGCTCCTGGTCCGCGTCGAACGCCAAAACGATTTCGACGGCGAATTCCAGGTCAACATCCAGCTCCCGAAAGAAACCAAGGGTCTGACCGTGAAGGACGCCAAGATCCCGGCGGGGCAGACGGAGGTCAAAATCCCCCTCCAGGCCGCCGCCGACGCGAAACCGGGTGGAATCAACGGAATCGTCGTCACCGTCACCGGCACCGTCCACAGCCAGTTCGCGATCGAACAGGAGACCAAGGTCAACGTGAACATCTCGAAGTGAAGCAGGGCGAGAACCGACGTCCGCCGCATGGTTTTACTAATCGCGAACAGCTACTTGGCTAACAGCTAGACTCAAATGGTTTCGAATGTGAGTCTAGCGATTGGCTGTTAGCTGTTTGCCGAGGATTCTGTGCCGTCGGCGCTGTAGGGGATGCGAACCCACCTCGCCGGCCCCGTATCCTTCCTCCATGTCAACCGATCCTCGACCTCCCCGATCGACATGGTCGACCCTGACCGAGGCCCAGCTCCTCGCCCAGTGCGACGTCGACACCTACCGTGCCAGCGGCCCCGGCGGGCAGAAACGGAACAAAACCAGCTCCGCCGTCCGATTGCGGCACGCGCCGACGGGCCTGATCGTGATCGCCGAGGAAAGTCGGTCGCAGCACGAGAACAAGGCGAAGGCGGTGAAACGGCTGCACCAGGCGCTCTTTCTCCACCTCCGTGACCCATTGCCGGACTCGCCGGCCACCCATCCCGAGTTCGCGCCGGCCGTCACGGAAGCGGGCCGACTCGACGTTTCCCCGAAGGATCCCCGGTTCTGGCCCGCCGTCGGAATCGTCCTCGACGCCTTCGCCGCTTCCTCCGGCCAGGTCAGCACCACCGCCGAAACCCTTGGCATCACCACCGGAAATCTCATCGACTTCCTCCAAACTCACCCGAAGCTGTGGCAGGAATCGAACCGGATCCGAATAGAATGCGGGCAGAAGGCGCTGAAGTGAGGAAGGCATGCCCTCCGGGTTCTCGTGGGTCGACAAACCGCATCTCGCCGGCATGGCCGTACCACGGTCAGCCGACGATCTCGCCTGGCTCCGCAAGAACGGCGTCGATGTCCTCGTTTCCCTCACCGAAGATCCCCCGCCCCGACGTTGGATCAACGACGCCGGCCTGATGCTCGTCCACGTTCCCGTTGTCGACATGCAAGCCCCGACGGACCGGCAACTCGACCAGGCGATTGACACCATCGCCCAGGCGAAGCGGGCAGGGATGGGTGTTGCCGTACACTGCACCGCCGGGCTCGGCCGCACCGGGACCGTCCTCGCCGCCTATTTCGTGTCCGAGGGTTTGACCGCGGACGCGGCCATCGAGAAAGTGCGCCGGCTTCGCGAAGGTTCCATCGAAACCGCCGACCAGATCGACGCGATCCGCACCTTCGCCCGCCGGCAGGCCTGACCTGGAATCCTACCCGGGCCCCGCGGAAAAATGAAGATTGGGCGAAGTTCGCACTTGAGCACGAATTCTCGCTGCATACTTTAACCGCGTTCGCCCAATCCACCGCGGGGATAGAACCATGCCCGCTCACTTGCTCTCGCTCACGGACGGCCCGAGCATTCTCATCGACAAACCGATTCTCTTGTTCGGACGGCACCAGGAGTGCGACGTCCAGTTGAACTCGAAGAAAGTGTCCCGTCGGCACTGCTGCCTCGCCCAGGTCGAGGATTACCTGATCATCCGGGATCTGGGCAGCACCAATGGAATCTGGGTCAACGGCGAGCGGGTGCCGGAAGGGAAACTCCTCCCGGGGGACGAACTCGTCATCGGAAACTTCCGCTACCAGGTCTGCGGCGATGTCCTCGGCCGATCCCAGGATGCACCCGCCGCCCCGGAAGACTGACCCGAAGGTTCGCGTGATCGACCCCATCTCCCCCTTCGACCTCTCCCTTTCCGACCCCCGGCACCCGTTCCATGTCATGCACATGGAGATGGCCCTCGAGGAAGCGGCCATCGCAGAAGACGAGGACGAGGTGCCCGTCGGGGCGGTCATCGTTTCCCTCGAGCGGGGCCAGATCATCGCCCGGGCGCACAACCAACGGGAGCAACTCCAGGATCCGACCGCCCACGCGGAGATGATCGCTCTGACGCAGGCGGCGGCGTCGCTGGGTTCGTGGCGGCTGGAAAAGACGATTCTGTTCGTGACGCTCGAACCGTGCCCGATGTGTGCCGGGGCGATCGTGCAGGCCCGGATTCCGATCGTCGTCTACGGCTGCACCGACCTCAAGGCGGGTGCGTGCCACTCGCTGTACCAGATCACGTCGGACCCGCGTTTGAATCACCGTTGCCAGGTGATCGGCGGCGTCCTGGCGGAGCAGTGTTCCGGTCTCCTCTCCGCCTTCTTCGCCCGAAAACGCGCGATGGGGAAGAAGTGAGCCCGGCACAACCGGCGCGACCTGTCCCGCGATGACGCTTCCCACCCCGACGTGCGAACGTTTCCTGTTGCGGATGCGTAGGGGATGGTAGACTGCATATCGGTTCCCCTCGCGCCCCGGCATCCGGAGTTTCACCATGCGGAACGCCTTTCCGCTGCTCGCGGTGGTCACCGCTCTGACGACGACCCTTTTTTCCGGCCCGGTCGCGGCCCAGTCGTCGGCGGTCTACTCCGCAGCCGTCCCACCCAGCCGGGATGCACTGGAGCGGCTCAATCTCCGCTCGGAATGGTCGACCAACATTCCCCTCGATGGCCGCGATGACGGGCTCGGGATGGTCCAGATCGTCTCCGGAGAGCAAGTCTTCGTCCAGACCCGCGGTGGGCTTCTGATCGCCCTTGATGCATCCACCGGGGCCAAGCAGTGGAGCCACCGGTACGATCGCAGCAACGCGAACATTTACCCGGTCGCCGTCACCGACAAGCTCATCTTCGCGGTGAATGTCACGAACCTGTACTGCTTCCACCGATACTCGGGTCTGCTCGAATTCAAGTTCGACACCTCGGGTGCCGCCTCGGCCGGGCCGGTTGTGGATCGTGATAAGGTCTACCTGATCCTCGGAACGAGCAAAGTGGTCGCATTCCGATACCCGCAGCAGGTGGTGGCCCCGCCAATCGCGAAAGCGCCGGTTCCCGGAGCCCCGAAGCCACTGGGAAATGACCCCACACCGCTGAGCGTGACCGATGTGATTTCCGGCCGGTACGGCATGCCGCGAACCAACCCGCTCCGCTACGAGCCGGAGTTCGAAGCCCCACGAATTCCGCCACGCGGGACCGACTCGGCCGCGGACTTGTCGAACCCGCACCGCACTCCCTCAATCTCCTCGCTTCCCCGGGTTTCTCCGCCGTACACGCTCTACCGGGAGGTGACCACGCCCTCGATCACGGTGCTGACAAACCTCCAGCAACCGTATCGGCGCTATCCGGAGCACCTCCGGTCGAACCAGGTCAGCCCGTCGATTGCAGTGCTTCCGCCCTCCGTGGCCCGGGCTTTCGAGCTAAGCACGCTGCGGGACAAGGGCGTGGAACCGGAGATCGCCTGGACGCTGCGTCCCCGCGGGCGAGTGGTTCACGAACCGGTTCTGAGCGACCCGATTTCCAGCCTTTCCGCCCCGGAAGTTTGGCTCACGACGGACGGACCGCTGATTTACTCGGTTCTGAAGCGCGACCATTCCGAGCAAGTGACGGCTCACACGTCCGGCGCGGTCGCCGCCCCCGGTGCCGGCCCGGTCGCGTTTGGAAAAGACGCCCAACTCGGCTATTTCAGCCTGCGAGACGGGACGCTGCTGGCGATCGAACTCACAGCAGGGTCCGGGGAAACGCCGCGATACGAGTGGAAAGCCAACGTTGGCGGGGTTCTCAATCGGAAGCCGGTGCCTGTCAAAGAGGGCGTCTACACCTCCGGCGACCACGCCGGGGTTGCGTTCGTCGGCCTCAAATCGGGCGATGTCGAGTGGCGCACCGAGGCCTTCGCCGACCGCCTGCTCGCCATCAACGAGGAGCATGTCTACATCAAGGACCGCCGGGGTAACCTGCTCGTTTACGACAAGCGGAAAGTCGCCGATCCCGTCTCCCGCCGGGCCGAGCCGCTGACGAAACTCGATGTCGGGGATTTCTCAGTTCCGATCACGAACGAGCAAACCGACCGGATTTTCCTGGGCTCTCACAACGGCCTTCTGGTGTGCCTGCGTGACGCGTCGGCGAAGTACGCGAAGCCGTTGCAAGTCGCCCCACCGGGCCGCCAGCCTCCACCGGCCGTGCCAGCCCCGATGCCGAACCCGAACTAAGGATAGGTCCAGCGAAGACTTCGTGTTTCTCTTTGAGAGCTGCGACTGCCAAGGAGCGCCCACTCCCTGTGAGAAGCGACTTGAGGATGTCGCAATTCCCGGCTCGAAAGGATGCGATTCTTCTCCGGAAGCGGCCGCTCCTTGGCATTCGCGGCGCCTGTCGAAACACAAACACGAAGTAGTCCGTCGACGCTTCCTAAACCGCGACGAATTTGCCAGACGGGTCAGGAACGTTTGCCCGACGCGGAAGCGATGGTCTTGAAAGTATCTGCCCTCGCTTCCGCGTCGGGCTAACAGTGTGGATCCGTTAGCCCGACGCGGAAGCGAGGGTCTTGAAAGATCATCCCTCGGTTCCGCGTCGGGCGAACGATCACTTCTTGGGAAGCCGTTCCAGGGTTTCCCGTTTCCCTTTGGGATCCTCGACGAGAATTTCCTTCTCCGCGATCGATTTGATGACGAGCGTCTCCTTTCGCTCACCGGTGTCCGTCGACAGGGTGTAGTGGATCTTGTCCCCCTCGACCTTGTAGGTTCCCTTCCGGACGACGTTTTGCCCCTCAAATTCGACGCGAAGTTCGATCTTTCCATCTGCCGTAAATTCGACGATGGCCCGGACGCCCTCCGGTCTCGGGGTCTCGGAGAACGTCATATGCCAGACCCCGATCAGCAGCTTCTCGTTCTTCGGAGGATCTTTCGGCACCGGGGCGGCGATTGCGGTGGTCGATAGGCTCACGGCGAAACAGAAAAAAACGGCGGTTCGCATGTCAGGCCCCCGGGGTGTCGAATTCCCTCCGATCCTACCGCGGCTCGAAGTGGGAATCCACCGGCGAGATTGGATTACTGCGGCTCGTCGGATTCCTCTTCTTCGGGATCCTCGTCGGGGGCGGTGCTGCTTTCGATGATGGCGTCGAACGCTCGCCGCATGATCCACGCCTGTTCCGTGACGTCTGAAGTGAGGGCAGCTTCCTGGAGGGCATCGCGGAGAGTTTCCTTCACGGATTCCGAGGCGGAAACCGTTCGGAGCATCAGGCGAGCGACGCTCGCATAGACCTCATAGCAGCCGCGGTGGTCGCCGGAATTGAAGACCGGCGCACCGATCTGGATGGCGAGTTTGAGAAAGATCGGCACCACCTCAGGGGGCGCGATCGGCTCCGCGTTTTTCGGCACCATTCCGAGCACATCGTCGAACCCGTTCCGCATTGCCCAGGCTTGACGGTTCGCCTCGGTGAGTTCCGCGGCCTGTTTGAGGGCGAGTTGCAATCGGATTTCAACGGACTTCGAGAGTTCCTCGACGGACGTCAGGATCATGCGGGCGGTGCAGGCGTAGACCTCGTAGCAGCCGCGGTGATCGCCGGCGTTGTAGGCCGGGGCACCGATGGAGATGGCGGTTTCGATGTATTCCTGGGCCACCGTGAGTGATTCCGCATCCGGGTCGGGTTCCCCCGTCTCGGAGTCACCGAGAAGTTGCTCGAAGAGCTTCTGCAGCGTGGCCGCGGCGGATGCGGGGTCCGGGTCGAGGCCCACCGTCACCACGGATTGGGTCAATTTCTGGGCCGTCGTCGTGGAGAGTTTCCCTGCGAGCAGTGCGAGCCGGGCGGTGCAGAGGAGAATTTCACGGCACCCTTGCGGGTCGTGAGGTCGTGCCCGGCGGACGAGTTTCAGGCTCGCCGACAGCCATAGCCGCGCCTGCCCGAGCGGATCGGAGGGTTTGCCATTACCGTGTCCGTTCAACGCCACCATGGAATCAACCCCCGGAAGCGGTGCCGCGGCATGCAGGCACAATACGATTCCCCGCCTCCGGGAGGAGTCAATCTTCGGGAAACCGCGGAAGCCGGGAAACCGCGGAAGCCAGGATGGACCCAGGCTCCTGCTGCACTTCCGCTTGAACCGGCGTTGCGGACGTTGGTACACTCGACCCACTCTTCCGGGGGTGGTTCGAGATGGCCGAGGAAATTCGCATCGCCGTCGTTGGCACGCCCAGGTCCGGGAACACCTGGATCCGGTTGCTTCTGGCGGCGGCCTACCGGGTTCCGGAACTCGCCCTGCACCGCCTCACCCCCGCCGATTGGGCCACGCTTCCGCCTCAGTGCATCCTCCAGATCCACGCGAACCGCACCGAAGAATTTGCCCGCCAACTCGCCGACCACCGGTTCCGCGTCGTGACGGTCGCCCGCCATCCGCTCGACACGCTGATCTCGATTCTGCAATTCGCCGTGACGGACGGTGGGACGCACAACTGGCTGGAAGGCCGCGGGGGGGACGAGTCGGGAATCTTCGCCTGCACCCCACGATCGCGGTGTTTCGTGGAGTACGCCAGCAGCCCCCGGGCGAACGCGCTCTTCTCCGTGACCCGCGACTGGTGGCAGGCACCTGGTGTCGTCGGGGTCCGCTACGAGGAGATGGTCGCCGACCCCGCCGGGGAACTGGGGAAACTCTGTGACGCGATCGCCCCACCGCGGGAATCGGACCTGATCTCGATTGCCGCCCGTCACACCGTCACCCGCCTGCGATCGCGAGCCGGGAACGGACACTTCTGGCAGGGTCGGCCGGGGCAGTGGCGGGAACTCCTCCCCGAAGCGGAGGCGTCCGAGATCGCATCCGCCATCCCCGATGCGTTCTCCCGGTACGGCTACATCTGCAACCCCGACCCGACGCTGACCGTTTCCGCCGCCGACGCCAACTGGGTCCGCCTGGCGGGGCCGTCACTGCGAGCTGTTATGCAGAAGTCGCTCGATGCCCAGAACACCGGGGAGTCCCATCGCCGGAAAGCGGACGAGTACCGACGACTGGCGACGGAAGCGGAAGATCGAGCCGCCCGCTCCGCCGCGGATTCGCTGCGGCAGCTTCGCCACATCGCCGATCTCGAAGCGAGACTCGAACCTCTCGCAGGGCTGGGGAACTTTGAACTCCGTATCGCGCGGTGGCTCGGGAAAATGCGGAAGTTCCTGCCCGGATTTGCCGGTGCATCCGCGAAATCGTGATGCGTTCCCGAACCTTCATTCCCCGCTCGGCAATTGCACGCCGGAACGGCCATTTCTTTCGAAACCCCAGCAGTCCCGGGTGGGCCGGAAGCGGGAAAGAAAAGCGGCCGATGGTGGAGAGTCGTGCTAAGTTAGGGGCGATCGACTCGCGATTCGCCGAACTTCCGCCTCCGAACCGAGATCGCCAATGCCCGGGCTGCGATTCCAGATCTTCGAAGGTCCAAGCATCGTCCACACCGTGGATTGCCCGGGCATCGCGGAATTCGGTCGGCAGGCGGAAGGTGAGGAACCCCCGTACCGCCATCACCAGGATCCGCACCGGTGCCGGGTCGTATTTGCGCGGCTCGAAGAAAAGGAAATTTCGCGGAAACATTTTTCCATCGAACCACTTCCAGACGGCAGAGTCAAAGTTTTGAACGGAAGTCGGACCGCACCGGTCGCATTCGGGGACGGCACTTTACTCGAACCCGGAAACTCCAAAGAACTCCGCATTCCCTTCTCCATCCTCGTGGGCGGCCGTCGCGTCGCGATCGAGCCCGCAGACCCCAACCAGGGAAGTGGTTCCAAACTTGCCGCGATTTTCGGCGTCCACGAGCCCGAGGGGCAGCTTCAGAGCCTCCCGGAAGCGACGCTTCCACCGGGTGCCCTGGCCCGGCGACCCGTCCCAAAACCGGACGGCGGGATGGGAAACGAGTTCCTGATCCGCTGGCTCGAAACCGCCTTGACGGTGCTGCAAAGTGCCGCCGGCTCGACCGACTTCTACGAGCGGGCGGCGGATGCCCTGGTATCGCTGGTGAATCTCGACACGGGCCAGGTTCTGCGTTACGAGAACAACCAGTGGCGGGTCCTCGCCCACCGCTCGGCCGCCTCCGCACCGCATGGCGACGAGCGAGCCGCCAGCCGAAACATCCTCGCCCAGGTTTTGAAGGAGAAGCGAACCTTCTGGCACGTGCCGGCCACCGCGTCCGGGGCGAGCCTCGCCGGCGTCAACGCCCTCGTCGCTGCACCGATTCTCAACCCCGCGGGTGACGTGATCGGCGTCCTGTACGGAGACCGGCAGTCACGCGGCCTTCGCGGCGGGGCACCCCCGATCTCCCAGCTCGAGGCCATGCTCGTCCAGCTGCTCGCCGGCGGCGTCGCTTCCGGACTCTACCGACTCGAACGTGAGGAAGAAGCCCGGGCGAAGCAGAAGAAATTCGTGCAGTACGAGCGCGAACTCGACATCGGTCGAAACATCCAGGGCGGGTTCCTGCCCGAGTCACTCCCGAACCTGCCCGGCTGGGAACTCGCCGCCTTCTTCCGCCCCGCCCGCGAGGTCGGCGGGGACTTCTACGACACCTTCCAACTGACGCACCACCAGCTTGCCATCGGCCTCGCCGATGTGTGCGACAAGGGCGTGGGGGCGGCGCTCTTCATGGGCATTTTCCGCACACTGCTGCGAGCCGCCTGCCAGCTTTCCATGAGTCGGCAACTTCTCGGGGCGAACCCCGAGGAGGACTCTGTCGTACCCAAACCCAAGGGTCGCCGGGCCAGCCTCCTCACCGACATCAATGTCCTGAGTTCGATTGAAACCGTCAATGCTTACGTCGCATCTACCCATGCATCCGCGTTTATGTTCGCGACCATGTTTTTCGGTGTGATCGACGTCGAAACCGGGGAACTCGTTTACGTCAATGGCGGGCACGATTTCCCCACCATCATCGGGCCGGAAGGAATCAAGGCTCGTCTCAAGACTACCGGCCCCGCCGTCGGATTGATGAGCGACGCCGAGTTCGACATCGCAAAGGTGACGCTGGAACCCGGTGATGTTTTGGTCATGAATACCGATGGTGTCACCGACGCTCGCAATCCCGCGGGGCATGGATACGGCGAAGAACGGCTCCTCGCCCTGTTGCGTCAACCCGCTGAGAGTGCGACAGCCCTGGTGGATCGCATCGTCGCGGATCTTCGCGAGCACATCGGCCCGGCCGAGCAATTCGACGACATCACTCTCCTCGTCACTCGTCGCCTTCCTCGGTAAGGACTATTCCATGCCGTTCGTTGATCTCTCCCAAATCCCGGTTTTCGAACTCCTTCCCGGCGTCCGCATCCGAACCCCGCACGGGGAGAAGGTGATGGTTTCGTACCTGGAAATGGACGAGGGAGCCGTCGTGCCGCTCCATCGACATCCCCACGAGCAGGCGGGTTACCTCATCAGTGGTCGCATGGAATTGACGATTGGCGAAGAGACGCGAATTGTGGAACCGGGGAGTGTGTATATCATCCCCGGAGATACATATCACAAAGCTATCGCGATCGGCGGGCCGATTGTCGCAATTGATATCTTCAGCCCGATTCGCGAGGACTATGCGGAGATGTTGAACCGGTATATCCCCCCACAGGATGGGCCGCCGCACAATCCCGGTTGATCTGGCAGGCGTATTGCTTCCGCCCGCAACCGAACGCGAGATTAGGGTCGATTCTTCATTCGCTCAATCCTGGCCTTTCGAGCCGCCTCCAGTCGCTCGTTTTCCTCTTTCGCAATCTGACGCCTTTGCGCATTCTCCGCTTCGACCTGTTGTTTCTCCAGTTTCTGCAGATAGGGGACCAAAACGAACAAGACAACCGCAAAGGAAATCGCCAGGGCGGTGATGTGCGCTCCGAGAATCAGAGCGAGTTTGGCCCCGATGCCAAGGCCTCGTTTGCGAGCGATCGCAGCACTGATCGCGGAAGCAATCCCGCAGATGACTCCACCCACCAACCCGAAAAGAATGACTCCTACTGGCAGGGAGATCGGTGCGAAGGCCAACAACCAAGCGGGGTTGTCATACTTTCCCGCGTCGAGTTTCTTCAACCGCCCGGAAAGGAATCCAACCGCGTTCTCGGCGAGTTTCCCTGGGCACCCAACACCCTGCACCCGGAAAGTCACCCGCCGATCCCCCTTCTCGATGCGAAACGAAGATCCACCGAGATACCGGGAACCCGTGTAAACTGGCGCGGCGAAAACCTTGTCGCCCCCGTCGAAAATGGCCAGGCCCTCCGGGGAAAGCGTGGCCCGGTACTCGCCGTACAAACGATCGGTGGAGTCGTCGGTCACGTTGACCTGAAAGCGAACCGGCAGGAAATAGGGTCCAGCCGGCGCATCATCCGTCTGTTCCGACGGGGCGTAACTGTCGAAGGAATTTCTCCTTCACTCTCTGGGATGTTCCGGCCCCCGCGGACACGCCGATCGAACTGGATCAGATGGTGGAGTCCGAGATCGGTGTGCCGGGTGAACTCGATTCCTACCTCTTCAGCGCCGAGGCCGGGCAACGGATCTATATCCCGACACCGAATGGGATGGTCATCAAGGTCTACGCTCCGGATGGCAGTCTCACTGCGGATCTTTATCCCTACGGAGCGGGCCAGGTTCTTCCGGAAACCGGTGTCTACCGTCTGACCGTAGAACCGGCAACCAATCCCGACCCGGCCTACGCTCGATATGACCAGACCGGACCCTACTCGTTTACCGTCTGGAAGCTGGATCCCGCGGTTCCGGTCCCCGTGGAAGTTGGAGAGACAGTACTTCTGTCGGTGACGCGGCCCGCTCAAGAAGTGGCTATCTCTTTCTCGGAAACCGCCGGAAATCGTGTGATTCTCGACCCGGGGCCGGGGTACACCCGGCTGATCCGGCCTGATGGGTCCGTCCTGGTCTTTGGGCAGTCCTTGCAGTTCGAGCCGGTCACGCTCGATCAGACCGGCACCTGGACCATCGTGACCGAGGGTTCACCCGGGTTTCCCACTCGGCTTCGCGTGACCGAGGTTCCGCCCGACGAAACGCTGGCCGGCGTGCTCAATGTCGATCTGCTCGGTTCGGCGGCGGGCGGGCAGCGGATCGGGTACACATTCGATCTGACAGCGAACGAGGCCGTCCTGTTCGATGTCATCGAGAATGGCGACTACACGACATACGGAGGCTATCCGAACGTTGGATTCACACTCCTCGATCCCAACGGCCATCCAACAATAATCCTCAACGCGACGAACGATGTCGGGCCCTTTATTCCGTCGGTATCCGGAACCTACACCCTGGTTGCGAAAGGTCTGACTGACGCGAACGCGGAATGGACCGGTGGCAACTTCCGGTTCCGGATGCAGGAAGTGCCGACCCCCGTCTCCAGTCTCGCCGACACAATCGGAAATGAATTTTGGCTCGCGGTGCCCAACCAGCACGTTTTCTACTCGCTTTTTGGAGGCAATGTCGACGGCGCGGCCGAGCCGATTCTGTATGTTTCGTCCGATACTGCCACGACCGG
>CAZKIQ010000037.1:0-52118 GCA_964552815.1 uncultured Alcaligenaceae bacterium | reverse complement strand
GCTCCCGCCGAGCCGGACTTCCTGTATCTGACGGGAGGGCGAGGCTCCCGCCGAGCCGGACTTCCTGCCCGAAATGGCTCCCCGGACCCCGGATGTTCGGCTCGGCAGGAGCCTCGCCCTCCCGGTCGCCCCAAACAATGGGACACCTCACCGATTCCCTCGACTTCCCCCGGTTGCGGAATCCCGGTAAAATCCGCGCGATTCCCGCACGGAGAGCGATCGATGTTTCCCCTTTTCCTGCTCGCCCTGGCGGCGAATCCGCAACCCGAACGCGTTCCCGCAAAACCGCTCACCCCGGAGCAAGCGGCCCGACGGGAAGCGCTGATCCGGTACGGCATCGGGCTCCTCCGCGAAGCGACCGATCGACCCGCAGAGGCGGTGCGGCAACTCGAAGCAGCGGCAAAATCCGCACCGGAATCGTCGGCTCCCCTGCGGCCCCTCGTGAAGCTCTACACGGACCTCGGTCGCGATGCCGCCGCCATCCGCACCGCCCGGAAGATTCTCGAACTCGACCCCACCGACGCGGACACGGCCCACACCCTCGCAAAACTCCTGGTCGAGGCCAACCGCTACCCGGAGGCGGTCAAGCTCCTCCGCTCCGCCACCGCCAGTCCCCGTCTGGCCAGTCGCCCCGCGAAGAAGCTCGGCATCCTCCGCGATCTGGCCCGCGTCGCGGAACTGGCCGGCGATTTCCCCACCGCCGAGGACGCATCCCGGGAAGCGGTCGCATACGCGGAAACGGAGCGGAAGTCGCTCCTCAAGTCCGCGAACTTCCCGACACCCGAGGATCTCGACCGAGAAATCGCCGGGTTCCAGGAGCAACTCGCGAAGTCGCAGGTGGGTCGGAAGCAGTACCCGGAGGCCGCCAGGGCATACACCGATGCGGCGAAGCGATACGAGCAGGCGGGCGACCGCGCCGCCGCCGCCCGCCTGAGTTGGAACCTTTCCGAGGTGCTCGCCGAGAAGGGGGAGACCGCGGCGGCGCTGGAGCAGTTGCAGAAGTTCCTCGCGTTGAAGCCATCCGGTTCCGCCCCGTACGAGCGGTATGCCGCGCTGATGCACAAGCTCGGCCGGAGTGGGGAAGCCGCCCGCGAACTCGGCCGGATGGCCCGCGAGAACCGCACCAATTCGACGATTTTCTGGGTCGCCGCCTATGCCGCCGGGCAAGCCGACGCCGCTCGCGACACCGCCTTCCGCGAACTCGCCACCCGCACCCCGGAACCGGCCGCCTACCGGCTCGCCGTCCGACACTTCCGCGAATCCAACCAGCCCGCGGAACTCGTCGCCCTTCTCGACATTCTCATGCAGGCGGCACGCACCAAGACTGCGGACGAGGCTCCGGCGTCGCAAACGCCCGCCTCCGACCCGGCCGCCGTGGCGCGGGCTCGCGGTCTCGCCGACGCGATCAAGTCCGACCTCGCCGCCAGCCGGATGCTCGTCCGCCATCTTCCACGTCTGCAGCCCGCGAATCTGGGCCGGGAAACCTGGGAATTCCTCGCCGCCCTCGCCGAACGGGACGGGAAACTCGCCGACGGCGAGACCGCCCTGCGACAATCCCTGGGCGCGAACCCAACCCGGGAGACGGTCTCGCACCTGCTCGAAATCCTCGCGAAACAGCGAAAATGGGCGGCCTTGCGTGACGAGTGCCAGAAACTGATTCGGGGTTCCGGGAAGCAATTTCCGGTGATGTACCAGGTCTACCTCGCGACGGCGTTGGCGGAGATCGGGGGCGAAGGAAATGCCGCGGGGGCCGTGCAAATCGCAGAGGAACTCGCTTCCATCGACCTGACCAGCGGCGATCGGCTTTGGGGAAAGCTCCACAAACCGCGGATTCTCAACATCCTCGGCCGGCACGCAGAGGCGGTGACCGCCTGTGAGAAACTCCTCAAGGAATTCCGCAAACCCGGGGAAATCCGCCGTATCCGGATCCTGCTCGCGGATTCGCTCAACGGTCAGAAAGAATTCGCAAAAGCCGAGGCGGAGTTGCGGGCGATCCTCGAGGACGACCCCGATGACATGACCATCCTCAACAACCTCGGCTACAACCTCGCGGATCAGGGGCGGAAACTTCCCGAAGCCGAGGAGATGATCCGCCGGGCGATCGAACTCGACACCGACGAGCGGGCCCGCAACGGCAACGTCGAGGCCGAGAGCGGAGTCTACCTCGACAGCCTGGGATGGGTTCTGTTCCGGCGGGGGAAACTCGATCTTGCCCGCGAAATCTTCGAGAAAGCCGTCGCCTGCCCCGATTCCGCCGGCGACGCCGTCGTCTGGGACCACCTCGGTGATGTCGCATTCCGGCAAGGCGACAAGGATCGCGCCCGCACCGCGTGGAGCAAAGCCGTCGACCTGTTCTCCAACAGCCACACCGGCCGCCAGGCCGGTCGCCGCGACGAAACCATCCGCAAATTGAAGCGAGTTCCATAAGGGAAGAATCCCACACGGAACTCGCTTCAAACCACAGCAACCTACGCGGCGGAGATGGTGCGTTCGAACGTCGCGGGGTGGATTCCGCTGGCGGCCGGGGAATCCAGGAACTGGTGATAGACCCGCCGGTGAGGGAAGGGGATCTCGATTCCCAGTTCGTCGAAGCGGTTCTTGATGCGTCGAAGCATCTCGCGTTTGATCGGCCACTGCTGCAACGGCCGGGTTTTGAGCAGGAACTTGATCACGACCCCGGAATCCGCGAGGGCATCGACGCCCAGCATTTCCGGATCCTCGAGAATATGCTTGCCCAGGCACGCATCCTGGCGAATCTCTCGGCCGAGGTGTATCAGAATTTCGATGACGCGGTCGACGTTCTCCTTGTACGCCACGGGAATGTCGAACATCGCGCGGGACCAGCCGTGCGTCAGGTTGCTGACGTGGGTAATGGTGCCGTGCGGGATGAAGTGGCGGATTCCCTCCAGGTCGCGGAGCACTGTCATCCGCAGCGTGATCGCCTCGACGAGCCCCGAGATTGCACCGATCTTCACGACGTCGTTGACGCTGTACTGATCCTCCATGAGCATCATGAAACCCGTGAAATAATCGCGGATCAGGTTCTGGGCCCCGAACGCGACGGCGAGACCCACAACGGCGGCACCGCCCATCAGGGGCACGATCGGCAGGCCGATCTCGTCGAGGAGCATGACCCCCCCGCCGAGGAGGACCACCACGCC
Source organism: uncultured Alcaligenaceae bacterium (assembly GCA_964552815.1). Taxonomy (GTDB): domain Bacteria; phylum Planctomycetota; class Planctomycetia; order Gemmatales; family Gemmataceae; genus CAYUHJ01. Next base: position 48,957 of record CAZKIQ010000037.1, on the reverse strand, counting down.
GGCGGCGTATCGGAACACCCCGACGAGCGTCGACGCCCGGTTCTCGCGGTCTTCCGGCGAACCCCGCTGACTGTTCCGCGTGATGAATCGGACAATGTGCCGGCTGAACTGCCGAACGGTCAGGTGCAGCAGGATCATGCCCACGAGCACCAGCAGAATCCGCGGTGCTTTCGCCACCATCCAGCGGAAGATGTTCCGCGGGGAGGTCGGGCTCAGCAGACTCGCCAGTTCCGCCTCCGTGGCCGACACCTTTTCCCCGGCCTCTTTGGCCTGATTCTCGGCAATTCCCAGTTCCGCTTTCAACTCCGCGAGGTTCTCCTGGAGAGTTCCGATCCGCGACGCGATCCGCTTCGCCCGTTCCTGAGACTCGGTCAGGCGTTGTTCGCTCATCGCAATTTTGTCCGTCAATTCGTGCTGGCGTTCCTCGTCGGGTGGTGGCGTAGCGGTCAGGGCAGCGTTCCAGCGTGCGATCGACTTTCGTTGCACCTCGATGGATTCGCGTTCGAGTTTGAGGAAATTCTCCGCAGATTGGATCGTCCGCTCCATCGTTCGGACGCGTTCCTCTGCCAGACGGACGCGGGATTCCGCCTCTGTCAGCGCGATTCGGTACGATTCCAGCCGGGATTTCGTGAGCTGGACCAACGGATCGTGCTCATCCGGTGCCGACGCATCGACCGCCACCACCGGTTTGACTTCCACGGGGCGAATCGCCGTCGGCATCCCGGGAAGGGCCGGGACGGTCGGTGCGGGCGAGGCCGGGGGTTCCGATTCCGTCGTGGACTTCCCAGCTGTCGGGGTCTCCGGTTTGTTTCGTGAAACGGGGGTCGCCGGAACTTTTGTCGGCGACGGCGTCGGTGTCGTGTTGGTCGGCGTCGGGTTGGACGTTGTCGCAGGTGGGTCTTTTTTGTCGCCGCTGGGGGGATTTTTCTCCGGTTTCGCTTTCCCCTCGAGGCGATCGAGAACCTTCTGGTCGGCCGCCTTCCGTTCCTTCAATCCCTCGATGGCCTGGATCGTGGCTTTTCGTTGGCGGATGGCGATGTCGAAGTGTTGTTTCGCGAGTTCCCAGTCGCCGGTGATGGTTTTGACGATCTTGTCGGCGGCCTCGGCGTCAGCTGTTTTCCCTTCCTTCCGCAAGGCTGCCGCTTTTGTCTTCGCCTCCATCAGTTTCTGATTCAGCCCCTCGAACTCGGCCTCGGCCATCTGGTAGTCGCCGTTGGGGTCGTCGAGGCGTTGTTGCAGCTTCTCGATTCCGCGCTGGGCACTTTTGAGCGATTCCCGGGCCTTGGTGATCTTCACCGCATCACTTTCCTCGACCGGGGCCGGTGCGGGTGTCCCGGGCTGGGCGATGGCCACCTTGGTGGAAGGCGGTCCCTTCCGTGTGGTTGGCGGAGCGTCGGCGGCGATTCCGATTTCGACGCACACAAACAGCTGGTGGGCCAGGAACGCGAACAGAAAGAAAGTGAGACGCATACGCTCCGCCGATTTTGTGGGTTCCAGGTGGCTCGGCCGCCCCGGGGTTTCGGGCGATGACGGCCGCGATCGCAGGCGACATGCGATACCCCAACGGGCAAACCGTGTCTATGCGGAGTTTCGAGGGGTCCGAGGGGAAGTGGGAAGCCGGGCAGATTCGGAGAATTGGCACCGAAACGGGAAACGGGTCAGAACTCGATTACCGCGCAGGTCGTGGGAACGACGAAGATTTTCCCGTCGCCGATCCGCCCGGTCCGGGCCACTTTCTCAATCCGGCTGGCGAGCTCTTCGTATTGTTCGGACTTGACCCAGACGGCAATCTCCACCTTGGGAAGGTAGGCCATGCTAAATTCGCCGCCGCGGTAGCGGTCGAGGTACCCCTTCTGGCGCCCGTACCCCTTCGCTTCCCGGACGGCACACGCATCGACGCCCATCTCGGCGATCACGCGAAGTACAGCTTCGGCCCGAAACGGCTTGACCACAATCGTGAGGTACTTCATCTCCGCCTCCGGGACGACTTGAAATCATTTTGCGAAAAATCTTTCTTCGAGCAAAATGCGAACGTGCCGGGAACGTCTTACCTTGCACGTCGCCCGTCTCGAAGCCCAAGGATCCCATCCCATGTTGACCCGTCGCTTGCCTGTCGCGTTGCTCTCGGTGGCGTTCCTGGTGGGAACGGCACAGAGTTCGCCAATCGGGGCCGATAAAACCCCCTCGAATTCCCAGGCGGAGAAGTATTTTCCGACTGACACAGCGGGTCTGATCTCCATCGATGTCCAGCAAGTCGTGAAGTCGAAAGTTTACGAAGATCAGGCGAAGCCACTGGTCGAGTTGGGGCTCAAGCACGAGAAAGTGGCTCCGATTTTGAAACAGGCGGGGCTCGAACCGCTGCGGGACATTTCGCGGGTCACGATCCCGCTGGCCCCGAGCCTGTTCCGTTTCGAGAGCCAGGCGTTGCCGGGTGGAGGAGTCTCGACCTCTTCCGGCAGCGGGATGTTTGTGGTCCTGGAAGGGAAGTTCGATCCGAAAAAAATCCACACGACGGCGGAGAAATTTGCCGAGGATGGGAAAACGGTCGTACTCCACAAGGTCGGTGACGGCCATATCTACGAAATCGGTTTCCCCACCGGCCGCGGTGCGCTGGAGCACAGCTATTTCTCGGTTCCGGACGCCCGCACCGTCGTGATTTGCACGCACCGAGATTTCGTCGAAGAAACCATCAAAATCGCGTCCCGCAAAGACCCCGTGGTTCCGAAGCAGGTCCAGGAACTGGCGAAACTTCTGGACCGCACCCAGACCGTCACCTGGGCAATCAACGAAGATGCCGTCATTTCCCAGTCGATTTCCACGACCCAGGCGGGCAACGCGCCCCCGATCGTGAAGGTGCAGACAACGCACTTCCGCGACATGGGCGGCAAGCAGGCCACCGGCGGCGTGAAGCTCGGCGAAAACATCGTCTTCTCCGCCAAAATCGAGTTCCAGAAAGCAGAGAAAGTCAAGGAAACTGTCCAGGTCGCCGAGATGATCCGCGACATGGCTGCTCAACAATTCCCCGCCGTCGGGAAGGGGAAAGATGTCGACGCGGTCGTCGAATCGATGAAGAAAATCAAAGTCGAAGCCAAGGACAACACCGTCACCATCTCGGGGGATGTCAAAGGCAAATTCGTCGGCCTCCTGGTTCAGTACTGGATGGCGAGCAGTCGAGATCCCCAAGAGTGACCCTCGTCGCACATCCCCTCCAAGCGGGATGTCGGCGAATACAACACTACCGGCTTCGTCGCACCCCGCCCCTCCGGTGATCCGTGAGGGGCGGGGTCGAGCTCCGGTTGGCGTCGACCATGATTGTCAGCGTCTCGGGAATCCGCGGGATCGTCGGGGAAACACTCACACCGGATGCGGCCACCCGCTTCGCCGCTGCCCTCGGCTCCTACCTCGGGGGGAAACGCGTCGTCGTTGCCCGCGATTCCCGCCCGTCCGGGGAGATGCTCAAGCACGCCGTCCTTGCCGGGCTTCTCGGGGCGGGCTGCAAAGTCGACGACGTTGGCATCCTTCCCACGCCGACCGTCGGAATCGCGGTCCGGACTCTCGGAGCCGCCGGGGCGATCCAGATCACTGCCTCGCACAATCCCGCTCCGTGGAATGGCCTCAAAATGTTCGGATCCGACGGAGCAGTGCTTTCCGCCGAGGCCGGGGCAGTCGTCCGCGGGCTCTACGAGTCCGGCGACTTCAAGCGGGCCGGCTGGAACAACCTCGGAAGCGTCAGCGTCCCCCCGGGAATCCTGGAAGAGCACGCACGGCGGGTGCTGGACCAGATCAGCGTAGCCACCATTGCCGGCCGGGGCTTGAAGGTGTTTCTCGACGGCAACGGCGGGGCCGGCGGGCCGCTGGGTGTCGCCCTTCTCGAAGAACTCGGATGCGAGGTCATCGCCCACAACTGCGATTCCAACGGCGACTTTGCCCACGATCCGGAACCGACCCCCGCCCACCTTGCCGACGTCGCACCTTGGGTGTCGCAGATGCAGTGTGCCGTCGGCTTCTGCCTCGACCCCGACGCCGACCGCCTCGCCCTGATCGACGAGACCGGCACCTGCCTTAGCGAAGAACTGACGCTGGCACTCGCGGTGAAGTATGCTCTCTCGCAGAAGCCCGGGCCGGTCGTGGTCAACATGAGCACGTCCCGGGTGTCGCTCGATCTGGCGATGGCGGCGGGCTGCCGGTTTGCCCGGTCGGCGGTCGGCGAAGCCAACGTCGTCGGTCGGATGCGAGCCGAGGCGGCGGTGATCGGCGGCGAGGGAAACGGCGGCGTCATTGACCCCCGCGTTGGCTGGGTCCGAGACCCGTACATCGGCATGGCCCTGATTCTGAGCCTGATGGCCGAGGAAAACCGCCCGCTGAGCGAGATCGTCGCCGAGCTTCCGCAGTACGCGATGCTCAAAACGAAATTCGCGGTTCCCCGGGAGAAACTGCCGTCCGCACTCGCTTCTCTCCGGGAAAAATGGCCCGACGCGGCCTGCGACCAGACCGACGGCCTCCGACTCGACGGCCCCGACTGGTGGCTGCACGTCCGCCCGAGCAACACCGAGCCGGTCGTCCGCGTCATCGCCGAATCGCCGACAATGGAACGGACGCAGGAACTTTGCGACGAGGCAGCAAAGGTCGTGCGGACGTGATCGCACCCTTCCGGAACCCAACTGCCCGGGTGATTCTCCGCCTCCCGGGATTGGGCGTCGCCGGGTAAACTGGAACTGTCCCCTCCACCGTTCCCGGGGTTCCGCCGTGACGATTCCCGTCGTGTGCCCGCACTGCGAATCGAAATTCCAACTCAAACCGGAGTTGGTCGGCAAGGCGATGCGATGCCCGAACGCGGATTGCCGGGAGATCTTTACGGTGGAGGTGGCGACTCCGAAACCGATCCATCCGAAGTCCTCGTCGCCGGAACCCCCGCCGCCCCGCCCCGTGGTTGTCCCGGAATCGAAGGTTTCCCCGGGGAACCCGCCTCCGCCCGCCTCCCCCTCGGGGTTCTCGCTCGATCCCAAACCAGCTTCCACGCCGTCCGCGTTCTCCCTGGAGCCTACGCATCAGACGAATCCGTCGATTGATTTCGTTCTGACCTCGGAAAACGAAATCCCCACGCGGATCGCACCCAAGGAGGATTCCTCGCCTTCGGTCCCGGCTCTAGCCCCGATTCTTCCCCCCGCCTCGGTGCGAATCCCCTCGGTGACGGAGCTTCCCTTCGAGCGGATCGAGGACGGTGACTCGGTGGTGATGATCGGGAAGAAGGACGAGCCCTCGGCGTTCTCGGGCTTCGGGCCGGTGCCGGAGGGGGACACGGCGGTAGTTTCCCGGCCCTCAAGCAAGCAACCGACACCGCCACCGTCGGTTCCGATTTCCGATGACGACCCGCCAATGGCCTCGCCGGTGTCGGAAGGGAGCCTGGAGATCCCGAAACGGCTTCTGGAACAGGCAGCAAAACCCGCTATTTCTCTCGAACCCACACCCCTTTCCCCCCGGCCCACTCCGGAGCCCCCGCTCCTCTACCAGACCGTGATGGAAGAGGCCGTGATCCCGGAGCCGATTCGGGAACCCCAGCCGAGGCTCCACCCGACGCCGGGGAAACCGAACTTCCCGGTTCCGGAAGTGGAGAAGTTCGAGTGGTCCCCGACACTCGAACCTCCGGTCTCGCCGGCGAGTCCGCGTCGAAACTCCCCGTCTCCGAAGCCAGCGGTGGAGAAGCCGATCCTTCCCAAGCCGGCCGTGGAGAAGCCGATCTCGCCTCCCCACCAACAACCGGTCCCGGGGGCGGACCGACCCACTGTTTCCCTGGGGAAACCGCAGCTTCCCCGGCAACGCGAGTCGGTTCCGGTCGCGGAACGCTCGCCACGGGGAACTCCGACCCCGCCGGGTGTGAAAGAAGTCGCGTGGTCTGCTGAGTCCGCTCCGCCACCTCCGCTTCCACCATTTCCCGGCCAGAATCCGACATCCTGGAGCGACCCCGGAAGGCAGGATCCGCCGGTCGACACGGAGCCAGTCGAGAACGTGGAACCGGTGCAGCAGCTAATCCGCCGGAGACGGAGGAGCCCCTGGCGAGGGGTCTTCCTCACCGGCCTGATCCTGGCCACCGTCGTCGCACTGGTCGGAATCGGATATGGTTTCCTCCGGCACTCCGCGACCCAGGAACGGCGGGAATCGGAGGAAGCCCAGGAGGCCTACGAGAAGGGGAACTTCGCCGTCGCCGCGACACGGTTCGAGAAACTCGCGAAAGAATTTCCCGGCACCGCCGACGGGGATCGCTACCAGTTCTTCGCCGAGCTTGCCTCCACCCGCGCGACCATCGACGCCGTCACGACCCGCGAGAACCCCGGGCCGGCCGCCAAGAAACTCGGCGATTTCCTCACGAAATTCGGGAATTCCCCGCATGCCCAGGCCGGAACCGGATACGGGGCCGACATCGTCCTGACGGGGCAGAAACTCGCGGACATCGTCGCCGACCACGCCGGGGATCGCCTCAAATCCTATCGCGTCGTTAGCACCGACCCGGAGAAGTACAAGCCCGCGGACGTTTCCACGGCGGAACTCGACGCCGGCGAGGCCGCCATCGCCGAGGCGCGAGCGATGCTCCCTGCCCTGGACCGATTCCGGGAGAAAGATGGACCTTCGTTTTCCGGGCAACGCCAGCGGTTCGACGACCTCTCTGCCGAGTTCGCGAAGGAGCGGAAACGGCTCGATTTCCTCGCCCCGTACCGGACCCTCCCTGTCGACCCGACCGACGACTCGATCGAGACCAGCGAGACGGCCCTCCGGGTGGCGGGGTATCTCGAGGATCCGCAAGTCCGGGAAATTCTGCGGACGGCGAAGCGGAAGTTGCAGGAACTGATCAAGTACACCCCCGGGGTGGTGGACGCTCGCCGGGCACCGGGTGAGATGGTTTCCCCGGTGTTGTTCGCGTCGCCGGTGCTGGGTTCGCCGGAACCGCGGACGCCGACCGACGCTCCGCCAGACGTGGTCTTCGCCGTCGCCCGTGGGGTGCTGTATGCCCTCGACACGCACACCGGCTCCCTGCTCTGGGGAACCCGCGTCGCAGCGATCACCTCCGACCTCCGCACCGCTGACGTTCCGGTCCGGGTCAGTGCCGGCGACGGGTCGGAGTGGGTGCTCGTCGCATCGGATCTGGGTGGGAAGCCGGGCCTGACCGCCCGGGTCGCCCGGACCGGGGAAGTGGTCTGGCATCAACCGCTGGATGCAGGCTTTGCCGGTCGCCCGACCATCGTGGGTCGGCGAGCCTACGTTCCGCTCGCGGATCCGATGGGGACGATCGTCGAGTTGCAACTGGCGACGGGACGCCGACTGGGTCAGATTCAGATCCGCCAGCCGATCGGGGTGCCTCCGGTGGCGTCGACGGGAGCCCGGGCAGGCACCGGCTTCCTCTACATCCCCGCGGACGCTCGCCGCGTCTTTGTGTTCGAGGTGGGCCGGGAGGCGGACGACGGTGACCGGGAACCACCCCGCTGCGTCCGAGTCATCGGGACCGGCCACCCCCGCGATTCCCTCCGTGGCGAGCCGGTCCTGGTCGGGAATTCCGAGGCCCCGGGGGCGAAGTACCTGATTCTGCAGCAATCCGACGGCCCGGCCGCAATGAAGCTCCGCTGCTACACGCTCCCGCCCACTTCCGACCTCGTCGCGAACCCGGGTGGAATCGGGGCACCCGAGACGATTCCCGAGGATCGACCCGCCGAGGTTCCCATCCCGGGATGGTCCTGGTTCCCGCCGGTCACCGACGGAGAACGCGTCGTCGTTGCCACCGATTCCGGAGATTTCACCGTCTTCGGGGTCAACCAGCTCGGGAACCTCGATCGCCCACTGTTTGCCCTTCCCGGCCCGAAATCGCCCGAGGAGCACGGGGAAACCGTTAACCGGGCCGTCGTCGTTTCCGCCGACGAGGATTCCGTCTGGGCAATTCTCGGCGGGGAACTCCAGCGGTTGCGGGTCGCCATCGATCCGGTCGCGGGGATGCGCTACGTCCGCCACGGCACACCCCGGAAGGTCGGCGAACCGACCCATCGTGCCCAGGTGCGACCGAGCGCGAACGTCGGTGTCGTCGTCGTCCGATCGGGGCCGACTTCCGCTGCCCGCGCGATCGCCTTCGACCTCGAATCCGGGGCACTCCGCTGGGATGTCCACCTCGGAGCCGTCCCCGCCTCCTCCCCAGTCACCTTCCCCGGCAACCTCTCGACCCTGATCGACACCGAGGGGGGCGTCTACACGATCCCGCTCGACGGACCCGCAACCGCCTCGGCCTCGGTGGTCGCGAAGCCCGTCGCGGAGCCTGCCGGTCGGTCACAGGTCGTCCGTTCCGAGAACGGGGCGACGGCGTGGGTCCTGATTCCGGAGATGCAGAAAGGCGTGCGGAAACTTCGCGTCCGCCAGATCGAGAAGGGTGTCGTCGCCCAGGAAACCGCGATCCCCCTCGCCGATTCCTTTGCCGGAACCCCGGTGCTGACGGGCCACGGGATTGTGATTGCGCTCGCCGACGGATACCTCCACCGCCTCGCGAAATCCGGGGAGTTGCAACGGGGTCCCGCCTGGCGCGCCGCGTCCGCGAACCGGGACGCGGTTTGCTTCCTCACCCCGTTCCAGCAGGCCGACGTCATCGCGACGGATGGTGGAATCCGGGCAACCCGCTGGCGTTGGCCGGCAGAATCTTCCCCAATCAAGGTGGCCGGCCCCTGGGAAACCCGCACCCGCATCGCGCTTCCCCCCGCCATGCTCCGCGATCAGGGTCGACCCCGCATCGCCCTCGCGGAAGCCGCCGGCGGGATCACCCTCTACGACGCCGACCGCACCGACGAGCCGATCATGCGTTGGCGGCACACCACCGACAACACCATCCCCGCCGGCCCCGCCGGGATCCAGCTCTCGACCATTCCCCTCGGGCAGAAGGATCTCCTCATCTACGCCGTCGGCGGTCGCCGACTCGTCGCGCTCGAAACCGACAAGGCCAATCCCGTCTGGCTCACCTGGGTTGCATCCGACGATGGCCCCGAAATCCTCGGCTGGCAGGTCCGCGGGCAGGCGATCTACACCACCGACCAGTCCGGAAAAGTCACCGTCATCGCCGCCCAGAAAGGCGTCACCCTCTCCAACGCCACCGTCCCCGGCGAGGGCATCTTCGTCACCGTCCCCGCTGAGATCCTCGGCAACCTCGCCATCCTCGGCCTCGCCGACGGAACCGTCCAGGTCGTCCCCGTGAAGCCGGGCAACTGACTCTTTCCGGAGAGGTTCATGGGCTACAGTGTCCGCTGCGAATGTGGGAAAACGCTTCCTGTCGTCACCGGTCAAGCGGGTACGCTCATTCGGTGCGGATGCTCACGATCAGTGGAGGTGCCTCCACTCCGTGAGTTGCGGATCTCCGCTGGCCAAGCTCCGTCGCCCAGTCCCGAACTGAGCATCCCGGCGATGCTTCAGTCAGGCACCATCCCCGGTGGCCCTGATTGTGCCTGCTGCGGTGGAGGATCTGCCCAAATCATCGAACTTTCCGCGGACTGTGAAAGACTCGAGCGGGCAGGGACAGGTTGGATGAATCATTTCGCGAATTTGCTTGTCTTTGGCTGGCTTGGTGGGCTTGCGAGAATTTACGCTGATGACGACGCAGGACCAGTCCATGGCCGAAACGTGCATCTGACTCTGATGTTGCGAATGTGCACCGAATGCTGTGGCAAATCTTCTAATCGCAGCTTGCGTGAAGTCGTGCTCCGGATTCCGGAATACGCCCCGCTGATCGACAAATATCCGAATCTCGAGTTGTCTGTCCAAAGTCGGATTCGATACTTCCCGGAGCAGGAGTGATTCGCTCTGTTGGTTTGCGATTGGTTACCTTCCCCTCCGCGATCGAGCCGCCCTAAGCCTGAGTCAACTGTGCAACAAGTGGAATCCGATACCGTCATCACCCATACCCGCCGGTGGATCGAGGAAGTGGTCATCGGGTGGAACCTCTGCCCATTCGCCCGGAAACCCTTCTCCGCCGGCCGAATCCGCTTCACCGTCACCCCCGTAACGGAGCCGGAAGAACTACGTGCGGTCCTGGGTCAGGAACTCCGCCTTCTCGCGGAGACGCCTCCCGAGCAAATCGAAACCACCCTCCTCATCCACCCCTCGGCCCTTTCGGATTTCCTCGACTACAACGATTTCGCCGGCGATGCCGAGGAACTGCTCTCGGAGTTGGATCTCGATGGCGTCATCCAGATCGCGACGTTCCACCCCGACTACCGCTTCGCCGGCACCGCCCCGGACGCGGTCGAAAACTACACCAACCGCTCCCCATATCCGATGCTCCACCTGCTTCGGGAAGCGAGCATTACCGCGGTGGCCGACGACCCCGAATTTCTGGAGAAGATTCCGGAACGGAACATTGAGACGCTCCGCCGCCTCGGCAAGAATGGAGTTCTCGAAAGGCTTCGGCGAATCCACAAAAAGTAGTCGACTCGCTCCGCGAGTCGTGACAACCTCGACCTGAACCTTCCCTCCTCCCCCCCACGCAGAGCAACTCGCGGAGCGAGTTGACTACCATGAACCCCATCCGCCTCCAACAACGCCGCTCGTTCCTCGCCCAGTCCTGTCGCGGGGTCGGGGGGCTCGCCCTCGCCGGGCTGATGCAACAGTCCGCGAACGCGGCGAAGTCGACTGGCGTCATCGCCACGCCACACGTGCCGCCGAAGGCGAAGCGGGTCATTTTCCTCGTCATGGCCGGCGGGCCGTCGCACCTGGAAACCTTCGACTATCGCCCGGTTCTGGAGAAGGAATCCGGGAACAAGATGCCGGAATCGATCACAAAAGGGCAGCCGATCGCCCAGCTTCAGGGTGCCGCCCTCAAGTGCCTCGGGCCGCAGTGGAAGTTCAAGAAGCACGGCCAGGCCGGCATCGAGATGAACGAACTCTTCCAGCACCTGCCCACGGTCGCGGACGACATGTGCGTCGTGCGGTCCCTCCACACGGAGGCGATCAACCACGACCCGGCCCACACGTTCATGAACACCGGCTCCAGCGTCTCCGGCCGGCCGAGCATGGGGGCGTGGGTGACGTACGGACTCGGCACCGAATCCGAGAATTTGCCCGGTTTCGTGGTCCTCACCTCGAACGGTCGCGGCGGACAGAACCAGCCGATCGCCAACCGCATGTGGGGGCCCGGCTTCCTCCCCTCGAAATTCCAGGGCGTCCACCTCCGCGGCAAGGGGGACCCCGTCCTCTACCTGACCAGCCCGCCCGGCACCGATCGCGACATGCAGCGCGACGTGATCGACGCCGTCGCGAAACTGAACCAGATGCACAACGGCGTCGTCGACGACCCGGAAATCGCCACGCGAATCGCGCAGTACGAGATGGCCTTCCAGATGCAGGCGAGCGTCCCCGGCCTGATGGACCTCAAGGATGAGAAGAAGGAAATCCTCGAGATGTACGGCACGAAAGGGGCCGACGGCTCATTCGCGTCCAACTGCCTACTCGCCCGTCGGCTGGCGGAACGCGGCGTCCGGTTTATCCAGCTCTACCACCGTGACTGGGACCACCACGGGAACGTGAAGAACGACATCAAACTGAAAATCGAGGAAGTCGACCGCCCGTGTGCGGCCCTGATCAAGGACCTGAAACGGCTCGACATGCTGAAGGACACGCTGATCGTGTGGGCCGGCGAGTTCGGCCGAACGCCGATGGCCCAGGGAACCGGCCGTGACCATCACATGAAGGGGTTCAGCATCTGGCTCGCCGGCGGCGGCATCAAGGGGGGCATCACCCACGGTTCCACCGACGATTTCGGCTACAACGCCGTCGAGAAAGTGATGCCGATCCACGACCTCCACGCAACGATGATGCACCTCCTCGGCGTCGACCACGAACGGCTCACCTTCAAATTCCAGGGCCGCGACTACCGCCTCACCGACGTCCACGGCCACGTCGTGAAGGAAATCCTGGCGTGAGAATTTTCGAAAAGGACGTGCGACCGAGGGAGCCGCGACAGCGAAGTTGCAGCACCTCCCGGGAAAGCGAGTGCTGGATCAACCCGGGTTAAACACTGCGATTCGTCACCGGAAGAGGCCGCTCCTTTGCAGTCGCGGCTCTCAGGACGGCAGGAAACAGGAGGAGTTCGGCGCTCACTGTTCTTCGTCGGCGAACTCTTCGAGTCGGCAGCTTCGGGTCGGTTGGCGAAGCTTCAGGAGACCGCGTGCCTCGATCTGGCGGATCCGCTCGCGGGTGATCCCGTACTGCTTCGCGACCTCGTCGAGGGTTCGAGGGTGGCCATCGCGGAGGCCGAAGCGGAGCTCGATCACTTCCCGTTCCCGGGGTGCGAGGGACCGCAGAACCTCGTTGATCCGTTCGCGGAGTAGCCGGGCGTCGGCGTGCTCGCCAGGGGTCGGGGCGGCACCGTCGCTGAGGAAATCTTCGAGTGCCCGCTCCCCATCACCGCCGATCGGCTCGTGGAGGCTGACTGGCTGCCGGCCGACGACCCGCAGCGACCGGGTTTCTTCCGTCTTGACCCCGAGCGCGATTGCGAGTTCTTCGCTGGTCGGCTCCCGACCGGTGGCGACGGAGAGCTCGCTCCGTTTCCGTTCGATCTTGGCCATCAGGCCGATCTGGTGGCAAGGAACGCGGACGGTCCGGGCGTGGTCGGCGAGGGCCCGCTGGACGCCCTGACGGATCCACCAGGTGGCATAGGTTCCGAACTTGAAACCGCGACGGTATTCGTACTTGTCGACGGCCCGCATCAGACCGCGATTCCCTTCCTGGATCAGGTCGGCGAACGGCAGGCCGCGGTTGCGGTAGTTCTTCGCGATGCTCACCACCAGCCGGAGGTTCGCTTCCGCAAGTTCGCGGCGAACCTTCTGGTACTCCCGACGGCGACGCTTGAGCAACCGCACCAGGTTGACGAGCTCGTCGGCGGTCAGGTGGAGCTTTTCCTGGGCTTCGCGGAGTGTCCGCTGCCGCTTCACCCGTTCTGCCCCGGCGGGGGCATCGTGGGCGGAGCGGACGAGGTCCTTCATCTCGTCGGCGAGGTCGGTCAGTTCGTCGACCCAGCGTTCGAGCAGTTCCGTTCGCGGGGAAAGCTCGGCCATCAGTCGGTTCATCTTGCCGAGCCGACGCATACGAGCGATTTTCCAGTCGCGTTTCTCGGCGGCGGTTGTCAGGTCGAGACCGTCGGAGAACGCCTTGGCTTCCTCGCGGAGGAGGTTGCGAATCAGCGGAAGATTGTGGGGCATCCGCTTGAGGATTTGCTCCCGGCTCAGCCGGAGCTCCTCGGTGCTGTAGACGTCGATGGTCGGGTCGAGGGCGGTTTGGCCGGCCCGGACTCGCTCGAAGGTGTGGGCCGCCCGGGCGACGATGTGGGCGCAGAGCAGGGCGGCGTGGCGGAAGCGATCGCGACCCCGTTCGAGGGCCTCGGCGAGGCGCTTTTCCTGGTCGCGGTTGAGTAGGCGGATTGCGCCCATCTGGCGGAGGTAGAGTCCGAGCGCGTCGTCCGGCCCGCCGGCGTATTCCTCGGCGGCGGCTTCGTCCTCGGCGGTCGGGCCCTCCGGTTGGGTGCGGGCAACGGGGGTGTCGAGCTCGTCCGCCTCGTCCTCATCATCGAGGTCTTCCGAGAGCGAGTCGAGGGAGGAATCGTCGAGCGCAAGCACATCGTCCGGGTGGTCGGCGAGGGCAGTCTCGGACTCGTCGTGGATCATCCGGCTCATCGTCGGTCGTCCTCACCCGGCAGGTTTGGCCGGGAAACCAAGGGTTCCATGTGAACGCGATCAAACGTCCGGTCCCGGAGGTGCCTCTCCGGGAGGAGTTCTCCGGTCGAGTCATCGACCGGCATGTCTAGCGGGGGCATTCGTCCCCGATGCACGGGGGCGACCGGCGGGAAGAAACCGCACCGGATGCAAGGAAAGCCACAGCCGATAGTAGCAGACAGGCAAACTCGCAGGACGGTTCGCGTGCCCAGCAGATTCGGGCTTTGTACTTATTATAGCCGGGCAGGAAAGCCCCATCGGACAAAATTTTTCCGATCAATTTGCCGTCTGCGCTGTTTTCATCCACGCGATCGCTTTCGCCATTCCCTCGTCGAAACCAACCGCCGGTGTGTATCCTAGAACACGTCTGGCCTTCGCGATGCTAAAATCGAGATTCAAACCCGCAAATTTCAGGGTCGCCATCGTCAATCGGGGCGGGTACGGCTTGTTCTTGCGACGATACACGCGTTCCCGCCACGGGGCCAGCCGTTTTGCCAGCCACAACGGCACCGAGCCCTTCGGCCGGGGCAATCCCAGCCCATCAGCGACCGACTCGAAGAACCGACGTTTGGTCACGAATTCCCCATCCGTGACGTTGAAAACCTCCCCGATCGCCTCGGGTTTCTCGGAGGCGAGGAGAATCGCCTCGACCAGGTTCCCGACGTAAGTCGTGTTGAGGGCATACTTTCCGCGAGAGATGTAGGTTATGTCCCCTTTCCGGAGCCGATCGGCCAGCCGGGGAAGGACCATCCGGTCGCGGGGGCCGTAGATGAAGCCGGGGCGAACCACCGTCAGCGGCAGATTGTGCTGACGATGAAATTCCAGTGCGAGTTTCTCGCTTTCCACCTTTGACTGCGTGTACCCGTCCATCTGAAGTTCCGGCAGCGGCTCGGATTCGTCGGTCCCATAGTGGTGGCGACCGGCGTAAACTCCCAGGCTCGAGACATGCACAAACCGCTGCAACGGCTTCCCTTTGACCGCCTCCAACAGGTTCCGCAGCCCCTCGACATTGACCTTCCGGAACTCCTCGACCGGCCCCCAATCGCCCACTTTTGCGGCGCAATGCAGGACGTAATCCACGCCCGCGACCGCCTTTGCGACCGCAGCCGGGTCCGTCAGGTCGCCGGCGATCACCTCGGCACCGAGGGCCTGCAGCGATTTCGTATCGCTGGTTGGTCGAGCAAGTGTCCGGACAGTTCCTCCCCGAGCGACGACCGCTTCCGCGACGTGGCTGCCGACGAAGCCGGTCGCCCCGGTAACCAGATGCAGAGCCATGAGTTGCGTTCTCGAAGAAGTCGGTCGGAGGTTCGGAGAAGATAAAGTAGGGAATCCGTTCGCCAGAATCAGGTCGAGAGTCTGGAACCTTCCCCGAGTTCCGAGTCCGTCGCCGGAAATCCGTACGCGGCTCGTTCTTCCGGTGTGGGCCGACGCAAAAATTCGCACCCGAGCCGCCAGCGACCCTCGATGGCCATCCGGTTCGTGACCCGGGCTTCGAGCGAGTGCCCCGCTTCCGACTGGCTCACGGGCAGGAACGTGACATAGCTTCCGAGCGGGATGAGCGAGTCGAGAACGACCGCCACCCCGCCGGCAGAGCAGTCGACGATGACGCCGGGCAAGGCATGACCCGGGTGTCGGTCGGAGAGGACAGTCACCGACGTTTGCACCTTCGACCGCGGATGCCTTCGCCGATCCCGGCCATTTTCTGGTCCGGTGACGGTCCCGAGTTGGGAGTCGATGCGGTCGACTGCACTGCGGATTGCCGCCACCTCGGCCCGCAATTTCTCCACGGAATCGAGCAGTTTTGCGAGGGTCGAATCCGAAACCGGGCTTGGTGCAGGCTCGCTCACGTCTTGCCGCTCCCGCCGAGGAGGTAGCCGAGGATCGCGTGGGCGGTGTCGTCGAGTGGGTCGAGTCGGCGAACCTCAAGCGACTCTTCCGTCACGAGGCGACCAAACGCACGGAAGAATTTCTGGGGATGCTTCGCTCGCACGGTCAGGCCGTCCCCGTCGACATCGACCCCGACCACGTCCTCCAGCGCAAGCAGCCGACGCCCGAGTTCCCGGGGTTGGCCGACTTCGATTCGCACGGAAAGCGGGAAGTCGTCCATGAGGTCGCGGATCTGCTGCAATGTCCCGACGGCGGCGATGCGGCCGCGAGCCATGACAACGACGTGATTTGTGAGCTTTTCCAACTCCTCGAGTTCGTGGCTCGACACGAGCAGGCACTTGCCGGCCCCCGCGAGTTTGCGGAAAAGTTCGAGCATTTCCTGCCGACCGACGGGGTCGATTCCGCCGAGCGGCTCGTCGAGGACCAGCAGTTCCGGGTCGTGGATCAGGGCCTGGGCGAGTTTGACGCGTTGCCGCATCCCCTTGGAATAGCCGCGAAGTTTGCGGGACGCCCGCTCGGCCATGCCGACGAGTTCGAGCATCGCCTCGGTCCGCTGGCGAGCTTCGGAGCGGGGGTAGCCGCACAACCGGGCCATGGCATGCACGAAATCCCGGCCGGTCATGTCCTCGTAGAACGCGTCGTGGTCCGGGCAGTATCCGACGAGCCGGCGTGCCTGCCAGTCCCAGGCGTCGATCCCGCGAATCGTGACTCGACCGAGGGACGGTCGGGCCTGTCCGGTCGCGAGCCGGATCAGCGTTGACTTCCCGGCCCCGTTGGCCCCGACGAGGCCGGTGATTCCGCCGGTGAGTTCGAGGGTGACCTGGTTCAACCCCAGCACGGGACCATACCATTTACTGACCCGCTCGAAGAGCAGTAAGGGGTGTGATGGCTGAGATATTGCAGCGGGATCGGTTGCAGATACAGGTGCAACCTCGGCCATGGATGGGTGTGCCATCACCTGCAGATCCTCGGTCACGACACAATCTCCACGGCATGGATGCGTCGTCGCAGGTAGAGAATGCATGCAACGCACACGAAGAAGACGGTCGCCGCCGCCTCCCAGAACTCCGGTTGCGCTACCGGCCGCACCGTGTTGCGATCGACGTTGAGGCAGGCCAGCCCGACGAGGTAGAAATCGTTCCACAGGTCGATCAGCCGCCATCGCGGGTTGAGGAACTGCCCGTCGACGAGGAACCCCCCCAGCATCCGGCAAAGCACGAAAATCCCGGTCCAGACCATGATCAACGGCACCGTCCGTCGCACACTCACCGCCGTCGCCACCAGCAGGAGACTGAGACCGACCGTCAACGTCAAACCATATCCGAGGATGCCCACGAGTTGGCGGAGATGATCGGTGTAGTATGTCTTCCAGTCATAGAGCAACCCCGCCTGGATGTATAACACCACCGCGGGGACAGTGGTGAGGAGATTGATAAAGGCTGCAATTCCCAGGCACTTCCCGAGGACGTAATGTCGCCGGGCGATCGGCTTGGAGAGATAGAATGGCAAACTGCCGTGGTGGAAATCATTGCCAACAAGAACGGCCCCCGCGAGGGCGAGGACGATCATCGCAATGTAACCCTGGAACCAGATGTAGTTCGCGAAGGTGTGCCCGGACCCATTGAGGGAAAGCCGATCGAGGAACTTCGTGAGGTCCGCCGCCTTGACCGGCACCCCGCCGAAAAACACCGTCTGCCCCGCGGTCTGCTGCTGGATCCAGACGACGAGGTACTGCCCGTAGAAGAAGAAAAAGAAGACCATCAATGCGAGGCCATACAAGCCCCAGAACAGACGACGACGGATCATCACGAGCAAACTGATTCGCGCCATCGCCAGCGAGCCGAAGATCGGCGGCAGCAGCGTTCCCCGCCAGGGACGGTAACGAAGGAGCGCGTCGGACGCAGCGGGCATGTGACATCTCCCATCCTGCGGACGATGTCATCATACGCATCCGGAATCGCCTGCCCAATCAACCGGGAATCGGCAGGCTTGCTCGCGGTTTGGGTGTCGGCGGATTGGAGCGAGCCCGGAGTGCCGGCAATCCATCGGCAGGGGTATCGGTGGTGACGACCGTCGCTGGCGGGGTCCGCACCGAGTCCGCGACCAATGCCGCCCGTGACTCCACCGCGTCGGCAATCCGGGACAAGATTGCCATCTTCTCGACGATGGGTCGGGAATCGCGGACCCCGATGACGGTCAGCCTGCCGAGAACCTGGCCACAGCCGAAGAGCGGCAACTCGACGCGCCAGACCTCATATTCCGCCACCGCTTTCCCGCCCCGATCCCAGCGTCGGTGGTAGCCCTCGTGCCAGACCGGAGCGTTTACATCGAGCCGAAGTTGCAGCAGGTTCAGATCGGAAGCAGTACGGGTGATTTCGTTCCAGACGGTGGACCAGTTCCCGACTCCTTGCAATCGCACCTCAAGTTCCACATCGGCGGAATCCCCGGCGGTAACGCGACGGACGACCCCGAATAGCCGCTCGCGAATCAGACGATATTCCGCGTTTCCAAAGAGTCCGCCCGCGAGCAAAATCAGCACCACCCCGGCCCCGGCAAGCAGGGCAAACAGGTCGTTCTGGAGGAGCACGCTCACCATCGCCCCGCCGCCCGCAATTGCACCGAGTGCTCCAACGAGGATCAAAATCCGCCGATGCGTGAGCCCATTCCGTTGCAGCACGTGGTGGAGGTGTCCCCGGTCGGCATGAGCCAGCCCGCGCCCGGTCAGTTTCCGCCGGACGATCGCCGCCGTGGTGTCGAGTGCGGGAAGGACAAGCAGCACCGCCGGGGCGACGATCGCGACCGTCGGTCCCTTGAGAGAAGCCATGAGAGCGAGCGCCCCGATCACAAGCCCGACGAGGTGGCTTCCCGCGTCGCCGAGGTAAACCGTCGCCGGAGGAAGGTTGAATCGCAGGAATCCGATGAGGGCCCCCGACATCGCGATCGCCACCCAGGCCACGACCGGATTCCCCCGGGCGAATGCCATCGCCGCCAGAGCGGCACAGATCACCACCCCGACGGTTCCGAGGAACCCATCCATTCCATCGAGCAGATTCAACGCGTTAACCGACAGGATCAGCCAGGCCACCGCGGCCGGGATGGCGAGATATCCGAGTTGCACGTGTGTTCCGAACAGCGTGACGGAGTCGATCTGCAGGCCTCCTACTCCCACGAGCAGGAGGGCCGCCGCGATCTGGCCGGCGAGTTTGTAGCGAGCCCGGAGGTTGAACTTGTCGTCCGCAAGGCCGACAAGCGTGATCATCCCTGCGGCGGCGAGGAGTGCGAGCAGCTTCGGCATATACGCCGAGAGATCAGCCAGAACTGTGGGCGAAATCGCCGACCCTGCGAGCAGAGCCAGCGGAATCGCCAGGAAAACTCCGATTCCCCCGGCAAGAGCGATCGGCTCGCGATGGATTTTCCGCCTGCCATCCGGGTTGTCGGTCAGACCCACCCTGCGGGCAAACTGGCGGGCAAAATACGTCCCTATCCCGCCGAAAACTACGGCGAGGCACAGGACCAAAACCGCGTCCATTGGGCGACTCCAGGTAGGACGGACTCCCGCCAAAATGCGAGAGATACCAGGTTCGCACGAACATTTTCAGAACATCTAGGCTCAGTCGGACTCGACAACGGCGGACCGGGGGGGGCGGTCACGCACCGAAGCTTGGAGATAGCTTCGAATCTCGACTGAACCAGATGGCGATATCCTACGGAAGAGCACCGCGGGGTTGCAAGAACGTTGTTGTCAAAATTCGATGGATATTGCCCATTCTCTGCAATTTCACGGAATAGACGTGCAAAACTCATTTGACGGTCGGGTTCGCCCACGGGCAAATCCGGTAAATTTCCCCAGCCAGCAGGCTCGTCAACGCCAGCGCGTCCGCCCGCACGGCTGAGCTGCCATCCTGGAACGCGACCAGAACCATCAATCGCGGCCGGTGAAATTCTTCGGCCGAGAATCCCAGGAGCGGCTGGATCCAACCGTGGCCGGCCCGCGACTGGAACAATTTTTTCTCCTCAGCCGGGGCGTCAGGGTCGACCACCACATCTCGCCCGTCCTGCATCCAGTAAAGGAGCAACTGCCGATCGGGACCTCGCCGGTAATCCCGGGATGTCGCAGTGAGCTGCCCGCCGACGACGGGGACCGTCTCTTTGCGTCGCCCGGCAATCTCGAACCCGCGGCGGGGCCAGCAAACGTCCGGATCGTGCGGGTTGGCCACCGCGAACCGCTGCCAGAAGATCACCCAAACATGCGCTTTCCGGCCGAGGTTGTTGGTGTAGATCCGGTAGACCGCCTCGTCGTATCGCAGTGTTTCCGTCACGAACTCGGGAACCCGCTGCTCTTCCCCGTGCCAGGCATCGAGTTGCAGGGGAAGCTCGGAAATCGGTGCAGCAACACGCTGATGTTCCTCGTCTTGCGACCCGGTCATTCCCGCAACCAGGCACGCCGCCACTGCCAACCCCAGGAAGCCCGCAACGCCCCAGCCGACGGTCGGAGACTTCTCCTCTCGAACCTGTTCCAGAATCGGCTCCGATTGCCCGGGAAGGGAGGAACCCAGCAGAGTCGCCAGTCCCAGGACCATCCCGAGCCCGACGAGAACCATCGCGACCCCGAGCGCCTCGTGCCAGTCCCCACGGACGAAATCCACTCCAACGTGCTCTTGAATCAACCCGCTGAGCACGACTCGCACAATGTTGATCGCCGCCACCACGGGAATCGAAAGAGCCACCAGGGTTACCCCCCGGGCGAGGCCAAATCCCCGCAGGTACGCCACAAACGCCGCAATGGCGGTGATCGCCGTCACCGACCGCACGCCGCTGCACGCTTCCGCCACCCCCAGTTCTCCACCCGGGAGACGCAAAACGAAGCCGGATCGCTCGACAGTGACCCCCATCGCCGACAGAAGTGTCTGGGCCGCGGAAGTGGTAAGTTCCTGCAATCCGCTCTGAAGCGGAAAAAGGATCCGCCCCGGGATCGGCAGCGCGAAGAGCAGAAATGCGAGGGGAAACGCGATTGTCCGCAGTCGCAGCCAGCCGTGGGTCCGGAGCAGGATCCCGGCGGTGGCGAGTACCAGCACGCCCGCCTGCCACCAGAGCAAAAGCGGTCGAACCCCGGCTCGCGATTGCAGATACCACGCAACCGGAGCCGTCATCGCGGCCAGGGTCACCAGGATCGTGCCGGAAAACCGCCGGGGTTGCAACGGTTCCGAAAGGAAGTGACTTTTCCCGTCCCAGGCCGCCCACGCGTCCCAGGCCGCCCACGCGGAGCCCAGAAGGACCAGGAATCGGTCTGCATGCCCCGGATTCGCACCCCAGAACTCCGCCAGGGACGCGACCAACCCGGCCAGGCCGATCGCCAGGCAACCCCACGCGAACTCGGATGACGAAACGATCGAGCGAAACATCGCAGAAAATCGCTGTTTGCAGGGCACCAATCGTGCTCTATCTTATCGAAGCTTCCGAAACGCAAGAAGCCAGCCCCTCATTTGTTGGAGCTCGCATGTCTCTCCCATGCCGACGCGTGGCGTTCACGCTGATCGAACTGCTCGTTGTCATTGCGATTATCGCGATCTTGATCGGGCTCTTGCTGCCGGCGGTTCAAAAAGTCCGCGAGGCGGCAGCCCGATCGCAGTGCCAGAACAACATCAAACAGATCGGAATCGCCTGGCACAGCTATCACGACGCGGTCGGCATGTTCCCCAACGGCGGCAAAAACGAGTGCGATGCCCCAATCAATTCATCCGTGAACCAGGCAATGCGTTGCGTTTCCCCCGGCCCAGGCGTCAACGCCCCCGGCTGTTGCGCTCCCCTGAACCGGACCGAGTGGAGCTGGCCCTACACGATCCTCCCCTACATCGAGCAGGGGGCAATTTTCGACAACACCAACAACAACACCGTGTATGCGTCGCTCGTCAAAATCTACTACTGTCCCACACGCCGAGCACCGGCACTTTACGGTGGTTCCGGAAAAATCGACTACGCCGGTTCCGCCGGGGCGAGTGGAACAGATGGCGTCCTCATCGCGATGAACGCGAACTCCGTGAAGATCGCCACCATCGCGGACGGGACCTCGAACACACTCATGATCGGGGAAAAGCGGTTGAAACTGGGCCTGCTCGGGCAGACCTACGACGACAACGAACCCTACGTGGCCCCGGGCTGGGACTCCGAGATTTTCCGACGTGGCAGCACTTCCTTCCCCCTGCTTCCGGACATCAAAGCCACCGACCCGAATCCGGACAGCGACCCACTCGCCGGTCGGAACGAGTTCGGCGGTTCCCACATTGGCGGAATGAACGCCGGACTGGTGGATGGCTCGGTCCGGGTCATCCGCTTCGGCTGCAACGCGACCACATTCCAGCGTCTCAACAGCATCAACGACGGGCTCACCGTCAACCCCGACGATCTGTGATCGTCGGCGTCGTTTGAATCACGGAAGGGGGATATCCTTGAGCGTAAACTCCAGTTCTCGGGTCAGGGGGATCCACTCAACGACCTGGAATTTCGCCGGTTTCCCCATCTTTCGCTGGCCATCCGACCCGAACTGAGCCGTCATCGACGCCACGTTCGGGCCGTTGTTTTGCTCGTTGAGCCCAAACGAGCGGAACTTTTGACCCTGTTCGTCAAACAGTTCCAGCCGCTGGTGAACGGTGTTGCTCCAGGTGTAGTCGTTGGGCTGCCCGTGCCGGTTGGTCGCGGTCAGACTGACGGTCACCATCCCGTTCGCTTCTCCGACCTCGCGGATCGAAACCTCGGCCGATCGCCCGTTGAGCCGCTTCCCCTTGGCCTTCGTAATGTTCTCGAAAATGACATCCGGCCGGGCCTCCGCGAGGATCGTGACCGACATCTTCAACTTCATCTCCTTGATCGTGCTGCTCTCCCGTCCGCTTCGGCTAAGGTTGAGGGAACTTCCCTGAGTGTAGGAGCGATACCCGATCTGCGGGGCGTAGTATGAATCCCGCTGGTAGCCGTTGTTTCGCGGCGGGGCGAGCGAGTTGCCCTTGTCGTCCGTCGCCTCGACGATCAGCGTCTGCCCGATGCCGATGATCGGCGACTTCGGTTCGGACATGATCTGGAGATTCATGTAGATGTTCTCGTGCCCGCGTTGCCCCGCGTGTTGGCGGGAGAAGCCGGAAAGCTGGAGGCTCCGGTTCGAGCTGATGTGGGTGGCGAGGATCTTGAAGGGACCGCAGTAGGCGACATGAGGATTGACGGCATCGCCCTGATAGACGCTGAGAGTGCCCTCCTCGTCCTGGAAGTTGGGCATGATCCCGGCCGCCTCGCTGACCTTGTCGAGAGCTTCCCAGAATGGGGTTTCTTTGAGTTCCAGCGTCACTTTCCCCGTCGCGGCACCGATTCCGTTGGTCAGGATGCGGTAGCCGGTTTGCTTCGCGATCTCGTCGAGGGCCGCCTTCCCGGAGACGTTCTTGAAACTCGCCGTCACGGTGCGGGCGGCGACGAGCCGGGAAGTCTGGATTTTCTGGACGATCACCTCCACACGCCGGGCGGCTTCGGGGTCGTCGATGTCCTTGAGGGCAGCGAGGAGGACCGGAAGCGACTTGTCGCCGAGAGAAGCAAGTTCTCGGCCCGCTTTTTCCCGAATGCGGTAATCGTCCGCGGACATGCGGGCGATGATGTCTTTGACTTCTGGTGGAACTTTGACCGACGGATCGGGTGACGCCGGTGGATCAGCGAGTGCTTCTCCTCCGGCAGTCAGGGCCAGGGTCAGTAGGCAGGCAAAAGTGGGAATGCTCCGCATATTCGGATCTCTGGCGTTCGTTCGGCGGGGCAGGAACGGCCGATTCGGCCGTCGGAGAGCAATACGAGGGTAACACCCGTCGGCACCGGTCACAAGGGCCGGTGACGAGGGTGTTACCTGGGAATCATCAACTTTTCCTCAAGTCGGGATGGTCGTAACGGGTGGGGGTTCCGGCGAAGTCGGGGTCACTTCAACCGTTTTGCCGCCTCGGAGAGTTCGAGACATGCCCCCTCCAGGTCCCGGTTGCCGGTCCGACGGGCGGTTTCGAGCCCCCGCTCCGCGAAGGAGAGGGCTTTCTCCGGTTTCCGGGCAGAGAGCATGGTTTCCGTCGCGGTGACGTAGAACTTCCCCTCGTCCGGGTTGCGAGTCAGAAGTTCGTCGAATTCGGTGGCGGCGCCGTCGGCGTCGCCGATTTTCGAGAGAATCTGGGCCTTCCGCACGGAATACTCGTTGGCCCGCTTGCCGGCGTTGTGCTCGGCATCGTAGGCCGATCCGTCGCGGGCGTGTTTCAAACCCGCTTCGGAGTTTCCTTCAGCGAGGGCACCGGTGATCAGGACGGCGAAAAACGGGTAGCGATCCGGTTTGGCAGGATCAGCCGGTTTTCCGACGCCGGCAAACGCGAAAGCGACCGCGAGATCGCGAGCGTCGAGCTTCAGGGCGGCCCGCATTGCGTCCTCGAGCTCGCCAGCGGTGAGGTCTGCGACCGGAAGTGAGGCCAGATCGCCTGCGTTCATCCTGGCGAAATCACGTGGCCCGGCGGGTTTCGCGGCTGGTGCCGGTGCCGACGGGGCGGATGCCGATGCAGCGGGGGCGGCCTGCGGTGTCGGGGTGGGATCGGGCGGGACGTGAATCGTCGGTGCCTCGCCCGGCGGCTGGATCTCGGCGTTCAATTTGTGCCGCAACCGGGAGAAATCGTAGATCTGGATCGGAACCGCCTGGTTTCCGATCTGCTTGCGTGGGGCGGAGCCGGCGAGGCAGTCTTCGAGGAACCGGATCACCCCGATGAGCCGTTTCCGGAGGAGTTTGCTTCCCCCCGCGTCGAGCGGGGTCGTCCCGGACAGAGATTTCAGGGGCTGGTGAGCCCACACGTTCTCGAACCAGTGCTCCGCATGGGAGCGGAGTTTCGCCTCGGCTTCTTCGAGGTTCGAAGTGCGGAGCGGGTACGCGCAGGCCTGCATAGCGATGTCGCCGAAATGGGCGGGGCCGGTGCCTTCGACCGGTTCACCGACGGCGATGTTGACCCGGTCGCGGATCTCGGTGGCGAGTTTCTGGACGTCTTCCTTCCCGGCACCCCAGATCCGCAACATCCCGCCGACGATCGTCAGGTGGGCCATGACCCGGCCGAGGGACGTCCCGGTTTCGAGGAGGCTCGGCAGTTCTTCGACCAGAACGCAGGAGAAGCTGCCACTCTCGGGGTCGGATTGCGGGGCGACCATCTTCCGTTCCCGATCCCAGGCCCGGAGCAACCCGAGAATGGCGTCGGGGTTGCGGAGGGGCATGAAGACGCGGTACTCCGTGTAGTCCGAGTCGTTCTCCATCCCCTGGCCACACTTGAGGACTTCCACCAGAGCCTGGGATTCCTCCGCCTTGGCGTCATCCCATTCGAGCTCGACAGACTTCTCCAGAGCGGCGACGGCTTGCGGTTGCTCGCCGAGCCAGGCCCGAACCAGCCCCAGGTTGAACCAGGCGGCGGGATCGTCCGGCACTTTCTGTGTCAGTTCGTCGAAGACATTGCGTGCGTCTGTGAGTCTTCCGGTGGCGGCGTCGGTGCGGATGGGCTTCGCCGTGGGACGGAAGGTGTACTTTTTCCGGGCGGCCAGGGGAATCCGCGATTCGCTGCCGAAGAGGGCCTCGGATTGCTCGCGGAGCTCCTGGTCCCCCGGGTTGAGGTGGATCGCCCGTTCGAGCGCGGCCCGGGCCGCGACCACGCGATTGAGGATGATCTCGTTTCGGGCGATGAGCTCGTGGACCTGGGCAAGCTGGTCGTGTGCCTGATGGTCATACGCATCGGCCGCCTTGCGGAAGAGCAGCAAGGCTCCGATGATCTCCCCCTCTGACTGGCGGAACATCCCCTTGAGAAGGAACCCCATCGGGAAGTTGGGTTGCAAGGCAAAGGCTTTTTCGAGGGATTCCTCGGCCTTCTCGGTTTGCCCTTCCATGTAGAGCAGTTGCGCGAAATACCCCCAAACCGGAGGGTATTCCGGATGCTCCTTGGTGAGGCCTTCCAGGGTCCGGAGGGCCGACTCGTGCTGTCCACTTTGGTGGAGTTCGAGCGCCTGCTCCACGCGGGCAAAATAGGGCTGACAGCACCACTTGAACTTTTTGCCGCTACCACAGGGGCAAGTATCGTAGGGACTTGGAGGCATGGGTCCGGGATTGTGCAAGGAAGAGAGTTTCGAGACAGAGCGAGCCAGGTTCCAACGATTTTCGGATCGCGCAGAAGATCGCTCGGTTTGGTCAGTCTACCGGTTCGGGCGGGAAGTGAAAACAGCCCTAAAAGGTTTGACAGCACGGAACCTTGGCTTAATCTAAGTGAACCGTAGATTGAGCATAGCCGTAGTTTATCGCCCGTTCGGCTTTTGCTTCGCCGGCCGGCGCGAACCGACACCCCGACCAGGATGCCGACAAATGGTGACCAACGATCTTGGGGCGTGTGAGTGGTTCGTTTGGGACCTCCGGCGTAGCGGTCTGATCGATCGGGGTCAACTGGACCAAATCGTCAGCGAATTCCTCAAACGCAACCCTCGGGCCGAAGCCCCTGCCCTGGCAGAATACCTCGTCCAGCAAAACACCATCACGGCTTTCCAGGCCGACCGCATCCTCAACGGGAAGACGCAGGGTCTGGTCCTCGGGCCATACGTTCTGCTCGACGCGATCGGCCAGGGGAGCATGGGGCAGGTCTACAAGGCGACCTCCAAGAACGACAATCAACTCTACGCCGTCAAGGTGCTCCCCCGCCGGAGTATGTGGAACGTCCGCCTCGCTCGCCGACAGGTTCGGGCGTTCGGGCAGTTCCAGCACCCTGCGGTCGTCCCATTCGTCGACGTCGGAACCGCCGGTGGTTTGCACTACCTCGTGTGGCCCCTCGCGGATGGGCAGACGCTCGAGGCGATGGTCCAACAAAACGGTCGCCTGACGGCCCAACAAACCGCTCTGATCGGCGTGCAAATCGCCCAGGGTCTCGCGATCAGCCACCAAAACGCGATTTTCCACGGCCTCCTCAAGCCGTCGAACATCATGATCGGGTCCGACAACCAGGCCCGGATCCTCGACTTTGGCATCGGTTCCCTCCTCGTCGAGAACGAAGGGGAATCGCTGGTCGACACCATGTCGACCGCCAACACCCTGACCTCCGGTCTCGATTGTGCCTCGCCGGAATCCATCATGGAACCGACGAACCGCACCCCGGCCGGCGACCAGTACTCCCTCGGTTGCTCTCTCTACTACTGCCTCACCGGTCGGGTTCCGTTCCCGGAAGGGTCTGCCGTCGAAAAAATGATGGCACACCAGACCAAGGATCCGACCTCCATCAAGGAACTCGCCCCGGAAACGCCGGACGGGATGGTTGCGGTCATCGCCCGCCTGATGGCCAAGACCCCGGAAGGTCGCTTCGCCGGGACCGACGAGGTGGTTGAGGCTCTCGAACCCTACCTCGGGGAACTCGCTGGCGTCGGGGCCGACGTTGGCATGGCGGGCGGCGGCGCGATGCAACGGCCGATGCCCGGCTCCCGGATGTCCACCGGTTCTGGCGCGAAGATGCCCGGACTCGCCGCACCTACCAAATCCAATCCTTTCCCAACCTCCAGCACCCCGAACCGCCCGATGCAGGGCCTTCCCGGTGCCGGTGGAAACCGTGTCAACCAGCCCACACCCATGCCCGGTCCCGGAGCGATGGGTGGTGGAATGGGCGGAGGCGGGATGGGCGGGGGAATGGGTGGTGGCGGAGGAATGGGAGGTGGCGGCATGGGGATGGGAATGGGTCGACCGACCCAACCGCAACTCCCCGGTCGCGGGACCTTCACGAACCAGCCGCTTCCCCAGAGTTTCGAGGATCAGCAAGTCGCGGACCTCGAACCCGCCCCGTTCGCGAATCCCAACAAGATCGCGACCAGTTCCACCGGGTGGATCAGCCAGGGGAGCATGCCGGAACCGGCCAGCGGTGGCGGGAACAATCTCATGATCATCATCGCCACCATCGTTCTCACCGGTGTGGGTGTGGCCGCCGTCTTCTTCCTCACGAAATGACTTTGATCCGGCTGTACAATCACCGCCGTGGGAACTGTCCGTTCTCACGGCGGTTCTGCTTTCCGGACCTCCCTTGCGGCATCCTCCCGGTCGGCCATAGAATTCCCAGATCGTTCCGACTTCCTCGACCCCGGTGACCAGTGACGGTAACCGCGTCGACACCTCGAAGCGCCACGAACTTCCCTCGCCGGGTCGCGGTGCTCGGCTGCACCGGCTCGATCGGGACCAGTGCCCTCGACGTTGCCGCCGCCCTGCCGGACCGGATCAAGATTGTCGGGTTGTGTGCGAATTCCCGGTGGGAATTGCTCGCAGAGCAGTGTCGGCAGTTTCGGCCGCGGGTTGCCGTCCTGGCGGATCCGGCCGCTTTCGCGAAAGCCGACCGCACCGCGTTCCCATCGGAAACCGAGCTCGTGTCGGGTGAGGATTCCTGCTGCGATCTGGCGGCGGCACCGGACGTGGATGTGGTTCTGGCGGCAGTCGTCGGGGCGGCCGGACTTCACGGGACAGTCGCAGCCCTGGAAGCCGGAAAGACCGTCGCCCTCGC
The DNA here is from genome assembly GCA_964552815.1 of uncultured Alcaligenaceae bacterium. GTDB lineage: Bacteria > Planctomycetota > Planctomycetia > Gemmatales > Gemmataceae > CAYUHJ01. The sequence continues at coordinate 20,801 of CAZKIQ010000037.1, read as the reverse complement.
CAACAAGGAAACCCTGGTCGTCGGTGGTCGCTGGGTCATGGAACTCGCCGCCCGCCGAAACGCGACCATCCTCCCGGTCGACAGCGAGCACTCCGCGATCTTCCAGGCCCTGACCGGGCACACCGCGGCCGATGTGACCCGGGTCGTCCTGACGGCGAGCGGCGGTCCGTTCCGGGGAAAGTCCGCGATCGAGCTCGAATCCGTGTCGCCGGAACAGGCATTGCGGCACCCGACCTGGCAGATGGGTCCGAAAATCACCGTCGATTCCGCGACGCTCATGAACAAGGCGCTGGAGGTGATCGAGGCCCGGTGGTTGTTCGCGCTCGCCCCAGAGCAGATCGATGTGATCGTGCACCCAGAATCGATCGTGCATTCTTTCGTGGAATTCGCCGACGGTTCCGTCCTCGCCCAGCTGTCGCCGCCGGACATGCGGTTGCCGATCCAGCTGGCCCTAACCTATCCGGAGCGAGTGGTGGGGCCGGCGAAGAAGCTCGACTGGCGGGCTCTTTCCGCACTGCATTTCGAGCAGCCGGATCGGGAAACGTTCGCGGCACTGGACCTCGGTTTTGAGGTGGCTCGGCGTGGCGGGACTTGCGGGGCCGTCTTCAACGCTGCGAACGAGGCAGCGGTGGAGGGCTTCCTCGCCGGCAGAATCGGATTCCTGGAGATTGCCCGATGTGCCCGGGCAGTCCTCGACGCACATGACTTCGACCCCGCCCCTTCGCTCGCCGGCCTCCTCGCCGCCGACCGCTGGGCGCGACAGGAGGTGGCCCGTTGGACGCGAACGCGAAGCCTGAATCCGAGCAGTCGGTGACCCTGCCGCACATCCCGAGCGATCTCCCGCCGCCGTCCGACGAGCCGCCTCCTCCCGATACTCTCGGCGGGTGGTTCCGGCAGAACTGGTCGAAGCTCGTGTTCATCGCGGTCTCGATCGGGCTGATCTGTCGCTACCTCCATCCGCTCGATCTGCTCCTCGCCGGGTCGGGGCTGAGCCTGATCATTTTCCTGCATGAGCTCGGGCACTTCCTCGCTGCGAAATGGTGCGATGTCCACGTCCGTACCTTCAGCATCGGCTTCGGGCCGGCCCTTCCCTTCTGCCAGTTCAAGTACGGGGAAACGACCTACAAACTCGCGATGATTCCGCTCGGCGGCTATGTCGCGATGGTCGGCGAGGGGGAGGCGGAAGGCGGGCACGAAGAGGAAGCAGAAGACGACCCGCGGAGTTTCCGCAAGAAAACCGTCGGTCAGCGGATGTTGATCATCTCTGCCGGGGTGATCATGAACCTGATCCTGGGCTGCATCTGCTTCGTGATCACGTACATGAACGGGGTCCAGGAACTCCCCGCGATCGCCTCGCACGTCGAGAGCGGGTCGGCGGCGTGGCAGGCGGGCTTGCACTCGGGTACGGAAATCAAGCGCATCAACGGCCGATCCAACCCCTGGTTCGACGACATCCGACCCATCGTTTCGAGCACGAACAAGGGTGAGACGGTTTTTCTGGACCTCGACTATGCAGGGAATCGTCGGGAGGTCCACGTCGAACCGACCCGGCCGGAAGGAGCGTTGCTGCCGCAACTCGGGATCCGGCCTCCGCAGGCGATGATCTTGCGGTCGCAGAAACGGGACGAGCCCCCGCCGTACCAGGCCGGTTCCGCCGCTTCCCAGGCGACGACGGCCGAGGGTGGCCCGGCGTTTCTGCCCGGCGACCACATCCGGGCCATGACCGACCCCAACGATCCCAGCAAGGTGACCCCGCTCGACCCGCATCCGGAAGGTCTGCCCGGAGAATTCTTCGACTACCACCGCCGACTGGTCCGACTCGCCGGGAAACCGGTGACGTTCCAAGTCACCCGGAAGGGGGAACCCGAAACGGCTCCAGTGCAAGTCATCACGGTCCCGCCGGCGTACCACTTCGACACCGGCCTGCGGATGCGGATGGGCGAGGTGACCGCGGTCCGCTGGGGTTCTCCCGCGCAGAAATCGGGGATCCACGCCGCCCAGACCGGAGAGGCACCCTCACCCGGCGACCAGATCGTCGCGATCGAGGTGCCGGAAGCGGACGGCAAGACGACCAAGTTCGTGGCCAGCGGTCCGGACGCATCCGCTGGCGCGAATGTGCGGTTGCTTGACCCACTTCGACTTCCCCACGATCTCGACGAGTGGGCCGACCGCAACCCGGGTAACCGCAAGCTTACGGTCACGGTACTGCGGGTTGTGGATCACACGGACAAGCAAGTCCCTCTTGAGATGGAGTGGGATCCGTCGTACCGGTACGACATGAGTCGGGCGGAGATGCCGGGCTCGCCGGTGCCGATCAACGGGTTGGGCCTGGCGTACAACATCGAGGCGGTCGTCAACCACGTCGCCAAGGATTCGCCCGCCAGCGGGAAGTTCCAGCCCAGCGACAAGATCACGCAGGTCCGCTTCAAGGCTCGGGATCATGCCGGCAAGGAAATCACACTGCCGTGGGAGGATGTCCGCCCGAACCAGTGGGCGTTCGTGGACTACAAGCTCCAGGCGATGGCCCCCCACGAGTTCGACGCCAAGGTGGAGCGTCGCGGGGAAACCGTCGAGGTTTCGATTTCGTCCGTCGAGGACAAGACCTGGCCCGTCGTGGATCGGGGTCTGGAACTGCTGCCCGACCGCCGATTGCAGAAAGCCGACGGCATTCTCGAAGCCCTCGAAATGGGGGCGTACCGAACCTACCGCTCGATCAAGATGGTCTACCTCGGGCTGTACTCGATGGTGTTCGGGCGGATTTCCTACAAGCTTATGAGCGGCCCGATCACGCTGGCCCGTGCGAGCTACTTCATCGCCGGCGAGGACGTCTGGCACCTGCTGATCTGGATCGGCCTGATCAGTGTCAACCTCGCGGTTGTAAACTTCCTGCCGATCCCGGTTCTGGACGGCGGGCACATGGTGTTCCTGATCTATGAGTGGATCCGCGGCAAGCCGGCACCGGAAAAGGTGCAGGTCATCTTCACGTATCTGGGTCTGGGGATGATTCTCTGCCTGATGCTCTTCGTGATTGGCCTCGACGTCTGGCGATTGTTTTAGAATCTTCCTCGCAACATCAGGATTGCCGGGAGAGCACAGATGCCGGAGGATTTCGAAGAACCCGAGCCTCTTCCGGCAATCCCCGGCGATTCGGATGCCTTGCTTCCGAGCCTTCCCGAGATCGTCCAACCCGGCTCGGTTGCCGGAGACCAGGCAATCCCGGAGCCTGTTTTCCCTTCGGCGGCTCCTATTGAGGAATCGCCCTTTGCCGGGTTCGGTTCCGAACCGGGAGGCCCTCCGACCTTCTGGCCGGTCGGGGCCGTTGCGGGGCTTCCAGGGTATCCGGCGAACCGTTCCCGTCGCGATCCCTCTCCCCCAACGATGGGAGTTGGTCTCGCGTTGCTGTGGACGCTCGCATACGTGATCCTCGCATATGTGCCTTTTGTCTTTGTTCTGATCGCTTTCGTTCTCGCGGTTCGAGGAGCACCAGGAGATCTCAGAAGCGCATCCGGCGTGATCGGATGTTCTGCGGGTATGGGCCCGTTGCTCGGAATCTTCCTGTCCTACTACCTGCTCAACCGATATGTCGGCCCACACTGGCACCAGCGAATCGGGCACCGGAAACCCGACGCAGGGTACGTCTTGCTCGCACTTCTGTTACTTCCCGGTGTCATGATGCTCGCCGATTGGGTGGCCCAACATCTGACGCCCGCGAAACGGGACTTCCAGAATGAGCAGGCTCTTCTGGAAATGTTTCAACACAACCCGCTGATGTGGATCGTCTCCATCGGGTTCCTGACGGGCTACTCCGAGGAGCTTTGGTTTCGCGGAGTGCTCGGTGGTGTCCTTGTCGAACGGCTTGGGAAGGTCCGTGGGGTCATTCTGACGTCGTTCCTGTTTGCACTGGTGCACCTGCAGCTGTCCCAGTTTGTCTCCCTGATGGGCATGGGGATCGTGCTGCACCTCGTCTACCTTTCGACGCGATCGCTGTGGGTTCCGGTCACGATGCACATTGCGAACAACTCGATCGCGGTGCTCGCGGGTGGGATGCAGATTCCGTCTTCGCTGGTGTTCCCCGCGGTTGTCTGGGTGGTTCTCGTCGGCCTTGCGTTCGCCGCCTGCCAGACGGAGATCGTGGCGAAGGACGGCTCGGCTCGCCGATGGACAGGGGACCGTCGCGGAACTGAGGTCCCTCAGTCCTACGAGGAATTCGAAGCACGCGTCCCTCGGCTATGGCTTGGACTCTCGCTGTTGGCTCTTTTCGGAGTTCTCGCGACCATGACGTCGATTCTTTGGTCGAACTCACGCTGAGCCCGCAGACTCTTTCCCCGCTGGGATCGACGGGTTCCCTCACGGCCTTCTATAATTCCCCATCTTCCAAAGTCGCCGCCACCCCTTCGGGGCCTCCTCATGCACGAGCGGATCGCATACCAGGGCATCACCTTCGACGATGTCCTTCTCGAACCGGGATTCTCCGAGGTCGTCCCGAAGGAAGTCGACATCCGAACCACCCTGACCCGCCGGATTCGGCTCAACATTCCCGTGCTTTCCTCGCCGATGGACACGGTGACGGAAAGCGAACTCGCCATCGCCCTCGCCCAGGAAGGGGGGATCGGCATCATCCACAAGAACCTGTCGGTTGCCGAGCAAACGCGGGAAGTGGACAAGGTCAAACGCAGCGAGAACGGCGTCATCACCGACCCCGTCACGATGCACCCGGACGCCACGGTCGGCGAAGCCCGTCGAGTCATGGAGCAATACCACGTCAGCGGAATCCCCATCACCGTCGGCGAAGAAAAGGTCCTCAAGGGAATCCTGACCCGCCGGGATCTCAAGTTTCTGACCGACAACGATCAAAAGCTCTCCGAGGTGATGACCAAGGACAACCTGGTGACGGCCCCGGAAAACACAACACTCGAGGCCGCCGAGCGAATTCTCACCCGAAATAAAGTGGAGAAACTTCTCCTGGTGGACGATTTATTCCGACTGAAAGGGTTGATCACGATCAAGGACATTGATAAAGCCCAAAACTTTCCGAACGCGAGCAAGGATAGCCGCGGTCGGCTGCGGGTCGGGGCGGCGATCGGGGTCCACGACTACGAGCGGGCCGACTCACTGATTCGGGCGGGTGTGGATGTCCTGACGGTCGATTCCGCTCACGGGCACAGCCGAAACGTCGTGGAGACGGTTCGCACCCTGCGGAAGAAGTACGACATCGACCTGATCGCGGGGAACGTGGCGACGACGGAAGGGGCGATCGCCCTCGCCGACGCCGGGGCCGACGGGGTCAAGGTCGGGATCGGGCCGGGGTCGATCTGCACGACGCGGATCGTGTCCGGGGTCGGGGTCCCGCAGATGACGGCCATCGCCTCGGCGGCCCGGGGATTGAAGGGGACCGGGGTGTCGCTGATCGCCGACGGGGGGATCCGGTACTCCGGGGACATCACGAAAGCCCTGGCAGGCGGTGCCCACGCGGTGATGCTCGGCGGCCTGTTCGCAGGCCTGGCCGAAAGCCCCGGGCAGACGATCCTCTATCGCGGCCGGACCTTCAAGGCCTACCGCGGAATGGGGTCACTCGGAGCGATGATGGCCGGCTCCGCCGACCGATACTCCCAGGGAGACCGCAACGACCGCCACGAGCGTTCCGGCGGCATGCGGTCCAACGGGAAACTGGTCCCGGAAGGGGTCGAGGGGCGGGTTCCCTACAAGGGGCCGCTTGCTCCGTTCGTGTTCCAGCTGGTTGGGGGATTGCGGGCCGGGATGGGGTACGTTGGGGCCAAGAACCTCGACGAACTTCGCGAAAAAGCCCGCTTCATCCAGATCAGCGGTGCCTCGGTTCAGGAGAGCCACCCGCATGACATCGCGATCACGCAAGAAGCACCGAATTACAGTTCCGTCGACCACGGTGCGGGCGGCGACTAGCCTCGCGGCTCTTCTGGTCGCATCCGGGGCGTACGCCGCCGAGCCGGTGTGGACGCCCCCCGGCTCGATTCGCCCGGTCAGCGAACTCCCACCGGTGGTTTCCCCGCCGACCCCGGAATGGTCATCCTCCCGGCCGGCAACACCACCCCGGACCCGGCCCGACGCCCAGCCGAGCGTCAGCTTCCGAAAGCCGCCGGAAGACAGCCTGCCCAACGTCGATGCTCCGCCGATTCCCGGGGCAATCCAGGCGGAGAATCCCAAGGCCAAATCCGACGATGGCATCAACGACGCTGACTACCCCTACGTCGGCGTACCGGAACGGAAGATCATCTTCAAAATCGAAAGCACCGAGCAACTCGAGAATCGTATCGTCCGGGAACTCGCGTTGGCCCAGCGTCAACCGGGGAAACCCGTCCCGGACCCCAAGGGATTTGCCTTCCCGAAACTGCCGGTCCTGACTCCGCCGGGCGTGGTGTACAAGCCGAAAACGGACGAATACCCCGCGATGGCCAAGCTGATCGAGCCCAATTACGTCGTGCACCGCCGGCTCTACTTCGAAGAGGTCAACTCCGAGCGGTACGGCTGGGACGCCGGTGTGATCCAGCCGGTGATATCGACGATGCACTTCTATCGGGACGTGCTGTTGTGGCCGTCCCGTGTGGGGTCGAACTTCTGCGAGCGGTACGATTCGAGTGCCGGCAAGTGCCTCCCGGGTAGCCCGGTGCCGTACTTCCTGTATCCGCCGGAAGTCGACCTGTGGGGTGGCACCCTGGGGGCCGGTGTCTTCGTCGGGGTCGCCGCGATCCTGCCGTGATGTCCCCGTCAAGTCTCCGATTCGGCCCCGTCACACCGACGGGGTCGGCACGGCGGAAGGGCGTCTCATCACGACAATGCTCCGGTTCCGCCCGCCGACCCGCTCGTAGTCGAACCGATCGACATCTTGGAGGACGAGATAGACCCCGAGCCCTCCGATCTGCCGCTCCTCGGGGGGCAGGTGAAGATCGTCCGGATCGGGGGCTTGGCGGGGGTCGAAAGCCACCGCTTCGTCCTCGATGGTGACGGTCAGCGTTTCCGGAGTCAGTTCTGCGAAGAGATCGAGCGGGCCGGCCATGCCGTGCTCGGTGTAGCCGTGCTCGATCACATTTGTGACAAGTTCCACGACCGCCAGCCGCAGTCGGTACGCGGCGGCTTTGTCGAGCCCGGCCTCGGCGGCGGCGGTCTTCACGAACTCGCTGACGGGGGCGAGCGCGTCCAGCGTCCCGGCCAGATGCAACGGTTGCATGTGAAGCCTCGCCTGCAAGACCCGCGGCCAACCCGGTCGCGGCGGAAACTGCACCCACCAGAAGCTTCGCAATCTACTCAGCCCAGCGGCGAAAACTGGTCCTGAACCACCACGCTATTCATGAGACCCGTCCGCTGCAGCGTCACCAGAATCGGTTCCTGCGGAGCGATCACATAGACCCGCGTTCCGGCACCCATCTTCTGCTTCGCGAAGATCAGCATCCGGATTCCCGCCGAGGCCATGAATTCCAGGGCGGCGAGGTGCAGCACCAGGTGCTTCGGTTTCGCGGCGGCGGCCTTCTCCAGTTCCGCCTGGAAAAGCGGGGCAGAGGTTGCATCCAGATCGCCGGTCAGGACGATCTCGGCGCGGTCGTCCACCATGGTCAGGGTCAGCGTCAGTGCCATCGGTTCCCCCTATGGATGTTGCCGGAAAGGATTGGTTATCGCCCCACGAGTACAACGACCGAGCGATCGCCGACCAGGACGTAGTTTTGTTCCGAGAGAATCGGTTCGCTGCCGATCGGCCAGCAATCCTCCGGCGGGGAGACGGCGGTGTTGGTGCTGACCCGCCACTTCCAGCCGGTCGGAAGTTTCGGCAACTCGAAACCGTGGCTTTCCCAGTGTGTATTCATCGCGACGTAGATGTAATCGCGGGCCGGCCCGTGGGCGTCTGATTCCCGGCCGTGAAGCATAAACGCGAGGGTTCGGCTCATCGGCGACCAGTCGGCGGCCCACGCCTTGGTTCCGTGCCAGCTCAACCGCACCTCGCCGTCTTCCCACTGCAGTTGCTCGACGTGTTTGCGATACCGCAGCGCCGGGTGGGCCAGCCGGAACCCGATCACGTGCTTCGCGAACCGGGTCAACTCCGTGTGTTTCTCCGCCTTTTTCCAGTCGATCCAGGTGAGTTCGTTGTCCTGGCAGTAGGTGTTATTGTTGCCGTGTTGGGTATGCCCGAGTTCGTCACCCATGAGGATCATCGGGACGCCCTGGCTCATCAGGAGGATGGCGAGGGCGTTCTTGACCTGCTTCCGGCGGAGGAAATTGATCCACTCGTTGTCGGTGGCCCCTTCCCAGCCGCAGTTCCAGCTATTGTTGTCGTTGGCCCCGTCGTTATTGTTCTCGCCGTTGGCATCGTTGTGTTTGAAATTGTAGGAGACGAGATCCCACAATGTGAATCCATCATGGCAGGTGATGAAATTGATGGAGGCGGCGGGGCCGCGGTTCCAGTACAGATCCGGAGACCCGGTGACCCGCTGGCCGAGTTCGCCGATCTGCCCGGCATCGCCCTTGATGAATTTGCGGATGGTATCCCGGTATTTCCCGTTCCACTCCGCCCATCGGCCGTACGCCGGGAAGGATCCGACCTGGTACAATCCGCCGGCATCCCAGGCTTCCGCGATGAGCTTGCACTTTGCGAGGACCGGGTCGTGGGCCAGCGTCTCCAACAACGGCGGGTTCGGAAGCGGGGCACCCCACTGATCCCGACCCAGAATCGTCGCCAGGTCGAAACGGAACCCGTCAATGTGATAGTCCGAGGCCCAATATCGGAGGCAATCCAACACCACGTTGCGAACCACGGGGTTATTGCAATTCAGCGTGTTCCCCGTGCCGGAGAAGTTGAAGTAGTACCCATCCGGGGTGAGCATGTAGTAGGTCTTGTTATCAATCCCCCGGAATGAGATGTATGGCCCGCGTTCGTTCCCCTCGGCGGTGTGGTTGAAGACGACATCGAGAATCACTTCAATTCCGTTCTTGTGCAACTCCTTCACGAGAGCCTTCAACTCATCGCATTGCATGCCGAGTTTGCCGGTGGCGGCGTAGCCGGCCTTGGGGGCGAAGAAGCCGACGGTGCTGTATCCCCAGTAATTCATGAGCATGCCGTGCCCGTGCGGGGCGGGCTTGCTGTGCTCCCACTCGTCGAATTCGTACACGGGGAGGAACTCGACGCAATTGACGCCAAGATCCTTGAGGTAGGGGATTTTCTCGCGGATGCCGGCGAATGTGCCGGGGAATTTGACGCCGCTGGAAGGGTGTTTCGTGAAGCCGCGGACGTGCATCTCGTAGATCACGAGATCTTCGAGTCGGTTTTCGAGCGGGCGGTCGTCTTCCCAGTCGAAATCCTCGAAAACGAGACGACCGCGGTGGGGGTAGAGATTGTCCCAGTCGGGTGGTGCACCCCACACGTCCCGGCCGCCGATCGCCTTGGCGTAGGGGTCGAGCAGGATTTTTGACTTGTCGAAGCGGTGCCCCTGGTGTGGCTCGAACGGGCCATCCATGCGGTAGCCGTACTCGATATCCTCGGGGTCGAGTCCGAAGACGGTCATCGCATAGACGTTGCCGATGCGGAAACCAGATGGGAACGGGATTTCCGCCATCGGTGCCGGTTCGCCCTTGCGGAACAGGACGAGGTTGCAGGAGGTGGCGTGGCTGGAATAAATCGAGAAATTGATCCCGCCGGGAACAAAGGTGGCGCCGAACGGGTAGGCCCGGCCGGCCCGGACCTGGTAGCCGTTGATTTCGTGAGTGGGATACGCGTCGACGCGGTTCACGGTGCGACCCTTGATTTCACGTCAAGTGAGTTCACGATAGGTGGGTTCACGCCAGGGCTGCGACGGCGTCGGCTCGGGTGGGCCGGCAGTCGAAGAAATCCAGGAATCCGGTCAGGGCCATCGTGCTCTTGATTTCTTCCGCCAGGCCGGCGAGGAGGATCTTGCCCCCCTTCGACTTCACGGTCCGGAAGAGGACGAGCATCATCCGCAGGCCGGCGCTCGACATGAACGGGACGGCGGCGAGGTCGAGCACGATCTTGCAGCCCGGCACGGCGAGCGGAAGCACCGCACCCTGCGCGTCCGGGACGGTGCTTGCGTTCAGTTCGCCCGCAATCTCGACGATTGTGACGTCGTTCTCGGTCTGCACGTTGATCGCCATCGCGGCCTCGGAAGTTAGCCTTGCGGGGTCAGTCGCACCTTCACGCGGACGGATTCCTTCGCGTCGGGCAGCGAGACGGTCATCGCCTTCGCGTCGAACTTTTTGTAGGGTTCGTCGTTGATCCACACGTCGGTCAGGAGAACCCGGCCGGGCGGGAGGATGTCCGGGGCGACGCGGAGGGTGTTGCCGGGGAATGCACCGGGTTGCGGCTTGAAGTACAGGTCCAGCGGTTGCTTCGTGATCAGGAGGTTGAGATACGTTTGCGAGAGGAAGCAGAGCTCTGTGGAGTGGTAGCCGCTCATGGAGTGGCTGCCCTTGAACCGCTCGGTGCCCATGAGGAACGGGATGCCGTTGGCGAGGACGTTGAAGTAGACGGCCCCGTCGTCGTGGTCGAGGAAGAAGGCGTTGTAGAAGGCAGCGGATTCCCGGGCGAGGCGGTGGTACTCGGAGTCGGGCAGCAGGCCGTGGAGAATCAGGTAGGCGAGAATCCCTTGCTCTTGCTGCCACCAGGCTTTTCGGTCGTGGAACCCGAAGCGGTGCCATTCTTCGCCGGGTTTTTTGAGCCGTTCCATCACGTCGTACCAGCCGGTGCGGCGGGTGTCGTAGCCGACCTTGGGCATTTCCTCGGCGATGCGTCGGGCGAGGGCTTCGTACTCGGGTTTGGGGCGTTCCGCGTGCATCCGCATGATGTTCCATGCGATCTTGAGGTTGTGCCCGATCACGCCGCGGTTTTGCTGCCACATGTGCGTGCGGTCGTGGGACCAGTCCTCGAAGAATTTCTCCTGCACGAACGGGCTGGCGTCGTAGTTGGGGAAGTGCTTGGCAATGGTGTCGAAGGTGTATTCGAGCATCTTGCCGTACCGTTCATCGCCGGTGGCGAGGTACAGGTTGATAAGGTACGCCGGGGCGTGGTCGCCGACGGAGTTCCAGTTCTTCTTTCCCTTGTTTTCGCCGAGCGAGTCGCTTCGCGGGTCGAGGGTGACGGGGTCGAGGTGAGAGAAGTAGCCGCCCTTTTCCTTGTCGAGGAAGAAGCGATCAAAGAGGTCGACGGTCATTTCCGCGTCTTGAAGGATGCGAGGGTCGCCGGTGATGCGGTAGGTCTGGATGGGGCCGGCGAGGGCGTAGATCTGTTCGTAGGCGGGGACGGCCATGAAGTCGTCGCCGAACTCGGAAGCGAAGATTTTGTCTTCCGAGTCGCCGTGGATGTCGATGCCGTGGTACCAGTAGACGATGTTCTCGTCCGCGTCGTGGAAGCGCATGTGGTCGCGAAGGTATTCCGTTCCCTTCTCGGCCCCCTCGAGGTATCGCTCGTCGCCGGTGAGCATGTAGGCGGAGGCGAAGCCGTAGACGAGGCGGGAAATCGTGTCGGTTTCCTGGCGGTAGTTGTCAGTCGCTTTCTCGCCGGTGAGGCGGATGGTGGTGCGGTAGTTGGCGTAATCGACGGGCTGACCCTGGAACTGGGCTTTGAGGTAGAAATCGCCGATCTCGCGGATCTGTTTGATCCACCAGTCGCACCGCTCGAAGAGGAAGTCGTCGGGTTTGCGTCCGAGGAAGGTGATGTACTCGGCTTCGAAGGTTTCGCCGCCGCCTTCGGGGTAGAAGGTGCCGTAGGTGTAGAGGAAGCGGCCGGGCTGGGAAAGCATGGACTTGATCTGGCCGGTGCAATCCATGTACGGTTCGCCGAGGTTGCGGGCGAGCCGGGCATAGGTGTTGGGCCGGAGGCGTGCCGAGACGGGCTTGCCGTCGCTGGTCTTGAGGGTGTAGACGCCCGTCGCGGGATCGAAGCCCGTGACGTAACCCGCAACGGTGTCGGAGTAGGTGAAGCCGGCGGTCGGCATGGCGGCGATTCCTGAGTGCGGCGTCGAGAACGGCTTGTCGTCGGGAGAAGATTCTAGGACGTGCGGTCCGCGGAGCAATCTCGCGGTTGCGATTCGCAGTTGTGCACCGATCAAGAGAGGTGGATCGATACGGAGAGCGCGACCGAACCGGGACCGATCACGGGCTCAAAATACTGGGGTGCTCTTTGAGGATTGTCTCCCACAGTTGGCGGATCGTGGCAACGTCGGAAGAGACGATGACGCCCGCCTTGTCCACGGTGTGCCCGGACAACCAGTGAGCCTCCAGGGCAAGTTCCTTCAAGGGTCTTCGTTCCACGGGAAGGTCCCAGGTCTTCTCGTTCCACGGGGTATTGAAGGCGTTTCGGACCCAGCCATTCTGGTCAAGCGGTGGTGTCAGCGGCTCCCCGGTGACGGGATCCCATGCCCGGGCGGATCCGTCGCTGCAGGAGGTGAGGACGATGTTTCCGGCCGGGTGGAAGACGGCCTTGTTGACGCTGGCATCGTGCCGCATGGGTTGGCCGCACGTATCGCCGGTGTTCGCGTCCCAAACGCGGGCGGTGTTGTCATCACTTCCGGTCACGACCCGGGTTCCATCGGAGTTGAAAGATGCCGAATAAACGGCGCTGGCGTGCCGCAACTGGGGAGTTGCGGGCTCGGCGGTCGCGATGTTCCAGATGACGGCCGACGCGGCATCGTTGGCGGTCACGATCCGGGTCCCATCCGGAGAGAAGTCCGCCGTGAAAACATTCCCCTTGAGTTGGATGTCCGGCCCCACCGCCTGACGGGTCACCGCGTCGAGAATGCGAAGCGTGTTGTTCGGACCCCAGACAGCTTCCCATTTTCCGTCCCGGCTGCGGACCGGTTTCCGCACGATTGGCGGCGGAAGCGTGATCGCGATGGTCGGGTAGGCGTCGAGTCGGCGATAGACGCGGGCGACACCGGATTGGGAGCCCGTGAGGACGTAGGTATTGTTGGGGGAGAACACGGCCCGGGAAACGGCCCCGGAGTGGGCGAGTCGCGGCCCCTTGGGCAAACCGGTGGTCGAGTCCCAAACTCGAGCGGTGTTGTCGTCGCTGGAGGTGAGAACAGCCAGGCCATCGGTGGAGAACTGGGCATCGGTGACGACCGCGTTGTGCCACATCATCTGGCCGATGGATTTCCCTTCGAGATCCCAAACGCGAGCGGTTCCGTCTGCGGAGGCGGTGGCGATTCGGGTCCCAGCGGGGTTGTAGTGGGCCGCCAGCACATCTTCGGTGTGATGCATGTCTCGGCCAAACGGTTTCGCTCCGCCTGGGGTGACGACCCACTGTCGGGCGAAATTATCGCCCCCGGCCGTGACCAGGTGCTTCCCGCCGGGGCTGAATTCGACATAGAGCACCGGATCCGTGCCGGTGTGGAACGGTGTGCCGATCTGCTGCCCTGTCCGGGTCGACCAGAGCCGGGCGTCGAGGGTTCCCGCCGAGACGATGCACTCCCCATCTGCGGAGAACGCCGCCCAGTTGACCCCTTTCCCGTGCTGGATCGCAGGAAGAACCGGCTTCCCCGTCTCGATGTTCCAGAGCACGATCCGGCCGTCCGCTCCGCCCGTCAGAAGAATCTTCCCGGTCGGATCGAACGCGACCACACGGATCTCGGCACCGTGCTCGAAGATGTGGATTTGCTTCGCAGTCGCGGAATCCCACATCCTCGCCTTCCCATCGACCCCGGCGGTGGCGAAGCGGAGTCCATCGCGGGAAAAGGCACCGCGGTTGATCGCCGCCCCGTGCATGACATGCGAGACGTGAACCGCCGCCGGATCCGTGGTGGAACCCAACCAAATGTGGACGCAACCGTCGCTGCTGGCCGAGAAGGCATAGTTCCCGGTGGGGCTAAATCCCACGTCGCAAACACCACTTTCGTGGAACCCGACCCGAACCAGACGGGGGCAATACTTGAGCACCGCCGCCAGCCGAATCCGATTGAGCTCGTCGCGGGACGGGTCCTCCTTGTCGAGCTTGATCGCCTCGATCAGGTACGGAAGCGCCAGCGGGTTGTCGCCGCGGTCGGAATACGTCATCCCCTGGGCGACGTAGAGGCGGGCGAGCCGGCTGACGGCGACCTTCTTCTCGATCTGCGTCTCACGCATCGCTGCACGCAGCTCGAGGTGGAACGAGATTCCGAGGGTCACGGTCGTGATCGATGCGATCGCGGTGAACAGCAGGAGGCCGGCGGTCGCGGGCCGACGCTTGGCCCACTTCCAGATCCGTTCCCAGTTCCCGATCGGGACCGCCTTGATCGGCTCGCCGTTCTGGAACCGTCGCAAATCCTCCGCGAGTTCCAAGGCCGACTGGTATCGCTTCGGCAGGGGCTTCTGGATGCACTTGAGGCAGATCGTCGCGATGTCCCGGGGCAACCGCGGTTGAAGGCGGGTCGGGGAAACCGGTTCCTCCGAGACCACCATCAGCATCGTGTCGACCGCAGTGACCCCCTTGAACGGTGGCCGACCCGTGACGAGTTCGTACAGAATCGCCCCAAGTGCGTAGACATCCGCAAGTGGGCCAATCTCCTTGATCCTTCCCTCCGCCTGTTCCGGGGCCATGTAGCTCGGCGTCCCCATCGCTGTACCGGTCTGGGTGGCACTCCCGAGCCCGGCAGCTTCGTCGAGGCGTTTTGCGAGCCCGAAATCCGTGATTTTCGGCTCCTTTTCCGCCGACATCAGGACATTCGCCGGCTTCAAGTCCCGGTGGATGATCCCGTGCGAGTGTGCGAACGACATCGCCCGGGCGAGTTTCTCGACGATCTCCGCGGCGAGCTTCGGCGCGATCGGGCTGCCACCTTCCGTCAGTTGCTCCAGCGTTCCCCCGGGAAGGAATTCCATGGAGAAGAACGGCATCCCGTCCGCTTCGCCGACCTCGTAGACCTGGATGATGTTGGGGTGTTGCAGCGACGCGAGTGCCTCGGCCTCGCGCTGGAATCGGGCACGCTCGTCGATCGAGGCGTGGCCGCCGGCGATCACCATCTTGAGGGCGACCGTCCGGTTGAGGCTGAGTTGCTTGGCCTTGTAGACGACCCCCATGCTCCCCCGGCCGAGAACCCGGCGGATCTCGTATCCCGAGATCGTCACGCCGGACACGGAAGGCTCGTCCGCAAGGGGGACGTTCCGCGAATTGGGGAAGGTGCTGCCACCGATGGATTTCACCGCTGGCTGGAGCGAAGAGCCTTCGCTCGGCGTGGAACTGGGGGCCACCGTCGCGTTCGCGTCAACCAGGGCCGGCGCGATCGTCTGCCAGGCATCGCGGATGGGCTGCGTCGAATTCGCACTCGGAGGAATGGTGGCGTTGATATCCACCGTCGAGACGTGATCGATGGTCGTGCCGGCCGACACCGGAGTGGTCGGTTCTCCGCAGACCGGACACCTCGCGACACCCTGAGAATCCGGGGACAGAGCCGTCTGGTGCCCGCGAGGGCAGATGACGATGGGGCTACTCACGCCGGAACCTGCGAAAAGGGGGACCGACTGTCAGTGTAGCCGTCGGTCCCGATCACAACAACCGCCGGGTTCGTTCCGCTTCACGCCGTCTTGATCAGCTTGACGAGTTCTTCCGGGGCGAACACGTCGCGGACGAAGGTGAGTTGCTCCGTCTTGAGGTAGCACGCCCCACGGTGGCCCCGGCGGACGAACGTGACGGTTCCCTTGGCGATGGTCTCGTTAGTGGCGTCGTCCTCGCACTTCCACTCGAAGAAGACGTGTTCGCCGGAAATCTGGACGATCGGCCAGCACATCGTCACGCCCGGCTGAGCAATCAGCGCCCACCAGTGGAGTTCGCGAGCTTTCTGCTCTTCCAACCCGAAGTACGGGCCATCCTGGCAGAGATACACGAGGTCATCGCGATATTCCCCGGTGAGAATGTCCCCCCGGCCACGGCGAAGTGCCTCGCAGTGGGTCGGCCACCAGTCCTTGTTCTCCTGCTCGATCGTGGCCAGCGTGTAGTCCGGCCCAATCGCGGGGAGCGTCTTCTCCTTCTTCGCGATCATTTCCTCGGCCTGCATGATCAGCTTTTCTTGCATTTCCTTCGACACGAGCCCGGGCCGGGAATAGTCGGCGGAGAGATCCTTGTAGTAGTTGACACGCTTCTTCACGGGGAATCTCCAGTGTGTGGGGTTTGCCCCGACGCGTGAGCGAGGGGCCTCTATCTGCACGGCCCTCGCTCACGCGTCGGGCTAACCATCGGAAATCACTTGACCGGGGTGCCGAGTCCCGTTTTACCAGCCGCCTTGATTTCGTTGAGTCGTCCGAACCCGCCGGCGGCCTTGTTCATGCCCGCGTAACCGCACAGGAACAGCAGCAGTTCCTCGATCTCCGCGATCGTCGCCCCCTGTTTCAGGGCCATGTCGACGTGGGCTTCGAACGGCGTGCCGGGGCCGGACAGTGTTCCGTTGACTACATCGATGGCGATCGTGATGAACGCCTTGGTTTTCTGGTCGATGAGCGGAGCCCCCCAAAGTTCGCCCGCGTACCGCTCGACGAGATCGCCGAACTTGGGGTTGATCCCTTTGAGGGCATCGACGAGGACCTTGTCCTCGGTGACGGCGTTGTTGAACATGAGTGGACTCCTCGATTAGCCGCGACGCGGTAGCGGAGCGTGAAATCGAAACCGCGCTCCGCTACCGCGTCGCGGCTAAACAAAATCACACCATCGATCACTTCTCGATTTCCGCGACGATCGTTTCCATGAACAACTTGTTCACCCCGGGGTGCCGACTCGTGATCAGGTTGCCGTCGACGACGATGTCCGCCGTCGTTTCCTTCTCGAGGTCGTACTGGATGTCTGCCCCGGCGTTGGAAACGTCCGAAATCAGGTTGTGAGCGCACGTCACCTTCCGCCCGCGGATCAGTTCCGGGTCGGCACACCACAGCCAGAGACCGTGGCAGATCGTCGCCATCTTCAGGCCCGGCGTCGCCATCGATCGGCGGACAAACGCTACCGCGGGGGAGTTGTTCTTCTGCCCCGGTTTCACCTTCTCCTGATACCGCAGCCGATCCGTCGCGTACGCCCCGATCGCGATGATGCACTTGAACCCGGCCGGGTCCAGACCGTTGACTTCCGTCGTCACCACCACGTGTTCCTTGACCTCGTCCCCTTCCGCGTTCGAGCCAAACCGCAAGTTCGGCTGGTTCCACAGGTGCGAGAGGTAGACGACCTCGTACCCCTTGGACGGGAAGAACTGGTTGAACTCGCGGTATTCGTCGGGGTCGAAGTGTTCCTCGATGAGGACGCCGATCTTGCCCTTGGACATGGTGCGATCTCCCGGTGGTCGCGAGTACACAGCGGAGCTTTTCTCGGAACCCGCTTCCAGATCGGCCAGTGAAACTTCTCAGGAGCGGGTCGGCCGCTACCGCGATGCCCACTGTTGCCAGAGAATCGCCACGGAACCAAACGCACAGAAGTACACCGTCAGCAGAAGTGCGGTCACCTCGGGCCCCGGGGGGCGGGTCACCGTCGCCTCGTGGAGATCACGGATCGCCCGGGCGGTCACCTGCGGGTGGGGCCAGCTTCCGCCTTCCTCGGATTCGGATCCGCCCAGGGAATCCACGGCATCGCGGAAGAGCA
Source organism: uncultured Alcaligenaceae bacterium (assembly GCA_964552815.1). Taxonomy (GTDB): domain Bacteria; phylum Planctomycetota; class Planctomycetia; order Gemmatales; family Gemmataceae; genus CAYUHJ01. The sequence continues at coordinate 3,244 of CAZKIQ010000037.1, read as the reverse complement.
ACAGACGCTCCCCCGGCGCGAGATCTCCGAGTTTTGCGGACATTTTCGGAAACCGATGGCGAATTCTCTCGATGCGGAACGACCGGGCCAGCCGGCGGACGACGGGCCCTGCCAGCACCACCACCGCGAGGAGGAAGAGCAGGACCGTGAAAATCCCGGGAAACTGCCAGGCTGCGAAGCCCAGTCCGCCGAGAAGCGTCGCGAACACGACCACCTCGCCGACCGGGCAGTGGGGGTAGATCACCACAGAGGCGAATCGGCCGCCATCGAAGGGCTCGATCGGGATCAGGTTGACGAGATTCATCGCCAGGACAATCGCCACCACCAACCCGGCCCCGTCCGCGAACGGTTCTTCCAGCTGGAAGTACGCCAGCCCGGCCAGTGCAATTCCCGGCACGGGCCCCGCCAGGGCGACGACGGCTCGCTGCCAGGCCGGTGCCGCATGTTTCCGGCCCGTCACCGCCGCCCCGACGAACGGGATGAAAAACATCTGCACATCGCGATATCCGCACGCCAGCATCGCCACGAAATGGCCCAGTTCGTGGAAAACCAGGCTCCCGATCAGGATTGCGAGCAACCCCGGGTCAGCCCACTCCCGGGCGATGCCGACGAAGATTCCGAGGGAAAGAAGGAGCATCCCGAGTCGCCGCCAACCGCCGGTTGGGGAGCGAGTTTCCCCGGAATCGAGGAGGTGCCAGACCCAGTCGAACATGGCCTCCTCATCCGCGGAGGCAAACGCGGAGTCGGAAGGCGGATCGGGGGGTTCGGCATCGTCAGGAGGCACGTCAGAACCTCGCGGAATCTGGACGGCTCCAGTGTAGACAATCGGCCACGAAACTCCTGCTTTCTCTTCCCGGATCAGAAACCGACAGAATTTTGAAATTTCCCCCGGACCCGGACCCACTATTTGAGGTGACACTCGATCTCGTGGGGATTTTCGACATGCTGCGGCTCACGCTCCGGACTCTGCTCGCCTACCTCGACGACACCCTCGATCCCGCCTCGTCGCGGTTGATCGGTCAGAAAGTCGCGGAAAATGCGACCGCCCAGGAACTCGTCGACCGGATCAAGAAAGTGACCCGGAAACGGGGACTCTCGACGCCCCCGTCCGGCGGGGAACGCAGTCCGTCGGACCCCAACAACGTCGCGGGTTACCTCAGCGACTCCCTCACGGGCGAGCAAACCGCCCAGTTCGAGATGGCCTGCCTGGAATCGGACGTCCTTCTCGCGGAAGTCGCTGCCTGCCACCAGGTGCTGACGCTTGTCCTCAGCGAACCGATGTTGGTACCGACCCCCGCCCGCCGGCGGATGTACGCCCTCGTCAAGGGCCGGGAATCGATCCCGAATCGCCCCGGGAACATCACCCCGGTCGGCGGCGTCGTCTCCAAGGAAAAAGCCGAGGCCGATGACCACGACGACGGTCTGATGCTCGGCGTTCCCGCTTACTCCAAGGACAAGTCGGCCGCCCGGGTGGTGCTTACCCTCCTCGCCGCAGCCGCCTGCTTCCTCGGGCTCGGAATCTCCGTGTTTATGGCTCTCCCGTCGAACATCCGCTCGACACCGGAAGAAAGCTTCGCCGCCGTCACCCCCACTCCGACTCCTGCACCGGTTCCTACGCCAACCCCGACACCGAAGCCGAAGGACTCGACCATCCCGAAGCCGAAGGAAGTCACAAAAGAGCCGATGCCCGAGAAAAAGGAACCGGAGAAGAAGGAGCCCGAGAAGAAGGAACCAGAAAAGAAAGAACCGGAGAAGAAAGAACCGGAGAAGAAGGAACAGCCCAAAAATCCCGTCGACATCGCCCCGGAGCCGCAACCGCCCAAGGCGGAGAAGGTGATCATGGGCAAGCTCGACAAGGCGGCCCAGAATCTGACGCTCCGCCAGGCCGCCGCCGCCGATGCCTGGACCCGCGTCACCGCCGCCGACAGCAACATCAACACCACGGATAAATACCTCGCGATGCCGGGCTACAAGCCCTCGTTCCGCCTCGATTCCGAGATTCTGATCGACCTTTGGGGGAACATCCCGGAGTTTCTCCCCGCCCCGTTCTTCGCATCCTCGATCACGCCGTACTCGCCATACCCCGGCTTCGATGCGGACCTCGCGGTCCACGCCGGCCGAATCTATTTCCAATCTCGGAAAGCCACCGGCGGGAAAGTCCGCCTCCGGTTCGGCGACGAAATCTGGGATGTCACCATCCCCGACGACAAAACCCGCGTCGCCTTCGAACTTCGCAAGACGCTCTCTCGTGGCAACGTCCCGGAACCGATCCAGTCCACCGCCATGCTCGCCGTCGTGAGCGGGACCAAGGTGACAGTGAAGGTCCGGTACAAGGACTACGTCGTCAACAAGGACGAGTTTCTCGCCTGGGACAGCAAGGGCAAAGGCGTCGAGGGCCCCCGGAAAGCCGACGGAAACAACGGCCCCAAGGCGAGCTATTTCTCCGACCAGATCGTCCCCGATTCCGCGCCCACCCGTGCCGCGTTCCCCGCCCTGGAAGATCTCGCCCGGAAGCTGACCGAGGTCCGCGGATTCCGGGCGATCTACTCGGAAGCACTGATGGAACGCCCCGAACCGCCAACAACCCAGGTCGTCGTCGCCGCCCGGATCGCGGTCTACTCGCAGGCCACCCTCGGTGATCTGACCACCGTCGTCGAGTCGCTCAACGATGAAAACCGCCAGTACATCCGCGAGGCAGCGGTGCTGGGTCTGCCCTACGCCCTGGCCATGCACCCCGATATGGAAAAAGAACTCCGCAATATCCTCGCGGACAAGGCCCGTCTGACTGAGGATCAGGTTTCGACGGCGATCAAACTTCTTCGCGGGCTCTCGGATCAGGACCTCAAGGATCCCGCCGCCGTGGACGCGGTCGTCGATGCCCTCGCCGCGAACTCGGTGGCTCTGCGGGAACTCGCGTTCTACACGCTGCTCTCCGACGTGGACCGCGAAGCCCGCACGATCCGCGACCTCTCGAACTTCGATGCCGGGGCTCCGGAGAAGAAGCGAGAGCCGTTCGTGCGAGCCTGGAAGAAACGCATCGAGGACAAGCGGAAAGCGTCCGAGAAATGAGTCGGCTTCCAAGAATCCCCGGTGCGCTTCGCAGTTTCGAAAGACTTCCTCTTGAAACGCGGGCAGCCGGGGCCTAATTTGTGTCATGCGGTTTGCGGGTGTAACTCAGTGGTAGAGTACCTCGTTGCCAACGAGGTTGTCGTGGGTTCAAGTCCCATCACCCGCTCTGGTCGAA
>CAZKIQ010000036.1:0-54521 GCA_964552815.1 uncultured Alcaligenaceae bacterium | reverse complement strand
TCCGGCTCGGCGGGAGCCTCGCCCTCCCGTCAGATGTCCCAATCCGCAGGGACACCCCGCCCGCCGGTCGGACTTGCTGCCAATCCACTGGGAATGCTACACAGCGAAGATGGGCAATCGGGTGTCGGAGAATCGCGAACTGCGCAAGCTCCGGGGTTTCCGCCATTTCCTTGGTGCGATAACCTCGTGACGCACCTTCGAGGATCAGTCATGCCTTCCCTCCCCCGCCCGTTCTGGGCACTGCCAGCCGCCCTGTTGCTCGTGGGAACCGTGTCCGCGCAGGATCCGGAGGTTCTGGCGCGTGGACCCGTCCACGAGGCGTACGCGACCACGGCCGAGTTCCCGACGCCCGGCCCGGTCGTCGCCAAACTTCCCCCGGACCCCGTCGAAGAACTGCCACCGGATCAGAAACCGGAAGGGGACAACGTCCAGTGGATCCCCGGCTACTGGCAGTGGGACGAGGATCGCGAGAATTTCATCTGGATCAGCGGCTTCTGGCGGGTTCCACCCCCCGGGCGGGTGTGGGTGGCCGGTAGCTGGCGCGAAGTCCGCGGTGGCTGGCAGTGGACCCCCGGCTTCTGGCAGGTGCAGGCCGCGCCCACCCCCAACGCTCCGCCGCAGGCTCAGAATCAACTCGAATATCTGCCCCAGCCGCCGCAACCGCTGGAACTGACGCCTTCCGTTCCGGCGCCCAACGAAACAAGCGTCTTCGTCCCCGGAAGCTGGGTCTGGCGGGGCCGGTACGTCTGGCGGCCCGGGTTCTGGATCGACTACCGCCCGAACTGGGTCTGGGTTCCCGCCCACTACCGCTGGACCCCGGTCGGCTACATCTTCGTCGAGGGATACTGGGACTACCGCCTGGAAGAACGTGGCGTCCTCTTTGCCCCGGTCGCATTCCAGCCCGCGGTCATCGCCCGGCCGGCCTTTGTTTACACCCCGAGTTACGTCGTTTCTTGCCCCTCGATGACCAGCGCCCTCTTCGTCCGCCGCGGGTTTGGGGCCTACTACTTTGGGGACTATTTCGAACCCCGCTACGTCAAGGCGGGCTTCACCGCGTGGTGCGGGACGTTCCGCGGGACCAACTTCGCGATCGGCGTATCTTTCGGCCGCGGTGCGTTCTACGACCCGCTCTGGAACCACTACCACATCGCGTATCGGCAGCAGCCCCAGCTTCTGACGACGGTGACGGAGGTGTACGCCGGCCGGTACCGCAACGACATCCCCCGCCCGCCCCGAACGCTGGTGCAACAGAACACCGTCATCAACAACATCACCAACAATAACACCGTCGTCAACAACGTCACGAACATCAACAAGACGACCATCATCAACAACGTGACGATGGTCGCCCCGATCTCGACGGTGGTGAATAACACGACCACGAACAAGACCGTCAACCGCCCCGGGAACAACCCCGGCAACAACCCCACCCCGTTGCTTGCCAGCCCGGTCTCGACCCAGCCCGTCGCGATGCAGTTCAAGAAAATCGACAACAAAGAACGGAACCGCGAGCAGCAACTGGCCCAGGAAGTCCGGCAGGTCGGGGTGCAGCGGCGGAAACTGGAAGCGGCGTTGCAACCCGTTCCCGACCCCACCCCAAACCAGCCCCAACCGCAACCGCGGCCGGGTCAACCGACGCCTGCCCCGAAGCAACCCGAGTTCAAGCCTCGCCAGGTGAAACTGGACGTCCCGAAATCGCTCGCCGCCCGGGCCGATCTCCCGCAGGCGAAGGACAAGGCTCCGCCGCCCGCCCCGACGGCGAACCGTCCCTCCCGACAGCCCGACCCGAAGGATGTCACTCCGAATCCGAATCCAACGCCGAACCCCAACCCGAATCCGAACCCCCGGCCACGGCCGAATCCGCAACCGCGTCCCGACCCGAAACCGGATCCGATGCCGACGCCCACGCCGACACCGCGTCCGAATCCGCAACCGCAACCCCGGCCAGATCCGAAACCGAATCCGCAGCCGCAACCGCAACCCCGGCCGGATCCGAAGCCAGATCCCAAACCGGATCCGACGCCGACACCGCGTCCGAATCCCCGACCGACGCCGCGTCCGCAACCGGATCCGACGCCGGACCCGAAACCGCAACCTCGTCCGACGCCGCAACCTCGTCCGATGCCGAGCCCGCTTCCCGAGCCGAAGCCGGAACCCAAACCGAAACCGGTTCCGACGCCCCAGCCACAACCGCGTCCAGAACCGAAACCGACACCGACACCGACTCCGGTTCCGCAACCCCGCCCACAGCCGCGGCCGGAACCCAAGCCAACCCCGGCCCCGGTTCCACAACCCCAGCCGGCCCCGCGACCGATGCCTCAACCGGTTCCTGCCCCGCAACCGACGCCGGCCCCGGTTCCACAACCCCAGCCGGCCCCGCGACCGATGCCGCAACCGAAGGGGAAGCCGGAGAAAGAGAAGCCGGGGAAACCGGAGAAGGACAAGCCCAAGGAACGCAAACCGGAGCGGGGAAACCGCCGGGGATGACCATGACGCCGCCGCACGGGTTGTTGATCTGCGACGACCTGATCTTCACCAGCAAGGTCACGGCCACCGCACGGGCGGCGGGCGTGACCGTCGACTCGGTCCGCTCGGCGGCGGCGGCGATCTCGGCCGCGAAGACGCTTCCCCCGACCGGCGTGATCATCGACCTTCACAACCCCGGGCTCGACCTACCGGCTTTTCTCGCCGAGTTGCGGCAGGTCTGCCCGCAGATGCCCCGGGTGATCGGGTACGGTTCCCACGTCGACGTCGAGACACTCCGATCCGCCCGGTCGGCGGGGTGTGATCGCGTTCTGCCCCGCAGTCAGTTCGTCGCCGAGCTGGAATCGAAATTGCCGGAATGGTTGACGGCCCCGCCCCCATCCGCGTGACCGTCATGGAACCACCCGACTGGCCGAGCCTGCCCGCCCGCCCACCCGATTTCGTCGACGGCCCGCCGGCTACCGAGTGGTTCCTCCGGATCGCCGACACACTTTTGAACCGCACCACACTTCGCGTCGGCGACACCGCCAACCGTCTCACGGAAGTGGAGGTCTACTATCACGGGCCGGGCCATGAGGACGTCTTTGCCCACCGCGACCCGGTGCAACTCCACTCGGGACGATGGTACTTCCACCGGACCCGGGGCAGCTACCGCGGCGGCAGCTTCAAGGGCGTCGATCTGTCTTTCGGAGACGGCACCGCCCACGCCGGCGTCCTCTTCCGGGGGCTCGAAACCCCGGACGGCGCCCTCGTCGATGGCCCCTCGCTGCTCGTCGACCACTTGCTCCGCTCGGCCCGTTTCCCGACGGTCGCGGATCTCGACGCCGCCATCGGAACCCGACCTGGGTGGGATTCCGAGTCACCGCTCCGGCTGGAACCCGCCGATTTTCCGCGAGATTCGACCATCCTGCGGACTGCCCGCGTCGGGTTGTCCCTGAAGTTCCGCAAGCCGCGACCCGGCGACCCGGCCCTTTCCTTTGTCGTTCGCCCCTATCGCTACCTGACGGAACCGCGCCGGATCGCGAAGGGGAAGCCGCACATGGTCCTCGCCCTCCACAACCGCGGCGAGACGCCGGAGGCGATCTCCCGGGCGACGGGGTGCCCGTCCGCCACCGTCCGCCGCTACACCGCCGCCTCCGACTCCGGCCGCTCCGAAACCGACCCGACATCTTTCTACAGCAAGGACCTCAACCCCACCGAATTCGCCCGCCTCCACGGCTACCTCACCGGCGGTGTGTAAGTCACGCATCGACGGAGGCTATCGCTTCGCGGCCGGTTTCTTCGGTTCCGGTTTGACTTCGATCTCGCAGAACGGCCCGCGGATTTCCTCCTCGAAACCGCTTACCTGTGCGGTGGCGCGAAACTGCGACCGAGAATTCTGCGGCCTGGCGTCCTTCGGGATCGTCACCGGAATTTCCACCTCCGTCGATCCCTTCGCGATGGTCAGGGTCTCGGGCAGAGGGACGTTCGGGGAAGGCGAGAGGTGCACCGTCACGGGGCCGTCGAAGGATTTGACCCGGGCGACGATAAGACGGACTTTGCCAGACTCGCCCGGTTGCAGGGAGAGCTTGCTCGGCTCGACGGTGATGGAAAACGCCGGGGTGAGGTCGAGGTCGAAGGTCCGGGTGAGTTGCACCGTCCGCCCCGCGTGGGTGCCGGTCGCGGTCACGTCGATGCGGGCTTTCTGAGTGTTCGACAGGATCTTCGACACCGCGATTCCCGATGGATTCGGTTGCTTCACGGTCGCGTCCGGAATCTCGGCCCAGACGCGGGTCCGGCCCTCGTTCTTGTCCCAGAGTTGCCCCCCCTTGAGGGAAAACGCGATCGGCCCCTCGAACCCCGGAATGCGCGTGGTGACAACGGGAATCGGGGCCGACTGGTACCGCGGCAGGTTGACGACCGACTCCGGAAGTTCGAAGGAAAACGGACTCGGCGGGGAAACCATCAGTGCGAATCGATTCGTCAGGGCGGGGGGCAGCCGGGTCTGATCCTCCCGCAACGCGTACGGGATCAGGTCGACGTTCCACCGTTTGCGATCGATCAGCGGCCGGGTGGTGACGAGAGTCCGCTCGACCCCGCCCGGGGCCGACCTGGCGTCGGATTCTGCAATGATCTGGAAGGTGTGCAGCCCGAGGGGGGCGGCTCCCGTCGCTTCGAGTTTGCACACGATTGCCGTCGATTTCTCGTCGATCACGTCCGGGGTCAGGGTCACCCCGGCCGGGGCTCCGTGTAACTTCAGGCGGATCGGCCCACCCGTTCCGGTCCGGGTGACGGCGATCGGCACCGTCTGGTATGACCCCCGTGGCACCGTGAGGCCCTCGACGTCCGCGGTGAGTCGGGGCGGGAACGGGTCGGTGCGAATCTCGACACGGTAGGCGGAAGCGGGGCCGCCGTCTCGGAGGGAATCGCGGACGAGGAGCCCGTATTCCCCGGGGTTCCCGGCCGTGAAATCGCAGGCGACCTCGTCGCGGGTCTCCGTCGCCCGGCGAAGTTCTTTCCCCATCCGATCGGTGATCGCGATCTCGAGTTCCACCGGCGAGTTGAGGTCGTTGGCCTGGCCGCGGAGGAAGATTTTCTGCCCTTTTTCGAGCTTGAGGAGGAACGCGTTGGCGGTGCCGGGGCGACCGATGACGCCGCAAACGGTGCCCGGAACCGTCGCCGGTGTCGCCCGCATCGGCCCGGTCGCGAGGTAGGATCGCAGGGCCAGGAACGGGCTCACCTTTTGCGGCGACAGGTTGTAGGCGAACCCGACGGCCGGCGAGATCGCCTCTGCGAACGCGGCCTCGTGGGTGGTGTCCGCGGGTCGGCAGACCGTCACCGGTCCCGGCCCATTCGCCACCGGCACCCACGACGACCCCTGGTCCGATTTCCCACGAATCTCTGCGAATTCCACCGGTGACACCGCACTGTCACCCGACTTCGCCACCACCGGCGGATCTCCGACACGAGTCGCCGGGAACTTCCCGACTCGCAAAATGTAGTGGTGCGAATCCGACGCCCGGAACCGGGCATCCCGCACTTCCACGGTGTACTTCCCCGCCTTGGCGAACGTGTGGGCGAACCGACAGTCGAAGTACAAACCGGGGTCGTTGTCCCGCTCGGCGACGAACTTTCCCGCCTCGTCGCGGATCGTCAGCAGCGGGTCCGCATCCTTCCCGAGCCGGTTGGAAACGACCTCGAAGCTCACCGTTTCCCCGGCAGCCGCCGCGATGACATACCGATCGACGACGGAATCGCCGAAGGTTCCCCAGACTGCGGCGGGCAGGGCCAGTGACACCGGGCTGTCACCGGTCGGCCGCGAACGCACCGGCAGGTCGTCGACGTGGAAAAGTACCGCATTTCCGAGCCCGTCCCGCGTCGCGACCCGCAGCCCGCCCACCCCGACGGGGGCGTTGGCTGCCGCCGTCACCTCGATGATCGCCCGGGTTGGCGACGATTCCACCGGCTTCGCCGACAACCCCGGCGACGCGAACCAGATCGCCTCCGCGTTCGCGAGATCCTTCCCGTGGAACTCGACCCGCATCGTCTTCCCCCGTTCCACCACCGGCGGCGTCAGGTGCTCGACGGTGGGCTGGGCGGACGCGAATGCGGGAAACAAAACGATCACGAACGCGATGTGTAGCCGCGACGCGAAGCGGAGCGCGGGCTCCCCCGCCGGTGACGAAGCATCTCGTGGGTTGGCGTCCGCCCTCCGCTTCGCGTCGCGGCTAATCGCGAAATACCCATCCCGGTGGTGGAATCTCATCGAACTGGCTCGGCAGAGGAAACGACGCGAATTCGAGATTCCCGAATTCGCGGTGTGGCGGGGTGAAAGAGATGGTACACTCTCCGGTGACGGTTTGCACGCCAGAACTCCCGCCTGCTTCCGCCCCACCACCGGGGCCGCGTCTCGGAGAGCCTGCCATGTTCCAGCTTCGGGCCAACACGCCGACGCCGCACCTCGATCGCCGGGAAATGCTCCGAATCGGCGGCCTCGGGCTTGCCGGCGTGACGTTCCCCATGCTCCTCGGCAACTCCGCGACCGCCTCGAGTTCCGGAAAATCCTCGAAGTCCAAAAGTTTCGGCAAGGCGAAGAACTGCATCATACTCTACCTCTCCGGCGGACCCGCCCAGCTCGACACCTTCGACCCCAAACCCGACGCCCCGGACGACATTCGCGGCGAATTCTCCACCATCCAGACCTCCCTTCCCGGCGTCCGCTTCTCGGAACTGCTCCCGAAGTCGGCGAAGTGGATGAAGCAGTGTGCTCTGGTCCGCAGCATGTGGCACGAGCATAACGACCACGGCCGGGGAACGTACTGGATGGTGACCGGCTACCCGTACCTCGGCTCGGTGCCGGATGTGAACTCGATGAGCCGGGCGGACATGCCGCACGTCGGGGCGTGCCTGGCGAAACTGGCCCCCGGCCCGGGTCCGCTTCCCGCATGGGCGATGGTTCCCCACCGCATGGACGTCGCCGGCGGTCGGCGGGCCGGGCAGTTCGCCGGCTCCCTGGGGCCGAAATACGACCCACTTCTTCCGGGCGGGAACCCGAACGACGATAACTTCAAGCTCGACCATCTTCCGCTCGCCGCCAACCAGCCCGCGGAGGTCGTGAAGCGCCGGCTGAGCCTCGTCGATCAACTCAACTCGCAATCGGCCGCGCTCAACGACCTCGCGATGAGCCAGACCATCAAGGACAGCCAGGCGAAGGCGGTCGGCGTGCTCTCTTCCGAGGCGGTGCGGAAAGCCGTCGATCTTTCCGCGGCCCCGAAGGCGGACCGTGAGAAGTACGGGCGAAACCTCTTCGGGCAAAGCGTGATGCTCGGCCGACGCCTGCTCGACGCCGGCACCCGACTCGTGCAAGTGAACTGGCAGCGGAGCCAGGGGGTCGACGGGTTCGCCTGGGACACGCACTGGAACAATTTTGCCGCCCACAAGGAATATCTCGTCCCGCCGTTCGACCTCGCGTTCGATGCTCTGATGTCAGATCTGACGCAATCGGGGAAACTCGACGAGACGCTGGTGGTGGTCGCCGCCGAGTTCGGGCGATCGCCGAAAATCACGAAGAGCAACGCGGGCCGGGAGCACTGGCCCGAATGCTTCAGCGTGATGTTCGCGGGCGGCGGCATCAAGGGGGGCCAGGTTTACGGCAAGTCCGACAAGATCGCCGGCCGCCCCGCCGAGAACCCCATGACCCCCGCCGACTTCGTCGCCACGATCTACCACTGCCTCGGCATCGACCCTGCGGGCGAGATCCACGACCAGGCGAACCGACCAATCTCGCTCTCGAAGGGTGCCCCGGTGATGGCCTTGGTGGAGTAACGACTCACCTTCCCCGTCGAGCAGTGATGGTTCCGCTCCCATCGCGGGCATAGTTTAGATCGAGTCGAGCTCCACCCGAGTTGGCTCGATGGTCCCTTCTTTCGATTCGGAGCTCTCCGCCATGCAATCGCTTCTCCTTCTCGGACTCTTCGCGCTCGCGCAGGCACCGGCCAAGCCGGCGGCGTGGGAGCCGGCGCCGCGAACCAAAGAATACCCGTGGATGTCCACCGCAACCTGGAAAAAGATGCACGAAGCCCACCTCGCTCGCACCAAGAAGGGGGACGTCGGTGTCGTGTTCCTCGGCGATTCCATCACCGAGGGGTGGGGCGGGGCCGGCCGGAACGTCTGGCAGAAACGATACGCACCCCTCAACGCCGCCAACTACGGCATCGGCGGCGACACCACCCGAGAGGTCCTCTACCGTCTCGACCAGGGCATCCTCGAAGGCATCAAACCCAAGGCTGTCGTGCTCATGATCGGGACGAACAATTTCGGCCTGCAAGGGGATAGCGTCGCCGACGTGGCCAAGGGGGTCGAGGCGGTGGTCGGTTCCATCCGCAAGAAAACCCCGGATGCGAAGATCCTGCTGCTCGCCATCTTCCCCCGCGACAAGGCCCCGGACACCGGAATGCGAAAGAAGATCGCCGAGACGAACGAGAAACTCGCGAAACTGGCCGACGACAAGGCGGTGTACTTTCTGGACATCGGCAAGAAGTTCCTCGCCAACGACGGCACCTTGCCCCCGGACGTGATGCCGGACGCGCTCCACCTCTCCGAGAAGGGTTACGGAATCTGGGCGGACGCGATCGACGGCACGCTTCAAAAGCTCCTGAACCTGAAGTAACCTGCGGTAAAGTCGGCCCCCGAATCCACCAGAAGGGCGGTCACCGCTGGTCGAGCGGTTTCACGGCACGCGGGGCGGGGCCGATGTAAAGCCCCCGCGGGCGGATCAGGCGGTTATTGTCGAGTTGCTCGATGACGTGGGCCGCCCAGCCGGCGACCCGGCTCATCGCGAACATCGGCGTGTAGAGCGGAATTTCCAGGTCCATCGCGTGGTACAGCCGACCCGCCGGCCAGTCGAGGTTCGGGAACATGTTCTTCTTCTCCGCCATCACCCGCTCGATGGTGTCGGCGGTCTCTTCCCATTTCAGGGCATCGGGCCCGGCGGCCATGGCGGCAGATCGGGCGTAGGTCTTGAGAATCCCCGCCCGCACATCGCCCGTCTTGTAGACGCGATGGCCGAAGCCCATGATCCGGGCCTTCCGAGCGAGTGCCTCCAGTGTCCACGCCTCCGCCGTCTCCGGTCCCCCCGCCGAGCGCACGACGTCCATGACCTTCTCGTTCGCGCCCCCGTGTAGTGGTCCCTTCAAGGCACCGATCGCCCCGACCACTGCGGAATGCAGGTCGGACATGGTCGAGACGATCACGCGGGCCGTGAAGGTGCTGGCGTTGAACTCGTGTTCCGCGTACAGGATCAGCGACACATCGAGGGCCTTGACGTCCGCCGGGGTCGACTCGGTTCCGCGGAGCATGTGGAGGAAATTCGCGGAGTGCAACAGTTCCGGCCGGGCCGGGATCGGTTGCAGCCCCTTGCTGATGCGGAAGTGGTCGGCGATCGCGACGGGAATCTGGGCCAGCAATCGCTCCGCCTTGCGGATGTTGGCCTCCCGGGAATTGTCCGCGTGGTCGGGGTCGAAATGGGCAAAGGCACTGACGGCCGTGCGAAGGACATCGAGCGGCGGCGTTTCCCGGGGGAGTGCGAGGAAGAGGTTCCGCACGGAATCCGGAATCTGCCGGGCCATCGCGACTCGGGTCTGGAACCGCTGCAATTCCGCGGCCGTCGGAAGATCCCCGTAGATCAGCAGATACGCAACTTCGTCGAAGGTGGCCTGCTCGCAGAGCTCGCCGACCGGGTAGCCGCGATAGCTCAGGCCCCCTTCCACGGTGGAAATGGCCGTCTCCCCGGCGATCACCCCTTCCAGGCCGGGCGAATAGGCGGTGGACGTCGTGCTCATGAGACGGTACCTCGATTGGGGAGATGGCGATGCCGATAGTTTACCAGCCGTCCGTGCGGGACCGTCGGGGAGAACGGGTGGAAGAAAATTTCTTCCCGGTGGCGCCAACGGATCGGCACGGGCGGGGTTTGCAAAGGTAGATCGGCCGCCACCTTACTCCGGCGGATGCTGGACACCCCCTCGCGGCCCGGCTATCGTGGGACGCGGGGATCTGGAAATTCCGACAGGAACCTCCCGGTGGGACCCTTCCCCCGGAAACTCCGACTGGAATGGCTCCGAACGGAAAACCGTGCGGTTCCGACCCAACCAGGACGCGGACCCGGTGTCGAGTGAAGCCGATCAACTCCTCCCAGGGGAGGAGGCCGAGTGGATTACCGCCGCACAAAAAGGCGACCGGTCGGCGTTCGCTCGACTCGTCGAACGCTACTGGGATCGCCTGTACCGCTGGCTGTATCACCTGGCCCGGGACCGAGATAAGGCCGAGGATCTGGTCCAGGAAACGTTCCTGAAAGCCCTGGCCGCGCTGGACTCGTTCCGGCCGGGGACCAACTTTCGGGCCTGGCTGTTCCGCATCGGGCACAACAACTTTGTGAACCTGAAGCGGGCCGAACGAAAGACGACCAACGCCCTCCCGGACGACGTTTCGGAAACGAGTTTCGGTGCCCACGACTCCGCCGCCGACCGCGAAGCACTCCGGGTCGTTGCCAAAGCCGTCGCCGAACTGCCCACCGAATACCGGTCGGCCTTGATGTTGCGGGCGGAACAGGGGATGTCTTTCAAGGAGATCGCGTCGGTCCTGGACACCACCGAGGAAACCGCCCGCTGGCGTGTCTTCAAGGCCCGGCAGAAACTGGTCAAAATCCTCCCGCCGGACCTGATTCCGTCGGAAGGGAAGCCGGTGGAAGACCCGGCGAAACCGAAGTAGGTCTTGAATTTCCGAGTGTTTCCCAAGTTTACCCGAGTGTGATGCGATGAAGTGCGAGGCCGTCCAGAACCGCTTGTTGGCCGTCTCCGAGCCCCGCCGGGCCGGTGCCGACGTCCGGGCGCATCTGGCCGGTTGTGCGGACTGCCGGGCCTTTGTCGCCCGTGCCACCCGGCTCGAAGAACTCCTCACGAAGATTCCCGTTCCCGCTTCCACCCCGGAAGCGAAAGCGAATCTCCTGACGGAAATCCTCTCCGACAAGCCGGTGACCGTCCGCTTCCCGGAGCCAGCCCGCAGTCGGTTCCCCCTCTCCGACTACACCCGCTGGACCCACCTCGCCGCCATCGCCGCCGCGGTTCTTGTCGCCATCGGGGTCTGGGTCGCTTCCGGATCCCGTCGGCCGACCGACACCGTCGAAACCGCCGGCGTCCGACACGAGCTTCTGCACAAGGAAGTCAAACACTTCGTGGCCCTGTCGAAAACCCAGTCGCCCACCCAGCGGGTCGCGATCTGGTCCGACGTCGCCACCGAACTCCGGGCCGAGGCCAGCGACCTCTATCTGGTTGCCACCGAAGAAGACATGAAATCGCTCGGGAAAATGTTCGACCGGGCGGTCAAGGAAGGGATTCTCGCCGACGCCGCCCAGTTCCAGTCGGGAATTCCCGCCCAAGATCGCAAACAAGCCCTCGACAAGGCCGTTAGCAAACTTCGAGAGGCGGAAATGGAGGCGACGAAACTGTCCGCCACCGCACCGCCGCACTCACAAGCGGTCCTTCGGCACATGGCCCGCACCGCCCGCGACGGCCAGCAACAGATCCAGGAACTCCGAGCCAAGGGAGGGGTGTAACGTGAACCGATCCATCCTGACCCTCGGGTTCGCGCTCCTGCTCGCCGCCTGGGGTTCTGCCCAGTCGACGCCGACCGCGAACCTCACCGCCGCGGAGCAGCTCAAACTCCTCAAGTCGAACCGGGAACTGCTCGAAGACCTGATCGACCACGGGGTGCGGGTGTCGAAAACGACAGATGTTCTGGATCGGACCGACGAGTGCCGGAAAGCCGCCGCCACGCTGGCAACCGCACTGACGCGTGCGGCCGATGGCCCCACCGCCGACGCCGACCGCGTCGCCGAGCTCTCGGATCACCTGGCGTCCGTCTGGTCCGAGGGTCTGACTCCGAACCTTCGCGAAGCGACGGTCCAGATTCCGCCGTCTTCGCCGCAGTACGGCCGCCTCCGGGACGTTTCGAAGTGGGCCAACGACGATGCTCGGAAAGTGGATCGGGCTCTGACATTTGACGGAAAAATCGCCAATTCCGCCAAGATCGTCAAGGCCCGCGAGCAGCTGACAGCAATTGCCGCCGAACTCGCCGCCGCGTCCCCTCCCGCCGACGCAAAATAACACCCGATTTCCTCATTTTGAGCAGACTTCCCGCGAGTCCCGCCGCGGGACCGTCTATACTACCTCCGCGGCCGCTGCCCCGCTCCTCAGAGGTTGTGATGGCTCAATCTACAGACGAGAAACTTCCGCTTGAACGTCGACAGCAGATCTTCCTCACTCTCGTCGAGGCGCAGGATCGCGGTCTTTCCGTGGCGGAATCGCGTGCGGAAGCGGCAAAACAGCATGGCGTCGAAGAATCGGACGTCAAATCGATCGAGCGTGAAGGTCTCGACAATGGCTGGCCTCCGCTGTAGGGTTGAAATCTTCATCAAAATCACTTCCCGAAGTTTGGGAATGATCTGGATTCCCCAAGTGTCTCGGCGTATATTTCGGGCACGGGTGGCGGAACCACCCGGGACGACGAACGTGATTGCCGCCTCGCTCCGTCTTTCGGGTGTCGATGCTCCGAGTTTGCCCCTCTGACACCAATCCCCGAGATTGCCTGGCTGGTGGTGCGATCTGGTCGTGTGACCGCACACTTTCGGATATTGATCCGTCGCGGTTCCCCGATCCGTTCGCGCGTCTGTATGTTTCTGTCGCCGACCGCCGAGAGTTGCCTCGGATTCGGTCGGTGGTTCGTGTGTCGCGATCGACATCGATCGCCAGGGGTGCCTTGTGAAGAATTTGTACGTCGGAAACCTGCCATTCGCCACGACCTCGGACGACCTCGTCGCCCTGTTCGGTGAATACGGTCAGGTGCAGCGGGCTCAAATCGTGAGCGATCGCGAAACGGGCCGCTCACGCGGGTTCGCGTTCGTGGAAATGACAGAAGGGGCCGAGGCTGCGATCTCCGCCCTGAACGGTGCCCAGTTCCAGGGCCGGACGCTGACCGTCAACGAAGCTCGCCCGCGGGAAGAACGTCCTCGCTCGGGCGGCGGCGGCGGTGGCGGCTACGGTGGTGGCGGCGGTGGCGGTGGTGGCCGGGGCGGCTACGGCGGCGGCGGCGGTGGCCGGGGCGGCTACGGCGGCGGCGGCGGCGGCCGGGGCGGCTACGGTGGCGGCGGCGACCGCTACTAACCTTGAAATCCCTCAGAAACCCCCGGAATCCCGGGGGTTTCTTCTTTTCCCTCCCACCATCTCTGCGGGAACTCTGCAATTTTGGCCTATCAGCCTTTTTCTCTTCTCATCTCCGTGGCCGGTCGGATTGGCACGCTCTCTGCATAACCCAATTCCATCAAGCTCGACTGGCTCTGAGCCAAGCGAGAATCGATATCCCAGACTCCTAACTTCTGGCTTCCCGTTCGCGGCCTTCGCGGCGGTTTTGATAGAGACCGTGAATTTCCCCTGACTCCCCCGGCCGTCGCCGGCTTTTCGATGAGGAGAACGTCATGCTTCGCTGGTCACTCCTGTTCCTGGTCATCGCCCTGGTCGCCGCTCTCTTCGGTTTCAATGTGATCGAAGGGTATTCGCTCCTCGCGGCGAAGGTCATGTTCTTTGTGTTCCTCGTGCTGTTCGTGGTGTCCCTCCTGTTCGGTGGGCGGACCACACGCGAGGTCGTGTAGCTCGAATTGCGACCCTGTTACAAGCCTGCCGACTGTCGGCAGGCTTGTTCTGTTTCCGGTGACCCCTTCCCTCTGGACCCATTCCCGAGGTTTCCCATGGCTTCGTTCGGCTTCGTTTTCGGAATCTTGAAGGACGCGGGGCTCGAGTTTTGGAAGGACAAGGCTCCCCGTCTGGGGGCGGCGATCGCGTTTTACACGGCGTTGTCGCTATCTCCATTGCTCGTCGTGGTGATCGGGATTGCCGGCCTGATCTTTGGGGATGAGGCGGCCCGCGGCGAGATCGCGCACCAAATCACCAATTTGGTTGGCAAGGAAGGTGCCGAGGCGGTGGAGGTGATGCTCGCAAGCCGAACCCGGAGCGATGGCATCTTCGCAACCGTGGTCGGGTTGATCATGCTTTTCGTCGGTGCGACCGGGTTGTTTGCCCAGCTTCAGGACGCGCTCGACACCATTTGGGGCGTCGAAGCGAAACAGACGGAGAAACCCTCCACCACGCGGGACATCCTTGGGGTGATCTGGGATCGGGCACTGTCGTTCTCGCTGGTGTGCGGGATGGCGTTCCTGCTCCTGGTTTCGCTGGTGGTCAGTGCCCTTCTGACGGCGTTTGCCGGGTGGTTGAATTCGTGGTTCCCCGAATCCGCAGTGCTTCTGGGACTGATCAACCTGGTGCTGACGCTGGCGTTCACCTCGGCGATGTTTGGAATGATCTTCAAGATCCTCCCGCACGTTCGGCTGGCCTGGACGGACGTTTGGGTCGGAGCGGTGGTGACGGCGGGGTTGTTCACGCTCGGCAAGTACCTGATCGGACTGTACCTCGGGCAAGCGGCGATCGGGTCGGCGTACGGGGCGGCGGGGTCGTTTGTGGTGCTGCTCGTTTGGGTGTACTACTCCACGCAGATCCTGCTGTTCGGCGCGGAACTGACGTACGTCTACGCGACGCGTCTGGGTGCGGGTGCGAAGGCCGTGGAAGGATACACGGTGTCGGCGGCGCACGATGGCCGGGTTCCCGGCGCCGAGAAAGCCGTCGAAGAAGCCACAACCGCACCGACGCAGATACTTGCGCACTAACGGATTCGAGCCGTTCCTCGCAGGGCGGTTCGCGATCCCGCTTTCTCATGGCATGCCGTGTGCTCTCTGTTTCTCCTGACTGGAAACCGATCTCATGCAGGGGTCTTCTCCGCCCGAGATCGGTGGCTTCGCCCGAAGAAGGAGATCCTCCATGTTTGCAGACCCGACCGCCAAACTGGGTGCGGGGAATGGATTGTCCGACCGGACGGCCCGGACAGTGGCGATTGAAGATCGACTGGCCCGACTGGCTGAGTGCGGACCCGCCGCAATCAACGAGCGGATTGCCGAGATCGACAGCGAGTGGAGCGCGGGACGGATGACCAAATCCACCGCCGGAATCGTGATTCTCGTTGGGGTTGGGCTCACCGTCGCGTTCGGGCCCTGGTTTGGGCTCATCCCCGCCATCGGGGGGCTGGCCCTGATGCAGTACCTGTTCTCCCGGCAAAGTTGGCTCAGCGATGGCTTCGAGAGCGCCGGCTATCGGCCCGGCTGCGAGATCGAGCGGGAAAAGACGGCTTTGAAGGTGCTGCGTGGGGACTTCCAGACCATCCCCACGGTGCACGACATCGAAGATCGCGACGCCATTGCTCGTCTCGAGGGGGAAGGCGGGATCGTCACCGAGAGCGACACCGCCAAGGTCGCCCCACGTGAAGCGGTCAAGGAAGTTCTCCAGGCCACCGAGACGTGAGCCGCTTCCGACAGGCATGACAATCGACTCGGACCGGGTTCTGCCCGGTCCGAGCTCTTTTGCGGATCGGGAAGCTCGCTTCCCAGCGGGTGCGCCGAACCGGGGAAAGCGCCCTTTCCAGGAACGAGTTCGAGACTCGGTTTTCTCGCCGATTCGGCCCGGTTCGCTTCACCCGGATTGGCACACCCCTTGCCTGTCGGATCTTGTCCAGTCTCGATCGGCATTTTTGAATCGAGAGGTGAGTTATGGCAACCATCGAAGTGCAAGCAACCGCTCCCCCGCTCGTCAAGCGAGAGAACGGCCAACAATCTCTGACCGAGTTGGTTTCCGGAATCATCGACGACGCCCAGACGCTCGTGAAGCAACAGGTCACGATGTTCCGGGCCGAGTTGAAGGAAGACATCCGCCTGACCAAGGAAGCGGCCCTGTACATGGGAATCGGAGCCGCCCTGACGGCGGTCGGGGTGCTGTTCTTGGTCGTCAGCATGGTCTACCTCCTGCAATGGCTCGCACCGGCGCTCCTCCTGTGGCATTGCTGGGCGATCGTCGGCGGGGTCCTGACGGTCCTCGGAGTCGTGGGTCTGGTCGTGGGCCAGTACCTGTTCAACAAATTCAATCCGCTTCCAGATAAAACCTTCAATGCCCTCCAGGAGAATGTGTCATGGATCGCGAACCCACCCCAGAAGTGATCGAGCACGAGATGGAGGGCACCCGCCAGTCGCTAACGGACAAGGTCGCGGCCCTCGAACAGCAGGTCGTCGGGACCCTCAACGACGCGACGGCCACCGTCAAGGACACCGTCGATACCGTCAAGGAGACGGTCCAGTCCGTCCGGAGCGCGGTCGAGGAAACCATGAGCAGCGTGAAGGAAGGCGTTTCCGAGTCCGTCACCACGGTGCAGGAGGGATTCTTGGAAACGTTCAACGTCCCCAAGCACGTGCGGAACCAGCCGTGGATGTGGGTCTCTGGCGCGGCGGTGGCGGGCTTCGCGACGGGTTTGATCGCCTTCCGGAAGAGCTCGCGGCGATCCCGCCGATCGAGCCAGGTGTCAGCCCCGCTGACGCAGGCGGCCACGGGTCCGATGTCGCAATATTCGCCCCCGCCGCTGCCGAACGAGTATGCTCCGCCGCCACCCCAGGCGAAAGCTCCCGAGACTCCGCGGCAGCCGGGCTGGTTCGATTCCCTCCTCAAAATGGCCGGCGACGAGGTCCAGAAGGTCGGCGAACTCGCCATCACGACTCTCGTCGACTCGGTGAAGGAGAACCTTCGCGACGGGATTCCCAAGCTGGTGGAAACCGTGCCGACGCTGGTGCAAGAGCGGCTCGAAGGCCACATCGCCCACCCCGGCCCGAACGTTCCCCCTCCTCCGTCGACCGCACCAGCCGGTGGACCGACCGGTTCCACGACCGCCCCTGCAGGTGCGGGACGCACCGGGACGCGAGGCCGGTTCGCTTGATCCGGGCAATGACGAAACTTGTCCCGACTCTCCTTTCCCGATGGCGGGCGGGGAGTCGGGATGGCGTTTCCCGGGCGTGATTCGGGTGGGCGAGGCTCCCGCCGGGCTGGGATTTCCAGGTATTCGAGAGGGCAAGTCCCTTCCGAGCCGGGAAATCCAGGTGAGGTCGAATTCTCACCGAGGAAGCGCGGCTCGGCGGGAGCCTCGCCCACCCCCGAAATCCGCGATCAGTGCCGCAGGAGGAACTCGTTGAGGTTGAGCAGGGCGTGCTGGAGGTCCTGCAACCCGGCTGGCGTGTCGCCCACGGATTCGAGGTGTTTCCGCACCGTTTCCAGTTCTTTCGCCGTCGGCCGTCGGCTGAGCGTCGAGAGGTAGATGAGTTCGATCACTTCCCCCGTCCCCTTCCCGGCCCGCACCCACCCCGCGACGCGACCCTTCTTCGACCGCACCTTCTCGAGCACCCCCGCGTTGTTGAGGAGGTGGAGAACCTGCGGCAAACCGGGGTCGTCTTCCCGGGCACACTCGCAGGTGACATCGCGAACCGGCTTCGAAAACGCCTGCAGGAACGGGTGGCCGATGCCCCCTTCCGGGAGTTCCAGGGCGCGGGTTCCGAGCGGGAAACCCTTGAATTTTTCGGGAACGCCGGTCGCGGCGGAGACGGCGTCGAGCGTCTGCTCCGCGGAGAGCATCCGCACCGCCGCCGATGTGAAGTACGCTGCCGGGTCGGCCGCCTCCGCGGATTGCTTCGCCGATTCCGAGGAAAGCTGGTAGGTGCGGGAGTTGAGGATCACCCGGACCAACGGCTTCAACCGCGACCCGTGCTTCCGGAAGTGGTCCGCGAGGGCTGCCAGCAGCTTCGGGTTCGACGGCGGGTTGGTGTCCCGGAAATCGTCCACCGGATCGACGATTCCCCGGCCCAGCAGATGGAACCACACCCGGTTCGCGACCGACGGGGCGAAGAACTTGTTGGTCGGTGACGTCAGCCAGTCCGCGAACCGGACCCGGCGATCCTCGTCGCGTGTGAACTGTATCGCCGTCCCGAACGCGATCGGCGGTTGCGGCTTCTTCGTCAGCGGGTTGTTGATTTCCCGCCCCGGCTGGAGGTAGACAACCTCGTCGTCGAGCCCGAACTGCGCCCCCTTCTGCTGGACGCGGGCGAAGAACGCGGCGAGGCCGTAATAGTCCGTCTGGGTGATGTTCTCGAACGGGTGGTTGTGGCACTTCGCGCACTGGACCCGGACACCCATGAACAACTGCGCGGCCGCCTCGCCGGCTTCTTCCGGAGTGCGGGCGACGCGGAAGAAATTCGCCGCCGGCTTGTGCAACGTATTCCCCGAACCCGTCAGCAACTCTTTCGCAAACTCGGAAACGGGTCGATCCTCCGCGACCGTCCGGACGAGATAGCGGTGGAAGCTGTGCACCCCCCGCTCGCTGATCGTCGTCGGGGAACCCCGGAGCACGTCTGCCCACTTGAGCGCCCAGAAGTGCGCAAATTCCTCGCGGTCGAGGAGCTTGTCGATGAGCTTCCCCCGTTTCTGCGGGTCCTTCGAGTCAAGGAAATCGCGGGCTTCCTCGGCGGTGGGCAAGACGCCGATCGTGTCGAGGAAAACGCGGCGGAGGAAAACCTCGTCGGTGGAAAGCGGGGCCGGCGTCAGTTGCAGTTCCTGCTGCTTCGCGAAGACCAGCTCGTCGATGAAATTCGAGGGGGCCGGCCCGCGGAACGAGTAGGCGGGATCCTGGCGGACGTAGGTCAGCCGGATGCTCGTGATCGCGTCGAGGTAGCGGACGAGGATCGACGCTTCCCCGGTTCCGGAGAAGCGGACGGTGCCGCCCCGACCGACAGGGGCGAGGTCCGGCTTGTTCGACGTCACGACTGCGAAGTCGGTCACGTCGCGGACCGTGCCGTCCTGGAAGACCGCCCGCACCGCGATCCGCTGCCCCGGCGAGTCCGAGTGCAGTCGGCGATCCCCTGGCAGCACCTCGAGTTTCGCGAGCGGGCTCGGTTTCGCATCCTGGCACCCCTCCGCGATCCACCGCCCAATCGCCTGGTAGCCGGGGTCGCTCCGCCCGAAGAGGGCACCCCCCTGGTGCGGAAGCCCACCCGTCCCCTTCTGCAGAATCAGACTCTCGACCGGGGAGAGCCGGTTGACCCGCCGACCCCCCTGCTCCCGGGTCAGGACGGCAAAATCGAAGTCCGGATTCTCCCCGCGGAGGGAGAGCTTGAAGCCCCCCTTCCCCTGCGGGGATCCATGGCACGCCCCCTGGTTGCAACCGGCCCGGGAAAGTGCAGCCTGCACATCGGTGCGGAACGCCGTCGCCGTCGGCTCGGCGAAGTTCCGCACCACGACGCGGACCCGCACCTGCTTTCCGGACGCCGAAACGACCAGATGCGTCTCGCCATCGCCGCGTGGGGAAACGATGCCGTCCGGCGAAACCGCAGCGATGGCCGGGTTCTCGCTGGCAAATTTCGCATCCCCGGTGACATCCGACTCGCCGGCTTTCCCGAAACTGGCGGAAACGAGCAGGCGTTGCGACTCCTTCGCGGACCCGACAAACTGCACCGTTTCCGGGGCGACGGTCACCCGCTCCGGTCCGCGCACCGGTTCCGGAGCAGCCGCAAGCACGAGCGCAATCGAGATGGGAAGCATGGCAGATTCTCGCGATCGTCACCCCTCGGTGGGATCAAGGCCCCCTGTCGCAGGGGGGAGGGGTGGGAGGAGATCGAACTCAACCACTGAGACAAATCATATCACACCAACCACTTCCGAAGATACTCATTGAGTTTCGGCAATTCCGCGGGCTGGGTGCGGAAGGCGAGGTAACCGTCCGGCCGGACCAGGTAGAGGCAGGCGGCCCCGGCCCCGTAGCGGTCGTGAGCCGCCTCCTCCGCCGGCTCGATCAGCGTCGCCGTCACCGACTTCGACCACTCCGCGTTGACCTTCTCCACCAGGTCCCGCTGGTGGGCGATCGTGGAAAGGGCCGCACCCTTGCCCGCGAACGCCAGCAGTGCGAATTTCTTCGGCTGGCGGAACAGGTCAAAGACGTGGCCGGTTCCCAGCGGTGCATCGGGGGCACGGTCGCCGGCGTGCGGCCCGTTGGCGAACTCCCGCCAGGCCCACACGCCCGGATCGTCCGAGCCGTGCGGCAGAATCGACCCCAGCAGACTCCCGTGGTGCTCCGCCGACAGCGGACTCTTCCGGTACGAGATTCCGAGTTCCGAGATCGTCCGCCGCATCCGCTGCTGGAAGACCTCCAGGCCCGACACGACCCGCATGAAATTGTTTCGGACTGTGACGGCCACCGGGTGCCGAAGCATCGCGACCTGGGCCATCCGGTCGGTGTTTCGCAGCAGGTCGATGCCGACGGCGTGGCGTTCCGCGTGGTAGCTGTCGAGAATCGCCGGCCGGGCCACGCCCTGTTCCACCAGGGACAGCTTCCACGCGAGGTTGAAGGCGTCTTGCAGCCCCGTGTTCATCCCCTGCCCGCCGGCCGGGCTGTGGATGTGGGCGGCGTCGCCGGCGAGGAAGACCCGGCCTGCCCGGTACCCCGCCGCCATCCGCGAGTTGACCCGGAAGTTCGCGAACCAGACGCCGTCGTGCGCCTTGGCCGGGAACCCGACCCGCGTGTCGAGAATCCGCTGGGCGTCCTCGAGTGTGGGAGGCGGAATGTCGGAAACCTGCCCGTGCTGGGCGACTTCGCCGGCGGCGATTTTCTTCGTCGGTGCGAACTCCCAGGTCAGCCGGTACCGCTTTTCCCCGGGCAACGGGAATGCTGCCGTCAGCCCCTCTTCCGCACCGGGGAAGACGAGCACCTCGTCGTGGGGAAGCTGCCAGTCGATCCGCACATCCGCGAGGGCGAAGGCGGACTCGTAGGTTTCCCCGAGGAACGTGAGCCCTGCCCCCTTCCGCACCGGGCTGTGGGCCCCGTCGCACCCGACCAGCCAGCGGGAACAGACGGTTTCCGTGGATCCGTCGGCCTTCTTCAAGGTCGCCGTCACGCCGGTCTCGTCCTGGGTGAAGCCGGTCAATTCCGTCGACCACTCCGGCACGACCCCGAAGCCCGCGAGCCGCCGAGTCAGGAGCGTTTCCGTATCTGCCTGCGGGACGCCGAGCACAAACGGGAACGGGGAGTCGAGCTCATCCATCGACACGTGGGCAAGCCGTTTCTGCCCGTCGTACGCGGACATTCCGTGGTAGCGAACGCCGAGGGGGAAGAACTCGTCGACGATTCCGAGGGCGGAGAAAATCTCCAGCGTCCGGGCCTGGATGGCGAGCGCCCGGGAGGTGGTGAGCGGCTTCTCCCGCTTGTCGACGAGCCGGCACTTGATGCCGTACCGGGAGAGTTCCCCCGCCAACATCAGACCCGTCGGGCCCGCCCCAATCACGAGGACCGGAAGCTCGGTAGCCATGGGAAACTCCAGAGAGGGAAGCAAGAATGCCGGAAACGATCAGTCCCGATCGACGAGGTACCCCGCCTCGGCGTCGAACGCGTCGGCGACATCGGTATCGTTCAGAGCCATCAAGGCCAGGATTCCGAAGGGAAGTCCAAGGAAGCAACAGGGGCTAAAGCACGGGATGAGTGCGAGAATCGCGGCCGCCATCGCCATCGAGCGATTCTCGAGCCGCTTCATCCCCCCGGCCCCCTTCAAGATCAGCCAACTGATGACCCCGATAATCACCGAGGCGACCAGATATGTGACGAGGTTGAGGGTCGCTTCCGCCTCGAAGTCCAGCTGGCCCGGCTGTGGGTTCTGCGGCGGTTTGAAGTTCCCCGCCAGCACTGCGACCATCACGCAACTCAGCACCACGTACAGGATCGCAAACACGACACCGATCCAACCCACAACCTGCAGCCCCGTCGCGGGTCCACTGACCTGATCCATCGCGTATCGTCGATGCGATCGCGAGATCCCGCCCCGCCCCGATCGCCCCCGGGGTCGGCCGTACCGATCCTCTCGCTCGGACCGGAAATCCAGGTCGCGTTCCTCACGCGATTCCCGCGGCACTGCGGACTCGCCCCCATCCTCACGGGTTCGCCGGGAGTATGTCTCTCCCAGAGACGGCAGAGGCCGCGGCAGTTCCGGAACTTTCGCCACGAACGGAAGCTGGCACCCGCCGCAACGCACTTCCCGATCCACGAACTCGTCTTCGATCGAAAGCTGGGCCTTGCAATTCGGACAGGTCACCACGGCCATGACGGCACCTGGGTGGAAGAACGCTCGTGTGCTGCCGAGAGTTTACGAATCCGCCGACCCGCTTCCACCGAACCGAGGCAATCCCCCCACTCCGACTCCCGCGTGGGCATTTCCCGCTCTTCGCGGTACAGTAACCTCTCCACCCGTCGCGGAGCCGAGGCATGAGCACACCCATCCCCCCGATTCTCAAGGAATGCCATCGGCTCCGCAAACACCTTCGCGATCTCCAATCCGAGATCGACCTCGGACCCCGGGTGACGAAGATCCGCCAGAAGAAACTCGCCGAGGAAGAGCAGGCCCACAAGGACGCCTACGAGGCGATCAAGAAGCTCAAGCTCAAGCAGAAGGATGACGAGGGGACGCTCAAGCAGACGGAGCAACGCCTCGCGAAACTCCAGGCGGATATCCACTCGGCGGGGTCGAAGAAGGAGTTCGACGCCAAGACGGCCGAGATTGCTCACGCGACCGCGATCAAGAACGAGCTCGAAGACGCGATTCTCTCCGCGATCACGGAAATCGAGGAGCGGACGGCCGCACTTCCGGGAGTCGAGAAGAAATGGGCCGACGCCCAGGCCGAGTTCGCAACCGCGGAAGCGGAGGGGAAGGAGCGACTCGCCCGGATGCTCGCGGACCAGAAAGAGTGCCAGGCGTCGCTGCTGGCGACGGAGGCGAAACTCCCGCCCGACGTCAAGCCGCAATACGACCGCCTCGTCAAGAGCTACGGGGCAGACGGGCTCGCCGGGGTCGTCGGTCGGGCATGCCAGCAGTGCCGAACCACGATCACCGAGGGGGCGAAGGCGAACCTCGTCTCCGGTTCCTTCCTCTGCTGCCCCTCCTGCGGCCGGGGACTTTACCTCGCCGACTGACCCGTCTGCCGAAACGAGGCCGGGCCAGACGGCTCAGCGCTTCGCTGGGGGCGTTTCCGGGGGAAATGCCCGATGGATCAACCCCCTCGCAAACTTCAACGCGGGGGAATCCGTCGATGTGTTGGCGAGGTTCTTCGTTTCCGCACCGTCGGAACCGTGGTCATAGAACTCGGTCCCGATCACTTTCCCGCTCTCCCATTCGCGCCACTCGGTGTACCGGCTCTCGGAGGTGCGGACGCTGTACCCCATCGCGTCCGGGATTCCCTTGGGGGTGCGGTCGGCATATGCGGGCCGGGGGTGCTGCGAAAACGCGCCGGGTTTCAGGGACTTTCCAGTGTCCGCGAGAACCGGGGCGAGGCTCATACCCTCCAGACCCGCCGGCGATTTCAACCCCGCCAAGTCCGTCAGAGTCGGAAAGAGGTCGACCAGTTCCGCGAGGGATTTCGTCGATTTCCCCGCGTTCTTCGTAACTTTCTCTGACCCCGGCACCGACACGATCAGCGGAACGTGGGCATCGTACTCGAAACAGGAGGTCTTGCCCCAGAGTGTGTGTTCCCCGATGTGGTAGCCGTGGTCGGATAGGAAGACGACGATCGTGCGTTCGCGGAGCTTCAGGTCGTCGACCGCCCGCAGCACCCGACCGACCTGGGCGTCGAGGTAGCTGATGTTCGCGAAGTACCCGTGCCGCATCTCGCGGACCTGATCCGCGGACGGACGGAATTGCTTCGGCGGGGAGCCCAGAATTTCCCGGCTGTCGTGGAATGCGATGTCCGGCGCTCCGCTCGGGCGGTCCGGGTCGAACTTCGGCAGCGATTTCCCGTCGTACAGATCCCAGTATTTCTTCGGCGCGTTGAACGGCGCGTGGGGCTTCCAGAATCCGACTGCGAGGAAGAACGGCTTGTCCTTGATCGCCCCCATCACTCGCACCGCCTCCGTTGCGACCCGGCCGTCGTAGTACGCGTCGTCCGGAACGTCGCGGCGTTCGCAGAGCAGGTTTTTCCCGTAGCGCCGCTCCATCTCCAGGGCCTCGTTGACCGGCACTTTCCCCGTCACCTGTGGGATATCGTCGCCGTGGTTGGCGTAGTGCAAGAATTCGTCAGCGCTCCAGGATCGGCGATCACCCTTCTCCTTCGTGTGCCAGTTGTGGAAAATCTTGCCGACGCACCGCGTCTCGTAGCCGTTCTCCTTGAACCACTGCGGCAACGTGGTGACATCCGGATTCTTTTCCCGGAAGTGAGTCCCGTTGACCCACAGATGCAGCGTGTCGGGCCGTTTCCCCGTCAGAAACGACGATCGCGACGGGTTGCAAACCGCTTGTTGGCAGTACGCTCGCTCGAATCGCACCCCCCGACCCGCGAGGGCATCCAGGTTCGGGGTCTTCGCTGCGGACCCGTAGCAGCCGAGTTCCGGTCGCAGGTCGTCGGACACAATCAGGAGCACGTTCGGGTGATCCGCGGCCCACGCACTTTGTGCGAGCAACGGCAACACGACCATCGATGCCAGGGAGAGCAAACGGTGCATGACGAGCCCGGGAAAGGGACGCAAAAGTGGCGACGCGGACATGTTACCACGGTCGAGACGACCGATCATGCCCGGAGTCCTGACCGTCACTTGCGAAACCGGGATTCGAGGGCGCAACCCGGAAATCGTTACCTTTTTTCCGTGCAACGATAGTTCCTGCGGTCATCATGATCCTTGCCTACTCCCGCCCAATTGCGATTCGGCTCACGGATCCCGCTCGATGAACACCCCCTCCAGCAACTCATCCCTGCGGTCGCTCTCGCTGGCCCTCTGGGCCGCGTCCCTCCTCGCGTCCGGTGCGGCGACCGCCTGTGCCGCCGACAAGCCAGCCCCGTTCGCGGTGCCCAAGGAGGTGGGTGCCGTCCTCACCGCCCACTGTGCCGAGTGTCACTCCGAGCGGGGCAAGGGGAACGTCGACGTCACGTCGCTCGAAAAACTGAAGCTGGCCGACCGTCTGGAGATGCTCAACAGGATCCAGGACCAACTCTTTTTCAAGATGATGCCGCCGCAATCGGCAGATCAGCCCGGCGAGCGGGAAGCTCGTGTCCTGGCCGAGTGGGTGCGGGGCGAGTTGCGGCAGCACAAGGCCTCCAAGCTGGATGACCGCCTGCCGTATCCGGACGCCGGGAACTACGTGGATCACGCCGCCCTCTTTGATGGGTCGAACAAGGAGAAACCTTCCACCCCCGCCCGCCGCTGGCTGGTTAGCCCGCAGATTTTCGAGGAGCGGGTCCTGGATGTGTTCCAGCTGGAAGGCCGGGATCGCGACCAGATGCGCCGTTCCGGGTTCCACGGCGTCACCAACCCCTTCCTGCTGCCCGACCATGCCGGCGTCCGGTACTACGACCTCACCCCACTCGATGGCAGCCACCTTCTCGTGATGCTCAACAACGCCGAGTGGATCTCCTCGAAGCAACTCCAGGTTCTGCGGGTGAAAGCGGGCGATTCGAAAGCCATTCCCGCGGATCCGAAGGACAAGTGGACGCCGAAAATCACCCCGCCGGCTTTTGAAGCGATCGTGGCGAAGAAAGCCGCGCCCAGCGACGACGAACTCCGTGCCGCGGTGCAGACCCAGTTCCGCCTGGTGCTGCGACGCGAACCGACCCCAGCCGAACTCGATCTGTACCTCAATCTCGGCCGCAAAGCGATCAAAGTCGCTGGGAACGGAGAAGGATTGCGGCAGGTACTCAAAGCCGTCCTGTTGGAATCGGAGTTCGTGTATCGCTACGAGTTCGGAGCCGGGAAGCCGGACCAGTACGGACGGGTACCACTCGCACCGCGAGAAGCGGCATATGCCCTCGCATACGCCCTGGGTGACCGCGCTCCGGATGCCCAACTCCTCAAGGCCGCCGAAGGCGGGAAGCTTGCCACCAAGGCCGACTACGAACGTGAAGTCCGCCGGATGCTCGCCGACGAGAACTACTTCCGCGGCCAGGTTGACAAGTCGCTCAACGGGATGCACATCAACTCGCACGTGACCAGTCACCCCAAACTGATCCGCTTCTTCCGCGAGTTCTTCGGTTACCCCGCCGCCCCCAAGATTTTCAAGGACATTCCCCGAAGCGGTGGGTACTACCAGAACGCGGATCGGGGCCATCTCGGGTCGGCGGGGTGGATGGTCCACGAAGCCGACGAGTTTGTCATCTGGCAGGTGGACCAGGACCGCAACGTCTTCGAGCGGTTGCTCACGTCGGACCAGTACTTCGTGTACCACAACATGGACACGAAGGCCGGCAAGGCGCTCATCGCCGAGTGGAAAAAGGTGTACGAAACGCTCAAGGACACGCCCTGGAAGACCAAGCCCGAAGAGGTGATGGCCCAACACCAGAAGCTACTCCTCGCCGCCAAGATCCTCGATGCGCGGACCAAGCCGACCGAGATGTGGCGAGAGAAGCGGTCGTTCCTCTCTTACATGTACTGGTTCCAAGACACATTCGGGCAGGGGCGGACCCCGTTCACCCGCGGCCCCTTCACTCACGGCTACCACTACGAGCACTCGCCCAGTTACAGCCTGCCCCCCACCCCGTACCGCACCCGATACGTTGGCGTCGAGACGCCGAGATACAAGGAGCCAAAAGACTCACCCGAATACTGGGATTACCCCGTCGAGCAACCGTTCCAGGTGCCGAACCGCAAGGGCATCCTGACGCACCCGGCCTGGTTGATCGCGTTCTCGGCGAACACCGCGTCGGACCCGATCCGCCGGGGCAAGTGGATCCGCGAGAAACTCCTGGCCGGCGTGGTCCCCGACGTGCCCATCACCGTCGACGCGAAGGTTCCGGACGACCCGCACAAAACCCTCCGCGAGCGAGTGAGTTCGGTCACGAAAGCGGCGGCCTGCATCAAGTGCCACAGCCGAATGAACGACCTCGGTTACCCGCTCGAACAGTTCGACGATTTCGGCCGATTCCGCACCCAGGAGAAGCTCGAACACCCGGACAATCTCATCAAGGCCGGCAACGGTAAAACCACCTTCGACATCTACAAGACGAAACCCCTCGACCCGCGCGGGGTTCTATCCGGCACGGGCGATCCGAAACTCGACGGCGAAGTGAAGGACTCGTTCGACCTGATCGACCGCCTCGCGAAGTCGGACCGGGTTCGGCAGTCGATCATCCGCCATGCCTTCCGTTTCTTCATGGGCCGCAACGAACGGCCTTCCGATTCGCAAACCCTCATCGATGCAGACCGGGCCTACATCCAGAGCGGCGGCAGTTTCAAGGCCGTCGTCGTCTCGCTCCTGACTTCGGATTCATTCATCTACCGCAAGCCCTCGGAGAACGGACTATGACGACGCGCCGCGATTTTCTGGCGACCGCCGCCCTCGGGGTCACGGGCCTGACCCTCCCCACGCCCATGGTGCGAGCGAAGACGCCCGGTGCCAAACCGCCCATGCGCTTCATCTTCCTGCACAAGGGGAACGGCCTGTTTCCCTCGGTGATGGTCCCCCCGTCGCTGAGCAAGGACGAGGCCGCAAAAGAGGCGAAGAAGGAGGCTCAGAACCTCGATCTTGCCAAACACGAGTTACCGACCTGGATGAAACCACTCGCCGCCCACCAAGGCGACCTGACCATTCTCCAGGGTTTGTCCGGCAAGATGTGCACCACCGGGCACCACACCTGGTGCTCGTCCCTGGGCGTGTTCAAGGCGAACGAACGCATCAGTTCCATCAAGTGGGCCACCGTCGATTTCGAACTGGCGCGGCTGTTCCCCTCGCCGATGGAACACGTCGAGTTCGCCTGCTTCCCGCTCGGCGGCGGGAATGCCCGGGGAACGCTCAACGGGATCGCCACCGGGTTCTCGGCCCGCGGTCCGCAACAGCCGAACTACGCCCTCGGGTCACCGAAGATCGCATTGCAAGAACTCTTCAAGTCTGTCTCGACCGACAAGGGTGTGCAGGTGCAGTCGCAACTGGGCCGGGAAGCCCTGGAGTTCGCGGCGAAGCGTGAGCGCGGCAAGGTGCCGACCTATGCCGACTCGCTCGATTCCATCCGCGAACGCGACCGCAAAGTCGACGCGATGGCCGACGCGATCCGCCCCCACGTACCCAAACTCGACGCCAAATACCTGGCCGACGAGATGACCACCGTCGACCGCCAACGCGGGCACACCGAGGTCCTCATCGCCGCGATCATCAGCGGGCTGACGAACGTGGTCGCCTTCACCGTCGATGAACTCGGGCACGAGTACACCGGACTCGCGGGAATGGAAACGGAGAAGGTCAACCTGCACGATGTCGGCCACAACAAGCCCGTCGGAAAACTCACCGCCGACGAGGTCCGGTTCGCCGTCCGCCGCCAGCACATGACCCTGATCGACACCATCGCCGCCCGGTTGAAAAAGGCCCCGGAGGGCGACGGCACCGTGTTCGACAACACCATGATCTTCTACTTCCCCGACAACGGCGAGACGCACCACTCCCACGGCACCGAATTCCCCTTCGTCGTGCTGTCCGGGAAAAACGCGAAGCTCAACATTCGCGGGAAGTACATTCGCCTCCCCAACTACGGCGACGCCGGGCACAAGACCCTGGGCAACTTGTACACCACGTTGCTCAACGCCCACGGCAACCCGATCAAGCACTTTGGCGACCCCGACCCCGGCCTCGCCCGGTTCGGAATCGACCAGTTCGGGGCCATCAAACAATTCCTCGGTTGATCCCACTCCCTCTCTCTCGCCAGGTACCGACATGACCGCCCGCCTGATTACCGCCGCCGTGGTGCTCGCCCTCACCACGGCGGGAACGACCGCTGCCGACAAGCCCGTGAAGGTGTTCATCCTCGCCGGCCAGTCGAACATGGAGGGGCACGGGTTCGTCCCTGCCGACCCGAAACGGAACGAGGGCAAGGGGAGCCTCGAGTTCGTCGCCAAGAATCCCCCGACGGCCGACAAGTTCAAGCACCTCCTCGGCAAGGATGGCAAGTGGGCGGTCCGGGACGACGTCTGGATCCACTACCTCGAACGCAAGGGGAAGCTCACCGCGGGCTTCGGGGTGAAGGAAGACCGCATCGGGCCGGAACTCGGATTCGGCTGGGTGATCGGCGATGCCTTCGACGAACCGGTTCTGCTCATCAAACTGGCGTGGGGCGGGAAAAGCCTGGGCAAGGACTTCCGACCGCCAAGTTCGGGCGGGGAAGTGGGGCCGTACTACAAAGAGGTGATCGACCGGACCCGGGCCCTGCTCAAGGACCTGAAGAAAGAGTTCCCGGACCTCGGCGACCGCAAGTACGAACTGGCCGGGTTCGGCTGGCACCAGGGGTGGAACGACCGCATCAGCCAGCCGTTCGTGGATGAGTACGAGAAGAACATGGCGAACTTCATCCGAGATGTCCGCAAAGATCTCGGAGCGAAGGATCTGCCGTTCGTCATCGCCGAAACCGGGATGACGGGGCCGGACGAGAAAAACCCGCGGGCCCTGTCGCTGATGAAGGCCCAGGCCGCCGTTGCCGAACACCCGGAGTTCAAGGGGAACGTTGCGTTCGTCAAAACGCAGAACTTCTGGCGTGCCGAGACCATCTCGCCGACGAAACAGGGCTACCACTGGAATAGCAACGGCGAGACGTACTACCTGATCGGCGAGGCGATGGGCCAGGCAATGAAGAAGCTCTGTACCACGAAGGCGGGCGGGTGATGCCCCACGACCCGTGCCTGAGGATCTCTGGGCCGCCACCCTCGGTGCGGACCCGGCCAAGCTTGCAACCTGCTCATCATCACCGCGGACGACATGAACGCGGATTCCGCGGGGTGGAACGGATGCAAGCTGGGCGCGACGCCGAACCTTGATGCTTTCGGGAAGACCGCACACCGTTTCGTGGACAGCCACGTCACGGTGCCGATCTGCCGACCTCGACTTCCACCGACTGTGAGACCGTGCTCAGCGTTGAAGATTTTGCAATTCCCGCAGACCGGCCGAGTCGCGTTTGTAGAGCGGCAGATGGCGGTAATAAACCTCCAATGTTAGCAGAGCGAGGCAGGTCGTACCGAGTCGGCCGCAATGTTGGCCAATGATGGCACTATCCGCATCCCAGCTACCCGCCTCGCGTTTGCCCTGTGGAACCTGCATCTCGATGAGCATGTCACGCATTTTCGGATTCCACTGTTGATGCCATTCCGGGCCATCATAAAAGTGCATGACTTGTGTCGCATAGTAGTAGTAGTACATGTCGAACCGCTCACGTTTGGGCATCCCATTCTTCATGAGGTAGGTGACCCCCGCGGCCATGCCCGGATTGAGCGGCCCCCAGTGATCTCCATAGTAGCGGGAAAGCAATCCAACCGCCGTCAGAGATGGCTTCACAGAGGTGCGGTCCTTATAGCCGTACGTTGCGTGCTTCGAAGAGTCGGATGCGCTGTCCAGAAATTTGCGAGCCTTTGCAAAGGATTCTTCGGGCACGAGCAAGTTCTTGCACAAGCGTGCGGAGTGCAAGGCTTGAATTTGCCAACCCACAATAGACGTGTCGCCATTGGTGCGAGGACGATACCCCCAGCTTCCATCCTGCCCCTGGGCGGAAACCAGAAAGGCGACCGCTCGCGAGGCTGGTAGGTGAAGGCGGGCCCGGTCGCCGGTCATGCCATACAGTTCGCATAAGGCAACGGTTGCGATGGCATGGGCATACATCTGTTGTGGGCCACTGTGCCGGAATGATCCATCAGCGTTCTGCAATGCAAGCAGATACGCAAGTCCCTTCTCAACTGTGGCTTGATGGGTGTTCTCCGGTGCTCTCTGATGTGTCTGCCCTGCGGCCAGGAACGGGAGTAGTGCAAGCCCCGTAGATGCCGCGGTCGCCTCGGAACTGGAACCGTCGAAGACCCAAGATCCGTTCGATTTCTGCTGAGCGGCGAGCCAGACCAACCCGCGACCGACACACACTTCCGATTTCTCGGTCCCCCCATTGGGTCCCAGAACCTTGTTTCGGGTGGAGGGGCCACGTCCACGGTACGCTTCTGTCGCGGCAATCCCATCGCACACCGATCCAGGACCGATGGCGAGATCGCCGGATTTTCCTTCCTTCCCGAGCCCACCCTCCAAACCCACACCCGGCGGGGCCGATACATCGAGCTTGGTCGTGTTCTGAGCCTCGATCGCTCCGGGGATGTCCGAGGGTTCCAACTTCGAATCGGTCGTTGTCTCGTCCATCTTCGGGGTGGGTACGTTGAACTCGAGCTCGGGGTCGATTCCCTCGAACGGGTTCGGCGGATTGACTGGCTTCTCCGGTTCCGGTTCGGTCTCCACAACCAGAGCGATCTCCTCCTGGCTGGGCCCGGCGGACACCCGAGGTGTCAGCCGATCCAGAAGGATCAGGGCCGCGATCAGCGCGACATGCGTGGCCCCGCTGATCACCCAGGCCGGGAGGTGCTTGTGCAGAAATCGCGAGGCTTCTGGCGCACCTTCGACACGGCGGATGACCGCAACCGTTCCGGGAAGCGATGGTTTTTCAAACGACATGGGCGTACTCCCTGGCGCTCGGTTCTCCGAGGCCATGCAGGCGGATCCCAACCAGGTTCGATGGCAGAGCCACCGGGTCGCACCTGGCGCGATCACGGGTCAGGAATGAGTGGAAATCATCGAGAATGCGAGTGCCGACAGAACCATTCTCCAGCCTGCCGTGGGATTTCCCAAAGTTTCGGGCTGGACCAACCGCGAGATGTCGTGCTCGTCACGGGAATAGACGATCCCAGCTTCCCCGGAGTTCCCAAAAAAATTGGGACCGGCTCCCAGCTTCCGGATTCGGCCTAGGGATTTTCCCAGGTCAGCACGATTCGCGAGGTGGGGCCAGGAACCAGGAGCTTGATCATGGGGATGGGGTCAAACGGGTCAGGGTCGCGTTCCACCCGGACCACGGAGGGTGTGACGCGGATCCCGGGTTGGTGGTGGAGACTTAGCACCAGGGTCCCGGTTGCAGGATCGGGGACGACATCACTGAGGATGATCTTCTGGCGATCCAACCGGATCACGTTCGCCGACCCGACCCGGACATAGTTGCGCGGGCGATCCAGTTCGAAGAGAACCACCTCACCCCCGTCTCGGTACCGACCCAGTTCCCGGGTGCAGGGATCGGAACTCCACCACTCGATGGCAGCGCTCGTTCGACAAAGCACCCAGCCGACGTTGTAGCGTCGGCAGAAAGCGGCTCGCTCGGCCTGGGTCCAGTCCGCGAGGGGTCGGCCATTGAGCCGCCCTCCCCGTTGACCGCAGAACGAGTGCTCGACACACGCCTCCGAATCGAGCCCACCCAGGAACGAGCGATCCGTCTGGCTCGCCAGCAAGGCGGTCCAGTTCCACCCTGGGCGTGATGGTTCCAGTTCCTCCACCAGGATCCGCGCGTCTGGTGAGGTCCGCTGTCGCAAAGCCAGGATGAGATCTTCCTGGTCCCCGGAGAAACCCACGCGGAACGGTGACAAGTCCAGGGCCAGAATCGCACGACCTGGTTCGGAAATGGGTCGTACCCATCCCAGCACCAGGGGAACCAGGACCACAACCAGGGTTGCGGTGGGCCCACCCCGGACACCGGCCCACCACTTGCCCACCAGGTAGGCGGCCGGGATGACCAGGACCGCGAATGCAAACGGGGCGATCCGTTCCCCGGACACAACCTGGAGCGTCTGCCAGGTAGACCCCAGGCGAGCCACCAGGATGGAGAACGTGGCCGAGAGAACGAGGACCCCGGCAGCGACCCGGTGCCCGGTTCGCGCCAGGGAGACTAACCCCGCCAGACCTAGCCCTGTGATCGCCCAACCTGCCGCCCCGCACCCGGCCGCACCCAGGTAGTCCTCGGTCCCCCCGACGAGGCGGACCCAGGAGGGAAGGGGGGCATAGTCATCGACCGAGGGTTGGCGGAGCCACCAGAACTTGCCCCAGTCCCAAAGCCACCACAGGTTCGGTGCCAGGCCTGCTGCGGTCACTCCCACGATTCCAAGATGCCAGGCGACCCCGTGTTTCGGCGCCAGGGCCACATAGTAGAGGGCCAGCACGGGAACCAGGCCCACCCAGACCACCGGGTGAGCGTACCAGCCCAGGGTGGCGGAACCTGCCAGGCAGAACCAGCCCAGGATTCCGGGGTGCGAGGCGTAACGCACCAGTCCGCCCAGGAAGATCAGACCCATCAACCCGGCCAGCAACAGGTCCACGTTGCCGGCTTCGAGCATGGCGCGGATGGGTGGCGACCACCAGACCAGGGTCCCGCCCACAGCGGCCAGGCACGCCGAGGGTGCGGGAAGGCCCATCCCTCGCGCCATGATCGCGAACGCCAGGGGTGCCAGGAGACAGACCGCGAACAGGCCGAGCTTGTAGGCCGTGGCCGGGGGAATGTGGCTGCCCACCAGGAGCAGGAACATCTCGGCCGGTCGACAGCCGCCGTCGAAGATGGGTGTCTTGGGGTACCCGGCCTGGTAGGCCGGGTCGTAGCAAGAGGTGGAAAATCTCTCTCGAAACGTCTCCGCTCCGAGCATCCCGTGGTACAGGTGGAGCGGGTGCCGACCCGAGGTGATGGGTCGGTCGTCGGTCAACCTGGTCCAGCTTCCGTCGGGCCCGAACAGGTCAAGGGCAAGGCCGGCCTGCCCGAGTAGAACCAGACCCAGTGCGAGAAACCAGTGGGGTGCCTGCCGGAACCCGGTCGGCGTGGGCGATCCTTCCATGGATCGAAATCCGTGACCTAGAAACACCCTGGCGGGGCGAGTTCCGCAGAACATACCCCGCCGGTCACGTCCCGGGCAAGCCCGCTTCTGGCCCGTCCTTACCCGACGAAAAGCCCGCCGGTGTAGGTCTGCACAAACCCCGGGAACTCGCGAATGGATTCGCCATTGTTGGGGTTGAAGATCTTGACGGTGGGGAAGTAGTCGGGCCCCGTCGCGGCGAGGATCTCGGCGTTGCCGTTGCCATCGATGTCTTCCACGGCCACACGTGCGCCGGTTCCCCGGCCGTTGCCCCACACGCTGAACGTGTTGAGCAAGGTGGTGTCGCGGAAGGCCTTGACCTGGGTGTTCCCGAACCCGTTGGCCGTCACGATCTCGGCCTTCCCGTCGCCATCAAGGTCGCCGGCGGCAACCAGGGCACCCCCGGTGTAGTTCGCGTCGTAGGCAAAGAAGCTGAAGTAAACCTCGGTGGTGCGGCCGCTGAAGACCTTGATGTGCGGTCCGCCCGAAGCCCCGGCTCCGGTCACAATGTCCGAGAACCCGTCTCCGTCGGTGTCCCCTGTGGCAACGAACACGCCCCCGGTGAAGTTCCCGTTGTAGGCGAAGAAACTCTGTTCCGGAAGCTGGAACGCACCGACCGGAGTTCCCCCGGTGGGGAACAGAGTCTTGCCGCTGAACACCTCGACGTGGGGCCCGCCGCCAGCACCGGCCCCAGTCACGATGTCGGGCCGACCGTCACCGTTGACATCTCCGACGGCAACGAGTGCTCCTCCGGAGAACCCCGGATTGTAGGCCAGGAACGCGCCGAGATCCGCGAGTGTCCGGCCGTCGAAGATCTTGACCCATGCCCCGCCGCCAGGTCCCGCACCGATGACGATGTCCTCAACACCGTCCCCGGTCACGTCGCCCGTGGCGACTCGTGCACCACCGGTGAATCCCACGCCAAACGGTTGAAGGGTTCCCAGCAGCGAACCGGTCGGTCCGTCATATACGTTGACCTGGGTCGGTTGCCCGGCGTCCGAGCCGACCGCGTAACGGGGCCGAGCCTGGTGTACGAGCGGCTTCGATGCGGGATTCGGGCTCTCCGCGATCGGTCCGTTCGCGATCGGCGGCGCCGGAGGGATCGGCGTGGTCGGTGTGATCTCGGTAGGAACCGGGGTGGCCCCCGGGCTTCCCGTCACCGTGGTCGAATTGGTTGTTTCCGGAACCGGTTGCGTCGGTGTCGGCGCAGTCGGAGTTGGTTCCGGAGTCGTGCTCTGGACTGGCGGCGTGGTCACCGGCGGAGTCGTATCCGGCGGAGTCGTCGGGTTGCTCGAAGGTGGAGTTTCGGTCGGGGTGCTTCCCGTCGTCGTCTCGGTGGTAGTCGACGTTTCCGAGGTGGTGGTTGTCTCGGAAGGGGGCGGTGTATCGGTGGGTTCCGTCGTGACCGGTTCGTCGGTCACGACGCTGGGAACCGCGCGTGCTTCCAGAATTTCGACTCGAAGAATCCGGCGTACCGGGGGCGAAGACCACTGGCGTACCATCATGCACCTCCGAACTCGCGTCCGTGCGTCGGGGGGCGATTCGCCTTCCCGTTCGGGGCGGAATATTGTGCTCCGCTCGACTCACGGTCTATACGTTGAATCGGTTCGGGCTTGCACGAAATCGAACGAGAAAGCCTCGAATTTCTCGGACAAGGTGCTATCTTCACAGAATTCCCCTCGGCCGGCGTAATCCGTCCCGGACGAGGCAAACCAGACCGGAGATCGAAAATGGGGAACCCAGCGGGAGTGCGGAAAAAGAAGCGAGAAAAGCGACGATTGAAGTATGAGTCGCGGCTTGGGGCAGGTGTGTACCTTCCCAAGGATGTCCGCGAGCAGGTCAACGCGGAAATTGCGAAAGAAGCGGCTTCTGCGAAGAAGTGAGCCGGCTCACCGCAACGCCCGGTGAACTCGGAGCATGTCCAGAGTCTGCCGCATATCCGGGGGCAGGGGTGCCTCCGCCTCAACCCAGGTTCCCTTTCGCGGGTGCTTGAAGCGAAGCCGCAAGGCGTGCAGAGCCTGCCGATCGATCAGGATTTCGTCATCCGGTCGCGGCAGGCCGGGGAGCAGGTCGGCCATCCGCAACGGGGCACCGTTTCCGTACTGCCGATCGCAGATCACCGGGCAGCGGATGTGGGCCAGGTGCACACGAATCTGGTGCGTCCGCCCGGTTCGCGGCTGGATCTTCACGAGCCCGTACCCGCGGAAGCGTTCCATCACCTCGTAGTAGCTGCACGCTGACTTCGCCTCGGGGTCGTCGGGTGACGTGACGACCATCTTTTCCCGCTCGATGTGGTGGTGCTTGAGTGCCGCCTCGATGTAGTCGCTGTCGCGGTCGGGGGTGCCGGCGGTGATGGCGACGTACTCCTTGTGGACGGTCCGCCCCTCAAACTGCTGGGCGACTTCCCGGTGCGTGTTGTCCTCCTTCGCGATCAGGATGACCCCGCTGGTGTCGCGGTCGAGGCGGTGGACGATCCCGGGGCGGAACGTGCCGTTCTCCCGGCTCAGGGCATCCTTGAACCGGAACGCCAGCGCGTTGGCGAGCGTCCCCTTCCAGTTCCCCCGGGCCGGGTGGACGACCATGTCCGGCGGTTTGTTGACCAGCGCGAGCCAGTCGTCCTCGTACAGCACCTCCAGCGGGATGTCTTCCGGCA
This sequence comes from uncultured Alcaligenaceae bacterium, assembly GCA_964552815.1. GTDB lineage: Bacteria > Planctomycetota > Planctomycetia > Gemmatales > Gemmataceae > CAYUHJ01. Next base: position 18,259 of record CAZKIQ010000036.1, on the reverse strand, counting down.
GGATCACGTCGTGGATCGGCTCCGGCATCGCGACCACGAGCTGGTCGTCGTTGCGGACCTTGTAGCTCGCCTTGGACGTCCGCCCGTTGACCGTGACGTGCCCCCCCTCGATCGCCTTCTGCAACTCGGATCGGGAAAATTCGTGGAAGAAAACCTGCAGGTAGTGGTCGAGCCGCATCCCCTCGGCCTTGACCTTGACGTGCAAATGCACCGGATCGCGGGAACGCAGTGGCGACAACGGAATCACGTCCGCTTCGGCGTCGTCTGCGGAAATTCCGACGCCATCATCGGCGGACGGTGCGGGAGCCGCGTCGTGGCCACGGGGTGTGTTGGATTTTGCCATTGCCCGAAAACAAAGAAGGAAGGCGAGACCGATCTCGCCTTCCCTCAGGATAAACCAACTCGGCAGAAATTCACCGCACCTTGACCTGGAACTTCACAACACCCCCCTGGCCCGCATTGACGGTGCCGGGAATCTCGAAGCGGACGACGACGGATCCGACCTCGTTTTCGCTCGTCGTCACGTTGGTCGGTCGGTCGGACTGGGCGGAGCCGGGGACGTACTCCAGTCGGCCGCTGAGGCTGTCGCTGACCACCACGTCCGTGACCGCGGCTCGCGTGTTGTTCTGGTAGCGGATCGTGACGGTCACGATTTCCCCGACCTGCACATCGCCGCTCGGGTCGATCGACTTGGTGACCACGAACTGGTTCGCGTTCGTGACTTCCTCCGGTTCGACGAGGGCGGCGACAACGCGGACACCCTGGACCTGAGCGATCGCGACGGGTTTGATCTCGCCGGAGATGATGTGGGCACCGACGATCCCAATCTGCTGCTGGGGTCGGACGGTGCCAACGGCCGCGACCGGTTTCTCCCGCGTCGCGACAGCCTGGGGCGGGAGGACGTTGTTGTTGGATTTCCACACCTCGGTCTGCTTCGTGACTCCGGCGACGATCTCGGCGTGGAGTTTGCCGATCCCGAGTTCCACCCGGCGAATCACAAACCGCGGGACGCAGAGACAGACCTCGTTGGAAGTCGTCACCTTTCGCTTGGCGTTCTGGGTGTACTCGACGGCGACGTCGGTGGGGTCGAGGCCGCCGAGTCGCTGGCCGGGGCCGATGCCGAGGCGGGCACCCTTGTCGCCACCGTCGGTGATGCACTCCTCCGGCGTCGGTTTCGGGCCGAGGATCGGGTCGTAGAGAGGGACGGCGATACACGGCAGCGGTGGCGGGACCGAGGGGGCTGGCAGGCGAGCGTCGCCCGGGGCGAGGACGGTGCCGTCGATCGCGAACCGGGCGAGGTCCTCTTCCGTCGGCTTGCGGTCGCCGAGGTGAAGCATCGCGACGGGTCGGCCACTCTCCCGGGCAGCCCGCAGTGCTTGCCCTTCCGTCTCGTCGACCAGTTCGATCGGCTCGTCCGGCCGCGACGCGACCGGCGACGCCTTGGTCGGATCTTCGAGGTAGATGATCTTCGTGATCATCGAACCGGCGACGACCCGGTCGATGTCGCCACGCGTGATCAGAACCGGGGCGGGGAAATCCATGTACTTGAAGGAATTCCGCGGCACCAGGCTGCCCCGCACTTCCAGAACGGGGTAGAGCGTCACGCCGGGGTGGCCGGGCAGGTTCGAGATCGCGAGCCGGTAGATGTACCCGGGCCGGAACGCGAACGTCGAGGGTGCCGGGAAGGTTCGTGCAGACGGGCTTCCGGGAAGGATCGTGACCTTGACCCCATCCGGGGCGATCACGCGGCCTGCGAGGACGGGGGCGGGCGGTCCGCTGGGTGGGCAGGGCATCTGGATCGGTGTCCGCAGGCCCGGGTACTGGCCGGGCATCATGACGGACGGCCGGGCGGGCTGGCAGGTCTTGCAGTTGGCCTGCAGGATCGGATTCGCGGTGGGAGCAGGTGCGGCCGGCCCGGGTTGCCCGACGACCAGCGGCATCAACAGGCTCAGGGTCAGGTTCATGGCTTCCCCAGGTTCGTGGGCAGGGGCCGGTTCGGACTCGACGTTCCACATCTGGAAGCGAAGCGGGCGGCGAGAGGGCCGACCGGGCTGGCGTCCTTGCCGGCCACGGTCACCAACTCACCGCCCGCTCGCAATTTTCTTCGACCTCACCTCGACGGTCTCACTTGGAGAGGGACGGCAGCGAGATCGGGGCCGGGGCCTTCGGCGACGCCGTCGTCTTCATGCTTGGCAGCGGAGCCGGGGCCGAGATCGGGGCACCGGGCATTGGGACGGGCATCCCCGCAGCAGGCATTCCACCCGGAGCAGCCATCACCGGACCCCGCGGGCCGATCCCGGTCGGAGCGTCCATCGCCGGCGTGTTCGGGTCCTGCAGGTCGATGTTCCCGATCGAGACGACCGCGAGGATGTAGCCGCGACGGTTGGCTTCGACGATCGGGTCGATGCCAGGTTCCAGCCGGGTCGAGACGACTTCCTCGGCACCCGCGACGGCCGCGAGATCCTGGAAGGTTTCGCTCGGCAGGTAGATGACCTTGGTGACGAGGTTGCCGGCGCGAACCTGGTCAAAGTCCTCATCCGTGAACGCGACCGGAACCGTGTTGTGCGAGAGGAACTTGATCGTCTTCGGGTTCGCCGGGTAGACCTCGAGGGTCGGGTAGTAGGTGGCTCCCGGGCGGTTCGGGATGCCGGTCAGCTTCAGGCGGTAGACGTTCCCCTGGGGGAAGTTGTACCGTGCCGGTGCTTCGAGGGCGGTGGCGTCGGTGAAGCCGGCGGGGCCGAGCCAGGAGACTTTCATCCCGGCCGGGTTCGCGAAGCGGATCGAGCTTCGGGCGTCGGCGTACATCGGAACGCGAGGGCCACCGGGGCCGACCATTCCGACACCGGCGACGGCACCCCAGGGGCCCATGCTCGGGGCCGGCAGGATTCCGCCGGTTCCGTGGGCGAGCTGGGCTCCGCTGACCATCGGGCCGGCGTCGTAGCCGTGCTTGTGGCCCATCCCGGAGAACCGGGAGCCGAGCTTGTTGTGCGATCCGCCGCACGCACCCGTGTCGCAGCCGCCGGCGCAGTCGCCGCCGCCGATGACCCGGGCGTGCCCCGTCTGCGTGACGTCCCCTTCCATCATCCCGGAAGCGGGAACGACTCCGCCCTTCGAGTTGGCGGCGACGGGAGCGCCGTTTGGCCCGACCACGCCCGGGACTTCCTTGACCCGGTACGCGGTGTTGAATTCCTTCGGCTTTGCCGAAGGTGCTTTTGAAGAATCCGGGCTGACGCACCCGCCGAGCCCTGCGACCATCAGAAACGTCGCTGCCGTCCGCTTCATGGTTCCCCCCAAACGGTCAGTGGCCCCCGATTTCACAGCGGCCGTGGGTGTCGCCTGGCCGGCGATGCGTCCGTGTTCCATCGCGACAGGATTGAATTCGACCGAGAATGGGTCGGAACTTTGCTCAAATCCGGAACCTTCGTCGATGCCCGCATCGCCGGGGGAATCTGCGGAACCTCGGCAAGCGACAGTCACGGACCCAGACCGGGGTCGGAAGGCCATCACTTCTTGCCGGCGGGCCCCGTCACCGTCAGCCAGAGGTCCGAGGTGCGATCGGCGGGGTCGGCGAGAACGGCGGTGGCGGACCGCGACTGGCCGGGTTCGCCGGGGATGTGGCCGAGGATGCGGAAGTTCATGGAAATCGGGGTCTTCCCGGCAGTGATGACCAGCGTGGCGGAGTTGGGGTCGGGTTTCCCCGTGCTCGGTTTGACCGTCAATTTCACGTCCGCCGGCAACCCCTCGGCCGAGTACTCGATCGCCTTCGAGAAGCCGTGCAGTCGCTGGATCTTCACCGGGATTTCCACGGTCTTCTCCGCCGGCACCGTGAAGCGGTCGCTGGTCAGGGTCAGTTCGAAATCCGGTTTCGCCGGGACGACGCGGAGGAGGAAGTGGTGGCGAGCCCCGCCGCGAGAGAAGAGGTCGCGGACGGTGACGGTGTGGATGCCGTCCACCGCCGGCCGCAGTGACACCTCGATGTCAGTGTTCGGGTTCTGCTGCTCCCCGCGGGCGACCGGTTTCTGGGAAGGATCCAGGATCCGCACCATCGGGTTCACGTCGAGCCCCAGCGTCCGACTTTGCACCTGCACCAGGAGCGGTTCCCCTTTCTTCGCGGAGAAGGGGATGGTCGCTTCCCCGTCCGGTTTGGAGATGTGGCCGGTCACGGAGAACGGAGGCGTCGGCGGGATTGTGGGCGGGTTGGGGAACGTCGGGTGCGGTTCCCGGCGGATGTGGGCGAGGTTGGCGAGCTTCGGGTGGAAGAGCGTCAGGGTGGCCGACCCGGTTGGCGAGTCGACCACCATCGGTTTCACGTCGGCCGGGATATTCCAGCCCTCGAGGCGGATCGGATCGGTCGGCTTCTGCACGGCGAGGGGGGTGGCGAAGTCGAGGAAGCCGGCGGTGGTCAGCGTGAGGCGGTATACGTAGGCGTCGCCGCCGGCGAAGCGGATGCTGGCGTCGGGTTGCGACGGGAACGCGTGCACCCGGACGATGTAGGTCCCGTCGCGGGGGGCGGGGAACACGATCTGCGGATCGAGGCCGTGGAAATCGTTGTTGGTTTCGAGCACGAAGCCATCGGCGGAAACAATCTGCAGCATCGCATCCATCGGCGAATTCAATGCCTCGTGACCGGCCAGCGAGGCGACCAGCGTCTCCCCTCTCTTGAGGGAAATCGCGAAGCAGTCGACGTCGCCGTTCTTCCCGAGTTGCCCGTTGACCACGACGGAATTGGCGACTGGCTGGGCGGTTTTGGGTTCGTCGTTCGGCTCCTTTTCCAGAACGTCGGGGAGGGTGCCGATCTGGAAGGGGCGGATCGGGCTGGCCCCGTCGGGGGTGTGGAAGCGGAATCGGACGATGCCGGGGACGGCGTCGCCGGGGACCTTGACGGTGAATTTTCCCTTGGCTTTCGCGGGTTCGAGGGTGATCCCGGGTCGGTCGCTCCAGACCTGGGGCGGCCAGGCGTCGAAGCTTCCGCCTGCGGTGACCTCCACGGTGGTCCCACGCTGGGCCCCGCCGGGGAAGAGGTGCGTGACGCTGGGCGGGGCCGCGGAAATGGGGGCAGGCGGCGCACCGAGGAGGAGCACCGCGAATCCGAGTGCGAGCCGGCCGGGCATCACATCAGTTCCTTGATCGGGGTCGGATCCGTGACGAGGTGGGCGGGTCGGCCCTGGGAGTTGTACAGGATCTTCCCCGGGTCGATGCCGAGCTTGGTGTAGACCGTGGAGACGAAGTTTTCCGGGGCGAGGACGCGATCGACGGCGGCGAAACCCTTGGTGTCGGTGGCACCGATGACCTGGCCGCCCGGGGTGCCGCCACCGGCGAAGAGGACGCTCATCGCGTTCGACCAGTGGTCCCGGCCGGCATCCTTGTTGATTTGCGGCGTCCGCCCGAATTCACCCAGTGCCACGACGAGCGTGGTGTCGAGCATCCCCCGATCCGCAAGATCCGCGATCAGGGCGGCCACGCTGCCGTCCCATTTCGGAAGACGGGTGCGGAGGGACTCGAAAAGTTTCGTGTGGTGGTCCCATCCGCCGTCGTTGATGGTTACGAAGGGAACGCCGGCCTCGACGAGTCGGCGGGCGAGCAGCAGCCGCTGGCCGAACCCGTCCCGGCCGTAACGGTCGCGCGTCTTCGGCGATTCCTTGCCGATGTCGAACGCCGCCTGGGCTTCCTTCGAATTCATCAGGTCGTACGCCTGGTGGTAATGCTCATCCAGCGTGGAGGCGGGGTCGGCGGCGGCCTTGTCGGTGAAACGGCGGAACCGGTCGACTTCCGAGCGGAGATCACTGCGGTCCCCGAAGCGATCCGCGGTCAGCCCCTCGGGCAGGACGACATCTCGGACCTTGAAACCGGCGGAGTTCGGGTCGTTGGGGACCACAAAGGGGGCGTACTTCGCACCGAGGAAGTTCGGGCCGCCGGACCGGGTCATACTTGGGAGGCTGAAGTAGGGCGGAAGCCCGGCGGGTGCCCCCTTTTCCGCGGCGGTGACAGAGCCCATGCTGGGGTGGAAACTGACAAACGCCCCGCAACCGACGGGAATTCGGGGCGGAGCGCCGGTCATCATGTAGTGGTTGCCGGCCCCGTGGTTCCCCTGATCGTGACGAATCGAGCGGACGACGGCGAGCCGATCCGTGATGCGGGCGAGTTTCGTCATGTGCTCGGAGAAGAGCACGCCGGGGATGGGGGTCTGCGTGGTTTTGAAATCGCCGCGAATTTCGGAGGGTGCGGCCGGTTTGGGGTCAAACATCTCGTAGTGGGTCGGCCCGCCGTCCTGCCAGATGAGGATGCAGGCTTTCGCGGTTGCCGTCGGTTTGTGGACAGCGTCGGCCGCGAAACCCCGGGCACGCAGGGCCGTCACCAGCCCACCGCCAAGCAGAGCGCCGAGGCCAAATTGCAGGCAATCCCGACGGGAAACACCATCGCAGGTGCGGGGCATGGCGGGAACCTCGAAGCGGACACCGCGGGGGAGGCGGCAAGGGGGTGGGTTCGACGAAATGGAGTGTACCCGATTGGGAAAGCGAGTGCACGAATTTTGTTGGCTTGCTTCCGGCGCTCGGCTACACTCCGGGTATGAGTCGCCCACGCCTCCCCAGGGGCTTCCCGCGCGTGGAACCCTGGGAAATCAAGCTCGCCCGGATTCTGGCGGACGCCCACCGGCACCGCCTCGCCCGGTTGCGTGCTGCGCAACTGCGAGTCGAAGAACGCTGGACTTTCGAGGTGGAACCCGAGCTCCCACCCCCGCTTCCTCCGGAAGAGAACCGCCAACCCGCCGGTGGAGCGATTCCCGTGGAACTCAGCACCTCGGTTCCCGGGTGACTTCCGGTTCCCGCACGTCCGAGATTCCCGGGTGCCTCTTTGGATTTTGGCACTTTTCCGTCTGCACTGACACAAACACTGACACTGCTTGTCCGGTTAGAACAGTGATTGTGCAAGTGTTAGTGATAGTGCAAAGCCAAAATCCCGAGTGACACCCGAGATTCCGTTTCCCCCTGACTCGGAAGGTGGACCAGGATAAACTACCTGGAGGTCCGCTTTCGCCGACGACGGAGGTTTGCCATGACACGACCGATCCTCGTTCCGGTGGACGGGTCGCCGCTCGCGGAGCACGCAGTGCCCTGGGCGTTGGCGGTCGCGGCCGGGTCGCCGGTCCACCTCGTCCAGATCCACGTCCCACCGACACCCATCGCCGTCGAGGGAATCGTCGTCTCGGATCCGACCCTCGATCGGACGCTACGGGAGCAGGAAGGCGTGTATCTTTCGGGCCTGGCGAATCGCGTCCAGTCGGCGGCACCGGGGGTCGTCGTCGAGTCGCGGACGCTCGAATCCGACGACCCACTGGCCGACAGGATTGCCCAGGAAGCGACGGCCTGTGGGGCCGGCATGGTGGTGATGTCGACCCACGGCCGCGGGGCGTTCGGACGGTTCTGGCTGGGAAGCGTGACCGACGACACCGTCCGCGTTTCCCCCGCCCCCGTGCTGGTGATCCACCCCCCCTCGGGAACTGCCAACTTCTCCCAACGGCCCCGCGTCTCGCACCTCGTCGTCCCGCTCGACGGATCCGCACTGGCGGAAGCGATCCTCCCGCTCGCCACCGCGCTGGCCCGGAGTTTTCACGCGGATGTCACCCTGCTGCTGGTGCAAGAACCGGGAACGCGGGCCGACGGTCGACCGGTCGACGAGGTGGCGGCCCGCCTCTCTGCCGACGGGATGCACGTCACGACGGCGGTGCGGGAAGGATCGCCGGGAAAGGCGATCGTCGAGTATGCGAAGGGTCATCTCGGTTCGGCAATCGCACTGGCCACCCACGGCCGGACCGGATTTGGCTGGCTCCTCAACGGCAGCGTCGCCGACGAGGTCATCCACCACGCGGTCGGCCCGGTTCTGGTCTTCCATCCGCCCACCGCATGACCGACAATCCAAACCAACTTTCCAGGCCCAAGCTCGATCACACCCAACCCGGGAGGATTCCGTGCGAACTCTGCTGATTCTCGTGTGTGCCACCACCGCTCTGACCCTGTCCGCGACGCGGGCCCCGTCCGAAGACAAGAAGGACCCCAAGGCGAAGAAGGATCCGCCCAAGACGGCCGAGGCCAAGTTGATGGCCCAGAAACTCCAGCACGCCCAGAAACTGCTCGACGGCCTGACCACCAACGACTTCGACAAGATCGGCAAAGCGGCGGAAGAGCTGATGCTCATCAGCAAGGCGGCCGAGTTCTCCGCCCTCAAAACGCGACAGTACGAACTCCACACCAACTCGTTCCGCGAAGCCCTCACCACCATCTCGAAGAAGGCGAAGGAAAAGAACCTCGACGGTGCCACGCTCGCCTACGTCGACATGACCCTGACCTGCGTCCGCTGCCACCAACACACCCGGGAAGAGCGCAACACCCTCCTCCCGGGGAGCCTCCCGCTGCTGGCGAACCGGGAGTAAGAAACGGTCCTGGGAACGGTGACCCGGGCCGATCCAGCAGAACTTCCCGGAACCGGATGGGTCGCCTCGGTTCCGGGTGGTAAACTAACTCACAGTTCCGCCCCAGATCGCGGGCGGGACGGATTTTGGAGAACCGTCCATGGGCATGGAAAACTTCTCCGCCCACCAGCAGAAGATCATCAAGCGGTACTACCAGAACATCGACCAGATCACGCTCACGAAGCTCGGCGAACTCGTCACGGACCTGTACCTCGCCGAGGGGAAGAAACGCGAGAAAGCCTGGCAGTCCGCCGCCGTTGCCATGGAAAAGCTCGGCATCCCCAAGTCTCGCATCGACCACATCCTCGCCACGAAGAAGCCGGAACTCCTCGCGAATCTGGTGCAGGAGCTCCAGGGCAAGTGACGGGACGACTCACGCTTCTCCCAGTTCCCGGGGTTCCGGGTGTGCCGCCGCGTGCAGTTCCCGAAACACCGCGACGAGTCGGTCCTTCTGGTAGTGAGCGTTGAGGCCGCTCGGGTTGGGAAGCACCCACAGCCGCGTCTTTCCGAGTGTTTCCGGTTGCAGCCCCAGCGTCGCCCGCGGTTTCGCGAACGCGGTGCGATACGCTCCGACCCCCAGAATGGCGAGGAACTCGGGGCCAAACTTCGCCACCGTGGCTCGAAGCCGCTCCCCGCCCGCCACCAGTTCCTCGCGGGTCAACTCGTCGGCGGTGGCGGTCGCCCGCTCCACGACGTTCGTGATGCCATACCCGAGCGGGAGAAGCTCCTGCTCTTCCCAGGGTTCGAGTTGGCGTTCCGTGAAGCCGGCCCGGTGCAGAGTCGGCCAGAAGCGATTGCCCGGCCGGCCGAAATGGTGCCCGATCGCGGCGGTGTACAGACCCGGGTTGATGCCGCAAAACAGAATCCGCAACCCGGGTGCGATCACATCCGGCACGGTTTTCCCCGCAGCCGCGAGCAGATCCGCTTTCGATGGTTTCGGGGGTCGCATCGTTCTATCCTATCCCGGTGGACGAATCATCGCGTGGAGAAGTCGGATGGGAACCGCCGCTCGCTTTGCCGTCCGCCGGATGACGCTTCCGGATCTGGAAATGGTTCGCGGCTGGGCCGACGGCGAAGGGTGGAACCCCGGGGTATCCGATGCGGCCATCTTCCACGCCACCGACCCGACCGGGTTCTTCCTCGGGGAACTCGACGGCGTGCCGATCTCGAGCGTTTCCCTGGTGGCGTACGATTCCCACTACGGGTTCCTCGGCCTGTACATCGTCCGCCCGGAGTTTCGCGGGAAGGGGTACGGGATCGCGACCTGGCGGGAAGCGATCGCGTATGCGGGGAACCGGAACGTCGGCCTGGATGGCGTCGTCGCCCAGCAGGATAACTACCGGAATTCCGGGTTCCGGCTGGCGTACAAGAACCTCCGCTACGCCGCGGTCGGCGGGGGGGAACCGGTGCCTGGGATCGTGCCGGTTGCATCGGTTTCCTTCGAAGCATTGCAGGCGTACGATCGTCGGCACTTCCCCGCCCCCCGGCCGGAATTCCTGCGACGGTGGATCGCGGTGTCGGGTGCGACTGCCCTCGCCGCCGTCGGGAACGGAAGCCTCACCGGCTACGGCGTGGTCCGCCCGGCCGCCGATGGTTACCGGATCGGCCCGCTATTTGCCGACAATCCGGACACCGCGGACGCCCTCTACCTCAGCCTCCTCGCCGCGGTACCCGGGAAGCCGATCTACATCGACGTGCCCGACGACTCTGCCAACCCGAACGCGGGAAACCTCGTGCGACGCTACGGTCTGACGTCGCTCTTCCCCACCGCCCGAATGTACACGCAGGATCCTCCTGACATCGCCATGCGAAACATTTACGGCGTCACCACCCTCGAACTCGGGTGAACTCAGGAGTTCGGCGATGCCAACGGAACGCGAAAAAATGCTCGCCGGCGAACTGTACGACCCGTATGCCCCGGACCTGATGGAAGGCCGACGTCGGGCCCGCGATCTGACGAAACTCTACAACGAGACCCGCGATGCCGACGCCGACGAGCGGGCCCGCATCCTTCGCGAACTTCTGGGAACTTACAGCGAGGGAATCTGGATCGAGCCGATGTTCCAGTGCGATTACGGCGTCAACATCCACCTCGGGCGGAAGGTTTTCTTCAACTTCGGCTGCGTGATTCTGGACTGTGCGGAGGTGCGGATCGGGGAGTATACGCAACTCGCCCCGGGGGTGCACATCTACACGGCCACCCACCCGCTGAGCGCCGCCGCCCGTCGGGCCGGACCCGAGCTTGCGAAGGCGGTCACCATCGGCTCCGATGTCTGGATCGGCGGCAGTGCGGTCATCTGCCCCGGTGTGACGATCGGCGACCGTGCCGTCATCGGAGCCGGTGCCGTCGTCACCCGCGACATCCCCCCCGACTCCGTCGCCGTCGGCAATCCCGCCCGGGTGGTGAAGCAGATTCCGAGGGATGAGTAATTTCGCGATTCTTCGAAGGACGAAGCTCCATGGAGCCCGATCCCGATTGAACAACGGAAGGGCGAGGCTCCCGCCGAGCCGACCCCCGGTGTACGGATTCGCCCAATATCCCAGAAACCCCGGCTCGGCAGGAGCCTCGCCCTCCCGGAATCGCAGAAAACTGGCGCGGTGGGAGCCTCGCCCTCCGGAAATCTCGGAACCGCCGGCCCGGCGGGAGCCTCGCCCTCCCGAAGAAGGAAAAAGAAGGAAAACCCCAAACCTTGGTGGCATTCCCAATCACCATGAAACACCTTCCCGCGGACGTCATCGCCCGGATTGACCGGCTCGAACTCGAGACGAAGCAGGTCGTCGAGGGGTATCTCTCGGGTCGGCACCGCAGCCCCCGGCACGGCTTCGCCGTCGAGTTTGCCCAGCACCGCGAATACGCACCGGGCGACGACATCCGCCACATCGACTGGAAAGTCTTCGCCCGAACCGACCGCTACCACCTCAAGCAATACGAGCAGGAAACCAACCTCGTCGCATGGCTCGTCGTTGATGCGTCGGAGTCCATGAAGGTGGGCACGATCGCCCGGACGGACGGGTCGGCGATCACGAAGTACGATGCGGCGTGCGTGCTGGCGGCGGCGATGGCGCACCTGATCGTCGGCCAGACCGACTCGGCGGGGTTGATCGTCGTCACCGATCGGCCGCGGATGATGGCTCGACCGTCCGCCCAGCCGGGGCAGGTGCGTGAGATTCTCCGTGGCCTCGGCGACGAACCATCCGATGCTGTTTCTTCCGGCGGGAAAGCGCTCCGCGACCTCGGTTCCGTTCTCGGGCGACGCGGGCTCGTCTTCGCGTTCGGCGATTTCCTCGACGACCCCGCCGACCTCGTCGCCGGCCTGCGGATCCTCCGGTCGCAAAAACACGAAGTCGCCCTGTTCCAGGTTCTCGACGCGGCCGAGATCGACTTCCCGTTCCGGCACCCGACGATTTTCCGCGGCCTGGAACAACTACCCGAAATCGCCACGGATCCGCTCAGCGTCCGGGACAGCTACCTCGCCGAGTTCGGCAAACATCTCGCGGAGGTGGAGGCGGCTTGCCGTAGCCTGGAGGTCGACTACACGCGAGTTCGAACCGACGACGACCTCGGCCGGGTTCTCGCGGGCTACCTGCAACGCCGCAAGGGCCGGTAGTCGGGTGTCGGAAAGATGCGACAAGGGTGGGTCTCGCCGCTTTGGCGAAGACCCACCGAAGAACGGCGGATCTCCTGACCCAACGGAACTCCACCGATTCGTTGTGAGCAAATCGGGATGCACGCCGATTTCTCGAAATTCGCCAGGAATTCTTGCGGTTCGATGTTCCAGCCCGTAGGCTTGAGGAAGTTCGACTCTTCCTCCGAGCCCCGCCGATGCATCGGAACTTTTCCCTGCCAGTTGCAGTCGTGTCGTCTTTTCTCACACTCGGAACCGCGTCGGCGGCACCGGCGGATCCGTTCGCCGTCCAGCCGATCTTCGAGCAGCATTGCGTGGAATGCCATGGGCCGGACACGAAGAAGGCCGGGCTGCGTCTCGATACGCTCGGAACCGACCTGACCGACTCCGCCTCGATGACGATGTGGACCAAGATCCACGACCACATCCGCTCCGGGGAGATGCCGCCGAAATCGCGGGATCCGCTGCCCGCCAAGGATCGCTCCGCGGTTCTGGCCCGGCTCGACAAGGCCCTCCACACTGCGTCGCTTTCCCGGCAAAAGGTCGACGGCCGGGCGGTGCTTCGCCGGTTGAACAACACCGAGTACGAGAACACGATCCGCGACCTGGTCGGAACTTCGGTGAATGTCCGCGATCTGCTGCCGGACGACAACTCGGCGGCGGGTTTCGACAACGTCGGGACGGTGCTGGAACTGTCCGCCACCCACATCCTCCGCTATCAGGATGCCGCGGAACGGGCGATCCGCTCGGCGATTCCGCCCCACCCGCCGATTCCGTTCGAGAACAAACGGACGGGCAAGGAAATGTCGGAGAAGGGGGGCGGGAACTTCCGCCAGACCCTGGGCCGAAGTTGCCGGGTCGACGGCGACGCGTTGATCGTGCACAGCGTGCTTCCCCGTTACGGTCTCGCTGCGACGCAGGGGGTGCCGTCGACCGGGCGATACCGCGTGCGGATGTCCATCTCCGCGATGGGTGAGAAGCCCGTCCCCGTCGGCTTCATGACCGTCGGCACCGATCGCGAAGGGCCATTCCTCAAGAGCGTTCGCGACGTTCCGCCGGGGAAACCGACAGTGATCGAAACGGAAATCGACCTGCAGGCCCGGCACTCGTTCGTGGTCAACATGCTCACGAAGTGGGACATCCGCGGGTTCAAGAAGCCGATCGAGGAGTACACCGGCCCTGGCTTCCGCATCGAGTGGATGGAAATCTCCGGGCCGCTCGGCGACTTCCCGCCGGCCTCGTACCAGTCCGTCTTCGGGGACATCCCCCTCAAGGCCCGCTCGGTCGCCAAGGCAGAAGCGGAGGGGAAGAAAGTTCCCGATGTCCGGAACCGGAAAACCCCGCAGCAGTGGGTCTTCGACCCCCTCATTCCCGCCCCTGCTGCGAAAGACGCCAAGTCGGAAGCGGACCGGCTGATCCGGGCGTTCCTGCCCAGGGCCTTCCGCCGGCCGGTATCCGAGGAACTCGCGAAGAAGTTCGTCGCCCGGGTCCATGCGAAGCTCGACGCCGGGACGCCGTTCCTCGAAGCGATGATTTTCGGGTACAAGTCGATCCTGTCGTCGCCGCACTTCCTGATGCTGCTCGACCCGTCGTCCGGCGACGCGGACCCGAAACTCGATGAGTACGCCCTCGCCTCGCGTCTTTCCTACTTCCTGTGGTCCGGCCCGCCCGACGCGGAACTGCTCGCCGTCGCGGACAAGGGGAAACTCGGCACCCCGGAAGGCCTGCGAACCCAGACGGAGCGGCTCCTCAAGGACCCGAAATCGCACCGCTTCACCGACAATTTCACCGGCCAGTGGCTCGATCTCCGCAAGATCGACGACACCATCCCGGACCCGCAACTCTACGGCGAGTTCGACGACCTCCTGCTCTGGTCGATGCCCCAAGAAACCAGGCAGTTCTTCGAGGAAATCCTCCGCAACGACCGGAGTCTCCTCGAATTCACCGATTCCGACTGGACCATGGCCAACGAGCGGCTCGCGAAACTCTACGGGATTCCCGACGTTTCCGGGAACGAGATGCGGAAGGTCAAGCTCCCGCCGGGCAGTCACCGGGGGGGCGTCATGACCCAGGCGGCCGTCCTCAAGGTCACCGCCGACGGAACCCGCACTTCTCCGGTGCTCCGCGGGGTGTGGGTCCTCGACAAGATCCTCGGGCTGCCTCCATCCCCGCCGCCACCGGACGTGCCGGCCCTGGAACCGGACATCCGCGGGGCCACGACGATCCGCCAGCAACTCGACAAGCACCGCACCATCGCCTCGTGCGCGACGTGCCACGTCAAGATCGATCCGCCCGGCTTCGCGCTCGAATCCTTCGACCCGATCGGCAACTTCCGCAGCTTCTACCGTGCCACCGCCGGGGATCGGAAGAAGATCGTTCCCGTCCCGTTCCACACCAGCCGACCCGTCTACCGGGGCCCGGACGTCGAGTGTGCCTCGGAAATGGCCGGCGGCAGGAAATTCGCCGACATCGATGGGTTCAAGAAGCTCCTCCTCGCCGACCCGGACCAGCTGGCCCGGAATCTCGCGGAGAAACTGATCGTCTACTCCACCGGTGCCGACATCCAGTACGCCGACCGCGAGGTGGTGGAGAAGATCGTCGAGGCGGTAAAATCGAAGAAATACGGCTTCCGCACGCTGATCCACGAGGTCGTGCAGAGCCGGGCGTTCCGGAACAAGTGAGCCACCCGAGGATTTTCCGATGCCGTTGAAGCCGCTCGCCCGCCGCACTTTCCTCCGCGCCTCCGGTGTCGCGGTCGGGCTTCCGTTCCTGGACGCGATGGCTCCCGCCGCCACGCCGGACGCCAAGACACCATCCCCGAAACGCACACTGCTCGTCGGTCGGCCGTTGGGGCTGTATACCCCGTACTTCTTCCCCGAGGGCTCCGGGAAGGACTACAAACCGAGCCGATACCTGAAGCTGCTCGATTCGCAACGGGGAAAATACACCGTCTTCTCGGGCATGTCCCACCGGTACGGGGCCGGCCACTACGCCGAGGTCGGCCTGATGACGGGGGTCCACCCGGACCGCGTCCGGCCCAGCGAGATCCGCAACTCCGTGTCGCTCGACCAGGAAATCGCCGCCCACATCGGCGGGAAGACTCGCTTCGCCTCCCTCGTCGTCGGCGGCGGGGCCATCTCCTGGAACCACCGCGGCGTCCGTGTCCCGGCCCAGCACTCCGCCACCGACGTCTTCCGCCAGCTCTTCGTGCAGGGCTCCCGGGAAGAGCAGACCCGCGAGATCCGCCGAATCCAGGACGGGCAGAGCATTCTCGACGACCTCCGCGGTCAGGTTGCCGGCCTCAACTCGAAACTCGGCCCCGCCGACCGCCGCCGTCTGGAAGAGTACCTCGCCTCCGTCCGCGACGCGGAGAAACGCCTGCAGCAAGACGAGCACTGGGCCGGCTCCCCGAAACCGAAGGTGGACGTGCCCGTCCCCACCAAGGATTTCGGCGGCGCCTTTCTCGTCGAGCGAAGCAAGCAGTGGTACGACCTTGCCCGACTCGCGTTCCAGACCGACTCCACCCGCGTGATCTCGCTCTACCTCGGATCCCAGCAACGCCCGGAGATCGAGGGCGTCACGATCGCCCACCACGACGCCTCGCACCACGGCCAGGAACCCGCGAAGCTGGAGCAACTCGCGAAAATCGAGGAAGCGGAACTCAAGGCACTCGGCGAGTTCCTCGACAGCATGGCCAAGGCGACGGAGGGCACGCACACCCTGCTCGACCGCACCGCCGTCTTCTATGCCAGCAACCTCGGCAACTCGTCGTCGCACGACAACACCAACCTGCCGATCCTCCTCGCCGGCGGAAGCTTCAAACACACCGGCCACATCGCCTACAACCGGAAGGAAAACACCTACCTCTCGAACCTCTTCGTGCGGATCCTGCACCACATGGACGTCGAGGCGAAGAAATTCGGAGCCAGCACCGGCGTCGTCAGCGAGATCTGAGTTGCGGGTGGAAAAAGGAAACGAAAGAGGAGCGAGGAATCGAAATTCGATTCCTCGCTCCTCTTTCGGTCGGCAACCAGGATCAGATCACGTCCTTCGTGAACGGGTTCGCCTTCTCGACCAGGGTGATCGGTCGGCCGTTGGCCGTCTCGTTCTTCTTCGTGTAGTCGATCCCCATCAGTTCGCACACCGTGGCGAGGTAGTCCTGGGTGACGACCTTCCGCTCGGCGACGGTGGCCCCTTCCTTGTCGGTCTTGCCGATGACTGTGCCGCCCTTGAGGCCGCCGCCCCACATGGCGAGACTCCACGCCTTCGGGTAGTGGTCCCGGCCGGGCTTCGCGCCGCGGTTGTTGATGTGCGGTGTCCGCCCGAACTCGCCCATCCAGATCACGAGGGTTGAGTCGAGGAGCCCGCGTTCTTTCAGGTCCTCGATCAGCGAGCCGGCGGCGGCGTCGACTTGCAGCGAGTTCGCCTTCACCCGCTCGAAATTGTCCGTGTGGGTGTCCCAGCCACCGAGGGAGACCTCGACGAACGGAACCCCGACCTCGACGAGCCGGCGGGCCATCAGCACGCCATCGCCGAATCGGCTGCCTCCCCCGCGATTCCCCTTTGCCCCGGCCTCGGCGTTGGCGGTCGGCGTGTACCGACTCCGTGAGGCAGCCGGTTCGAGCGAGATGTCGAACGCCTTCGCTTCCCGGGAATTCATGAGCTTGACGGCCCGCTCGTAGGCGGTCTTGTGGTCGGTGATCACGCCGGCCTTGTACTCGCCGTGGAACGCCTTTTCCATTTCCTGCAGCAGGTCGAGGCGGTTGGTGAACTGTTTCTCGGAAACGATCGACTTGAGGTCTTCGACACCCCGGGCCGCATCGGTGACGATCAGGGGCTGGTGTTTCGGCCCGAGGAACCCGGAGCCGTAGCTGCGGGCACCGATCGAGACGAAGTTCGGGACCGCGGAGTCGTGGCGACCGACTTCGGAGGAAACCATCGCCCCGAGGCTGGGGTAGGTCAGGCCGCCCTGCCCTTCGCGGTAACCGGTGTGAAGCTGGTACTTCGCCCGAGGGTGGGCCCCTTCCGGGGTCGACATGCTGCGGACGAGGATGCCGTGGTGCATCAGGTTGGCGAGTTTCTCGAAGTTCGGGCTGATTTCGACGCCGGGGGCGGACGTCTTCATCGGCTTGAACTCGCCGGCCCCCTTGCTATCGGGCTTGAGGTCGAAGGTGTCCTTGTGGCTCGGCCCGCCGTCCATCCACAGAAGGATGACGGACTTGACCTTCCCGCTCTTTTTCGGAGCGGTGGCTGACTGGTCGGCCAGAACCTTCAACCACCCCGAGGCGGAGGCAACCCCCACACCCGCGGCAGTCAGTTTCAGGAATTCGCGACGAGTCTTCTCGATCAGGTGGCTGGAGAACATGTTCTTGTGTGGGTTGTGGGGTGGTGTGGGTTGTGGGGTGGTGTGGGTTGTGGGGTGGTGTGGGTTGTGGGGTGGTGTGGGTTGTGAAATAGCGGTTTTGTCTTCTCACTACCACACCACCTCACCACCGACACCACCCCCTGATTAACGGCACATCGTGAATTCGCTGCTGTTCAGGATCGCCCAAAGGATGTCGCCGTAGGCTTCGCTGCTGCTGGTGGCCTTGCTGACGTAGGCGGTCAGCCGGGTGGTCTCGGCCTGAGTCGGTCGCCGGGATAGGCCGGCGATGTAGAGCTTCTCGATCACATCCGCGGGTTTGGATGCGGAACCGGCGATGGTTTTGATGACGTTCGTGTTCACCGCCTGCCGGGAGTTCATCATCTTCAAGGCTTGCGGGATGCCGGCCTCGTATTCGGTCGTGCTCGCTTCTTCCGCACCGGCGAGGAAGAAGGTCACGAAGCGGTCACGCGGGGAGTTGTCGCCCCCCTTGGGGGTACCGTTATTCTTCGGGCCCTTCCCCCGCTCCGGGGCGGCGGCACCGTTGACCGCGGCGAGCGAATCGAAGAGTTGCTCGGGCGTGAGCACCTTCACCGCCATGTGGGCGAAGAGGCTCGGGTCCGCATCGTTGCCGTTGACCGGCTTGCTCGATCGCTGATACGCCTGGCTATTGCAGATGACCCGGTAGAGGTTCTTGAGGTCGAACCCGCCTTCGCCGAAGGCTTTCGCGAGGCCGGCGAGCAGTTCCGGGTGCGAGGCGGGGTTCTCGTCGTGCATGTCGTCGACCGGGTTGACAATGCCGGT
>CAZKIQ010000035.1:0-54611 GCA_964552815.1 uncultured Alcaligenaceae bacterium | reverse complement strand
GGCGTGGAGCAGCCCGGTTAGCTCGCCAGGCTCATAACCTGGAGGTCGTAGGTTCGAATCCTACCGCCGCAACTCGCAAACCCCCGGAAAACTAGGGCTTACAACGCCCAAGATTTTCCGGGGGTTCCTGTGTTTCCCCCGATTCCCGGCAACTCAGTGCCAAGTTAGTGCCGCAGCCACGCTTCCTAACTTCGTTCCAACTGCTCGCCAACTCGCGAACACACGCTTCCGACTGGGTTCCGACTCACTCCTCCGCAGAAGGAAGAAACCTCATCGGTTCCAATCGGGCCCGCTACCCCCTGCATCCGCCGGGGACGCGACGACCTGGAGGACGACCTCCGGGATCGTCCCACCGACCGGGTTCGACAACCCGGCGGAGGGGCCAAGGGCTTAATTAAGTCGGTTCGACCAGGACAAAGACGGCCCGCTTTCTCCAGCGGAGGTAGCGACTCCGTGATCTCGGTCAACAGAGGCCGTGGTCTGGCAACTGGAGTCGCCTTTCCAGGTGCCAGGAAACCCAGGGCCTGGTTCGATCCCAGAGTTCACGGGCGAGCGGCACGTCACCTTTCCATCACGACGTGGTTCCGGAGAACGAAAACTTCTCGGGAATCGCCCCGGCAAAGCGGTACATCACGTCGGACCGGACGACATACTTGAGCCCCTGCTTCACCGCCGCCCCCTGATGCAGGATGGCGTGGCGGAACACGAGTGCTGCTCCCGTCACCGGCCGGACCCGCAAGATCGGATCATCGACCCGCACCATCGTCCCTCGGCTGAGGTTGAACTCCGTATCGCCTCCCTCGAAGTCGTCGCTGAGGTAGACCATGAAGGTCAACTGGCTCTGCTCTGCCGCATCGCGTTCGAAGGCACCGTCAAAGTGCCAGGAAAACCGCTGACCCGCGGAGTAGCGATAAAACCGGAATCGCTCGTTGAGCCCGACCGCCGACCAGCGGTTGAATCCGACCTCCAGATTCGCGGGAATCCAGGGCCTGGCTCGATCCCAGAGTTCACGGGCGAGTGGCACGTCGTCGATCATCACGCGGTCGTTGTTGCGGATGTCCTTGCGAACAACCTGTTCCCTCATTCCCGCGTTGATCGGTGCGTCAGCGAACCCCGCTGCCTCGGAGCGTGAGATGAAGTGCCAGCACTCGTCCGGGGTGAGGAAGTCGTGGAGCAGGAAGATCTCTTCGCCCGCCAGCAGTTCTTTCCGCATAACGCCTCCGGAATCGGTGCTGTTTCCCCGACACGCGGAGCCCGTGGGAGGTTCAGCACCGGGAAAGTTCCTGCTGTCTAAGCTTCCCACATGTCGCCGGTTTCCCAAGATGAGAAGTAGGAAGCGTTTCCTGAACCCCACATCCCCCGCGGAGAAACTCATGGCGGTCGATTTGATCATGCTTTACGACTGCCGGCCTCGCTGGGAACTCGGGCAGGGCGATCCGGGTGCGGGAACGCAAGCGATTTTAGCAGGCGTGAAGGCACACAGCCGAGCCGAAGCCATCGCCGCCGCTGCCCGAGAGCAGGGGGAGGATCTCGACAGCATCCGCATCCAGATCCTGCGAAACCTTCCCGGTTTTGAGGAATCCGGTGGACCGCAACCAGTCGAGGTGGGATACCGCGAGTTGCTGGCGGACTACGAACCGCTTCGGCAGCTTGAACCCGAGTGCACCAATTGCCCGGCCAACGTTTTTGGCGAACCGTTCGGATGTTCCAAGGGCTTCATCAACTACCCCATTCCTCCGTCTGCAGAGCAATGGCTTGTCGAAAGACTCCAACCGCCGGGAACTGTCGGCGGCCATCTTCTGATGGCAGCCATCGAGGACTTCGGGTTAACGGGAGAACCGCTGATTGGCTTCCGCAGGCAGGGTCTTTTTTCCGGTAAAGCCCCCGCTTCGCAGACGATGTCCACGCCGGAGGGCGACCGCGTCACGGTGCGTTCCGATCAGATTCTCCAGGCCATTCTCTGCGTCGGGGAACCGCTTGATCCGGGCCACATTTTCGGAATCCTTCTTTGGCTCGGAACGTTGTTGGTCGATTCGGAAACCCCCGGACCAGAGGAAACTCGAGCTCTGCTCAATGCGGAAACAGACGCCGACCGGGCCTCGGCCACCCAATTCGATGTCGGACCTATTTCTCAGGACCCCGGAATCTACCAGATGCAACGGATGCTCTTTTTCCTCTACCGGGCGTGGGTAACACAATCACGAGTGTGGGTCGATGCCTGAAGGGGAAATCCATATCTCCTACCAGAACCGTCCACCAACCCTGAGGGTGCTCTCCACATGGCTCAGAAAGAACTGCGCGTCGGGATAATCGGGTACGGCTTTATGGGCCGGGCCCACTCGAACCCAGCAGAGGCACTGGCACCCGCGATATAGCAGCAGTACAATTCTCAGCGGAAGCAGAATCAGCTATCCGACACCTTCGAAGAACTGCCATGCGGAACGGTCTTTTTCTGATTCTCGTCGTTTGTGTTGGGTGCAGCAAACCCGTGCCGATCTCGCCCGACACTTCCGGCCCCGAGCCGGCGACGGCGGAGTTTGTCGCCAAACCGCGGGTGATTGTGATCCAGCAGGGTCACCGCATGTTGGTGACTCAAACCGATGATTCCTACGAATTCAAGGAAGGGAATCGACTCGCGATCACGCTCTTCAAGCAAGACCTCGCCAACTCAGGAGGCGAGAAACCCTGGGTCGTACTCATTCTCAGACCGGGGGTACTATTCGGACAAGCGATGCAGATCAAGTCAGCATTCGAGAAGGCGGGCTACCAGAAGGTCGTATTCGCGGACATCAAGGAAATCCTTGAGAGGGAGATTGTACCTGAGATTATCGACCTCACGATGCAACCGAAACTGCCCACAGATGACCAATGGACAATCGTATTTCTGAAGTGCTCCTCCGAAATGCCAATCAAGGTTATCCTCGAATCCGCAGGGAAGAAAAGCCAAATCTCCGACCACGCGGCACTGCTGTTGGCTGTCAAAAATCGTCAAGAGTCCGTCAAGAAAGCCGCACGAATCAAAATTCGCATCCGAGGCGATATGGGTGTCTGGTGGTTCGTCCGCTACTCGAGAGAATTGCGCGACATCGGTGTCGCAGAGGTCCAAGCCGAGCTCATGCCTGTTTCCGAGCCATTCCCGGGGTGAACGCGAGTTTCCAGAAGGTCGAATTCGCGAAAATCAAGGAGATCGTCGAGCGGGAGAGTGGACCGGAAGTCTTCGACCACTCGGCGCAACAGACCCACGGCCACAATCCCCGCCGTGGGTCGATGTCGGAGGGCAAAGTTCGTATCTCCTACCAGAACAATCATTCTCCCCGGAAGGTGCTCTCCTCATGGCTCAGAAAGAACTGCGCGTCGGGATGATCGGGTATGGCTTCATGGGCCGGGCCCACTCGAACGCGTACAAGCAGGTCGGCCAGTTTTTCCCGTCGAACCACAAGGTCGTGCTCAAGGCGGCGTGTGCCCGGGATGCCGGCAAGATCCAGGCGTTCGCGGACCAGTGGGGCTACGAGTCGATCGAGACCGACTGGAAGAAACTCGTCGCCCGGCCGGACATTGACGTGGTCGACATCTGCACGCCGAACAACCTGCACAAGGAAATCGCCCTCGCGTGTGCCGCCGCCGGCAAGGCGATCCTCTGCGAGAAACCCCTGGCGATGAACGCCGTCGAGGGCCGCGAAATGGTCGCCGCCGTCGAGAAGGCGAAAGTTCCAAACATGGTGTGGTACAACTACCGCCGCATCCCCGCGGTCACCCTGGCGAAGAAGCTCATCGAGGAAGGCAAGCTCGGGAAGATCTTCCACTACCGGGCGAAGTTCCTGCAAGACTGGACGATCAACGCTGACCTGCCGCAAGGCGGACAAGGCCTCTGGCGGCTCGACGTGGCGGCCGCGGGGTCCGGCGTCTCCGGCGACCTTCTCGCCCACTGCATCGACACCGCCGTCTGGCTCAACGGTTCCATGACCGACGTCTGTGCCCTCACTGAGACCTTCGTGAAGGAACGCAAACACAACCTCACCGGCAAAGTCGAGAAGGTCGGCATCGATGACGCCTGCATCTTCATGGGCCACTTCGCCAACGGTAGCCTCGCGAATTTCGAATCCACACGGTACGCCCGCGGCCACAAGGCCCTCTACACCTTCGAAATCAACGGCGAGAAAGCGTCCCTCTTCTGGGACCTCCACGACTTGCACCGGCTGCAAATGTTCGACTACAAGGACGAGGGCAAAATCCGCGGCTGGAAGTCCATCCACGTCACCGACAACGGCGGCGAACACCCGTACATGGACAAGTGGTGGGTCCCAGGCCTCGCTGTCGGTTACGACACCAGCTTCACCCACCAGGTCGCCGACTTCATCCAGGGCCTGGAAACCGGGACGCCCCAGGGCCCAACCTTCCGCGATGCACTCGAAACCCAACTGATACTCGACGCGATCCTCGAATCCGCGAAGAACCGGAACTGGGTGGCGATTCCCTCGTAAAGTCGCAAGTCGGCAAGTCGGCAGGTCCCAAGTCGAAACCCGGAGACTTGTGACTTGCTGACTTGCGGCTCTCGGTTAGGAAGCTTTTCGCATCAACCGGATCTGCAGGGCGGTTAGTTCGTCGACGACCTTGGCCGCGGTGGGGCGTTTTGCAGGGTTCCGCGTCATCATGCGGGCGACGGCGTCGGAAACACCCGGCGGGAAATCGCCGATCGCATCCAGTTTCGCCGGCGTATCCGTGGAGCGCCGGCGGATCACCTCTGCGACGTCCTCCACCGGGTAAGGCAACTTCCCGGCGACCAACTCGTACAGAGTCACTCCGAGGGCGAAGATGTCGGCGGGCGGCCCGTCTTTGGGCGGGCTGACGCACATTTCCGGGGCGATGTAGTTTGGCGTCCCCAGGATCTGCCCGCTGTCGTGCATCGACTGGTTTTCCCCGGATTTGTGGGCGAATCCGAGGTCGAGGAGCTTCGCCTTCCCGGGGGAAACCAGGCGGACATTCTCCGGTTTCACGTCCGCATGCGCGTACCCGGCTTTGTGCAAAGCCACGAGCGCCGATGCGACCTGACGACCGATCGCCACAACTGCCGGCGGCATCATCGCTCCGGAACGCGTCAGACGGAGCCGGGCCGACTCACCGGGAAGCAGTTCCAGCACCAAGAACCAGGGCTGCACCAGGACGTTCCCCGTCAGCACCCGGATGAGGTGCGGGTGTCGAACCCCCAGGCCCGCCCGCAGTTCCCGCCGAACAAACGTCGCCGCCCACGGGTCGCGTATCGCCGACTTGCGGAATACCTTGACCGCGACATCCTTGCCGGTCTCGTCATCCGTCGCGGCAAACACGAGGGAGAGCGACCCCCCGCCGAGGAGCTTGCCGATCGTGTACCCCGGGATGCGGGGCGGAGCGTCGTTGCGGGGCATGGTGCGGCGCGCAGGGGGGCGGAAATGCAACTCGACCGGTGAGTCGCACCGACACTGTCGGCGAACTCCCCCGGCCGAGTTGAGCCAATCCCCGCGAAATCACATCTGAGTTGTGAGCTCAGGTGCGGAAGTTTTCGGTGGGTGGAAAAAGAGCGCCAGGAACAGGGCCCCGCACACGGCCGCTCCGAGCGAGTACTCGAAGATCGGCGTGTAGTTCAGTTTCCCGTCGGGGAGTGAATACTGGGTCGCCAACCGGCCGCAGAAGAAGTTCGCGACGAACGGACCGATTCCGAGGATCAACGCGTTAAAAAGCCCCTGGGCGCTCGACCGGACGTCTTTGGGGAAGTACTCGTCGACGAAGATGTACACGGTGGCGAAGAAGAACGCGTAACACACTCCGTGCACCACGTTGACGGCAATCGCGGGGACCGGTTCAGGAGCGAAAGCGAACACCGCGAATCGGGCAGCGTGGCCGAGCACCCCGATGATCATGGTTGTTCGCCAGCCGAGCGACTTCAGGACGTAGCCCAGGAAGAGCATCGTGATGATCTCGGCCAACTGCCCAATTTTCATCACGGGGGTGACCCAGTTCGCGGGAATTCCGACCTCCGTCTTGAGGAACCCGGCGGTCCAGTAGAAGAAGCTCTGGTGCACCGCCGCGTCGATGAAGGTGACGAAAAACAGAACCGCGACGAAGGGATGTTTCAAGAGCTTTGCAGCTTTCAGCCACGCAAGGGAATCTTCCCCCGACGCCGGCTTCGGTGGCGTGTGCGGAAGGGTTGGGCTCAGAAGTGCCAGCACCAGCGAGGCGGCGCCGGCCACCACGAAAATGTACCGCTGAGCGCTGGTGGCTTCTGCACCTTCCTTCGAGGTTCCGAGTGCTTTGCCCAGCCACTCGACCGGGCCGACCGTCGCCAGATCGGGGACCTTGGACCAATCCACGAGAATGAATATGAACGGCCAGGACGCCGCAATCCAGCCGATCGTTCCCCAGAGACGGACGGGCCCGAACTCTTGCGAAGGGTTCCGCAGATTGGCGAATGCGATGGAGTTGGTGATCGAAATTGTCGGTACGTAAAAGACGGAGTGCAGGAGCATCAACCCGAAGAACGGCCAGAACGGGGCGGGGTTCTCCTTGGTTCCGGGAAGGAAGAACAGCCCGAGAATCGCGAGCCCCCCGATGAGGTGGCTCACCCCGAGGAATTTTTCTGCGGAAAATTTGCGGTCCGCGAACTGCGTGCTGAAGAAAAGCGCGACCAGAGCCCCGACGTTAAACGCCCCGAAAACCAGCGGTTGTTGCCAGTCGGTGTTGAAACCGAGGGTCGGGATGTAGTCGAACCCCAGCTCGAACCATGCCCCCCAGATGAAGAACTGGATGAACATCATTAGCGAAAGCTGGAATCGCGAACCCGTCGGTGCTGGGGATGACGAAGCGTCGGCAGATGCCATGATGGGAAAGGCTCCGGGCGAGGGGGGTGGGACGAAAGATGGGGTGGAATGTAATCCCGACCCCATCTCCCGGCAACCGGAAAGCCCGGAAAAGCGGTCAGTTCGGCTTCGAAATTGGCTCTTCGCGGACCGCCTGTTCCAGTCGGCGAGCTTTTCGGGCGAGGGCGACGAACTCGGCCCGGTGGCCACCCGGATCGGGACCGAGGTTCGCTTCCGCCAATGAAATGACGCGGTCGTAACTCGCGGAGCCCTTGTACGGGGAATCCCGGAGCAGCATCGCGAACTCGGCGACGGCGGCCGCGAACTGGAAGTCCGCGGTCGCCGGTTTCCCAAGCGCATTCCCTGGCAACGGGCGAACCACTTCCAGGCTCTTCGCGGAGTCTGGGTGCTTGTACCGCATCTTCGCGGTCAACCACTCCTCGCTTTCGCCGACGGGTGTGGTCGGTTTCTGGTACTTGAGCGGGTCGACGCCGGGAAGCTCGATTTTGACCCCGACAGGGACAACCTCGTAGAGGGCGGTGACGGTTTGCCCGGCCCCCATCTCGGCGGCGTCCTTGGCGTCGTCCTTGAAATCCTCCGGCCGCATCAGCCGATTCTCGTAGCCGAGAAGCCGGTACGCCGACACTTTCCGCGGATTGAACTCGACCTGAAGTTTGACGTCCTTCGCCACCACCGCCAGGGATGCCCCCTGCTCGACGAAGACCTTGTGGGCCTCGGATTCGCTGTCGATGTAGGCGTGGTTTCCGTTCCCGTGATTGGCGAGGGCTTTGAGTCTCGAATCTTTGTAGTTCCCCATCCCAAACCCGAGCACGGAGAGAAACACCCGGCCCTGCCGCTGGGTTTCGATGAGTCGAACGAGTTCGCTTTCGCTGGTCTGTCCGAGGTTGAAGTCGCCGTCGGTGCAGATGATGACGCGATTGACACCGCCTTCGATGAAGGCGGCCCGGGCCTGATCGTAGGCGAGATTGATGCCCGCGGATCCGTTGGTGCCACCGCCGGAACCGAGGGCATTGACGACTTCTCGAATCCGCGCCTTGCTGTCGCCGCGGGTGGGCGGAAGCTTCACGCTCGTGTCGCTGGCATAGGTCACGATGCTGACCGTATCCCGGTGCGTGAGCGTGCCGATGAGCATGTTTAGCGACTTCTTCACGAGCGGCAGGCGGTTGTCCTCGCCCATGGAACCGGAGACGTCGACGAGGAAGACGAGGTTCCGGGCCGGCATGTCCTTGTGGTCGAATTCCCAGGCCCGCACCCCGACGCGAACGAGGTGGTGTTTCGGCTGCCAGCCGCACGGGGCGATGTCGAGCGTGATGGAAACCGGCTCGTCGCCGGTCGGTTTCGGGTAGGAATAGGGGAAGTAGTTGACCATCTCGGCGAGGAAAACCGCATCTTTCGTGGGTTTCTGCCCCTCGTTGAGGAATCTCCGGACGTTGCTGTAGCTCGCGGTGTTGACCTCGGCGGAAAAAGTCGAGAGCGGGTGGACGGCGACCGCCTGAAAGGGATTGTCGACGAAGTGGTTGTATTCTTCCTGTTTCTGGCTGTTGAAGTTGGTACTGGCCGAAGGGGCAGGCACCTCAGGAATGTAACCTCCCTTTGTGGAGAGGTAGGGTGCGGAAGTATCGGCTTCGGTCGGAGCTTTCCCTCCGCAGCCGACCAACACCGCCAACAATCCGACACCAACGCCGATTCTCAGTTGGCGATTCAAAGACCGAGTGTTCCGGACCGGAATAGACGATCGCATCACACCCTCCGGTGTTGCTTGGATCAAGCGGGCAGGAAGTGCTTGAGACCCGCACCGGATGGATCCCCAGAGTGGAGAAATATTCCCGGCCATTCGTGAGAATTCTGGAGCGAGCGGTTCCGTTTCTCGACTGTCAGTTCCGATTCCCTTTGGGGGAATCACTTCCGCTTGCCGACACTCCGCTTCTCGACAGGAACCGCCGTCACGTTTCCGGAGGCGAGTTCCTCGATTCGCTTCCAGATCTCCGCGGTGACGGGGACCACCGAGAGCCGGCTCATCCGGAGCAGATCCCAGTTCGCGAACACGGGGTCGGACTTGATCGTTTCGAGGGTGACCGGTTTCTCGAAGCGGCGGACCATCTTCACGGGAGCGACGACGAGCTTGTCGTTGTCCGAGTTCGGGTCCGGTCGGGGTTCGCCGGCAACTTCCATGATTCCGACGACGGCCTTGTCTTTTCCGGTGTGGTAGAACAGCACGCGGTCGCCGGGCTGGACGGTGCGAAGGTGCTTGAGGGCGAGGGCATTCGAGATGCCGTCCCAGATCGTCTCGCCGTCGCGTTCGAGGTCATCGAGGGAATAGCAGGTGGGCTCCTGCTTGAAGAGCCAAAAGGCCATGGTGATCTCCTGTGGGTTCAGCGTGAGTCGCTCCAGCCGGCAACGGTGACGCCGAAGGAGAGGGTTGTGGGGGTATCGCCGGCGCGGACGGCTCGCTTGACCAGGAGGATCCGCACGCCCTTCTTCTCCGACAGGGCCGGCCGCTCCCCCTTCGCGTGATCGGGGAAGAGCAGCATGACGCCGGGGTGGTCGCCCCCGGTGGCTTCCCGACTCAGCGGGAGAAGGTTCTTGACCTCGACCGCGTCCGGCGAGCGATCCTTCCCCACCGGCGAAAGAAGCAGAAACTCTGGATGCGGGGCGGTTCCCTTGTGGTCCCCGACGTCCGGCTGCATCGCGAATCGGAGCGTGTAGACGCCGGCCGGAATCTCCTGCTTACGGAAGTCCACGAAGGTGCTGTCGAATTTCACGACCCCGACCAGCGTCCCCTCGGGAATTTCCCGGCAGGTCAGGCCGTTCTTGATCTGCTCGGCCGTCGCCAGGGCGGGGATCTCTTTCCGGAACCAGAACGTGATCCGCGACGCGTTCCCCTTCTCCGAGAGTACGAGCGCTTGCAGATCGAGTTCCTCCCGGATTTCTTTCGCAACCGAGTCCGGGGCCGGGAGTTTCTGGGTCGCTACCGACCACGTGGGCTCGGGAGCCGCGAGCATCATCGAGCAGAGGAGCAGGGTCAAGCGTGGTCCCCCGGTGATTCCCGTTCTGGAGCGGGTGAATGTGGAGCCATTGTACTCGAAGTCCGCGCGTGGGCGGGGATTGTCCATAGACTGTGCAGATGTCGCCGGGATGGTGCAATTCCTGGAACTGGGAACGCCCGGAGGTCGAGGTCGTGAGCGCGGCGGATTCCACACCGACACCGCGTCGGCCGGGGACGATTTCCGCGGCAGCGTGGGTATGGATCACTGCGGCTGTGGGTGGCGTGGCGACGCTCGCCTGGGAAGGTGCCTCGCCGTTTCTTCCGCCAACCGGGGTTTGGTATCACCCGCTGTTCCCGACGTTTCTGACCGGGGGAATCCTACTGTTCCTGGCGTGGATGGGAGTTCGCATCCTGCGGGGGACCCGGCTCGATGTTGCACTCCCGGGGATTCTGTCGGTCGGGCTGGGGCTGGCGATGTTTCTCGGGTTCGCGGGATACCTGACGGCGGCGGGGCGGGGAGATGACGCCTTCCTGGAACCGGATTACCGTCTGGCGGCGTCGGTGTGTTGGGTGGCCGGCGTGTATCTCGCCTTCGCGGGGGGTGCGGCGCTCCAGGGCCGACGCGAGTGGTTGCGAGGCACCGACCAGACGCGGTTTCCCGCCCATCTCCCGGTGACTGCGGAAACTCCGTTGATTTCCCCGGACACGGAGCCGATCCTGCCGAGCTGGGACTGGTACGAGGAATCCGAGGTTCCGGGAGCAATCTCCATCCCCGTTCTTTCCCCGCTTCCTCCGCCGACTCCGGTGATGGTGGCCGATCTCTCGATGCTGGTCTTCCCCAAGGCGGGGGAATCCGTGGAGGGTCCGCCGCCGGATTTTCCGGTGCGTGTCCGCCGGGCGGGGGGATTGTGGCTTGCTTGCGGGGTGCTGCTGTTGGGGATGGTCGGCGTCGCCCTGATTCTGCCGTGGTTCGGGCCGCTGTCGCAACCGGGGGCGATCCACATCCTCGGATCGGGTCTCGGAATCTGGTCCATCGTCACGGGAATCCGGGCCCGGACGGGGAAGCTGGCGGGGACGTGGGAAGCCGGGTTTGCGTCGCTGTTGGCCGGGGCCGGGGCCCTGACTCTTCCGGCAGCCGTCGCGGCCGAGGCGATTGTTGCCGCCAACTCACCGCCGCCGCCGCCGACCACCCGGATTCCCCCGGAATTCGAGATGTTCTTCGAGGAAGACGCACCGCGGTTCCCGAAGAAACCGACCGGCCCGAGTTCCTGGCAGAAGCGGTTCGGACTGCTCGGCGGTTCCAAACCCGGCGAAGATCCGGCAACCTGGTCCGCACTTCTCGTTGCCGCCATCGTGGCCACGGGGCTCGCCGGAACCCTGATCTTCGCCGGCGGCTCGGCACTCGCGGCCGACCCCGCGTACACCCGCTGGCGGAAGTTCCACAAGGCTCGCGATCACCGGCGGATGTACGTGAATCCAAACCCGACTGGCGGGGGCGGGGGGCAATAGTAAGGTCGGCACCAGTAGGGCCTCGGACGTCCCACCACGATCACCGGTTCCTCCTGCACGATCACCGTCCGCGGTCGGGCCACCGCCACCGGGTGACCCCCGCTTCCCGGCCGGGCCTGCTGCATCACCTGGATCACCCGCGGATCCACCTTGTTGGCCGTCAGAAACTCAATGTCTCCGGTCGAAAGCTGGAAGGTCGAGTTGGTGTTGTGGATCTGCCCGATGATCACATTGGGGTCGACCCCCTGCTGGGTCAGCCGGACCACCTCGGAAATTCCTAGCGGCGGATTCTGAGCCACAGCCTGGGCCTCGGCGGCGGCGACCGCCTGGGCCTGTTGCAGTTCCCGCCGATCCCGCACATCCTCGGCGTGCCCGGCGAGTCCGCCGATCCCGGCACCCGCGAGCCCACCCACGACCGCCCCGGTTCGCGGATTGCCGGTCGCCGACCCGACCAGGGCTCCCGCCGCCGTTCCGATCGCCCCGCCGCCCAGGGCACCCGCCTCCGCGTTGGAAAGACTCGCGCACCCCGCCTGGATCGAAACCACCGCTGCCAGCAATCCCATCAAGATCCGTCGAAACATGAGACAACCCTCCCAGATCCGGGGGGACCATCTCGATCCGGGGCCAACTCGTCAACCCGAATCTCGAAAGTTCGCGAACGTGCGAGTTTCGCTCACGGTCCTTCCCTCAGGGGCGTCGGCTGGGGTATCTTTCCGATATGGATTCCACCCGTGAAGCCCTGGAAGCTGCTCTCGTCGCCGATCCGGACGACGTGGTGCTCCATTCCGCGTACGCCGACCTGCTGATCGAGGCGGGCGACCCGCGGGGGGATTACGTCCGGCTCCAACTCGCGCTGGAAGATCGCAATCAGCCGGCCGAGCGGTTGCGGGCGATGGAGCAGGAAGCGTTCGCGTTGCGGCAAGCCCACGAGGCGGAGTGGCTCGGCCCGCTGGCGGAGTTCGTGTTGCCGACCCGCGGGCCGACCGTCGGTGCGATGGTGGCGGAGAATGTCGAGGTGACCTGGCGACGCGGGTGGGTGCACGGTCTGACGATTCCGAACCTCACCACGGAAATCGGCAGCGCGATCTGGGGCTCCTTCCACATCCTCAGTCTTCTCGCGGGCATCTCGATCCTGCGAATCACGGACTTATTCCAGGGAGATCTGGGTCGGATGTTGCGGTGGCACGAGGGGACGCTGCGAAAGCTCACGATTGGCGACATGACAGGGCTCGACCATCTTTTCGGCGATGTGCCAACGCTTCCTCGGCTCGAAGAACTCTCTCTGACGGGCATCCTCACCGGTTGGCTTGGGTTTGGGTTTTCGATGTCGCTGGGACGACTCCAAAGTCTGGAAATCACCACCGTCGACAGGGGCCGGATGCCGCTCGAGGTGCTCGGGCAGAATCCGACCATCACCCAACTTCAGCGGTTGCACCTCGACGTCGTGACACAGGAGCAACCGCAGGAAGTCGTTTCGCAAGAGGATATTCGCGAGTTCTTCCGCTCCCCGCATTTGCGTTCGCTCGAGTATCTCGCCCTGCGTTTGCCGGGATTCCAGGATGCGGGCGTCGACGAACTCATTTCCTCCGGCCTGATCGCTCGGCTTCGGGGGCTCGATTTGTGCCGGTGCGAAATCACCGACGACGGGGCCCAGGAACTGGCGGCGTGCCCGGATGTGCCGAGGCTCGAGTATCTGCACCTCGACAACAATTTCCTCTCGCCGGTCGGAATCCAGGCCCTCGCGGCCGTCGGCGTCACCGTCAGCGGTCGCCAGATGTATGGCGATTGGGGCGACGTATGACCCCGGAAAACCGTGCCTTCCTGCGGGCGATTTGCGATGCCCCGCACGATGACCTTCCCCGCCTCGTGTATGCGGATTTTCTCGAAGAATCCGAGCACCCGGAACTGGTGGCCCGGGCCCATTTCATCCGCGCTCAGATCGCGATGGAGCAACTCACGACGAGCGATCTGGAATATCACGCCTTCGCCGGGGTCGCGGAACGGTGCCTGGATATGTTCGGCGATAACTGGGCGTGGGATCTGCCCCGTTGGTTCCGGGAAGAGTGCAAATTCACGTATCGCCGGGGGTTCCCGGAAGTGGTGACCGCGGTCGTCGGTTCGCTGATGCGAAACGGGACCGAGCTTCGCGAGGCGACGCCGATCTGCGATCTGCGACTGGAACAGGAGTGGATTTCTGCCGGGTCCTTCGACCTCATTCCGCAGTTGGCGGGCGTCACCGCACTCCGCCTCGGCCCGGGACTTTCGGATCATGTCGTGGATTTGACCGAGATTCCGGAGGATGACGAGCACGCGGACGAAACCCCCGGAGATTTCAACCACCCGATGCTCGGGGAACTGATCCGCTGTCGGCTTCTGTGCAACGTGGCGGTGCTGGATCTGTCGCAGAACCAGCTTACCAACGACTGGGCGGTGCGGTTCGTGTCCGCGTTGCCGACGGCGGCGTTTGCGGAGTCCCTGCGGGAACTCGATTTGTCGATGAATTTCCACCTGACGGACGCAGCGGCGAACCTGTTCGCGACGACGCCGGCGTTCGAAAACCTGACGCGGTTGCGGATCCGGGACACGGGGATCACCCGGGCGGGGGAGACGATGTTGAAGCGCCGTTTCGGGTCGCGGGTGCAAGTGTGATGGGAGTTCAGCCGCCGACGCGTTTCACCTTGAAGCCGAGCTTTTCGAGTTCGGCGATGATCCGTTCGCGCTGATCCCCCTGGATCTCGATTCGGCCATCTTTCACGGTCCCGCCGCTGCCGCACCGCTGCTTGAGTTGCGTGGCAAGTTCCTTGAGCGCGACCTCGTCCACCGACACGTCGAAGATGGTGGTGACCCCCTTGCCCCGTCGCCCGGCGGTTTCTCGGCCGACCTTTGCGGTCAACGGTTTCATGGGGGTTTCTCGGCGGAATCGGAGGTTTTCCGGCGAACGCTCGGGGTCGGTTCGCCGGAATCATGGTGATCAACCGCGAATCAGACCTCGCTGGCTGAGGTAGTTGACGACGAGGGCAACGCCCTCTTCGACCGAGTGCTTCGACGCATCGAAGGTCAGTTCCGGGTTCGCGGGGGGTTCGTAGGGGTCGTCGACGCCGGTGAAGCCCATCCCCTTGCCGGAAGCGACGGCCTCGCGGGCCTGCTTGTAGAGCCCCTTGGGGTCGCGTTGTTCGCAGCACTCGATCGGGGTGTTGACGAACACTTCCACGAACGGGATTGCCCCGGTTTTGTTGGCTTCGTGGATCTTCCGGGCGGCGTCGCGGTCCTTGCGGTAGGGGCTGATGAAGCTGGTCAGGGCGATCACCCCGGCATCGGCGAAGAGCTTGGCGACTTCCCCGATCCGACGGATGTTCTCCTCCCGGTCGGCGGCGGAGAAGCCGAGCCCGAACCGCTTGGCCATCTCTTCGGAGTATCCCCGGGTATCCATCAGAATCTTGGGCCCAGCATTCAACCCGAAGCGGATGTTGTCGCCGTCGAGGGTGTAGGCGGCGTGACCGCGCTGGATGAGGACCTGCTCCAGGGCGACCGCAAGGGTGCTCTTGCCGGAACCCGACAGGCCCGTGAACCAGAGCGTGGCTCCGGTTTGCTTGAGGACGTTCTGCCGTTCTTCGCGGGTCACGGTTCCGGCGTGGTAAAACACCTGTGTCGGTTTGATCTCGGACATCGGCCTCGGTTCCAAATCGAGAGGTTCACGGGATTCCAGTTCCAAGCCGGAATTTTACGGAATCTCCTCCTCTATGGCTCGGGAACATGCCCGAATACGGGGAGAGGGGGTGCAACCAGATTTTCTGGGTAAGAGAGCGGAGAAGAAAAGTTCGTGATCTGGCTCGAACCCGGTTTTCGAGCCTGATTTGAGAGGCTCGTTCGATCCGCCCAGGCCGAAGGCTTCGGGAGGGAAGCGACTGAGTGAATGTCAAAATTCCTGCAGTAAACGCACCGATTCTTCCCCGGAAGCGGGCGATCCTTTGCAGCCGCGGCTCTTACGGAAGGAAACGAATCTATTGTTGACGGAATCACAGCCGGAATAGCAGCCGTGCGTTTTCTTCGAAGACCTGCTCGTGATGGGCGGATGGAATCACGTCGGCGATCCAGTCGCGGTAAGTTGCGATCGGAATCAGGGGCCAGTCGGTGCCGAAGACGAAGCGATTGGGGCGTTCGCAGTACCGGAAGGCTTTCCGGATCCGGTCGGCGGCGTCGGCAATGCCGTCGGCGTACTCTTCCTTGTCGAACTCCGTCCCATCCCCGACGATGATCCCCGACAGGTCCGCCCACACGTTGAGGTTCTTGTAGATCACCTCGGCGGCGTCGAGCGTCCACGGATTTCCGACGTGGGCCAGCACGAACCGCGTCTTGGGATGGTCGACCGCGACCTCGTCGACCCCGAGCGGGTGGGCGAACTTCAACTTTGCGTACGGGGAGTAGGTGTCGCCGGTGTGGAAGATGACCGGGATCTTGAAATGGGCGGCGAGTTCGTAGTACCGCCGATAGTTCTTGTGCCCGGGTTCGTAGTGGAGGTATCCGAGGTAGCACTTCAAGGCGACGACCCGGCCGGCCATCTGCTTCAGGGCCGCTTCCACTCGGCGGAGGTGCTCGGGGTCGTCCCCCTTGGCGGGGTCGGCGACGCCGATCGCTCGGATTTCCGGGACGAGATGGGCGATCTGCAAGGTGGACGCGACCCCGAGCGGGTCGTCGGGCGGCGTGTTCCACTCCCCCATCGCGAGGGCGAGCGAGGCACCGGCCTCCTTCAATTCCCGGCGGATGGCGGCAGCGACAATCTCCGGCGGGGCACGCAAGACGCCCGCCAGCGCACCCGCACCGGGCAGATTCGGCGAGACCACGTGGATGTGCGAGTCGATCATCGAACCCGGCTCGGATGGCGAATCAGCATCGCTCTGGAGCCATGATAGAAGGATCCGGATTGCCGCAAGATCCTTCCCCGGAAGATTTTGACGCAAATTCGCGGACCCGGATCGCCGGAACTCACCGAGATGTCACAGGAAGAACAGCACTCCCACGAAGACCAGGACGGCTCCGAAGACGGCGATTGCCCCCAGGCCGCCGGTGAGGTAGCCCTTGGTAAACGCATCCAGGCGGAGGAATCCGTAGAGCACCCCGGCCAGAATCAGGATCGCCCCGCCGACCGTCCCCGTTTGCAGAAGCCGTTGTTCCGCACGCAGATGCCGGATCTGATCCTCGCTCACCTCGATGTCGAGCTTGACCCACACCCGCTCCGGGTTGAGGTGGGCGGCTTTCCACTCGTCCTTGATCTGTTGCGGCGGGAGGATTTTCTCCACGGAACCCGGGCGGATGTACTGGTCTCGGATGACCCAGGATTCCGGCACTTCCAGGATCGGCGGGTCGAGCTTCGCGAATTCCTCGATCAATTTCAGGCGTGCCACCTCGACCGCGTCGGCGATCGCGCGGTCCTCGGAAGAGTGGGGCGCGTCGCTACGGATGCCGGTGACGCGGATCACGGTCCGGCCGGTTCCTGGCAGACCCGGGCGATCGAGGGCAATCGGCCGGGTCACGACGGTCGGTGGGCCGCCAACCGGTGTGCTGACCGGTTCCGTGCGGGAAAAGTCTGGAATTTCTGGAGGGGTGTGGTTGGGCAGCGACGCGAGCGCCTTCTTCCCGGCCGTCGCACCACCGACGATTCCGTTCTTCGCGGTGTGGTCCTGCAGCTGGCTCGGGGAAAGCGAGTCGAGTCGGCGAGGGGGTGGCGGGGCCAAGACGCGGGCCACTCGTGGCGTGGAAAGCCACACGAAGCCCACCAGCACCGGAACGACGGCGAGCCAGAACACGAACGCTCCGATTCCCGACGACCGTCGAGTCGGTTGCGGGCGGTGATGGTGTCGCTGGGTCATTTTCGTTCTCCGGGAATCGCGTCGAAGCGGCCTCTTCCTCGAAATCGCACGGTGTTTTCGACATCCAACTCAGGCCATGCGGAGTTTGTGCCTGCGGCCCGCGACCTGGGGAGGGGGAACCCAGGGGCTGGCGAACTGCACCGCCATCGCCGCGAAAATCAGGGGCATCACCCCGCCTGCCCAGACGCTTCCGACCTGCCAGGGCCACAGGAAGGAGAGGACCAGCCCCCAGACCCCGGCCGCGAAGAGGGGGAAGACGCTAAAGCGCTCGTCCCGGTCGCGGGCGGCGGTCCGCCACCACTTCCCGGCCGTCAGAACCGCGCCGAAGTAGCAGAGGTAGTGCCAGCCCGCCTTCGCCGCCTCCGGTTGCATCTCCAGTTTCCCGAAGACGTACCGTTCCGCCGCCGGGGTGTCGGAGGTCGCCGCCCGGGGAAGGTCCCAGCCATCGAGCCAGAAGGCAAGCATTCCCACGAGCATCCCGAGCCCGCCGAGGCGGAGTCGTCGGCCCCAGCTATCGGGGACGTCGCTTCCCGCCCCCGCGGAGCCGACGATCACGCACCAGCACAGGGCGACCGTCACGGCGAAGATTTTCCCGAGTGCCAGCCAGTCGGTCGTGTGCGTCAGGAGGGCGTAGGGCACCAGCGCCACTGCCGCGAAAATCGGGGCCTTGAGGGCGGCTCCGCTCGCATCGGTGACGGTGTCCCGGGCGGCGGCGTACACCGAAACCGGCTTCGCGATCGGCGGTTCCAACCGGGGTAGCGGCGAG
Organism: uncultured Alcaligenaceae bacterium; assembly: GCA_964552815.1. Classification (GTDB taxonomy): domain Bacteria; phylum Planctomycetota; class Planctomycetia; order Gemmatales; family Gemmataceae; genus CAYUHJ01. The sequence continues at coordinate 36,632 of CAZKIQ010000035.1, read as the reverse complement.
GCAACCGGAAGCGGGGCCGCCACCGGCAGCGGGCTCGGAGGCAATGTTGCCGTCGGAGCCGTCGCCGACGCGGGAATCGGGGGAAACGGGTTGTTCAACGCTGCCGCCGTCGGGAGCACCGCCACCGCTTCCACCGCCCGGGCGAATTCCGTCATCGTCGCAAACCGCTGGATCGGATTCTTGTCCAGCCCCTTCGCAACGACCGCCCGGAACGCCTCGGGAACCTTGGAGAGATCGGGCGTTGCGGTGAGGTGCTTCATCAGGATCTCGCCGTCCGATTCGCCGTCGAACGGGACGATTCCGGTGAGCATTTCGTGGAGAATGACCGCACACGCATAAACGTCGATCTGTTTGTTGTAGTTCCCGGTGCTGATCTCCGGAGCCATGTAGTGGACGGTGCCGACGGTGCGGGTCTGCTGCCGGGCAGAGGCACCGAGAGCCTTGCAGAGGCCGTAATCTCCGACTTTGAGCGTCCCATTCTCGACGAAAATATTGGCCGGCTTGAGATCCCGGTGGACGACGCCGTGGTCGTGGAGGAACGCAACGGCCCGGGCGAGGTTGACGAACCACTCCTTGCAGAGGTTCAACGGCAGCCCGTGCGGGTGGCGGTTGACGACCTGAGCCAGGGATTCGCCGAGCACGTATTCCATGATCAGCCAGGTGTCACCCCGGCTGTCAGTCCTGAGGTCGTAAACGTGGACGAGGTTCGGATGTTTGAGGTTCAGGCAGTTCGCGACACCGCGAAGCTCGACGTCGGTGTGGCCGCGTAACAGCTTCAGAGCGACCTCTTTACCGCCATCGGACACGCCGAAATACACTTCCCCGAAGCCGCCATGCCCGACGCCGCGTTTGAGCGTGTAGCCGTCGAGCGGCCGCTGACCGGATCGATAGGTGAATTTCATCGCACGCATCCTCGGCGCTCGGGTTCACAAAGGGTATTCGCCACACCCGCGCAGAGATTTGAGAACTTCCCTCAGTTTACCGCGAACCGCCCCGAGGTGGGCAGGTTCGCACAATCACTGACACAAGCACTGTCACTGTTCCCATCTGGAAGCAGTGACAGTGCTTGTGTCAGTGAAGAGGGAAAATCCCCAGATTTCGGGAATGCTGCCTCGGAAAAGAATCGCCTCAATGGTCAACCCATCAGGATCCCGGCAACACACGCATTGATGATGGTGGCGAGGAACCCGCCCAGGAGCGCCCGCATCCCGAGCTTCGCGAGGTCCGACCGCCGACCCGGAGCCATCGCACCGATTCCGCCTAGTTGGATCCCAATCGAGGCAAAGTTCGCGAACCCGGTCAGGGCGAAGATCGACAGATCGAACGACCGCCGGTCCATGCTCCGATAGTCAGTCGTGAGCTTCCCGTACGCCACGAATTCGTTGAGCACCAGTTTCGTCCCGAGAAGATCGGCCACCTTCGGGATGTCGTCATTCGGCACGCCCATCAACATCGCCACTGGAGCGAAACCCTTGGCGAATCCTGCTTCCAGCGACCAGTCCGGGTCGATTTTCTTGAGAACGTGGTTCCCCATCGCGATAAACGCAATGAACGCGATCAACATCGCGGCAATGTTGAGGACGAGCATCATCCCCTCGGATGCCCCCCGGGCGGCGGCGTCGAAGAGGTTCGAATCCGGGCACGCCGGCTCGTCCTTGACGACCCCCCGCGTTTCCGGCTCCTCCTCCTCGGGAATCAGAATCTTCGAGAGGTACAACCCCGCCGGCGCCGCCATGACGCTTGTCGCCAGCAACGCCACCGGGTCGGCGCCCATCGCGATGAACGCAACCATCACCCCACCTGAGATCGTCGCCATCCCGCCGATCATGAGGGCCAACAACTCGGACTTGGTCATCCGCTCGATGTACGGCTTCACGATCAACGGTGCTTCCGTCTGCCCCATGAAGACGTTCGCCACCGCGGAAAGCGTCTCGGCACCACTCGTCCCCATGATCCAAACCACGACCTTCGCCAGGTTCCGGACGATGAACTGCAACACGCCGAGGAAGTAGAGGACGGTGAAGAACGAGGAGACGAAGATGACGGCGGGTAAGGCCTTGAACGCGAAAATGAACGGCCTCGGCTGGGCGTTTGCGACCCGTTGCGAATACGCCGCCGACCCGAAGACGGCTCCTTCCGCAGGCGGTGGCGTGGTGTCGAGATCCGAGAGCGGACCGAAGACGAACTTCGCCCCCTCGTCGGTGAAATCCAGGAACTTCTGGATCACCCCGCCGACGGCCTCGAACCCCTGTCGGACGATCGGCACCTGCAGGATCATCACTGCGAGCCCGAGTTGCAATCCGAGCCCCGCGATGACCGTCTTCCAGTTGATCGCCCGGAAATTCCGGGAAAACGCACACGCGACTCCGATGAACGCGAACACGCCGAGGATCGCTCGACCCCGGGTTCCGATCGTGTCTCCGAGGAGGTAGGCAGCCAGGGTGATCAGGACGACGGCACCCGCCACAGCGCCGCGGACGGCCAGCGGAGTCCCGCGGGAAACGGTTGACATGAGCGACCGGGGTAGAAGTTCGGGGAGGTACGCTCCAGCGTAGGGAAACGCCTCCGGAGGTCACCCCCACCCGGCCGCAAACCGGAGGAAACTCCGAAGAAACTTGGCCCGCAACCCCGTTGCGTAGCCCGAAAGAAACCCTAAACTCAAATCGATACTCGCGACTCGCACGCCCATCGTTCCCGGCCACGGATCGACCGGATCTCTCTCTCCCGTGTGCGATGATGCTCCGTTCCGCCCTCCTGTGCGCAGTTGCCCTCTTTCCGCTCGGGTGCGGGAAGGCTTCCCCACCGGAACCACGGGGGACCGTCACCGGCCAGGTCACGTTCCGTGGCCAGCCGGTCACCGGGGCGATGCTCCATTTCGCACACCAGGAAAAGGGCCACGAGGCCCACGTCCCACTCGATGCGGATGGGAAATTCGTGGTCAAAACCCTCACCGCAGACGGCCTGCCGCCGGGGAAATACCGCGTCACCATCACCCCCGCCGTCATCACCGAGCCGACTTCCGACGACCCCAACTCCAAGAGCCCGCCGCGAACCAAGACCGTCTCGAATGTCAAAATTCCCGCGAAATACCAGGCTCCGGCGACGACCGACCTCCTCGCGGAGGTGGTGGCCGGAGAGAATCCCGAATTCGCCTTCGACCTGAAACCGTGAATAACCGGGAAGCCAGCCATCGCTCGGGTGCATACTCAAACGGAATCGACCCTCCCACGGACCGTACCGATGCCGCACCCCTACCTGCTCTCGAATGTCGACGAGGTCTACACCCCGGCCCTCGTCTTCTTCCCCGACCTGATCCGCTCGAACGTCGCCCGAGTGGTCGAGCTGGCGGGCGGCCCGGAGCGGCTGCGACCGCACGTGAAGACGCACAAAACCCGGGAAATCTCGCAGATCCAACTCGCGGCCGGGGTGTCGAAGCACAAGTGCGCCACCATCGCCGAGGCGGAACTCCTCGCCGATTCCGGGGCCCCGGACGTCCTGATCGCGTACCCGCTGGTGGGCCCGAACCTCCGCCGACTCGCGGCGCTGGCGAAGAAATTCCCGGGCACAAAGTTCTCCGCCCTGATCGACCACCCGGCCGGGGCCGACGGTCTGTCCCTCGCGGCCAGCAACGCCGGCCGGCCGATCGGCTTCCTCGTGGACATCGACGTCGGTCAGCACCGCACCGGAATCGCCGCCGGTGACAGTGCGTTGTCACTGTACGCCGCCGCCGCGAAGTTGCCCGGCCTGACCCCGGAAGGCCTCCACGCCTACGACGGCCACAACAGCGTGGAATCCCGGGCCGACCGCGAATCCGCCGCCCGGGCCGGACTCGCACCCGTGCTGGAAATGCGGGCCGAGCTCGAACGACGGGGCCTTTCTGTCCCGCGGATCGTCGCTGGCGGCACCCCGACCTTCCCCGTCTACGCCAGCATGCGGGACATCCCCGGCCTCGAGTGCTCCCCCGGAACTTACGTCCTCCACGACCACGGCTACGGCTCGAAGTTCCCGGACCTGACCGGAATCACCCCGGCCGCCGTCCTCGTCACCCGCGTCGTCAGCCGACCCACCCCCACCCGCGTCACATTCGACCTCGGCACCAAGGCGGTCGCCTCCGACCCCCCCGCCGGGAAGCGACTCATCCTCCTCGACGTCCCCGAGTACACCCCGGTCGCCCACAACGAGGAACACTTCGTGATCGAAACCCCCCACGCCGAGCGCTTCCAGCCCGGCGATGTCGCCTACGCGATTCCCTCGCACATCTGCCCGACCTGTGCCCTCCACCGGGAAGCGCTGATCGCCGAGGGAAACCGCGTCGTCGGCAAGTGGCCCATCACCGCCCGCGACCGGATGTTGACGGTATGAGGTGGTGAGGTGGTGTCGGTGGTGGGGTGGTGAGGTGGTGGTGGGATCCAGATTGGAGGGGGAAGAACATGGCACAGCTTGTGGGGCAGAACTGCGTCTTCTGTCAGGCTCGGATCTCGAATGACCTCGACGCGGGGTTTTGTCCGCAATGTCGTGAGCCGAGCCATCGGAGTTGCCGGGGTTCGGGTGCCGAGGGGTGCAGCGGATGCGGAGCCGTGGCGGCTTCCACCCAGCCGGCAACCGGAGCTTCGGGACCAGTTCCACCGAGGACAGTCGCTTCCACTCGTCTGGTTTCGAGTGTGTGTCCGCAGTGTTCGTCGACCCGCTTCAAAACGATTCGGCCGAAGAAACTCGTCAGTTTCGTCCAGGATCGCTGCTGCAAGGAATGCAAGACGGAGTATTCCCCGCCGACGCCGGTCTGGGCCGGCTTCGTGTTCCTGGGTGCCGGGGGGATCCTGACGCTGGCCGGGGTCGTGGGCGTCGGTGCCTCGTTGCTCGTCGGCAACGTGAAGGATCTGACCGGAATCGCGTGCGCTGGCTTCGTCGGGGTTCTGGGGATCTTCGCACTGCGGCAGGGTTTCCTGGCAATCACGACCCCGGGTAAGGTGTAGCACGAATCGCGAGGGATCTTGGATGGTCTCGCAGCAACGAGAACTTTGCCGAGAATTCGGAACCAGGTTCGAACCACCTTCCCCAGGTTCGAAAGTCGGGATCGCGATTCAGACCCTGGACCGACTCCCAATCCACGGCGTTCGACTTCCTCCGACGGAGTCGACCTGCGGATGGTTCATTTTCGCCGGCAATGAATGGTCAGACGCGGATGATTTTTATCAACCTTTGTGTGTTGAGCACCTCCCGAACTATTGCCCATCCGTTGTTCCATTTCTCGCCTTGCCGCCGGGTTGGCGCTTCTTGACCGACGGCAACGGGTACATTGATGTATGGCGAGACGAGGAAGTTGGGGGTGCAGCGAATTCCGAAGCCGGATAGGCTTTCTGGAGGTGCCGACCGCCCACACAACCCCACAACCTCACTACCCCACCACCCCACAACCTCACCACCCCACAACCTCACCACCCCACAACCCCACAACCTCACCACCGACACCACCCCATGCAGCAGGTTATTTTCCACATTCCGTTCACGTCGATCCCGCTGTACGGGTTCGGGGCGATGCTGTTTCTCACGTTCGTCATCGTGGCGATGTGGTGGGGACCGCGTCGGTGTGAGCAGGTGGGGGTGCCGCGGGATCGGTTGCAGGACCTCGCGATTACCCTGTTCCTGACGGGGATTGCGGGGGCCCGGATCCTGTACATGATCCAGTACCGGGACCAGTTCGATGCGAAGACGCCGTGGGAGTGGATCGTCGCGTTTTTCCAGATCTGGAACGGCGGGATCGTCTTTTACGGCTCCCTTTTCACGGGGGCATTGGGGTACATCGTCTTCTACCGGCTGGTGCTGCGGAAGCTCCACATTTCGACGGCGAAGCTGGCGGACGCGATCGCTCCGTTGATGGCGATCGGGATGGCGGTGGGGCGGATCGGGTGCTACCTCAACGGGTGCTGCTGGGGTCAACCGGTGGCGGCGGAGTGCCAGCCGGTGCCGTTGTCGCCATCTCTTGGCGAGTTTCCGCTGATGCCGGCCCACTGCCGGGACCAGGTGTGTCTCCCACCGGGGGGAACGGCCCGACTGCCGCAAATCCACGGGTTGCAGACCTCGACAGGCTTCACGACGCCAAGTCGCCTTCCGTTCGGGGCCGGCGACCCCCGCACCATCGTCGCCATCGAACCGGGATCGCAGGCCGAGAAAGCCGGGCTCAAACCCGGCGATGTTCTTGTCGAAGTGCTCGGAAAGCCCAACCTCATCATCGTCGAGCTTTCCGCCGCTTCCCCGGACGTGGTGACGACGGCCGCGGAAAAACTGCGATCGCTCGGCGGGAAAACCGTCGAGCCCCCGGAATCCGAGACCAAACCACAATCGACCCGGATCGGCTTCGACTCCGCGAACACGTACCAGGTCGGGGCGGCGTCGCTGGCGGTGCTCCGTTCCCAGGGGCTCAGTGCGTCGGCCCACGACACGCTCTGGGAACTCGCGAAGAGCTGGCCGCGGGGGCAGAACGAACTTCCGCTCGTCGTCGAGAGGGCCGGCGTCAGGATCCCGATCACCTACACGCCCCGAACCGTGCCGTTCTTCCCGACGCAACTCTACGAGACGGTCAGCATGCTCCTGCTGACGCTCCTTTTGCTGTCGTTCCAGCCCTTCCGCCGACACGACGGGCAGGTGATGGTGCTGCTGATGCTGGGGTACTCGGTGCACCGCTTCTTCAACGAGGCGATCCGGATCGAACCGACCTACGCGCTCGGGCTGACGCTGTCGCAGTGGATCAGCGTCGGGATTTTCGGGCTGGGGATCCTGCTGGAGATCTACCTCCGCCTGACGCGGACACCGTTGCCGACCGGGGAGGTGCCGCTGAGTTACGGCGTCGAGCCGGTGGAAAAGAAAGAAGCCGTCGCGATGGCGTGACGGCTTCCGGGGCTGGCGAAGAATCTCGGCGGTCAGTCGGCTTTCTTCGGTTTGTACTCGCCTTCGAGTACGTCCTTGGCCCCCTCGGCTTTCTCGGCCTCGAAGTCGGTGAGCTTGGCGGTTTTGCCGTCGATTGTGAATTTGCACTTGAATTCGAGGCCGACGGCGGGCTTCGCGGGGAAACTGCCCTTTTCCTTCACATCGGTGATTTTCGCGGAAATGACGCCATCCTTGCCGACGCTGTACTTGCAGGTCGCGACGATGCCGTTATCGCCAGCCATGACGGTGACCTTGCACTTTTCGGCGGATTCGAAGTGGAAAGAGACCTCGATTCCGTCCGCGTCGCGGGTCCAAATCCCCTTGAGCTTCGGAGCCTCGTCCTTGTTCGGAGCGGCACTGCCGATCGTGGTCAGGCTGATCGCGAGCAGCGTGGCGAGCATCTTCATCGAACGCTTCCTCATCAGGGAAATTCCGTGGAGTCGTCGGAGGAAGGGTATCGCCGACAGGGTGTAACGCCAAGTTCCGGGTGGTGGGGGAAATGCAAGACGCCGGGAGGTTCGCGGTTGCGAGCCTCCCGGCGTCTGATCGTTTCACCACCGATGGACAAGGTCGGTGATGAGGTTTGTGACCCTGCGGGGATTCGAACCCCGGTCTCAACCTTGAAAGGGTCGTGTCCTAGGCCTCTAGACGACAGGGCCAGTTCGATTCGTCCTTTTTAGAGCCGAATTGCGAACCCGTCAACCCCCGGATTTGCACGGAATCGTCCTGTCGGGAGTAAGCCGGAATCCTTGCCCCGGGTACACCCCTCTGAAGAACCAGCTACAATGCCCAGCACGGCAAGTAGTCCCCACCCCCAAGAAGGGTGGGATTTTCCTGGAGGAAGAGATCATGGCCAGCCCCAACGTGCTTGAACTGACGACGGATAACTTCACGAACGAGGTGCAGAGCGGCACCCTCGTGGTGGCGGACTTCTGGGCACCGTGGTGCGGCCCCTGCCGTCAGCTCACACCCGTCATCGACCGCATCGCGGACCAGTTCGCCGGCAAGGTCAAGGTCGGGAAGGTCAACGTGGACGAGAACGGCGACCTGGCGGTGAAGTACGACGTGGCGACGATTCCCCGCGTCCTGATCTTCAAGGGTTCCGACCAGCCGGTCTTCCAGCACGTCGGCACCATCTCCGACGCGGACCTCGCCAAGGTGATCCAGCAACACATCTGATTTGGGCCGTCGTGGATCCCTCAGCCTAGCTGTGCCAACACCTCTCGGGTGAGTACGAAAGGTTCGCGAGGGATCGAGTCGAGCCGGTATCGTGGGAGCAGATCCCGTGGCGACGCCGGCTCGATTTTTTCGAGCCAACCGCACGACCACGCCAGCATTCCGACCAGCATTTCCGATTTCACCCCCGCTTCCCGAAGCGATGACACCCGGGTGTCACCGTGCCGTTTCGCCAGGCGTCGGCCGTCTTCTCCGACGACGAGTGGAACGTGGGCGAAGGTGGGCGGAGTGAGCCCGAGTGCCCGGTAAAGCAGCAGTTGCCGGGGCGTGGAGGTGACAAGATCGTCCCCACGGACGACCTGGGTGACGCCCGCCGCCGCGTCGTCGACCACAACCGCAAGCTGGTAGGCGGGCACCTTCGCCGACCGCCAGACAACGAAATCGCCACCCGCCAGAGCGAGATCGACGGCGACCTCGCCGAGGAAATCGTCGGAAAAACGCGGGGATTCCGTGACTCGGAACCGCCAGGCGTACGGCCGATCGAGCCCGGCTGCATCGCCGGCCCGCCGGTGGGCACAGGTCCCCGGGTAGGTCGGTGCCTCGTGCTCGACATGCGGTGCACTCGCCGCCGCCGCGATGTCGTTGCGGGAACAGGTGCAGGGGTAGACCAGTTCGAGCCGCTGCAATTCCTCGAGAGCGGCCTCGTGTGCCGGCAGATTCGCGGACTGGAACTCCGGCTCTCCATCGAAATCCAGACCGAGCCAGCGCAGATCCTCGATCGCCTGGTCGGCCGCGTATGGTCGGTTCCGCCAGACGTCGATGTCCTCGATGCGGAGCCGGACCGTGCCGCCCGCGGACCGTGCCGCCAGCCACGCGATCAGGTAAGTCCGGGCATTCCCGATGTGCTGGGAACCGGTGGGGGAAGGGGCAAGTCGTCCGGTGGGAGGCATTCCCGTAGTTTACTGCGTTCGAGGGAACTTTGCTGTTCCGGCCGTGCAACGGTGCATCCCGCCGACTATTCCGGCTAATGGCAAAGAGCTAACAGCTAATCGCTGGTATGGGAATACATTTCGACTTTTTCCATTCCAGCGATTAGCTGTTAGCCCTTAGCCATTAGCTCGAACTTCGTTGGCCGGTGCACTGACTATCGCAACTCCTCCCGCGGCGGGCTGGGGACGTGGCGGTGACCCCAGTCGGAGTCGTTTCGTGTCGGGAAGTCGCTGCGAAAATGCGTGCCGCGCGATTCCTCCCGACGGACGGCAGCGTCGATCATCAGGCGGGCGACCGTGAGCAGGTTCTGCAACTCCCACCCGGGCCGGTCGGAGAATTCCCGGGCGAGAACGTACTTGCACCAGAAGCCGACGTCCTGCGTCGCTTCGTCGAGCCGGCCGCGGTTGCGGACGATTCCCATCTTGCGGACCATCAGTGCCCGCAGCGAGTTCGTGAGGTCGGTCACGTCGAGCGGGCCGTTGGGGTTCTCCATCGGCAGGATCACGTTCCGCAACGCCGGGGCGTGCAGGTCGTCCGGTAGCCCCTCCAGGGCGGCCGTCGCACCGCGTCCGCAGGAAGCACCGAAGACAAGCCCCTCGATGAGGCTGTTGGACGCGAGCCGGTTCGCACCGTGCAATCCGCTCGCGGTCACCTCGCCGGCGGCCCACAACCCGGGAAGCGTCGTCCGCCCGTGGGGATCCACCGACACCCCGCCGACCATGTAGTGCGCCCCCGGCCGAACAGGGATTCGATCCTTCGTGATGTCCATCCCGAAACCCCGGCAGACCTTGCCAATCCCCGGGAACCGCGTCCGCACCAGGCCCGGATCCAGATGGCTCAGGTCGAGGTACACGTTGGGGTGTTGCGTGTTCTCCATCGTGCGGAAGATCGCCCGGGAAACGATGTCCCGCGGGGCCAGTTCCGCCCGGGGGTCGAAGTTGGGCATGAACCGCTCGCCATGGACGTCGCGGAGGTAGGCTCCTTCCCCGCGGACGGCCTCGCTGATGAGGTACCGGGCGGAACCGGCGACGTATAGGACGGTGGGGTGGAACTGCATGAATTCCATGTCGCGAAGTTCCGCCCCAGCCCGGAATGCCGCGGCCATGCCGTCCCCGGTGGCGACGGGAGGGTTGGTCGTTTCCCGGTAAACCACTCCGCACCCGCCGGACGCGAGAATGGTCTGCTTCGCCCAGACGAGGATCTTGCCGACGCCCGCCCGGGAAACCGCGGCGCCGACGCACCGGCCCTCGTGGGTGAGAAGGTCGATGGTGAAGGTGTCGTCCCAGAGGGCAATATTCTCCGCCTGCCGGGCCCGGGCGATGATCGCTCGCATCACCTCGTGGCCGGTCGCATCACCGAGGGCATGGACGATCCGCCGATGGCTGTGCCCCCCTTCCCGGGTCAGGGCGAGGGTTCCGTTCTCGAGGTCGAACTGCGTCCCCCACAGCACCAGCTTCTCGATCTCGGCCGGGGCTTCGCGAACGACGTGCTCCACCACCGCCCGGTCGCACAGCCCGTCGCCGGCGATCAGCGTGTCCTCGACGTGGTTCTCGAAACGATCTTCCGGCGACATCACCCCGGCGATCCCGCCCTGGGCATAGCTGCTGTTGCTCTCGGTGATGCGGTCCTTGGTGACGACCAGCACCGATCGCGACTCGGGAATTTCGAGGGCGGCTCGCATCCCGGCGATTCCGGCCCCGATCACCAGGACATCCGTGAAGCGGTGCACGGAACGGCGGGCGTCGAACGACGTGAGATACCGGGGAAAAGCCATGTGCGTGCCTGCAATCAGCGGGAGTGGGCTATGGAGTAGTGTAAACAGGTTTGCGGAAATGTGGCGAACTCTTCACAAACCCGGTCACCACAGATTCAACCGGGATTCGCGAAATGTAACAACTGCCGTCTGGCTGTTGGTCGGATTGCGGTGCGTCGTCTTGTTGCTGTCAGGCACGCACTCGACACACCCCGCCGACGAAAAACCCGGAGCATTGCAATGTCCCTCCGCCAGTGGCTCGCGGCCAGTTTGGCCGCGACGGGAACCGTCGTTTCCACGGTTTCCCCCAGTTTCGCCGCCGATCCGACGCCCGTTCGCGCAGTGATCGAATTCAAGTCCCTCCGATCTGCCTCCTCCGACACGGCCAAGGCCAGGGTCGAAGCGTGGCTGCGGGATGTGGGCCAATTCGACGCCAAAAAATTCGAAGCCGCGTGGTCTCAAGAGCGATCGGTGGAAGACCGCACCGTCGCTGCCATCGCGGTTGCCCTGCCTGAAGCGGCGGAGGCGATCGCAACGGCCCGTAAGCCGGGGACCCCGGTTCCCGGCGCGTTCCCAGAATCGCTCAAGAATGACAAACTTTCCCCGTTCGCACGGTCGAACGTGGCGGCAGCGTATGCCCGGATCCTGATCCAGAAACGGGCCTACGAAGACGCCCTGGAAGTTTCCGCACTCGTCAAACCCGAAGAACTCGTCGACCCCGCCGGCTTCTTCTTCCACCAGGCGGTGGCCCAGCACGCGACCATGAAGCGGGATGCCGCCATCGCCTCGCTGACCCGCCTCCTGGACGATGTGTCCGGTGTCCCGGACCGCTACGTCACCGTGGCGACGCTGATGTTCTTTGACCTGCAGAGCTGGTCGCGGGACGAGAAGAACCTCGCGAATATCGGTCGGATGATGGACATCAGCAGCCGTCGGCTTGACCTGGCCCGCACCGACGCGACGACGACGCAGGTCCAGAAGAAGATCGTGTACCGGCTCGACGAACTGATCAAGCAGATGGAGAATCAAGAGAAACCGCGTCCGCCGAAGAAGCCACAACCTCCGAAGCCCCCTCGGGAACCGGGTGAGGAACCGGAGGAGCCGATGCCGTTTCCCGGCGAAATCGGCCCGCCAGCGCCCCCGAAGCCCGGACCCGGGCCAATCATCCCGCTGCCACCCAAACCGGGTCCGGGAAACATCATGCCCCCGAACCCGCTACCGGGTGAGCGTCCGATCGGACCACCCGTTCCGGTACCCGGTCCTGGTCAGCCCGGAGAAAATTGCCCTCCCGGCGGAGAGGTTCCCGCTCCTGGCCCGAAAACACCCCGTCCCCCGGGAACTCCTGGTGAACCTGGCGAACCCGGTGAACCTGGTCTGCAACCTCCGGTCAACCCGATGCCGAAAGACCCGGCGGAGAAGCCATACGTCCCGGGGCCCGGAAACAACAAGGGAATCGTGGACGAGGCACTCCTGCGGCACTACCGCAACGTGTGGGGAACGCTCCCCGCCGACAAGCGAGCCGAGGTGATTTCGAAGTACCAGCGCGAGACGCCGCCGAAGTTCCGGCCGATGATCGAGGCCTACTTCCGCTCCCTGAACCGGATGAACGGATACTGAGCAGTCCCCCGGCCGGGTCGGCACCACCGACTCGGCCGCTTCCCGGAAGCGAAATGCCCCGAGGGTCCCCGTTTACCGAACTGTGTCGGCAAACCGCGGCCCTCGCCGCCCCGATCGTCGCCGACCTCCACCTCCACACCACCGCCAGCGACGGGGATGCCACCCCGGAACAACTCGTCTCCTACGCCGTCCTCGCGAAAATTCCCTCGATCGCCATCACCGACCACGACACCACCGCCGGCGTAGCCCGTGCCCAGGAAGCCGCCCGCACCTACCCGCACGGCCGGATCTCGATCGTCCCCGGCGTGGAAATCTCCGCCGAGTTTGACGGTCGGGAAATCCACATCCTCGGGTTGTTTCTCGACCCCGACGATTCCGTCCTTCGAAAGCTCCTCGAACCGGTGCAAACCAGCCGGCGAGATCGCTTCCGGGGCTACATCCTGGCGATCCCGGAACTGGCCCCCGCGGCGGAAACGGGGCTGGCGAAAGCGGTCGAAAGCGGGACGTCGAGCCCCGGACGTCGGCATGTTGCGGGCCTGCTCGTCCGCACCGGAATCGCGACGAGCATTTCCGAGGCGTTCCGGAAGTTCCTGATCCCCCGGGAATCCGCGGTTCCCGGAAAGCGACTCGTCCCGGTTGCCGACGCGATCGCGGCAATCCACACCGCCGGCGGAATCGCTTCCTTCGCGCACCCCGGGCCTGACGTTGACGAGCCTGCTCTCTACCGACTCCGCGAAGTGGGGCTCGACGCGGTCGAGGCGAACTTCCCCGCAGCCAGTGCCTCCCACTCGCGATTTCTGCACGGCACCGCCCGCCGGCTCGGCCTGAGGATCACCGGGGGAAGCGATTTCCACGGCAGAACCGCTGTCGGCCGCGAGATCGGCTGCCGGGGCGTCTCCGCTGCGGAGTGGGCCGAGCTTCGCGAAATCACGGCCCGCACCGGTTGAGCCACCTCGACGGGCACCGCCCTTCAATTTTTCCGACACTTCCAACGATCTGAGCTGGCCCGCCCGGGAACGGGGGGAAATGGTTTGTACGCCCCGGGCAAGGGACGTGGTCGGGAGTCGGCCGCGGTCCGGGTCAAATCACCGAAATGGATTCGCGACGATGAAACGGATCTTCGCGGCAGGGCTGCTGGCACTGCCCCTGCTTCTCGCCGGCGGTTCGACCGCCTCGGCTCAGTGCGCCTCGTGCAGCGGCGGCTTCGCCGGACTGCCGGGGTATTCCTTTGGTTCGAACTACCTCCGAGCCGGGACCGGGTACTGTGGGGGAACCTGCTCTCGCCTGTTCCCGCACATTCACCAGCACGGCCCGCTCGTGAATTACGGTCCGTACCAGGGGTACTATCCGTTCGAGCCGTACGGTCCCTGGACCTCGGACCTGCGTTACAATGCGCCCCCCTGCAAGCACTGGGGCGACGGACTTGGCGGCCTGTTCGGAAACCTCAAGTGTCACGGGTGCGGGAAGCACGGCTGCGACGGCGGCGACGGTTGCGGCGGCAAGCACGACTGGAACCGCTACGCCAGGGACACCTTCAAGAACGTCTTCCACCGTTGCCACCCGACCGCACACAAGTGTGGCCACAAGTTCGACGGTTGCGGTAGCTGCGGCTCGCCGTGCAGCACCCCGTGCGGGAAACCTGGGTGCGGCGGGTGCGCCCAGGCCCCGGTCCAGCCGGAAGCGAACCCGGTGATGCAAACCTCCTACCCCCGTCGGGAACGCTAACTTCTCCAACTCTTCCGGCGGTCGGGGTTGGTTCGATTCCCCGACTTGCCGACGCGAAATCTCCACGCGGAACCGGAGCCGACAACCGCCTCCGGGGAAAACGTCTGGCAGAGTGGTTTCGAGGTCTCATCGGTGCGCACTCACAGGGAGGTGCGCCGACCGTTCGATGGATTGGACTCGCCGAGGATGACCATGAAAAAGCTGATCGCGATGCTGGCTGCGGTGGTGGTTGTGGGCCTGTCGGCCGGGGAGAGCCTGGCTGGCGGAGCCGTCTCCCCGATGTCGTACTCGTACGGCGGGCACAAGGGTGGATACTGGTTGCACAAGCAGCCAATGCCCGCCTTCCAGGCCGCTCCGTGGTACCTCTACTGGCCGTACGACGGGCACTTCCTCACCCCCGCTCCGCTGACCGGCCCCTACTACGCTCCTCCGACCGACGCCGGGATGATGACCAACCCGTACTTCCCCGGCCACGGTGGCGGCTATGGCCCCGCTCCGGTGCCCGGCTACGGCCGCTAACCCGACCGACACCCTCGATTGACACCACGCCACTTCCCGGTTTTCCGGGAAGTGGTTTGCGTTTCGGAAGCCTCAAGCGAACCCGTCTTCTTTCTGGTGTCTCAGGAGCCGCGACTACCAAGCTGCGAAGGAGCGGCAACTTCCCGAGTGCAGCGACTTCTGGATGTTGCGATTCCTGGTGGAAACTCAGCGATCCGTCCCGGGAAGTTGCCGCTCCTTCGCTGTCGCGGCTCTTGCAGAGAACACATTCCTTTTCGCCTCGAACAACTCTTTCCGTGGCCACGTTGGTGCCGGGGAGATAGAACCCAGCGTTGCGGTTCTTCCTCCGGGTTGCGAGTGTGCCATGCCCCCGTCTCCGCTGGTCGGCGTCATCATGGGTTCGCGGTCGGACTGGGAGACGATGCGGCACGCCGCGGAGAAGCTCGAGGAACTAGGAATCCCGCACGAGGTGGAAGTCGTGTCCGCCCACCGGACGCCGGACAAGCTCTTCGAGTACGCAGAATCAGCGGAGAATCGCGGGCTGGAAGTGATCATAGCCGGGGCGGGCGGGGCGGCCCATCTTCCGGGGATGTGTGCGGCCAAGACGGTGTTGCCGGTGCTCGGCGTGCCGGTCGGAACCGACCATTCCCTGCTTCGGGGAATCGACGCATTGTTGGCGATCGTGCAGATGCCGGCCGGGATTCCGGTCGGGACGCTGGCAATCGGGAAGGCGGGAGCGGCGAACGCGGCCCTGCTGGCGGCGGCGATTCTCGGTGGGAAACACCCGCAGATCCGCGAGGCGTTGCGGAACTTCCGGGCGAATCAGACGCAATCGGTTCTGGATCACCCGGACCCCCGGGTCCCGTGATCACCGTCACCGGCCGAGCATCTCCCCGATGCACGAGGCCGGCTGGATCGGGTGGCGGATCGCGCAGAGCGGCAGCGTTCCACCGGCGGGTTGCACGACGACCGGGCACGCCTCGGAGAACGGGGCCAGCTTCTCCGTCATCCACCGGCTCATCGCGGGAAGCATCGCAAACGCCGTCTTTTTGTTGTGTCTGCCATTGGGAAGCACGATCACGTCCGGCTTGATGCCGTGCCGGGCTGCCTCGTCCAGGAAGCTCTCCACCTGCGCGTCGAGGTTGAACTCGTCCTTCTTGCCGTACCCCACGAAGAGGTGGAATTCCTCCGGTTTGATCGCGAGCGTGGTCAGCATTTCGTACGGATTCTCGGCCGCGAGGAACCCCGTCGGGTCCGGGTGATTCCGCCCCACCACCGGGTCCAGCAGCCGGCGGGCGCGAATCACGATGACGCCGAAGAAACGGCCGACGATCTCGTGTCGGCGATCGGTCCGGCGGAGGGAGAAATCGGCGGGGTCGTAGTTGGTCATGTACTTCCCCCGCGAATCGCCGAAGCGCAGATTCAACGGCGGCATCAGGGCGGCGAGGACCCCAAATTCCTCACGGTTCTTGAACCCGAGTGCGAAGCTACCGTACCCCCCCATCGACGCCCCGGCGAGGACGTGGGCTCCGCGTTCCGGCCGCACGCAAAAATTCTGCTTCACGAAGCACCACACGTCTTTCGCTACGTAGTCGGCGTACGCACCGTTGACCCCATTCATGTAGAAGCTGCCCGCGTGCACGACCGACGGCCGATTCCGGATGCTCGCGTCCGGGCAGGCGATCACCATCGGCGGCAGCTTCCCGCACCGGATCAGTGAGTCGAAGATCGGCACCACATCCAGAAAGTGCTTCTCGTCGTGGTTCAAACCGTGCAGCCAGAGCATTCCCGGATACTGCTTCTTCCCGTCGTACCCCGGTGGCAGGTAGACGTAGAGATCCCGCTTCTCTCCGAGCGTGGGAGAAAAGATCCGGCGGTCGACACCGTGGTTTGCCGTGAAATCCAGGAGTTGCCCCGCGAGTTGCCGGTTGATCCGATGCACCTCGTCGTTCGCGCACATCCGGAACGCGCCGAATATCGCCGGTGACGGGGTGGCGGTCAGAAGAACGATGCCGACGGCGACCAGAAGGCGGACGAGCGGCACGGTGCGGAACACGGAAGCCTCCCCCGATGTGACGATGGGACTCTGTCACTATCGGCGGCGCAGAGGACAGGGATGATCGGCGTCAGCCCGTGGGGGGACATGAGCGAAATTCGCGGACGGTCCAGGTCGCACGTCGAGAACCCGCGGTGCGACCGGGGAACTCACCGGCCTGGAAGGCAGGTTTCGAGGAGTTTCCGGGCCGCGTCGACATCACCGACCGCAACGGCGGCAGCGGCTCCGTCGACCGCATCGGCCAGTGGGGGCGAGAACGGAACCGCAACGCCCGGTCCCGGCGGGTGCGGAACCAAAATCCCTGCGATTCGCCGGCCGAGTTCCGTAATTCCCGCCCCCGTCGTCGCCGAGACGTAGATTTCCACAGGAACTTCTCCAAGGGCAAACGCCAGCGGTTGGTCCGCCTTGTTGACCACGACCACCGGCGTTTCCCCCACCTCCGGCCCCGGCCACTCCGGCTCCGGGGAAGTGCCGTCGAGCACCCAGACGACCAGATCCGCTTCCGCGAGAACCCGCCGAGCTCGCGCGATTCCCTCCGCTTCGAGCGAGTCCTCCGCATGGCGGATCCCTGCCGTGTCGGTGAGTTCCACCGGCCAGCCGTCGAGGGCAACCGCCACCGTCACGGCGTCGCGGGTCGTCCCCGCCACCGGGGCCACCACGCTTCGCTGGAACCCAGCGAGGGCGTTGATGATCGAGCTTTTCCCGACGTTGGGCGGCCCCGCGATCACGACTTTCCACGGCGAGACGAGGTGCCGACCGACAGGGGAAAAAGCCGCCAGCCGGGGAATCCGGTCGACCCATTCCGCGACTGGGCTGTCGAGAATGGCATGGATTTCCCGCGAAAACGCACCGTGGAACTGGTCGAGAAGCAGGTTCGCGGTCCGCAACGTCGGGGCCCGGCTGAGCAAGTCGAGGACGCGGGAATCGCCCAGGAACCCGGGAATCTCGCGCCCCGCCGCCTCCACACATCCCGCCTCTACCAACTGCTCGAGCAGCCAGCGGACGACGCGGATTCCCCCGTGGCAGTGAACCTCGACACTGTCCGGCTTCGCGGCGATGACGACCTCGTCGCCCAGCGTGCCGAACCAGGTTCGCCCCACTTCCGGAACCGCCGGGAGCCGTCTCCCCGCCGGCAGGGTCACCCGTTGTCGGACGATCTCCCAAGCCTCCGGGCCGGCCACCGCGATGGTCGCGATCGCCCCCGTCCCCGGCGGCGTCAGCACGGCGACGCGGGTCACGCCAGCGCCTCCGCCGCGAGTCGGATCCCTTCGAGCGTCAGAAACGGATCGACCGTGACCGGGAACCGCAGCAGTTCCGCGAGACGCGACGCGTACTCCCGGCCGCCGCCGGTGACGAAGATGTGGGGCTCGCCGCCGAGCCGGGGGGCGTAGTCCTCGATCGCCTCCCGGATTCCGCCGACGGTCAGGGCCGCGATCCCCGCCCGGATGGCGTCGACCGTGTTGGCCCCGAACGGCAGCCCACCGAGCAACGGCGACGTGTCGACCAGCGGCAGGGCGGCGGTGTAGTCGTGCAACGACGCTGCCATGAGTCGGGGCCCGGGCATGATCGCGCCCCCCACAAACGCTCCCGAAGAATCGGTGAGATCGAGTGTGATCGCCGTGCCAATGTCGGCGGTGATCGTGGGGATGCCCGGCCCGGCGGAACGCATCGCCGCCAGCGAATTCATGAGCCGATCCATCCCGACCCGCGTCGGCTCGTCGACCTTCATGGGGACCGGCACGGTCAGCGGATCCGCGATGACGGAGGGGGTGATCCCGCGTTTCCCAAGCCACTGGCAGAACCGGTCCCGGCGGGTCGGGTGGACGCTGGCGACCACCCACTTTTCCCCCGCCCGCCCGACGCCCCAAACCTCGGCGGCTCGATCCCAGTCGGTGGAATCGTCCGCGGCCAGCGAGACGCGGTCGCAGATCCCAGCGAGGTTGCATCGACCCCACTTCACGAAGGAATTTCCGATGTCGACCACCACATCCGCCGTCACGATTGCCCCTCCGTCGGAACATTCGTGCGGACGCTCGCCTCGGTGGCGAATTCCGTCGGTTTCGTGGTTTCCCGTGCTTTCCGCTCCGCCTCCTTGACCTCCGCCAGAAGTTCCGCCGCCCGCCCGACCACCTGCGACAACCCCTGCCCCGTCACCGACGACATCCGGAACACCTCCCGGCAGATCTCGGATTCCAGGCGATGTTGCACCTCCTCCGAGCCAGGCAGTTCCGCCTTGCTGACGCACACGATCTCCGGTTTCTCCGCGAGGGCGGCGCTGTAGAGCCCGAGTTCTTTCCGGATCGCGTGGTAGTTCGCCACGGGGTCGGCCGAGTCCGTTGGGAACGGCTCGACGAGGTGGACGAGAACGCGGGTCCGCTCGACGTGCCGCAGAAACTCGTGGCCAAGCCCGACGCCTTGACTTGCCCCCTCGATGAGCCCGGGAAGGTCGGCCATCACGAACCCCGCGTCGCCGCCGAGGGAAACGATGCCGAGGTTCGGGTGTTTCGTGGTAAAGGGATAGTCGGCGATTTCCGGGGTCGCCCGGCTGAGCCGGCTCAGCAGTGTCGATTTCCCCGCGTTGGGGAACCCGATCAGGCCGACGTCCGCGATCACCTTCAATTCCAGGGAAATCCAGCGTTCCTCCCCGTCTTCGCCGGGCTCGAACTCGCGAGGGGTGCGGTTGGTCGCCGACGCGAAGTGCTTGTTCCCCCGGCCCCCGCGACCCCCCTTGGCCACGACCACCGATTCCCCCGGCTCGACGAGATCCTTGAGGATGTTCCCCCGGTCCCGGTCGCGGATCAGCGTACCGGGCGGAACCAGAATCAGGATGTCGTGTGCGTCGCTGCCGGCACAGAGGCTCGTGCCCCCGGGCTCGCCGGACTTCGCCCGCCAGTGTTTCTTGTGCAAGAGCGGCGCGAGGTTGTCCGCGTTCGGGTCGGCCCGGACGATGATCGACCCTCCGTCCCCGCCATCGCCCCCGTCCGGCCCGCCCCGAGGGACGTACTTTTCCCGGCGGAACGACACCATCCCGCGGCCGCCGTCCCCGGCTTTGACAAAAAGTTCGACGCGATCGACAAACATGGGTTGTGGGGTGGTGAGGTTGTGGGGTGGTGAGGTTGTGGGGTGGTGGGGTAGTGAGGTTGTGGGGTAGTGGGGTGGTGAGGTAGTGAGGTTGTGGGGTAGTGAGGTTGTGGGGTTGTGGGGTTGTGGGGTTGTGGGGTAGCGGGGTGGTGGGGTATTGGTTTCTTCTTCACCACCTCACCACCTCACCACCTCACCACCTCACCACCCCACCACCGAACCACCCAGATTACATCCGCTCCACCGTCCGGATGCCGAGTAAATCCAGGGTTTGGCGAATCACCCGGGCCACGAGGTCGACGATCAGCAGCCGGCTATCGCGAAGTTCTGGCGTCTCCGCGGTCAGGACCGGGCACTCGTCGTAGAACCGGCTCGTCGCCTTGCACAGGTCCCACAGGTACGCCGTCAGCAGGTGTGGGAGGTAGTCCGCTGCCGCCGCGTCGATCGCCTCGGGGAAGCGGAGCAACTGCAACGCAATCACCCGTTCCTGTGGCGTACTCAGGATCACCGCCGGCGGATCGGTGCGGAACCGTGTCTCGTCGATGTTCCCCTTCCGGAAGATCGAGCGGCAACGGGCGTAGGCGTATTGCATGTAGGTCGAGCAATTTCCCTCAGTGGCGAGCATCTTCTCGTAACTGAAGATGTAGTTGCTGGTGCGGTTTTGGCTCAGGTCGGCGTACTTGATCGCCCCGACGCCGATCGCTTCCGCGATGTCGTGCTCCGTTTCCGGCGTCAGGTCTGGCACGTCGTGCCCGACTGCTTTTCGATCGGTGTAGCTCTCCTTGTACTTCGCCAGACCGCGAACGACCGCTTCGTCGATGAGATCCATCAGTTCCGGAACGCCGCCACTTCGTGAAGCGAATGGTTTGTTGTTTTCGCCCATCACGGAGCCGAAGCTAATGTGCTGTAGCTCGACGTTCTCGTACCCCCACCTGCGGGCCATCGCGAAGAACGTCTTGAAGTGTAGCGCTTGCCGGAAGTCGACGGCATACAGCATCGCGTCCGGCTGGAACTTTTCCATCCGGTACTTCACGGTCGCGAGGTCGGAAGTCGTGTAGGTGAACGCCCCGTCGCGTTTGCGGATCAACGCCGGCGGATCCTCCTTCTTCTGCTCCTCCTCCGTGGCCGGGATGATTCCCTTCGCGTTCGGAATGACGATCGCCCCCTTGCTCTCCGCCGCCAGTTTCTTCGCCAGCAATTCCTCGACGACGCCGGGCATCAGCGGGTTGTAGAAGCTTTCGCCGAGTTCGTGGTCGAACGGCAGCACCCCGAGTCGACGGTAGATGCGATGGATCGCCTCCAGGCAATCGGGCATGAACCGCTTCCAAAGTTCGAGATTCTCCGGCTCGCCGGCGTGAAGCTTGGCCGTCTCCCGCTGGCACGCGAGCAACACGGGGTCGTCGGTCGGGCCGTCCGCTTCGTCGTCGTCGGACTTCTTCACGAACAGCCCGCGAACGTGGACGTACAGCCTCGCCAGTTCTCGAACCGGATCCTCGTCGTACCCCTTCGCGTCGAGGAAATGGCGGAAGCCGTGGATGAGCATCCCGAACTGCGTGCCCCAGTCGCCGAGGTGGTTGTCGGTGATGACGGTGTGGCCCTGGAACCGTAAGAGCCGGGTCAGCGCGTCGCCGATGATCGTGCTTCGCAGGTGGCCGACGTGCAACGGCTTCGCGACGTTCGGGCTGCTGTACTCGACGATGAATTTCCGAGGATTCGAGACGGTGGGCACCCCGAGGCGGGGATCGGAGGCGATTCCGCGGAGCTGGGTCGCGAGCCAGGAGTCTTTCAGGGTGACGTTGATAAACGACACATTGGGGTTATTTCCGCTAGCGAAAGCGGGACCGGTCATTGGATTGTCCGTGAGCAACGCCTTCTGACCAACTTCTGCGGCTGTCTCACCACGCAATTTCGCCAGAGGCATCGCGAAGTTCGCCTGGTAGTCGCCGTTCTTCGCGTCTGCGGTCGGCTTGACCATCGCCAGTAGTTCCGGAACCCTGGCCGGATCCGGAGCGAGAGCAGCGACGGCCGGCTCGAACAGCTTGCGAACTTCGGAGAGTACGTTCATGTTCCACCCGCGAAACGCGACAGCCCACCCGGAAGACCCGGGCGGGCCGTGCTTGGTTCAGGATACAGCCCCGATTCCGGGATGCCAGGGGACTCGTAGCTCACTCGCACAGCCAGACGGTTCGCGTCAAGTGTGAGGGCCTTCCCACTTGGCTGCGTTGTCACTCGCGGAGCGAGTGAGCTACTTTGGCGAGTGGACCCACTCTCTCGATCGGCTCCCCTTCCGGAATTCGTGCCGGTGGAATAACTTTATCGCATGTCCCCGAACGTTCCGCCGCCGCCGACGCTCTACTCAGACCCGCTCCACGTCGGGCCGGTTCGGCTCGCGTCGCGGTTTACCCTGGCACCGCTGGCCGGGTACACCAACTACCCGTTCCGCCGATCGGTGCGGGGAATCGGGGGCGTGGGGCTATGTACCACGGACCTCGTCAACGCCCGGGCGATTCTCGAGAAGTCCAAGAAGACGCTGGAACTGCTCGCGACGGGGCCGGACGATCGGCCGCTCTCGGTGCAGATTTTCGGGGCCAACGCCCGGGAAATGGCCGACGCCGCGAAGTGGCTTCGCGATTACGGGGCCACGGTCGTCGACATCAACATGGGCTGCCCGGTCCGCAAAGTCGTCCGCGTCGGCGGCGGGTCGGCGATGATGTGCGACACCACCGGCGCCACCGTCCGGCTCGTCGAGCAGATCGTCCGCGAAGCCGGGGTGCCGATCACCGTGAAAATGCGACTCGGATGGGACGACGCGAACCTGTCGGCCCCGTTCTTTGCCCGGGAATTCGAGAAAGTCGGTGTGGCCGCCCTCACAATCCACGGCCGGACGCGGGAACAGGGGTTTACCGGGCACGTCAACCGCGAGGGGATTCGAGCGGTCGTCGAGGCGGTGGAGAAGATCCCCGTTTTCGGCAACGGCGACGTCATGAGCATCGCCGACGCCGCCCGGATGATCGAGGAGACGGGGTGTCACGGCATCGCGATCGGGCGGGGGGCACTTGCGAATCCGTGGATTTTCCAGCAACTTTCCCGGTGGGTCGAGACCGGCGAGCCTGGGCCGCGGGCGGGTTACCACGACCGGATCGACTTCATGAGCCTGCACCTTCGCCGGCTCTGCGAATGGCGGGGAAGCGAGTCGTTCGGATGCCGGGGGTTCCGCAAGGTAGCGGCGTGGTACGGGAAAGCCCTCCGCATCGCGAAGGCGGACAAGCATCGGCTGACGTTGTTGGATTCCCTCGCCGAGTTCGACGCGATCGCAGACCGGTTGCGGGATGCGGACCCGCCCCCAGGCTGGAGCGACTACGACGCCCACGAAGCGCAGGTGGCCGTCCCCTCGGGCCCGATTGCGCACTGGTGAGCGGATAAGTGTTGAAACTCATCACGCCACGGAGAATCCATGTCCAATCGCGATCGCCTCAAAGAACTGTTCCTCGCCCGGGCCCTGAAGTTCGGCGACTTCACCCTCGCGTCCGGGAAGAAGTCGAGCTACTACATCAACTCCAAGAAGGTGCTCTTCCACGCGGAGGCGATCACGCTCCTCGGGGAACTTCTGTTCGAGGCCACGCAAGACCTGGATTTCCAGGCGATCGGCGGACTCGAGGTTGGGGCGATTCCGATGGCGGCGGCGGCTCTGACGGCGTTCCACCGGGCTGGCCGACCGATGGAAGGCTTCTTCGTGCGGAAACAGGCGAAGTCGCACGGCAGCCAGGAACTCGTCGAGGGGCAAGTCCACGCCGGGGATCGGGTCGTGGTCATTGACGATGTCCTCACCACCGGCGGTTCCGTGGTGCAGGCGATCGCGGCCGTCGAAGCACTCGGAGCGACGGTTCTTCGGGTGGTTTGCATCTGCGACCGCCTTCAGGGGGCGGCGGAGGCACTGGCGAAGTACGATTTCCGGCCGCTGTTCACGGTGCGAGATTTTGGGATCCAACCCGACGGGGCCACGTCAGCGTGAGGGGTCCCCGGAAACGACGTGACCCGTGAGGATTTCCCACGGGTCACGCAATTGCAGCAGGTTACCGGTTACTTTTTCGTCTGGCGGACTCGGGCCTTGCCCTCGCTCTCGACGACGATTTCTTCTTTTTTCAGATCCGCCGAGATGGTTTTATCCTCGCGAACCTTTCGCTTGCCGACTTTCACTTCCTCCTTGACGACGGCCTCCTTGCTGACTCGGACTTCTTCTTCCTTCACCGGGATTCGGATTTCCTCGGTGGATATATCCGCAGCCGTCGCCTTGCGGTGGACCGGCCGACGTTCGACGACGATTTCTTCCCGTTCGACCGGAACGGTGACCGTCTTGTGGTCGGTGTGGACTTCCTTGCGGACTTCCACCTCGCCGGCCTCGACGGTTCGTTTGTCGGCGTGGAGTTGTTCTTCCTTGACCTCGACCACTTGATCGGCCCCGGTCCGGGCGCTGGTGTGCCGGGATGCGGAAGCGGCGGTATGAGTGGAGGCGTTGGTGGATTTGTCGAAGCCGCCGTGCTGGTGCAGGATTCGTCGGGCTTCATCCGCCTTGCCGTTGGCTTCGACGGTGACGAGATACCGGCCGGCGACCACTTCCTGTTCGTAGTAGGCGGCATCTTCTTCGGGGATTCCCCAGCCGATGAGTGCACCGGCGATGCCGACGATGGCAGCGCCGCCCACAGCGTTCAGCAACACCGTGCCCAGTGCTCCCACGGCAAGAACCGGTCCGACGACCGGAATCACGCCAGCGAGAACCCCGGCCCCGACCAGGGCACCGGCCCCCGCGCCGGCGACGGCACCGGTGACAGCCCCTTCCTCGGCAAGAGTTTCGTCATTTTGGTCAACCAGTTTGCCCGATGCGTCGCGGGAAATCATCCCGATTTGTTTGTCCGAGAAACCGGCAGACTTCAGATCGGCAATCGCTTGCTCGGCCCGGCTGCGGGTCTCGAAAACAGCCACGATTGTGGATTTCTTCCGATGTGGCATGGCACAATCCTCGAAGCAGTTATCGATGATCCGGCCGTCACGCGACGACCGGGAAGGGCTTGGCGAAGTCAGGAAATGCAGCGATTGTGCCAATCGGGCGGGAAGTGAGCCACACGGAGAGCCGGCGCTGTTTCCCCCTCCCGAACATTCTGACGACTTCGGAAGGGGAGTCGGATCAGGGAAGCGATCGGTTTACGACTCCCGGCGGTTTCCGCGTTCCGCCAGGTACGCGGCGAGGGCATCTCGCCAGGGGCGGAGCGGAGCCACCCCGAGGCCGGCCAGTCGCTCACTGGCGAGGACGCTGAATTTCGGACGCCGGGCGGCGGCTCCAAACTCGGCACTTGTGATGGGGGTCAGGTCGGCGACGGTGTCGGTCTGCGAGAAAATCTCGGCGGCGAACTCGTGCCAGGAGCAATCACCCCCGCTGGTCGCGTGGATCAGCCCCGCCGCGTCTCGTCGGATGAGGTCGGCAATCGCTGCGGCGAGATCGGCTGTGTATGTCGGCGTGCACCGCTGGTCGGCTACCACCCGCAGCGGTTTGCCCGCACCCGCGACGCGTAGCATCGTCTCGACGAAGTTTCCGCCCTTCCCGCCGCTGCCCCACACGCCGTAAAGGCCACAAGTGCGAACGACGAGATTCCGGGAAGACGCGGCCCGGACGACGTATTCCCCGCACAGCTTGCTCAGCCCGTAGACACTCACCGGACCCGGCGGGTCCGACTCCGTCAGCGGATCCGCCCGCGATTCGTCGAGCCCGTAAACGTAGTCCGTGCTGACATGGACGAGTTTCGTACCGGCGATACGGCACACCCGGGCGAGTTCCCGCAGACCCCAGGCGTTGGTCGCGAATGCCTCGTCCTGCTCGCTCTCGGCCCGGTCGACGAAGTTGTAGGCGGCACAGTTCACGAAGACGGTGGGACGCAGTTTCTCGAGCGCGTCGGAAATTGTTCCCGGGTTCGCGAGGTCGATGTGGGTGCGGGTCAGCGGGATGACTTCCCCGGGCAGTCGGGGGACAAGGTCGCGGCCGAGCTGGCCCTGCGAACCGAGGACGGCAATTCTCATGGCGGCTTCCTGCGAAAAAAGCGAGCCCGGCGGGAAACCCACCGGGCGGGACGAGTTTCCGAGCTTCTCGCGTTACTTCTTCTCGGGCACGAACGACTTGTCGCTCGTTTGTGTGACGGTCTTCTGGTCCTGGTAGAGTTCGACCTTCGTCTCCGTGTTGCCGATCACGACGTCGAGCGTCCCCTTCATCTTCACAGCAATATCCGCTTCCTCGACCCGGCCGGTCTTGGGGTTGTAGCGGATCTTGCCCGGCTTCGGGTCCGTCGATTCGAGGTTGCCCCCCTTGATGCGGAAGAGCAGACCGTCATCCGGGTTCGTGGGGGCCTTGTAGACCAGCTTCGGCTCGACTTCGATCAGGTCGAGATCCTTCTTCTCCGGATCCTTGCCCTTGTAGGTGAACTTGAAGGTCCGCTCGTAGGAACCGATCGGGCCGAGGGAAAGGGTGGACTTCTTGTCCCAGGATTCGCCGACGGCGACTTCCTTGGGCGGGGTGATGTTCAAGCCGGGGTCGGTCATTTCTTTCAGAGCTTCGTCGGTGAGGATTTTCTTGAGCAGCGGCTCCATCTGGGAGTTGGTGCTCGAAAGTTTCTTGAGGAGTTCTTCCCGGCCCTCGACCTTTTCGACAGCCATGTTCTTGCCGAAGGTGACGGTGAATTCGGTGCCGCGGAGGTTGTTGAAGAAGTCCGCGAGACCCGGGTTCCCGCCGGCGGGGGCGGCGTCGGTCGAGTCGTAGGTGATCGGGGTGCCGCCGATGTCGACGGTCATCTTCACGCCTTCGATGGTCTGCTTGACGACCGTCTTGTCCTTCTCGACGGTGATTGGGGTCCACTTGAAGTAGAAGGTTTGCTCGTGCTTGAGGTTGAGATCCGAGCCGCCCTGGACTTTGACGGTCTGGGTGACGGTGGTGGTGAGTTTCTGGTAGAACGGATCTTTCTTTTCGTTGAACTTCGTGACGAAGGTCTGCTTCTCCTGGCCGACAGCGGCGGAGAAGAGTCCCATCGCCAGGACGACAGCCAGTCCACATCGGATTCGCGACACTTCGGTTCCTCCGTCATTGGGCCGGCCGGCAGCGACCGCCCCGCGGTTTCGTCACAGTGTAAGGCTATTTTTCTACCCCTCGCCGTCTCCGGGAACAAGGCCCACCACCAGAACTTCTGGCACGTCGGGGATTCAGGCGAGAGCGGCCGGGGGAAACCTCCGGCAGGTTGGGAACGATCGGGAAGCGGATTCCTCACTTCCCCTTGGGATTTTTCCCGGTGGTTGGCGGTTTCGGTTCGGGTTTCGTGTCCGGCGACGATTCCGTGGATGGTTCGGTGGTTGGGGGTTCGGTGAGGCTGTTGATCGCGGCCTTGAGACCCTTGGCGAGCCCGTAGCCGATCCCAATGGCGACGAGGACGCCAGCGGCCCCGATGCCGAGCATCGTGAAATCCCGGCGGTTCAGGTCGTGGAGCGGGCGGTCGTCGTCGAGCGGCGTGCGGACGATCCGGGTTTGGCCGATGTCCTCTTCCGAGATCGCGACGAGTTCGACGTTGATGACCGGGAGATCCTCGGCCGGTTTGGCCGGCTTCCCCGTCGCGATCTTACCCGACGCCCCAGCTCCTGACTGAGGTCGTTGCATGATCCCGGACGCGCCGGCCCCCTGTTGGGGACGTTGCATGATCCCGGAGGCACCGGCTCCGGTCTGGGTGCGGGGGATAATTCCGGAGGGCATTCCCTTCTCTTTTTCGGGCTTGGCGGGAGTGCCGGCGACGGAGCGGGGGATGACGCCGGAGGGCATTCCGCCGGCGGGTTTGACAGGGGTATGGGTGCCGCTACCGGCCTTTTTCGGGATGACCATCGGCGAGTTGGGGTCAACCAGTGGCAGGTCCTTGATCTGGGCCGGAATCTCCATCGAGGACTCGGTGTCAAGCCACTGCTTGAACTCGGGGAGCACCTTGGCCCCCGTCGCCTTGGCTGCGTTCTCGGGGAGGAACGGGGACAGGGCGGCAGCCGCTTCCTCGGGCGAGGGGTAACGATCGTCGGGTTTCTTCGCCATCATTTTTTGGACGACCGCTTCCAGACCATCGGGAAGGTTCTTGGCCAGCGTCGAAAGTGGCGTCGCCTTCTCGGTCGCGTGCTTGACCATCTGGGTCATCACGTTCTTGTCCTGGAACGGCGTGCGGCCGGAAATCAGGTGGTAGAGGACGCACCCGAGGCTGTAGATGTCGGCCCGGACGTCGGCACCGCGGGCGTCGCGGGCTTGCTCCGGGGCGAGGTAGTCGGGGGTGCCGAGGATCGCCCCTTCCGTCGTCAGGTTCATGTCCTGGGTAAGCGTGGATTCTTCATCGAAGAGTTCGCGGCCGATGCCAATGTCGAGGATTTTCAGGGTGCATTCGAGCGTGCTGTCCGGTTTCCCGGGGATCGGCGGCGGGGTGACCATCAGATTCGCCGGCTTCAGGTCCCGGTGGACCATCCGCTTTTCGTGGAGGTGTTGCAGGCCCAGCAACGCCTGGTGGACGAGGCGGACGGCTTCCGGGGCGGGGATGGTTTTGCGGCGATTGAGGATCTCGTCGAGCGTCTCGCCGTCGAGGTGCTCCATGACGATGAAGTGGCTGTTTCCGGCCTGGCCGACCTGGTAGGCGCGGACGACGTTGGCGTGGTCGAGTTGCGTCAGGAGGCGGCCTTCGCGCTGGAACCGGCTCAGAACCTGCGGTTCTTTCGCCCGCGATCCCGGGAGGACCTTGAGAGCGACGACCTGTCCGGAGGTGTGGACGGCCTTGTAGACGCCAGCGGACTGGCCCTTCCCGATCCGGTCCTGGACGACATAGCCGCCGATGAAGAAACCCTCGGCGTGGCCGCGACCGACGAGGGCGGCCTGGTATTCCGTGAGGAATCGCTTCTGGACGAGGTACTTTTTGAGGAGGTCGATGTCGGTTTCGCCGCCGTCGGTGTCTTCTTTCCAGCGATTCCGCAGCGACTGGACCTCGGCCTCGGGCAGAAGTTTGGAGCGAGACAGAACCTCGCAATATTCGGTCACGGTCGTCGCAGGAGTCGCCATCGGGGCACCGGTTGGGCAGGGTCAGCCGGGGGGGAAACGTCCGATCAGCGGGCCTGACGGATCATTTCCAGCGCGGTCGGGTCGTCGCGGTAGAGGTAGTCTAGTGCCTCGAAGGCTGTCGCGGCGGCGGGGTCGCCAGCAGACTTCAACTTCTTGGCGTGTGCGATCGCTTCGATCAGCCCTGGGCGGGCGCCGGCGGCTGGGGTGATGGTCGGAAATTTTGCGAGGAGGGCGAGGCCGGCGGTGGCGAGTTTGACCCAGTGGGCCTCGGATTCGACACCGGAAAACGCCCTCTCCACGGCTTCCCAGGTCCGCCGGGCCGCGGGGAGGTCGCCGGCCTGGGCAAGCCGCAACCCTCGGATGTACGCGATCTCCGCCTCGGATCGGACCCGCGATTTCGCCCCCTGTTCCAGGGCCCGCTTGAGCTCCCGGCGGTCGGCGATTCGCGTCCGCACCTCGGCAATTTCCGCCGTGTACTGGTCTGGGTACCGCCGACTGAGGGGGTCGAGGTACTCGTCCCACGCTTTCTCCCAGTCGGCGAGGTCATCGGAAGCGAGCAGCGGCTGGGCGGCGGTGTAAAGTGCGGTCGCATCCGGGCCGGATCGGAAGACGAATCCGTAGACGAGGATGCCAACGACCAGCAGGAAGAGCGGCGCGACGACAGCCGGGCGGGACATCAGCGGCCGGGATGGTTCCTCGATCGCTTCGTCGGAATCCCCGGCGACGCGGAGGGCAGGGGTCGTCGCGGTGGTGTCGCCGGGGTCGGGGGGCCAGGTGACGGTGACGCCCTTGCGTTCGAGTTTCCCGCGGAGTTGGTCGAGCTGCTCCAACAGGGCGGCGGCGGTGGGTGGGCGTCGGCCGGGGTCCTTCGCCATCAGGCCCAGGATGAGCTCATCGAGTTCCGGCGGGAGCTTGGGGGCCAGGTGCGACGGCCGATCCGGGAGCGTGTAGCAGTGCTTGTGCAGGAACTCGGCGGCGGTGGAGGCGGAGAACGGGGGGCGACCCGTCGCCGCCGTGTAGAGGACGCACCCGAGCGAGTACAGGTCGGACTTCTTTGTGTAGGGCTTACCGGAGAGCCACTCCGGGGCGGCGGATCCGGGTGCGCCCCAGGCGTCCGGGTCGTTGCCGAGCGGGGGCAGGTTCAGGACCTTTGCGACACCGAAATCCGTGAGTTTCACGGTGCCATCGCCGGTGATCCGGACATTTCCCGGCTTCAATCCGCGGTGGAGGATGCTGCGGTGGTGGCCGTGCTTCAGAGCCCGGGCCGCCTGCACCGCGACGCGGACAAGGTCGTCCTTCCAGTGGAGTCCGGGCTCGTCGACGGTCCGGCCGGGTTTGCGGAGGAGCGTTCCGATATCGGAGCCCTCGACCCACTCGGTGGCGAAGAAGGCCGAGCCGGCGTGGACACCGCTCTCGTAGAACTTCGCGATGTTGGGGTGGTTCAACCGCTGGAGGAAGAGCATCTCTGCGGGGAATCGTGAGAGGAACTCCGGGGTGCGTGTCGACTCGTGGGTGAGGATCTTCACCACGCCCTGCCGTCCGGCGATGTCGGTGGCGCGGTAGGCGATGCCGTGCGGCCCCCGGCCGAGTTCGGGTCCCACGACCCAGTTTCCGATCTTCGCCCCGGTCATGGCCGTCCTTCCCCGCCTATGCTGGAGAGAGAGCTATTCTAGGCCCAGAATCGAGAGCGGAGCGTCGGGAATGTCGGGGGAAACCGCACTGTTGTTGATCGCTCACGGGAGTCGTCGAGCGGAGGCCAACGCCGATCTGGAATGGGTCGCGGAGGCGATGCGGGAGCGGGGTCGCTTCGCATTCGTGCAGGTTTCGTATCTCGAGCTGACACAACCGACCATTGCGGAAGGAGGAACCCGGTGCGTCGAGGCGGGAGCTGCGGACGTGGTGTTGCTGCCCTATTTCCTGTCTCCGGGTGTGCACGTCCGCGAGGATCTGGCGACGGCCCGGGAAGAGCTGGCGGCCCGTTTCCCGGGTGTGCAATTCCGTCTCGCGGCTCCGCTGGGTCGTCACCCGCTGTTGCTGGACGTGGTCGAAGAACGGGCCCGGGAAAGTCAGGTTTGATAGTGCGGGCCGGAATTCGGGCGTGTCGAAATCTTCACGAAACCGCCGCGTAAAGCGGAAGCCTTTCCGGGGTAGAATCATCAAGGCACTTCCATTCGCAAACCGGTTGGATCCGTGCGGTTGGCGGCCCCAGATTTGCACCGTAGTCGGACTATTCCGGCGCGGCGCCACCCTGGATCCTCATCGAACTTCCGCACGATGTTCGTCAACCAGCACCATTTACAGCATCTCCTCCGACCGGACCAGTACACCTCCGAGTCGCAGTACCGCTCGGAACTTCGGCACCTTTTCCAACCAGCCTGGCACCCGATCTGCGCACGATCGCAACTCCGGTCGCCCGGGGATTTCCTGACGCTGGAACTTCTCGGTACCCCGATTCTGCTGCGAACTTTCGAGGGGGAACTGCGGGCGTTTCTCAATGTCTGCCCGCACCGCCACAGTCGGCTGACGGATCGGGAAGCGGGGAACACCCGGAAACTGCGGTGCCAGTACCACGGCTGGGAGTTCCAGGCCGACGGCCGCACCGGGCAGATCCCCGACGCCCGCGCGTTCCGGCCCTGGGACCGCGAGAACTCCTGTCTCCGGAAGTTCCGCCTCGAAACGTGTGGGAATCTCGTCTTCGTCAACCTCAGCGACGACGCACCGCCCCTCCGGGATTGGCTCGGCCCCCTCTGGCCCGTGTGGGAACCGAGTTTCGGCGACACCTACCGATTCGTCGCCAAATGGGAGGCGGATTTTCCCTGCAACTGGAAGGTCGTTCTCGAAAACTCCCTGGAGTCGTACCACATCCCGGAGGTGCACCCGTACACGTTCAAGACGCTCCCGGCCGAGGCGAATTCCTGGCACGAACTGGAGCCGGAATTCTCCACGTTCAAGACCATTCAACCGGTCGAGCTCGTGACACGGATGCAGAACTGGTTCGTGCGGCGACTTGGGGAACCGGTGACCGCCGAGTACTGGCACCGCGTTCGCCACCCGCACCTGACGGGGAGCTCGCTCGATTCCTTCCGGATGATGCAGGCGGTCTACCCGACCGGGCCGCAGACTTGCAGATATCGCAGCCTGATGTTCGTGACGCGTGGGCTGCGGCGGAATCCGCTCGCCTGGATGAGCTACCAGATCCTGCGTCTCTCCGCGATCCTGATCGGGAAGCGGGTCTTCGCCGAGGATGCCGCCATCTACGCGGGTGTCCAGAAGGGCCTTGCCGCCAGCCCCCATCGCGGCGTCATCGGCACCCGCGAGGAACGAATCTACACCTTCCAGGAGTACGTACTCGACCGCTGCAACGGGCCCATCGAGCTCCCGACCATCTCCTCCACCAACGGGTCCTGCGCCGCGGCAGAGACTCCCATCTCCGCGGAAAGACCACCGCTGACCTGACATCTGATCCAACTCCCCGTTATCCTTCGGCGGCCCGGGGCGGAAGAAGTTTGGCGGCCGGGCGGACCGGCGTGGGCGGGGGCAGTTCCGGGACATCCGGCGGCGGGATTCGCGGATCTTTTCCCGGGTTGGGAGCGGGACCCGGGACGGGGATTGGTTCCCCTCGCGGCGGGACCGGCGGGCGGATGCCGGACAGCGGCGTCACCGGCGAGTCCTTCTCCGCCTCGAATTCCCGGCCGTCCAGCGTCGTGAACCGAACCACCACGCGGATCCGGTTGTTCCCCGGCGGGCGGTCCCACTGCAACGGAACGAAATACCCCGTCGAGAACAACCCGTTCTTCCATGTCCGGCGGATCTGTTCCGGAGTCACTTCCCAGCGGCCGATCGGCAGTTTCAACCCTTCCCGGGAAATCTCGAAGACGGCAATGTTGGCCCGGCCCGGAATCTTGACTGGGGAGCCATCCTCGTCGCGGGGGACGATCACGACCTGGAGGGACTCGTCACCGGGTTCGCCATCGTTGTCGACGCCGCCGGTGCCGCCGCCGAGGGTGATGTCACGGAGGGGGAGGGCCGGAGTGGAGCCGACGGGGTGAGCATCGCCGCCGGGGGGGCAGGTGCCGGGCGGTCCGCCCTGGAGTTGTCGGCGATACGCCTCGTTGGTGAGGCGAAGCTGCATCAGTTCGCCCCGGCACTCGGCCAGTTCGCGATCGCGGGTGCGAATTTCCGCGGTGAGCAGATCGTATTTCGTGTCCGGCTTGCCGAGGTTGCGGCATCCGACGGTTGGAAGGATGGCAAGGGCCAGCAGCAGGAATGCACGGAGCCGGGGGGAAGAACCGCAAGGATTCTTCCGTTCCCGGCTCGCAAATCGCGGTGCGGTGTGCATCCTTGCTCGATTTCTCGGACAACATGGGAGGAATCGGAACCAAATCCGTTTCCGGTTCCCCCTAACAGTTTCGATCACTCGCTCTTCGGGTGGTTCACGACGAGCGCCTCGGGAATCCGCTCCAGCACGCCGTCAATCAGGCCATAGTCGCGGGCTTCCGTCGCGGTCATGAAGTTATCGCGGTCCGTGTCTTTCTGGATCGTGTCGAGCGTTTTGCCGGTGTGTTTGACCAGCAAATCGTTGAGCCGACCCTTGAGTTTCCGGATGTTCTTCACGTGGATGTCGATGTCCGTCGCGGTTCCCTCGTAGCCCCCGAGCGGCTGGTGGATCATGATCTCGGCGTTGGGGAGGGCGAATCGTTTGCCCTTCTCGCCGGCGGTCAGCAGCATCGCCCCCATGCTGGCGGCCATGCCGATGCAGTAGGTCGCCACGTTGGGGGAGATAAACTGCATCGTGTCGTAGATCGCCATGCCCGCGGTGACGCTTCCGCCGGGGCTGTTGATGTACAGGTGGATGTCCGCCTTCGGGTCCTCGAACTGCAGGTACAGCATCTGGGCGACGATCGCGTTGGCCATATCGTCGCGGACCTGCCCCTGCAGGAAGATGATCCGATCCTTGAGGAGCCGGCTATAGATGTCGTAAGCGTACGGGTCGCGGCCGGACTTCTCGACCACCATTGGAATCAGTGCCATGTCCCCTTCTCCGTTGAAAGGGCGGGCGGCTGCTCGATCGGTATCGGCGAGCGGCCCGCAGGTGATGAACTCAGGGATGACAGGTCGGGTTCCACCGCGGTAACTACCGTCCGGGGAACCGATACGACCCTCGGGGTGGACTTCTTCGGAACCCGCAGAACTCACTTCTTCGGTTCGCTCGGCTTGAGCAGCACCTCGTCCACGAGCCCGAATTCTTTCGCTTCCTGGGCGGAGAAGTAGCGGTCGCGGTCGGTTTCCTTGCGGATGGTGTCGATGGTTTGGCCGGTGTGTTTGACGAGGATCTGGTTGAGCCGCTCGTGCTCCTTGAGGATCTCGTTGGCCTGGATCTCGATGTCCGAGACCTGCCCGCCGACCTGGCCATAGGGTTGGTGGCACATGATCTTCGAGTTGGGCAGCGCGAACCGTTTCCCCTTCGTGCCCGCCGCCAGCAGGATCGCCGCCCCGGACGCCGCCAGACCCATGCAGTAGGTGTTGACTGGGCACTCCATGAACTGGATCGCGTCGTACATCGCCAGCGTCGCGGAGACACTCCCGCCGGGGGAGTTGATGTACATGTGGATGTCGGCGGTTTTGTTTTCCGTCACGAGGTACAGCATCTTCTGGATCGTGATGTTCGCGAGGTAGTCGGTGATTCGCGGGTCACCGCCCGTTTCCGGGGAGCTACCGAGGAAGATGATCCGGCTTTCCATCAGGAGGTCTTGCAGGGTCATGGCCCGCTGCCGGGTCATGTCGCGGAAACGCTGCGCGACGGGCTGGACCGGTCCGGCCATGCCCGACATGCCGAGCATCCCGGCCATCGCCAGCGGATCGATCGCGGAGGGTTCGAACGTTGGGAGCATGCGAGTCCCCTTTCCTGGAACTGCGACGGGAGGCGAGGCCCGGGTGGCCCCGGAGCCGACGCCTCCCGCTCGTTGTGAGAGTCGCCAACTGTACTTTATCGGTTTGGTCAATTCGCGGATTCCGGAACCGCGTTCCCTTCCATGGTCGCGACCTCGTCGGACCGTTCCGTCGTGTCGAGGGCGTAGTCCTCGTACTCGGCGGAAGCGAGAACAAGGTCGAGTGCCCGGCGTTCGAGCAACTCGGTGGCCAGCGGCTCGATGAGATCCTCTTTCTCCAGGCGGGCCCGAACCCGGCGGGGGCTCTCGTCGGTTTGATCCGCGATGCGGTCGATTTCTTCCTCGATGTCGCTGTCCTCGATTTCGATTTTCTCGAGTTCGGCGATCTTCTGGAGGACGAAGTGTTCTTTGAGGGCGGCGGCGGTGCTCTTGATGGCGTCGTTTTCCAGGACGCGCTGCCGGCCGAGGATCTGCTCGTCGGTCATGCCGGCAGACCGCATTTCCATGACTTTGCGGGAGAGCGTCTTCCGGGCCTGCTTGGCAAGGAGCTCGCGGGGAAGGTCCCAGTTCGCGTCGCCGGCGAGTTTTTCGAGCACCTGCTGCCGGGCCGACTGCCGCTGCACGTACTCGAGGTAGCGTTCGAGCCGGGCCCGGACGAGCTCCTTGTACTGATCTTCGTTCCGGACACCGAACTCTTCCAGAATTTCCGGAGTCAGGTCGGGCAGGCGGACGGTTTTGACGTCCTTGACCTCGAAGGCGGCCTGCACCTTGGCACCGCGGAGGGACTCGTTGCCGAGATCCTGGGAGAGGGTCACGTCGAAGTTGCGGGTTTCACCGGGCTTCGCGCCGGCCATCTGCTTGGCGAAATCTTCGATGACCCCGTCAGACAGGGCGAGCCGTTCCTCGACCTTGACGCGAACTTCCGAAAGTTTGTTCAACTGCTTGCCATCGTGCGTGATCGTGACGTCCGCGGTGACGAGGTCGTCCGGTTCGACGTTCCCCTCTTTCGGGACGATCTGCCCGCGCGGTTCCAGCAGTCGGCGGGATTCCTTCTCCACATCCGCGTCGGTGAAGGTTTGCGTCGGCCGGCGAATTTTGAGGCCCTTGTAGCTTGGCAGGTCGAATTCCGGGCGGACTTCGATGTCGAACTCGTACACCATCGGACCGTCGTCCGGGATCACGACGGAGCCGGGGTCGAGGTTCGGCGGGCTCAGCGGGGAGAGCGTGTTGTCCTCGGCGAGCTGTTCGAGGCTCGCCATCAGGACTTCCGTCTTCACCTCGGCCCGGACTTCCTTGGAGAATCGTTTCTCGATGATCTTTCGTGGTGCTTTGCCGGGGCGGAAGCCGTCGATCTGGCCGGGGGAATTGAGAACGAGTTCGGAGAATTTCTCGTCCATGCGGGCGTCGATGGCGGCACGGTCAACGGTGACCTTGACGTGCTTCTTGCACGGTCCGGCGTCGTTGATGACGACTTCCTGCGGGAGTTTGGTGGGCGCTTCCGGGGCGGCGAGGGCGGTGGATTCGGAGGGTGTTTCGTCGGCCATGATCGCTCCTGTGTCGCTCCTGGTGCCAATTCACGCCCGGGTGTCGGCCGGGAATCATTTCGATCCCCCGCGGGCCATTCCGGTTGGGGGAGACACGTCATCATAGAAACGCAAGATACAAACGCAAGGAGCCGGGAAGTACCCGGGTGGGGCGGATTTTCCGCCGGACCCCTCTGACTTCCCGGCTCGGTTGTCTTCAGCGAACCGCAGATTTCCAACTTCGACCAGAGCGGGTGATGGGACTTGAACCCACGACAACCTCGTTGGCAACGAG
>CAZKIQ010000034.1:0-60551 GCA_964552815.1 uncultured Alcaligenaceae bacterium | reverse complement strand
CCGCTGGTGCGTCTACGACGAATGGCCGGGGAAACGGCAGTTGTGTTGGGCGCATGGAGTTCATATGTGAAACGATACAAGCTCATCGCAACGGCCTCCCGACACCTCGATTAGCCGCAGGGCAGTGAACGGTTACTCCACACACGGCCCGCAGGCACGCATCGACCACGCCCAACGCCAGTTTGATTTCGTCGTCGGTCCTTTGCACCCACTCCCCGGCCAGACTGAACACGGTACAGGGCGGGGCAGCCAATATGCCGTGGACGGGCCGCCCGATGTGCTCCACGAGGCGAACGTCTTGGGGCAAGTCCACCCGGATCACCTCGTACCCGGCTTCGGCGTAGGGGCGTGACCAGTTGCCCGAACCGGAGCACAGGTCGAGAATGGTTCGTTTCGGAGATATGCCGTAGTTAGGGGGTCACCCCGTCGTCCTGGTCGTCGTGACGCCCCCCCGGTGATTCCCGCAGGAGATACAAGTGAACGAACTGTTCCGGACTTGGCCCGAAGGGGTACAGGAAGCCATCGGGCGTGAGATGCTCAGCAGACTGTTGCACAACCCGACCGTGGAAGCGAAAGGGGTCGGGCGTGACGAGGCGTACCGGAATCAGGTTCGGGTGGGATGGCAGAGGGGCACAGCGAAGTTCAAGCTACTCGGGATCATCATGCCCTATGGGGAAGGCGTTCAATTGGAACTGCGGGTCGGGTCTGAAGAGCGGGTGAGGCTGCTTGCTGCCTACCCCAAGATGATGAGCAACACGAAAGACCGCTCCTCGAACGCCGATGATAAGGTGATGATCCAGGTGAACAGCCTGTCGCTCCCGGACGAGTTCGACGACTGGGTACGGGC
The DNA here is from genome assembly GCA_964552815.1 of uncultured Alcaligenaceae bacterium. GTDB lineage: Bacteria > Planctomycetota > Planctomycetia > Gemmatales > Gemmataceae > CAYUHJ01. The sequence goes on along the minus strand of CAZKIQ010000034.1, from coordinate 59,704 downwards.
CGCCTACGGTTTCGTGGGCGAAGAGTACATTTGAAACGAACTCGGCGTCCGGGTGTAGCAGCCTGGGCTGGGTCACTTGTGCCGCCCCAGCTTGGCGTACTGGTAGAGATGCACGAGGGCGGCGTCGGGCAGGGAGAGCTTGCCGTTCTGCTTCACCTGCTCGGCCATCTCCCGCAGCGTCTTCCGGTGCAACTCCCCGACGCAGTACCGGGGCGACGGGCGGTACCTGCTCGACGACAGTATCTCCCGGTCCGCCGGGTCGATGCTCGCCCAGTACCGCACGGCGTCCGCAAGCCACCCGTGCCCGTTCTCGTCGAGCCAGTCGGCGTACACCAAGCGGGCGGTCAGTTCCTTCGGCCGCTTCCAGATTGCGTTGAGAAAGGCTCGCTCTTCGTCCATCGCTTCTCCCGGGTCGGTTCGCTCGTGGGTCTTGGTGGTGCCGGGCCGTGCCGGGTGATCAGTTCGCCGCTGCTCACTCGAACCGGTCCTCCCGCCGACCCCGCCGGGCGTACCGGGGGACGTTCGGTTGGTTCGAGAAGGTGATGTCGTAGTCCGGGAGCAGGAAGTCCGCCCGGACCAGGCCCCACCCGGCGGACAGGATGAAGACGTTGGCCGGGCCGAAGGCGTCCGTCAGTCCCCGGTACACCCGGGGCGAGTACAGGTCGCCGGCCGGGAGCAGGCGGTCCGGGTTCGCACCCTCCCGAGCGTACCGCTCGTTGTACCGAGCCAGCACGTCCCTCCACGTCCCCGCCTCGGGACCGGCGGGATTGTCGGGCCGGCACGGTCGGAAAGCAGCCAACCCGTCTGTGTACAGGTCGGGGCGGGCGACGAAGGCGACCTCGGCACCAGCCTCGTCCCGCAGCCGGCCGGCACCGTCCCGCTTCCGCCCGGCACACTGGATGACCACCTTCATACGCCGCCTCTGTCCGTACTCGCCGTTTTGCACTTGAGAGGTACACGCTCACACGTCTGCCACTCCCGGCCATTACGACCCACCTGGAGGTTGCGGTACGACCACCGCCTCGTCCAGCCGCCGGTGGAGGTAGGACAGGATGGTGAGGGCGTCGAGGGCATCGGTCCGGTTGGCCCGGTCGTGGGCGGACACGATGATGAGCACGCCGTCCCCGAAGGGGAAGAAGCCCCGGTCGGCCCACTACGTCGCCGGGCTGGTGAACGGCATGTCCGCCTTGTGGGAGAAGTGGTTCGTCGAGGAACTTCAAATCGTCCCGGGCAACCCGTGGGGGGACGTGACCCCGCCGAAGACGGACAAGCTCCCGGTGAAGTACGTCACGGACGACCAGTTGAACGAGTTCACGGCGTGGCTAGACGAGCGGTTCGGGGACTGGGAGTTGCCGAAGCTCCTCATCGCCGTGAAGGAGCACACCGGGTGTCGGTTGGCGGACGTGTGCTCGTTGAAGTCCTCCCAGTTGCGGGGCGGGCGGATCGTCTTCCCGGCCGGGATCACGAAGGGGCGGAAGGAGCGGGCGGTTCCCCTGCCGGACGACGTGTACGGCAAGCTCACGGCCGTGAAGGGGAAGACGTGGTTGTGGGAGACCCACCCGGCCGGGCTGAAGGCGGTGTTGCAGGCGAAGGGGTGGCCGTCCCACCAGTTGAACCCGGCGTTCGCCCCGTCCCGGTTGTACTCGTGGGTGGAGACGCTGTTCGGGGACTACCACACGGCGTACCCCGACCGGCCGAAGATCACGTCGCACCAGTTCCGCAAGCGGGCGTTCACCCGGGCGTATCAGGCGGGTATCCCGCTGGACGATGCGGCCGTCGCCTACGGGTGCAACGTGGACACGATCAAGGGGCACTACCTCGGGGTGGACGAGCAGGACATCACGGACGGGGTGTTCGCCCGGATGAGCACGCCCAACAAACCCGCCCAACAAACGGGTGATCCCGGGCGGCCGAACGGCGGGTCCGGGGGTGATTTGTTGGGCTATTGTTGGGCAACGGAGACATTCAGAGGCATGGCCAAATAAACAACCCCCGCAAGTCCTTGCTTTTGCGGGGGTTGCATTAGTTACCCGGCATGGATTCGAACCATGACAAAGAGAACCAAAATCTCTTGTGCTACCGTTACACTACCGGGTAATTGAAGGAATTTTAGCCGGCTTGCGGTCCGGGCTCAACCCCTTCTTCCAACACTTCTGATGGGCTGCCACTGCTAGGCCGGAAGTGGACCAGGAATGCCAGTTGCTCCAGCTGGATGGCGAGGTCCACAGTCACGACCTTCACGTGCGGTGGGGTTCGCAACAACACCGGGGCGAAGTTCAGAAGACCCTTGACCCCCGCGTCGATCAGGGTGTCGGCAATTCCCTGGGCGGGTTCGGAAGGGATCGTGAGAACTCCGAGTTCCGCCCCGAGTTCCCGAACGCGGGTGGCGATGGAGGTGGCGGGTTGGACGATCAGACCTTCGACTTCCTGGCCGATCTTCGAGGGATCGGTGTCGAAGAGCGCGACAATCTCGAAGCCCTGGTCCCGGAAGCCGCGATAGCGAAGCAGGGCGCGAGCGAGGTTCCCGACGCCGACGAGAACCGCCTTCCACAAGCGGTCGATGCCGAGAGTTTTGCGGATGGCGGCGGCGAGGGCGACGGCCTCGTACCCAACCCCGCGTTGGCCGAGGTGGCCGAGTGCGGCGAGATCGCGGCGAACCTGGGCGGCACTGACGCCCACCGCCTGAGCGAGATCCTCGCTGGAAACGGTTCCGCCGGTCCGAGCGACCCCGAGGACGCATCGGAGATACTGGCTCAGTCGCTGGGCGGCAGCACGGGACAGGCGCCCGTCGGTGTCCCGATCGTCGGTCAACGACGCCCCCAAATTCCAAGTTGGCTTCCAATGCTATCAAGCTAAGCCGATCGAACCCCAGGGTCAACGGGTGCTCACCCAGGAGACCGGGATGGTCACGGTCTTTCCAGCGGGTTCTGCAAGTGTCACGCGAACATCCGCACGGGTCGGGCCGGACGCAGGCACCGAGCTCACACTGACGCGAAGGGTGGCCACCGGCCCCGATCCTGGCGAGGATTTGACCCGAATGGCCGGCGAATCGCACTCGACTTTCGCGATTTCCACGGGCTTTCCACCGGCTCGGATCTGCACCAGGGCTGACAGATCCGTCTGACCGGGGGCAAAGCGAAGTTCGACCGTATCCGGGGTGATTGTGAGCTCAGACGGGTCTCGCTTCGACACCTTGACCGGAATTCGCAACTCCGGGTACTCGGGGTCGTCGGTCAGCAACGTCACGATTTCCTCGGCTGTGCCGGGGGGAGAATCGGGAGCGAGTGCGATTTCGACCGTCTGCGGCCCGGTTCGACGTGGTTGCACCCGGGCGGCAAGGTGTGGCGTCGTCGTCATCGCCCGCGTGATGGTCAGCGGTTTCGCCCGGCGATCGGTGATGGTCAGGCTCTGTTTCGCCCCGCCGGACGTGGAAAATGCGAGCGAGGGCGGGGAAACAGTGACTTCCCGGACGAGGTTCGCCTTGATGGTCAGCGACAGCGTTTGGAACTTCGGAGACGGGTTCCCGCCCTCGGGATCAGCGCAGGAAAAGACCGTCACATGCCAGCCGTTGGGGCCGGCGGCCTGCGTCAGCGTGTTGACGGTGACCGTGACCGTGGCGGTTTCGCCCGGGGGAATCCGGTGACTCGAAACATGCTGTCGGACGCAGCCACACCCCGGGGAAATCGAGGCGATCCGGATGGGATCGCGGTTCCCGGCCGGGTTGGCGATGGTGAAGCTGTGCGTCAGCAAAGGACCGCACTTCCGCTCACCGAGGTTGACCTCCGCAGCGTCGCAGACCAGTGCACCGGCGGGGTTGGCGGCAAGCGTCAGGGCCAGAATCGTGGGGATCATGCTGGGGGTGTAGCACCCGGCGAAGTGACTGCCAAGACCAACCGATCCAGGGCGGAAATCGATTCCTCACGCGGGGATTTTGGTTCTGGCAACGAGTTCCCGCACGACGGGGGCGGCGTCCTGGCGGCCGCCCTGATCCCAGCCCCGGGTCATCAGGCGGTGAGCAAGCACCGGTTCCGCCAGTTCTTTCACGTCGTCAGGGGTGGCGTAGTCCCGGCCATCGACCACCGCGAGGGCCTGGATGGCGCGGTAGAAGCCGAGCGCGGCCCGGGTGCTCGCTCCGAGGCTGATCTCCGGGTGGACCCGCGTGGCATCCACAAGATCCAGCAGATACTCGGCCACCGGGGGCTCGACACGGATTTCCCGGGTCTGCCGCTGCAACGCGACCACGTCGGACGGGCCGAGCACGCTGGCGAGATGATCGATCGGTTCCCCGGCCCGGTGCTGTGTCAGAATCGCACGCTCTGCCGCCCGATCGGGGTAGCCGATGTGGACGCGAAGCAGGAACCGGTCGAGCTGGCTTTCCGGAAGCGGGTAGGTCCCCTCGAACTCGTAGGGGTTCTGCGTGGCGAGCACCAGAAACGGTGGGCCGAGCGGGCGGGTTTTCCCGTCGATCGTCACCTGCCGCTCCGCCATCGCCTCCAGCAAGGCCGACTGCGTCCGAGGAGTCGCCCGGTTGATCTCGTCGGCCAGAAGCACTTCCGAGAAAACCGGGCCGGGCTGGAACACGAATTCCCCGGTTTTCTGGTGGAACACGTTGGTTCCGACCAGATCGCCGGGCAGCAGGTCCGGGGTAAACTGGATCCGGTGGAAACTGCAACCCAGCGTCCGGGCCAACGCCTTCGCCAGCAGCGTTTTCCCGACTCCGGGAACATCGTCGAGAAGAAGGTGCCCGTCCGCCAGCAGGGCGACGAGCGACAACCGAATCACCTCCGGTTTCCCCAGGAAAACCTCGGCCACGTTGTCGTGTAACGTCCGGAGAACAGACCGCATCTGCTCCGAGGTGCGGTTGGGGACGGGGGTGACGGAAAGCGGGGTGACGGCTGCGTTCACGTCGTCTGGCGACTCGCTTGGGTCCACGCGGTCGGAATCGGGCCGGCGTCCGGCTGAGAAAACAGTATAGGGACCCGATCCCCCTGCCGACCCGCAATCGCGAACCTCACACGAGTTTCACATTGCATCCGCGACAGAGAATGCGTCGCCCGAGAACCGATCTGCATCACCCATCGCAAAACAGCGGGGTGAACCGGAACTCTCGGCCATCGAACAGCCCCCGATCGCTGAGCTTCAGAGACGGAATCACGAGCAACGCCATGAACGAGAGCGTCATGAAGGGTGCGGTCAGCGGCGAGCCCAGTGCCCGGGCGGCGGCGTCGAGACGGGCGTAATCCGCGGCCACACGCTCCCCGTCCGCCGACATCAACCCCGCGATCGGCAGTTCCAGCACATCGACCCGCGAGCCGTCCGCCACCGCCAACCCACCCCGTGCCGCGATGAGGGCGTTGACCGCCGCACACAGATCCGCGTCGGTCGTGCCCACCGCCACGATGTTGTGGGAATCGTGGGCCACGCTCGACGCAATCGCCCCGGCTCGAAGCCCAAATCCCCGCAGAAACCCCACCGCCGGCGGTGCATCCGCATACCGGTTGACGACGGTGAATTTCAAGACATCCGACCCCACATCGGCGACGACATTCCCCGCCAACACGCAAGCCGGGGCGTGAACTTCCCCGGTCACGAGCTGCCCGTCGTACGCCTCGATCACGCGGATGGTCGAGCCCCGGGCTGGAACCACGAAATCGGTGACGGACTTCGCCGACGCGTGGAAACGGTTCTGCGGCAGGACGGGAACCCGCTCGATTTGCGAGTTCCCCATTTCCGCGACGAGTCGGCCATCGATGTAGGTGCGTCGCACGCGGAAATCGTGGAGGTTCTCGACTTCCAGGAAATCCGCCGGGTCGCCGACCTGTAGAAGCCCCACGGGCAGGCGGTAATGTCGGATCGGATTCACCGTCGCCGCCCGCAGAACCGCCATCAACTCGTGACCTTCCCGGACCGCCCGCGAAACCAACCGGTCGATGTGCCCGCGGACGAGGTTATCCGGGTGGAGATCGTCGGTGCAGAACATGCACCGTTCCGGGTGCGACGTGAGCAGCGGGTGCAGGGCGGCGAAATTCTTGGCGGCGGATCCCTCCCGGATCAGGATCTGCATCCCGGCGGCGATCTTGTCGAGGGCTTCTTCCAGTGTGACGCACTCGTGATCGGTGCTGGGTCCGGCGTGGGCGTAGCGGTGGGCCGCCTCGCCGCGGAGACCGGGGGCGTGCCCGTCGATCGGCAACCCGCGAACCCGGGCCGCCTCGATCTTCCCGAGCAGATCCGGGTCGCCGGCCAGGACCCCAGGGAAATTCATGACCTCGGCGAGGTAACCGAGCTTCAACTCGTCGAACAGATTCGCCACCGCCGATGCATCCAGCGTCGCCCCGGCTGTCTCAAAGGCGGTCGCTGGCACGCAAGATGGCACGCCGAAGTGGAACTTGAGCGGAACCTGCTGGGCATTCTCAACCATGAACCGGACGCCGTCCGCGCCCAGAACATTGGCGATTTCGTGCGGATCCGACACCGTCGCGACCGTCCCGTGCGGCGTCGCGAACCGAGCGAACTCCGACGGCACCATCATCGAACTTTCGATGTGGACGTGCGCATCCACGAACCCGGGCAACAGAAACGGCCCGTCGACGCCGTCTTCCGATTCCCGAATCGCCGCGACCCGGCCCCCGCGAATCTCCACGATCCCCGGGAAAATCCGCGACGAAACGACATCCACGACCCGGCCAGTGACGGCAAACGATTCCACGTCGCGCTCCGGGGACGAGGTTCGACCCCAGCCCAAACTTCCAGCCTTCCGGAAGCTCGGGCGATTGGGAAAGGAACGGCTCACGATGCTATAGCGAAGCCCACGCCACTGCCGAGTCTCTGGTTGCGGAATCTCCGGGCAGGTCCAATGGCCACCGACCCGCATCCAGAGGCGGTCGCGTTGGTGTCGCTTTTCCGGCTTGCCCATGTTGGGAATCTCGGGATAATTTCACCACCCACCACTGCGGTCGCATCGTCTCCCCGACCCCGTCCGAGGAATTTCCATGACCCGCTCCGGGTTCGCCACGATGGCGGTTCTGCTGGCTTCCCTCCCGTCGGCCGTCGCCCAGCCGATCAATCGTGCGGACCTGAAGTCGGGTCTGATTTTTTCCGCGAAGGATGCACCCCCCTCGACATTCTCCCTGACTCGCCTCGATCCGTCGGTCGCGCTGACGCTGGCCGCCGGGGAGGCACCGCACCCCCGTTCCACCGGCGGAGAAAGCTTCTCCTGGTCCGGGTACATCAACATCACGCTCCCGGGGAAGTACAAGTTTGACGCGGTTCTGCTCGGGAAATTGCGGGTGACGATCGCCGGAAAGGAAGTCTTCTCCGGGGAATCGGCCGGCAAGAACCCCGCCGATGCGAAGCTCATCGCCGGGCCGGAAGTCGACCTCGCCGGAGGAATCCAGCCCTTCGAGGCGACCCTGACCCGCACCGGCGACGCCGTCCGGACGGAACTGATCTGGAAGGGCCCGAACTTCTTCAAACCGGAACCGGTCCCCTACTTCTTCTTCGGCCACCTCCCGAAGCAGCGACCCGCCGAGTACACCGCCGACCTCGCCCGGGAACAGGGCCGGTTCCTCGCAGAAGAACTGAGCTGCACCAAGTGCCACCGGCCGGACGCAAACGACAAGCTCGCGAAAACGCTGATCGATCGCACCGGCCCGAACCTGTCGAAGATCGGTGAGCGGGCCTACCCCGGCTGGCTCGACGCGTGGCTGGCCGACCCGCAAAAGCTGCGGCCGAACACGGTCATGCCCAAGATGTTCGCCGACACCGACACCGGGAAGGCCGAGCGCTACGCCGTCGTGACCTTCCTGACTTCCCTCTGCGGCCCGGTGAAACAGCCCGAGGCCATCAAACCCGACCAACTTGCCAAGAGCGTCGCCATCGGGAAGCGACTCTTCCTCACCGCCGGCTGTGCCGCCTGCCACGGCGACAAACTCACCGAACCGCCGACCAAGGCCAAGCCCAAGGACGAGGAAGAAGAAAAGGAAGCCCTCAAGCCCGAGGATTCCTTCTACGCCATCGGCACCGCCACCCCCACCGGCTACTACCGCCTCGGGGCAGTCGGCAGCAAGTTTACCCCGGATTCGCTGAAGAAATTCCTCGACAACCCGCTCGCAACCAACCCACACGGGCGGATGCCGAACATGGTGCTGCAAGGGCAAGAATCGACCGACATCGCCCGCTTCCTGTGCATGACGGCCGACCCGCAGATCCCACAGAAACTCGCGGAGCCAGCCCTGAAGCCGGCACAGATTTCCGGAAACATCCCCGGAATCGACCCGGTCACTTTCGCCGAACTCAAACCCGCGGACCAGTGGAAGGAACTCGGCAAGCGGCTCGTCGTCTCCCGCGGCTGCGTCAACTGCCACGCCATCGACATCGACCGCAAGCCCCTCAAGGCGGATGGAAAGTTCCCGACCCTCGCCGAGGTGCAGAAATCCGCACCCGGAACCGGCTGCCTCGCGGAGGCACCGACCGCTGGCAAAACCCCGGCCTACCCGCTGGACGCGAAGCAGAAGTCCGCCGTCGCCAGCTTCCTTCGAGACGGCCTCGCCGGCCCCGGCACGCCTGCCCCCGCCTACCACGCCCGGACCGCCTTGAAGCGCTTCAACTGCCTCAACTGCCACAACCGCGACGCCGAGGGGGGCGTCGACGAGGCCCTCGCGGACACGATGAAAATGCTCGAAAAAGCGGAAAACGCCGACGACGTTCAACCGCCGCGTCTGACGGGCGTCGGGCACAAGGTCCGCCCGTCCTGGGCCAAGGCCGTCCTGACCCAGGCCGGCCGGGCACGCGGATGGATGACACTCCGCATGCCCCAGTACGGCGAGGCGAACGTCGGCTTCCTCCCGGACGCGTTGCCGAAACTGGAAGGGACCGTCCCGGAGGACGTGCCGCCGAAACTGGCAACAACTCCGGGGAAAATCGCGGACGGACGCACCCTCGCCGGCAAGAACGGCCTCGGATGCACCACCTGTCACGACATCTCCGGCGTCGTCAGAGGTGGCACCCGCGGCCCCGACCTCGCCACCATCAGCCAGCGCGTCCGGCTCGACTGGTACAACCGCTGGATGCACCAGCCGCAACGTCTCGCACCCGGAACGCGGATGCCCCAGAACTTCCTCGATGGGAAATCGCAGATCACCACCATTCTCGGCGGCGACGGCGACGCCCAGATCGAGGCGCTGTGGTCCTACTTCGCCCTCGGCCCCGGTCTCCCACTCCCCGCCGGCCTCGAACCGCCCAAGGGGGTCGTCGTCACCGTGAAGGATCGCCCGGAAATCATGCGAACCTTCATGCCCGACCAGGCTGGCACCAAGCCCATCGCCGTCGGCTACCCCGGCGGGTTGAACCTCGTCTTCGACACCGCCCAGTGCCGCCTCGGCTACGCCTGGAGCGGCAACTTTCTCGACCTCTCCACCGTCTGGGTCAACCGCGGTGGGAACCCCGCAAAGTTGCTCGGGCCCAAGTTCTGGACCGCACCTCCCGGAAACCCCTGGGCCATGACGGAATCCCGCACCCCGCCGGACTTCCTCAAGCGAGCCAACGACCCCGCGTATGGCCACCAGTTGAACGAGGACGCACTCTATTCCGGCCCGAGGCACCTCCAGTTCTCCGGGTACGGCGTCGACGACAAGGGCCAGCCCGAGTTCCGCTACACCCTCTCCGACCCGGACGACAAGAAAGTCGCGATCAAGGTGACGGAGAAACCCACACCGGTGGCGGTCACCGTCGCCGCCGGGTTGAAGCGGTCCTTCTCCTTCGAAGCGGACGGTAAGAAAACCCCGTGGTTCTTCCTCGCCGTCGCCTCGAAGGAACCCCGCATCACCGGTCGGACCGGCGACAACCCGCCCTTCGACCTGAAGCAGAAGTACGCGGAAACCCCGGCCACCGGTCTGTTGATCGTCCCGACCGGCGACAACCGGGCCACCGCCTTCCAGGTCGCCGACGCCCCGACCGGCACGGTTTGGGCCTTCACTGCGAAACCTGGCGGCGGCTGGAACGTGATGCTCCGTTTCCCCGAATCCGAGAAGAAAACCGATTTCTCCCTCACCACCTGGGGCCTCCCCCGCGACGACGACGATCTCGTCAAGGGCCTGAAACTCGAGGGGAAGTGACGGGATCGAGCTAATGACTAATGGCTAACGGCTAACCGCTGGAATCACATGTGAAACCGTTTGATTCCAGCGATTAGGTGTTAGACGTTTGCGATTAGCCGAAAGGTATTCGCCGGAACCAAGACCGAGGGACCTTGCAAGTTCCCGGTGGTTCTGCGACATTTCCCGCATTGCGATCGGTTCGCCCGTGATGCCCACTGCATGACCGTCGACCCCCAACAACCGTTCCTCCGCACCCTCGCTCCGCTTCTGCGCGGGCTCGATCGGCAATACCGCGTCTGGCTCGACACCCGGAAACGGCACCCCGTTCCCAGCATCGCCCGGGCCGAGATCGAGGGGCTTGCCGACGACCTCAAACGGAAGGCGGAAGCGCTCGACGTCGAGCGGCCGCTGCTGGTGATCATGCTGATGGGGGGCACCGGCGTCGGGAAATCAACGCTCATGAACGCGCTCGCCGGCGCGACCGTCGCCCAGGCTTCCTTCACCCGCCCGACCACTCGCGACCCGGTCGTCTACTTCCACCAGTCCGTGAACGCGAGCCGACTCGACCCCGCCCTCCGATTGTGCCGGCTCGCCCAACACGACCGCGATTCCCTTGCCCAGAAGGTGATCGTCGACACCCCGGACCTGGACTCGAACGACCTGGCGAACCGGGAGAAACTCAAGGATCTGCTTCCCGTCGCGGACATCGTGCTGTACGTCGGCTCGCAGGAGAAGTACCACGACAAGCTCGGGTGGGAATTGTTCAAGGAGCACCGGAAACGCCGGGCGTTTGCGTTCGTGCTCAACAAGTGGGACCGCTGCCTCGACCCCGGTGCCGCGGGTTTGCGGCCGGACGAGGACCTGCTCCGCGACCTCAAGGCGGAAGGGTTCGAGAATCCCCGGCTGTTCCGGACGTGTGCCCAGAACTGGGTCGACTCCGGGGGTGCCACGCCTGACACGCTTCCCCCGGGCGAGCAGTTCGCGGATTTGCGGAACTGGCTCGAACTCGGCCTGACCCGGCTCGAAATCGAGGCGGTCAAGGCCCGCGGCGTCGGCCAGTTGCTCGACCACGCCGTCCGGGCGATCGACGCTGTCCGCCCTCCGGATCTGCGGATGGAAGCGAGCAAGGTGCAGGAAGCCTGGGAGGGGGTGCTCGCCGAGGAATCCGCGGCCCAGTCGGAGGTTCTGGTGTCGACGCTGGAGCCATACCAGCACGAGATCGAGCACCACTTCTCGATCCAGGGTCAGCAACGGTTTCGCGGCCTGATGGCGGGCTGGCTCCGGATGACGACGCGAATCCGATACGTGGGCAGCACGCTCCGGGACCGGTTGCCGTACACCCCGCGGCTCGGCTCGAAGTCGGAGCCGCCGGACGACTGGAACCTCGCCGCCTTCGTGCAATCCTGTGCCCGATCCGCCGGGGAACGAGTCCTCTCCCAGCGGATGTCGGCCCTCGCGAACCGGCTTCTGGTGGAGGCGGACGCGAAGGGGTTCCCCCTGCCGCTCCTCAACGACCGCACCTCGGAAACCGCCCGGCTCGACTGGGACGACCGCGTCACCCGCTGCCTCGTCGATGCCCTCACGGAGGTGGAGCGGGAAGCGACCAAGCCGACGGGTTGGCGGAAATACGTCCGCGGTGGCGTGACCCTTGCTGGTAACACGCTGCCGGAAGTGGTCTTGGTTGGTGCGATAATCGTGCTACTCTGGCGTTTCTTCGTGGAAAATCTGCAGCCCGAATTTTTCCACGTGCTGCTGCCGGTCTACATCACGCTCGGGGTTCTGGTTCTGCTGCACGTCGTGATCCTGTTCGCGCTGCCGACCCGCTGGCCGGCGATCCGCGGCGAGTTCGCGAACCGGCTCGAAACCAAGCTCCGGGCGGAGTTCGAAGCCGCATTCCTCGCCGTTCCCGCAGAAATTGCGACTGCGGTGGCGGACGAGAAAAAGCAGGTCGAGTTCCTGATCACCGAGACCAGGCAGGTTTCCGACTGGCTCGGGGAACGCGAGCAGGCGGCGAAAATCACCGAGTTGTACGGTCACTGACCCCATCGACCCCACCCGGGCGATGGTGGGCCGGAATCGGACGGGGAGGAGGAAGCGATGGCAGTCGACGGAAAATGGGTCACCGGTTTGAGCCCGACGACGCCGGCGGAGGACGCGGCCCGTGAGGTGCTCGCCGCCCGCCTTGGAATGGTCAGGCACTTCCTCCCGCTCGCCGGAACGCAGGCCCACGAAGACGTCGAGTACGTCCACCAGCTCCGCGTCGCGACCCGGCGGACCGGTGCCGCGCTGCGGGTCTTCAAGCCCGTGCTTTCCCGGAAACGATTGCGGATGGCGAAGGAAACGCTCCGGGCCGTCCGCCAGGCTGCCGGTTCCGCCCGGGACTGGGATGTGTTTCTGGAGTTTCTCTCGATTTCGAACGCGCTGCGGGCCAGCGGGTCGGAACCGACCATCGACTTCCTCACGGGGTACGCGCTCGGCGAGCGGGCGGCGGCCCAGGAGGTTCTGACCCGGGTGGCGGAGCAATCCCAGCCCGCAGTCGACGAACTTTGTGAGACTCTTCCCGAGTCCGCGGACCGGGCGGAGGAGGGGGGCCCGCGGACATTCGGAGACCTGGCGGCGGGGCACCTGACGGCCCTCTTCGACGGATTCGCCGCCGCCATTGCCGCCAACCCGACCAGTCCGCACGACCTCCACCAGTTGCGGATCCTCGGCAAGCGGGTCCGCTACGCCATGGAGGTTTTCGTGGACTGCTTCGCCCCGCCGTTCCGGGACATTCTCTATCCGGCGGTCGAGCGAGTGCAGGAAGTTCTGGGCACCGTCCAGGACGGGAACGTCGGGCTGGCACGCATCGGGGCGATCCGGATCCGGGTGACTGCCGCCAAGCCCGACACGGCGGACCGCATCGAGAAGGGGCTCGCCGGCCTGGAGCGCGAGCTCCGCCAGAGCATCCGCTCCGAGGCTCGCGTCTTCCGGCAGTGGATCCGTCAGTGGAAGAAACTCACCGGCGAGCATCCGCTCACGGAGTTGCTGCGGATTGCCGAATCGACGGCGGTTCCGGCGTAGTTTTCTGCCACAACTCCGAGACCAGGAATCCGTCCTGCCAGGATTTCGCATCGGCGATGGCGAATCCGTTCGCCTGCAAATCCGGTCGCGGATCCTCGAGCCGGGACGCGGGAATTGTCGTCGTCGCCCGGAAAAAGCGGTACATCACGGCGAGTTTGACCAACGCCCGGCGGGAACTCGCCCGGCCCCCCCGCGTGGGAATGCGAAAATCACCGACGATCCAGAACCCACCCGGTGCGACGGCCTCGCCAAGGCGGCAAATGACGGCAGAGAGATCTTGCCCGTCGAAACAGTCCAGGAAGAAATTGGTCACCACCAGGTCGTAGGTTCCCGCGGGAAACGGGTCCATCCGCGCGTCGCTGTTCCAAAATCGCACCGCGTTCCCGGCAGCGATTCCAATTCGACGCCGGGCCCGGGTGAGCATCCCGGGGCTGGCGTCGACGACATCCACTTCCACCGACGGAAACCATCGCAGAAATTCGCCGAGGAACCGCCCGTCCCCCTCGCCAACGATCAAAACTCGCCGGCATCGCGGGATCCGTGGCATCATCGCGACCCGGCAAAGCTGCAGATTCCGCCCGAAAACAGCGGTTTCGATGAGGTAGTAGACCGGGGCGAGCCAGTCGAAGGTGCGGGTCACCCGCGGGTCCGGTGGTCGGGCTTGGACGGTCGACCGTTGCTGACCTTCTCGAAGACGAGGCCCACGAATTTCTCGAGGAGATCGATGTATTCCGTGCCCGCGATCATGCGGACCTGACAGAGGAGTTGCCGGCGACGCTCGATGAGCTCGACGAAGTGCTCGACTCCGAGGCGTTCCATGGGCCCGCCGGAAGTTTGCAATTCGAGCAGTTCGTTGATCTCGTCGGCACGGAGTTCTGCGGCCCGGTCGGGGTTCCGCTGCAGCCAGTTGGTGAATTCCGGGAGGGTGGCGCGGTCGTAGAGGAGTTTCATCGCCTCCTCGTCCGCTGGCGGTTTGCCATGAATTCGCGGGAGCAGACGTTCGAGCGGGAGATTCCGAAGCTCGCTGACCGTCAGACCCAGAGCGTCAGAGCACTGGCTGACGGTGGCGTTCCGGAGCCGGCGGGTTGGCCCTCCGAGCAGAATTTGGCGAACGGTGTGTCGGTTGAGTCTGGCAATGCGAGCGAATTCTTCCTGATTCCAGCCTTTTTCCTCGACGAGCCGGGCGATCTTGAAAGCCAGATCGGCCGCCGCCGCCGTCGTCCCCGTGGTCATTGGTTGGCCCACCTCTGCCGGCCGTCGTCGTGTGGATCGCACCCACTCTACCGTGTAGCGTAGCCGAAACTCAATCAGGTTGTCATCGGTTGGTCGTCGGAACTGCAACGAAGTTTGCAATCGGTGTCCGAAAAAACGGCGAACGCCCCCAAGGGACGGCCCGGGGGCGGAAGAAGAAACCGGGCGGAGTGCCCGGGCGGGGGTCATCCGACTCAGAACGGGTTGGCCGGGGTGGCCAGCGCGGGGAGCTTGAGACCGCCGGAGACGGGGGTCACAACGATCGGGGGAACCGACAGTTGGGTCGTCTTCGGGCTGGTTTCGGGCTTGGGCATGGTGGCCGGCGGGGTCGCCGACGGAGCCGTCAGCGGAGCGCCGGGCAGAGCGCAACCGCCAGCGGAGCCGCAGCCTGAGCCGCACGAAGGAGCACATTCATCCCAGCACTTTTTCTTCGAGAACTTGGCCTTGAGCTTGTCGAGCAGGCTCACCTTGGCGCACGGGTCGCAACAGACCGGGGCGGCACAGGCCGGGGCGCACACCGGAGCGGGGGCGCAAACCGGGGCACAGGCCGGAGCGCAGGTGTCACAACAATCGTGTTTGGCAAACTTCGCCTTCCACTTGGAGAAGAATCCTTGCTTGGCGCAGGGATCACAACAAGGGTCGCACGAAGGAGCACACGAACCGCAGCCGGCGGCGATCGGGGCCGGGGCGGGTGCGGCAGCCGGGACCGGGTCAGCGCCCGCCATCCAGGCCGAAGTCAGCAGCAGCAACGATGCATTCACGTTCCGCAACCTCCAGAAAGTTATGGTGCGCGGGATCCTTGGCTGATAGCCGCGGTGCACAACGCCCGTCGGCCGGCCGACTTCGCTTCGGAACTTTCCTCCACCCTCGCCGCCGGGGACCCCACGGAAGCGGCCGGGACCGAAGTCTCACTCTTCTCATCGACCACCCCAAGAAACCACCTGATCCCGACCCACGAAAACTTCCCAGATCGGCTCAAGTCCATTGCGGGCGATGCCAACTTCACCGCCTCCGCTGCAAAAGGCGGTTGATCCACTCACGGAACCTGCTCCGCGCACGGAAACTGGCGACTCCAAGGGAAACGGCGAGCCCAGGCGATCCGGGAATACCGCGGAAACACTTCCGATCGCACCGATCCGGAAGGGGACGTCTCAAAAGTCTCCGCGGCCGAAAGCGTTTGACCTGGTTTCGTCGTCCGTCATATATTCGTGAATGCGCACCCAGGGAACACACGCGAGAGGCCGCCGATGGTCCGTTTCTCCCGAATGGCAATCCTCGGACTCGTCGTTGCGGGAATTTTGCTTCCGTCGCAACCGGTTGCCGCCGACGATCCGGAGTTCAACGGCCGGAAAATGTCCGAATGGCTGGATCTGATGCAGACGGACAAACTGGCCCGGAAACGGCGAGCGTCTGTGGTCGCGCTCTCGGCCATTATTTCCACGAACAATCTGTCCGATGATGACCTGAACATGCTCTACAAAGCGATGGGTCAGGTCATGCGGAACGACACAAGCGAGGGGGTCCGTGCCCAGGCGGCGAATTCCCTGGGTCAGATCAAAGCCGATTCCGGGCACGCGAAGAATGCCGCCGACAACATGGTCGAGGCCTTGCGGGGGGAAAAAGATCCCTCGGTTCGAAGGGAACTGATCGCGGGGGTGGTTCGCTACGCCAAGTTCGCCGAGGATGCGGTCCGACCGCTGATTGCACTTCTGAAAGACTCCGACCCCGCCATCCGGGTCGCCGCCGCGGACGCTCTCGGGCGGTTCGCCAAGGCCGCCAAGCCGGCGGCCCCGGAACTCCTCGCACTCCTGAAAGATCCCGAAAAATCCGTGCAGAAAGCCGCGGTGTTCGCACTGGGCCGGGTCGAACCGGATGATTCCGCCGCCGTTGCGAACGCCCTCATCGGCGTCTTCAAGGAATCCACCGACAAAGAGATGCGGCTCGAATCCCTCGTCGCACTCGGGATTCTCAGCGATTTCTCCGACGCATCCCGGGAAACCTTCGTCGCGGTGCTGATGGATCCGAAGGAAGACCTGACCCTTCGCCGACACGCGATGGTTTCCCTGACGCGATTCGGGATCGCCGTCAAACCCGCGGAGGCGGAGCTCAAAAAGACGATCAAGGAGGACAAGGACAAGCTCATCCGCCTGAATGCCGTCCGGGCCCTCGTGGCCGGGTACGGAATCAGCAAACCCTCGCTGATTCCGTTTTTGACGGAGCGGTTGAAGCCGGAAGTTGAATCCGATTTCGAGGTCCGGGTCGCGATCGCGGAAGAGCTCGGGGGCATGGGTCAGGAAGGGAAGCCGGCGGTCCCGGCGTTGCGAGCGGCCCAGCGGGACCCACAGATCAAGGTCCGCGAGGCCGCCACCGCGGCGCTCAAGACCATCGAAAAACCACCAATGCTTCCGCCGAAAGATTGAGTTCGTCGAAAGCGACGACCGGCCGATCCGCGGTCCCCGCCGGTCGTACAATCTCTCCCCATGAGCACACTCCTCCTCCGCAACGGCCGGGTCATTTGCCCGAGCCAGAACTTCGACCACATCACCGACCTCTGGCTCGCCGACGGCAAAATCGTTGGCGTCGGCCCGCAGTCCCTCACCGCGGACCGCACGCTCGACTGCACGGAGATGATCGTCTCCCCCGGGCTGATCGACATGCACGTCCACCTCCGGGAACCGGGCCGCGAGGAGGACGAAACGATCGCCACCGGCACGGCCGCCGCGGTGAACGGCGGCGTCACGTCGGTCGCGTGCATGCCGAACACCGAACCCGCGATCGACACGCAGGCCGCCGCCGAGTTCGTGATTCTGCAAGCGAAACGGGCCGGCAACTGCAACGTCTTCCCGTGCGGGGCCGTGACGAAGGGCCGCCAGCAGCAGGAACTCGCCGAGATCGGCGGGCTCGTCGCCGGCGGCGCGGTCGCATTCACCGACGACGGTTCGCCCGTCGAATCCGCGGAACTGATGCGGCGGGCGCTCGAATACACGAAGATGTTCGACAAGGCGGTCCTCGTCCACGCGGAGATTTCCGAACTGACGAAGGGCTGGGTGATGGCCGAGGGGCTCGTCAGCACGCAACTCGGGCTCCGCGGGATGCCGGCGGTTGCCGAGGAAATCATGATCTACCGCGACATCGCCCTCGCGGAGCTGACCGGCGGCAAAGTCCACATCCTGCACGTCTCCAGTGCCGGCGGCGTCGACCTGATTCGTCAGGGGAAGGCAAAAGGAATCCGCGTCACCGGCGAGGCGTGTCCGCACCACTTCACCCTGACGGACGAGTGCCTCCGCACGTTCGACAGCAACTACAAGATGGCCCCGCCGCTCCGCACGCAACGGGACGTGGACGCGATCATCGAGGGGCTGAAGGACGGCACGCTTTCGGTGTTGGCGACCGACCACGCCCCGCACGCCCCGGAAAAGAAGGCCCGCGAACTCGACCAGTGCCCGAACGGCATCATCGGCCTGGAAACCTTTTTGCCGATCGTCTCGACGTTCCTGGTCGCCCGCGGCCACCTGACCTGGCCGCAGGCGATCGCGAAAATGACGGCCAACCCCGCCGCCGTCCTGGGCATCGACCGCGGCACCCTCCTCCCCGGCCGCCCCGCCGACGTGACGGTGATCGACCCCGAGTTGCGCTGGAAGCTCGACGCGACGCAGTTCCAAACGAAGAGCCGCAACACGCCGTACCACGGCTGGGAATTGCAGGGCCGCGCGGTGGGCACGATCGTGGGCGGCGTGGTGAAGAAGTGGGAGGGGGTGTGATGGGGGAAGCAATTGTGAGTGAGCAGGTCTGGGATACCACCGACGATTTCTGGTTCTTGACAGCGATTCTAGGAGATTCGGAAATCCGAACCTATCGACCCACGGCCCGACAGATCCGAAGTTTCTTGCTCATTCTGATCCGCCTCGATCCTAAACCCTCGGAAAATCCATTCGGCAGGTCAATTGTCGAAGAAGTGGAGCGTGCAACTGAACCTGATCAGGGCCCGGTTTCTGCTGAATTGATTGCAAGAGCAGCCCAATTACTTGAAGCCTGCCATTCGCGTGGCCAAGAGCGGGGTGTCGACCGACGCGAGTGGCGACAGGCACGAGTGTACTATACGATCGCGAGCATAGATGTATTGGACGAAGTTGATGGCGCGTGTCCGACATGGGTTGAAGTATTCGCAGGTCTTCTGGCCGAGCATTGTTCAAAACACTTTGGTCCCTGGGACTTGGCTGCGCGTGCACCATTACGAATTCCGCCTGAGATTAACCAACCCTTCCACGACATCTTCCCCAACCCCTTCCGCCCCGTGACGTTCGCCCCCGAGTGGCGGACCGAAGCCGCCGTCGGGATCGCGTCGCAGATGTACGATTCCCGCGACTTCGGCAACATGCCCATCCTCGCGGACGCGCTGCAAGACGCCGGGTGCGAGCACGCCGACATCCTCGCCCACTGCCGCGACTCGCACGGCGTGCACGTCCGCGGGTGCTGGGTCGTCGATCTCGTGTTGGGCAAGTCGTGACCCGCGATTCTGCCTCCAAACGCACCTCCGGCGTGTATACTACTTCCTTCCTTCAAACACCCGAAACCGTCGAGGAACGGATGGCGGCTGCGAATTCCCCACTGGCGATAGGGTTTTTGGGTGCCGGGCAGATGGCGACGGCCCTGGCGAAGGGATGGTCCGCGGCCGGGATGCTCGACCAGACTCGCAGCCTCGCGGCGGATCCGTGGGCGCCCACCCGGAAGAAATTCTTCTCCGCCACCGGAATCAAAGCCCTGGCGTCGAGTCCGGATGTGGTGGTTTCGTGCGACATCCTGGTGCTCGCGGTCAAACCCCAGGCGATGCCCAAACTTCTGGGGGAAATCAAACATGTGGTGCAACTTCGCCACCTGGTGATTTCGATCGCGGCGGGGGTGTCGATCGAGCAGATCGCCGAGGGAATCGGGGCGGAGAACCGGATCGTACGAGTGATGCCGAATACGCCGTGCCTGGTGGGGGCAAGTGCGACCGGGATGGCGGTCGGGCCGTTTGCGACGTCGGCGGATGCGGATCTGGTTTCGCGATTGTTCGGCGCGGTCGGGAAGGCGTTGCCGGTGCCGGAGTACCTGCTCGATGCGGTGACCGGGTTGAGCGGAAGCGGGCCGGCGTTCGTGTATGTGATGATCGAGGCCCTCGCGGACGGTGGGGTGCGGATGGGGCTTCCCCGTGACACCGCATTGACACTGGCGGCCCAGACGGTGCTGGGTTCGGCGAAGATGGTCCTGGAAACCGGCCAACACCCCGGTGCCCTCAAGGACGCGGTCACCAGCCCCGGCGGCACCACGATCGCGGGTTTGCACGCCCTCGAACGCGGCAGCATCCGGGCCGCCCTGATGAACGCCGTGGAAGCCGCGACGAATCGCGCGGCGGAACTGGGGAAACAGGGGTGACGCCTTCGCTGCCGATCCTCGAACGGTAAATTGTCCAGCTTGGAACTCCCGACCGTGAGCTTCGGATTATTTATGTCCATGAATGATGAACTCGTCCTGATTCTCGACTTTGGCTCCCAGTTTGGGCAGCTCATTGCTCGCCGGGTGCGGGAACTCAACGTCTTCTGCCAGGTGGTTCGGCACGACATCACGCCGGAGCGGGTGCGGGAACTCAACCCACGCGGGCTGATTTTCTCCGGTGGGCCGGCGAGCGTTTACGAGCCCGGGGCTCCGAAGTGCGACCCGAAACTGTTTGATCTCGGAATTCCCGTGCTCGGGATTTGCTATGGGATGCAAATCGCCTGTCAGGCTCTCGGCGGGCACGTCGCCCCGGCCACTTCCCGAGAGTATGGGCGGGCCACGCTCACCGTCACCAACCCGGATTCCCTTTTCCGCGGCTACCCGACCGAGTCCGTCGTCTGGATGAGTCACGGCGACCAGGTCCAGACCGTGGCCGGTGATTTCCTGCCCCTCGCGTCCACCGACACCTGTCCGTTCGCGGCGGTGAAGCACCGATCTCGGCCCGTTTTCGGCATCCAGTTCCACCCGGAAGTGAGCCACACGCCGCACGGCGGGCAGATCCTCGGCAACTTCCTCCGCGATGTCTGCGGTTGTCAGGGGTTGTGGAAGATGGCGGCGTTCGCGGAGCAGACCATCGCTGACATCCGCTCGAAGGTGGGCTCGAAACGCGTCATTTGCGGGCTGTCCGGGGGCGTCGATTCGAGCGTGTGTGCGGCCCTGCTCGTCAAGGCGATCAGCCCGCAGGTCGCGTGCATCTACGTCGACAACGGCCTGATGCGGGAGGGGGAAACGGAACTCGTCCGGCACACGTTCCGCGACTGGTTCAAGGCGGACCTGCACGTCGTCGATGCGAAGTCGCGGTTCCTCGAGGCCTTGCGGGGAATCTCGGATCCGCAGGAAAAACGCCGGCGGATCGGGCACGTCTTCATCGATGTCTTCAAGTCCGAGGCCAAGTCCATCCCGGACGCGGAGTTCCTGGCCCAGGGGACGCTCTACCCGGACGTGATCGAGAGCGGCGGCTCGGCGGACGGACCGGCGGCGACGATCAAGCTCCACCACAACGTCGGCGGATTGCCCTCCGAGCTCGGCTTCGCCCTCGTCGAACCGCTCCGGGATCTCTTCAAGGACGAGGTTCGCAAACTCGGGCTGGAACTGGGGCTGCCGGAAGAGGTCGTCTGGCGGCACCCGTTCCCCGGCCCCGGGCTTGCCGTCCGCTGCCTGGGCGAGGTCACCGAGGAGAAACTCGCGTCGCTGCGGAAGGCGGACACGATTTTCCTGGAGGAACTGCACCGATCCGGGTGGTATCGCAAAACTTCGCAGGCGTTCGCGGTGCTGCTGCCGGTCCAAAGTGTCGGCGTGATGGGGGACGGGCGGACCTACGAGAACACGGTTTGCCTGCGGGCGGTGCAGACCGACGACTTCATGACCGCCGATTGGTCCCGACTTCCCGAGGATCTGCTGGCCCGAGTCGCAACGGCGATCATCAACCGCGTCCCGGGCGTGAACCGCGTCGTCTACGACATCAGCAGCAAACCCCCGGCGACCATCGAGTGGGAGTAGTCCGAGCCACTCGCCGTTCTCCGACGGGAAAGCAAGCTCGGTCCGAGCCGTGACTGCTTCGCAGAATCGGAATTTTTTTGTCCACCTCGTCACACGCGTTCACCGCGGCGGCCCCACTGGGGTAGTTTCCCCTGTGGAGGAGCCGTCGTGTCCGCCCGAAATCCCGACGATACCGTCTTCGATATTCCGCGTTCGGTGCAGAATCGGCTTCCGGACGTGCTCAACGCCCTGCCGGACCCTGTGTGGGTGTTCGATTCCCGCGATCGAATCGTGGGTTGGAATCGTGCGGCCGGGCAGATGTACGGGCTGCCGACAGAGCACGCGTTGGGGCAGTCAGTGTTGTTGTTCGTGCCGCACGAGGAGTTGCTGGAGTTCGCCCGGGCATCGGTGGCCGTTCGCCGGGACGGTGTCTGGTCGGGTGATTTGACGAGCCAGACGGCCACGGGAACGCGGAAACTTGTGGAAGCGCGGTGGGCGCGGTTGACGCCGGAGGATCCGGATTCGCCGATCGTCGCACTCCACACCGATGTCACCGCCCGTCGAGCATGTGAGGATCTGGCAGAGCGGACGGCCCGGTGGGGCGCGACCCGGAGCCTGGCGGCGGCCCTGACCAGCGAACTGCCGGCGGATTTGCCAACCATGAAGTTGCTTCAGGAGTTCGGGGCCGGCCCCAACCCGCTCGGTGAGGTGCTCCTTCGCGGGACGGGCGAATGGATTCTCGTCACTTCGCCGAGCCCGGTGTTCCGGGACCTGACCGGATCTCTTCTGGAAGGAGCGGGCTACCACCCGGTGGTGGCCAGCGATCGATTCCACGCTGCCCGCCTGACGGAACGGTATCGCGCTCGCCTGCGGGTAGCCCTCCTCGGGCTCGAACCCCACCCGGAAGAGGTGGCAATGGACGTTCGGCGATACCATCCGGTTCTGCCGGTGATCCCTGTGGGAACCCCGGATGGGACGCCGGCATCTCCGGGGTCGATTCTGGAAGCAGTCGCTTTGGCGGTGGCCGAAGCGAACCTGACCGAGGCGGGATTGCTGGGGCGGTGAGGGGAAACGAGTCTTTTGCTGCAGGTGGGCTTTTCCGGCATCGGCCCACTTGCCGCGGTCGTGGCAGGCGGATCCGAAGTTGGTGTGGGCGACGGCGAACTTCGGGTCGAGCCGGACGGCTTCGCGGTTGGGACTCGGCGAGGGTCGGACACCTTCTTTTCGGATCGCCCCATACCTCGAAATTCGCGTGGTTGCCGGCCCACGGAGCCCGTGACATCTTCTCGTGCGAATCACTCGCTGTCGGATTTCGGTTTGGGATCGGGTAGCTTCATGTTCCCGACGCGGAGTTTGAGACCGTTCAACCAGAAGCGGACCTCGTCCTTCGCGTCAATGACCTCGTCCTTGCGGTCCTTCCGATCCTCGGCCTTGTCTCGGCGATCTTCCATTTTGTCCTTGCGGATCTGGGCCGGTGTCCGCTTCTTTTTGTTGTCGAGGCGGTCGCGGATATCCTCCTGGCGATCCTTCACATCCTCGATGATGTCTTTGCGTTGCTTCTCGTTCTCCCGGGCGACGTAGGCCCAGAGCTTCTTCTTCTGCTCCGGTTTGAGCAGGGCGTTAAGTTCCGTCCAGGCTTGTTCGTCGAGTTTCTTCAGATCGGAGGGTTTCTTGACGTTCTTGGCCTCGTCGATGTAGTGGCCGAAAAGCCCCTGCATTTTCGCCTTCTGGTCGGCGTCGAGACCGGCGATTTCGGAAATCGCCTTGGCCAGTTCCGCCGGGGATGATGGTTTCCGGGGTGCCGCCGTCACCGACATCACGGTCACCGACGCCACTGTGAGAATCGCGGCCGATCCCACCAAGAGCATCCACTTCCGCATCGCGCATCTCCGTGTTTCGAGAATGCCACGAGAGAGAAAACCCCGGAATCGAGGAAAGGTTTCGCACCCCGGCAGAGATTTCTCGGAGAGACCTGCGAGTCACCGACGGAACATGCGGTCGTAGAGCGATTCGATCACGAGCGGCACCTGCACGTAGCGGCCGATCTGGTAGTCGGCCTCGGTGCAGGCTTCCAACCAGTCGGCGAGGCGGTCGGGGCCGGCGCGGGTTCCGAGGGCGGCGAGCGGGTCGGTTTTCCCGGCGAGGGATTCTCGTAACGCGGTTCGAAGAATCTCGATCAACAACCCAAGCCCCAGTGAAGCGCGGGCTCGCTGGGCGGATGCGAGCTTGCCGGCCTCCTCCACGAAACTGGCCCAGCCGGCGAGAATCGCGTTCGAGTCCGGGCGCGTGGCCGTAATCGCAGCAAGCAGATGCTCGCGGAATTTCCACACGGAGTCGTCGTTGAGCGCCACCGCCCGACCCGGGCTTCCCCCTGCCAGGCGGACCAACCGGTCGACGAGCGCGGCATCGGCAATGCCGTGGTCGGCCAAGACGGCTCGCACCTCGGAATCGCGAAGCGGATGGAACGCCAGGACCTGGCACCGCGAAAGAATCGTGGGGAGCTGCCGGTCCAGGGTGGTGGCGAGGAGGATGAGCACGGAGCCCGCCGGCGGTTCCTCCAGCACCTTGAGGAATGCGTTCGCGGAGTTGGCGTTGAATTCGTCCGCTTCCTCGACGATCCCGACTTTCCGGGTGCCGCGACTCGCTTTCCGCCCGAGATTGGTGCAGAGTTCGCGCATCACCTCGATCGAGAGTTCGTTCTCGTCCTCGGCCCGGCGGGCGGTCATGAGGTCGGGGTGGGTGCCGGCGGCAACCTGGATGCAGGCGGGGCACCGGTCGCACGCGGTCAGCGGTGCGGGGGGCGACTCGCACAGGAGCGACTTCGCGAATTCGATGGCGAAGAGGTGTTTCCCCACACCCTCGGGGCCGACGAGGAGGTACGCGTGTGCGAGTCGGCCCCGCTGGAATGCGGTCTGGAGTTGCGTGCGGGCGGCGTCGTGACCGCGGATGCGATCCCACGACATGCCGTCATTCCTCGGGGAGCTCGTAGCCCCGGTCGCGGAGGATGCTTCCGACGAGGGCCTTGACCGTCGAGTGCACCACGGGGATCGGCGGGTTTGCGTAAACGATCGTGTGTTTCTTCGACCGCTTCCGCGCTTCCGTCAGGTACCCATTGCGGACCCGCTCGGCAAATTCCGGGTCGCGTTTCTCCATGCGGTCGGCGGTCTTGCCGCGACGTTTGACGGCCTGGTCGATCGGCACATCGAAGACCATTGTGAGGTCCGGTTCCAGGCCGGCGGTGGCGAATTCGCCGACACTCCAGAGATCCGCGGGGTCGATGCCGCCACCGTGCCCCTGATACACGACGTTGGCGAGCAAGAACCGATCGGTGACGACAATTTCTTCCTTTTCCAGGGCCGGCCGGATGACGCGGTCGACGAGTTCTGCCCGGCTGGCCATGAACAGGAGGGCCTCCGTGCGGAGGGACATCTTGCGTTCTTTGCCGGTGAGGAGCATGTCGCGGAGCTTGTTGCCGATATCGGTGCCGCCGGGGTCGGTGCAGGCGGTCACCTTGAGGCCCAGCTCGCGGAGCCAGTCGACGAGGAGCTTCGCCTGCGTGGTTTTGCCGGTCCCATCGAGACCATCGAGCGAGAAGAAAACACCTTCGGGCATCAGTTATCCATCCAGGTCGGGTGCAATGGTTCCGAGGACCGTTCCCGTAGTTATGCGGTCCCCGGTTAGGGCGAGGCACTCGGCAACGATGCCGGTGGCTGGGGCCGGGACGTCGAAGGTCGCCCCGGGGATGATCAATTCCACAACTCGGTCTCCTTCGAAGACCCGTTCTCCGGGGCGGACGTACCAGAGGCTCACGCGGACCCGGTCGGAGCCGAGGTCAGTGGTGGTGATTGGAACTGGCATGGGCCTCGCCTCCTTCGCGGGTTGGCACCATGTCGGCGGCGTGGTAGCTGGAGCGGACGTAGGGCCCGGCGACCACCTGCCGGAACCCGAGCAACCGGGCCCGGGCGGCGATCTCGTCGAATTCCTCAGGCGGAACGAATCGCGCCACGGGAATGTGCTTCAACGTCGGGGCGAGGTACTGGCCCAGAGTCAGGACATCGCAGTCGATGGCCCGCAGATCGGCGAAAACATCGAAGAGTTCGCCGATCGATTCGCCGATGCCCAGCATCAGGCCGGCCTTGGTGACGATGTGTGGGGCCCGCTGCTTCACCCGGGAAAGGAGATCGAGGCTCCGCTGGTACTCCGCCCGGCCGCGAACTTTGCGGTAAAGCCGGGGAACCGTTTCGAGGTTGTGGTTGAAGACTTCCGGGTTCGCGTCGGTGACGATGTCGATGGCGGTGACATCGCCGAGGAAATCGGGGGTCAGAACCTCGACGGCGGCTCCGGGGATGCGGTCGCGGACAGCGTGGATGCATCGCGCGAAGTGGTTTGCCCCGCCGTCGGGAAGGTCATCGCGAGTGACGGAGGTGATGACGACGTGCCGTAGCCCCAGCCGGGCGGCCGCCTCTGCGACCCGTGCGGGCTCGTCATCCGCCACGATTTCCGGTGTCCCACCCTTGGGAACGGAACAGAATCCGCAGGGGCGGGTGCAAACGTTCCCGAGAATCATGAATGTGGCCGTCTTCCGCGACCAGCAATCGGGCCGATTCGGGCAGCGTGCGGATTCGCACACCGTCTCGAGCTTGAGATCCTCGATGAGGGTTTGCGTGAAGAAGTTTCCGTTCCCCGACGGAAAGTCCCGCTTCAACCACGCCGGCAGCCGGCGGGTCGGCGGTGGCGTGTCGACCGGGGCTGCCGGACTACCGAGAACGGGGAGCGATCGCATGGCGAGTGGGTTTGGGGAAGAACGTCGGGTGAGTGTGGAATACGGAAACGCGGGAGAACCCCAGCCGATCGGCGATCAATTCCAGCAACCGCTGCCGGACGGTCGGTACCCGCACCCGCATCGCCGATTCTCGCTGGATCGAGGTCATCGGGATTGCGTGGCCGTCGCAGTGGACCTCGCGAAACGGTTCGAGATCCGGGTGCACGTTGACCACCATCCCGAAGCAGGAGATCCAGTCGCGGACGGCGACGCCGATGTGAGCGACGCGTCGGTGTGCGACCGAGATTCCCCAAGATTCCGACAAGGGATCCGGTTCCACCTGGAATTCTCGAAGCAAGTCGGCAGCGATTCGCCTCAGACATTCAATGTATAGACCGGGGGTCAGTCCAATGTCACGGATCGGGAAAATCGGATAGATTGCCACCTGTCCGGGGAGGTGGAGCATGCAGCCGCCGCCGCGGGAAACCCAGCGGACTGGCCAACCGCGAGCAGCAAGATTTTCCGGGCTCGGACGGATGTGGCTGCGGCTTCCTTCCCGACCAATCGTGATTCCCGGCGGGTGGTCGCACACGACGACGACCGGCACTCCACCTCCGGCGACTTCGTAGACGAGCCGACGCTGCAACGCGACGAGCGCATCAACGCTGATCGTGCCGAGCAGGTACGCCTGGAGGGCATCTGCGGACGAGTCGGTTCGGGAAATCGCAGGGTCCAGTGGCACCGGTGGGGCGTCCTCGGCCCGGGAATGACGGTTGGAATTCGGGGTCTCCACAGGTAGTTTACCACCCACCATACCGGGCGGGGAACGCGAACCTTCCAGAGGCACCTGCAATGCGACATGCCTGGACCGCGCCGACGTTGCTGGCAGTCGTGCTGACGGTCTTGAACGCGGCCAAACCGGCGGTGGTGGACGACACGGCCTACCTCGAGTTCGCCCGCGAGCTCCAGTCGCACCCGGGGCATCCCTACGACTTCGAGATCTTCTGGTATTCTCGCCCGAAACCGGCGATGCAAGTTCTTCTCCCGCCGGTCTTGCCCTACGCACTCGCCGCCGGGCGGATCGTCGCCGGGGAGAATTTGTTTCTCCTGAAACTAACGCTTTTCCCGTTCTCGCTGGTGCTTTGCCACGCGTTCGCGTTCCTGGCCCGCCGTTTCGCTCCTGGTTCGAGCGGGACTCTGGTCGCAATGACGATCCTCGGGCCGAGCGTGTTGCCGGTGTATGGTGTGATGCTCGACATTCCCGCTCTTGCGCTCGGGCTGGCGGCGGTCGGGTGCTTCGTGCACGGCTGCGATCGCGACCGGCCGGGCTGGATTGCGGTCGCTGGGATCCTGGCAGGATTGGCGGCTCAGACGAAGTACAGCATGCTTCCACTTCCCGCGGTGATGCTGCTCTACGCCATGCTTTCCCGGAACCTGCTCTACGGAATCGCGGCGGGGGCACTGGCCGTCGCGGTGTTCTGCGGCTGGGAGTCGTTCGTAGCCCAGCGGCACGGCGAGAGCCACTTCCTCTTCCACCTTCACGACCAGCAGGCGGGCCAGGAACACGGATTCGAGGGGTGGATCACTGAGAAGTTTCGCCTGTTCCAGCCGATGGTCGGCTACCTCGGCGGGCTCGCGATTGGGATCGGGCTGCTGGCGGGGCGTGGGGTCGGGGTTCTCCGGGGCGTTTTGCAGACGTTCGCGGCGTGCGGCGTCCTCGGAATCGCGGCGATTTGCGTGCTGCCGCACAGCGACTCGATCCTACTGAGAAAACCGGCGGGCGGGGCGAAGCTCGACCTTCCCACGCTTGTCTTCGGGACACTCGGGACCGGGGTGCTGCTCGCCGGGCTGGCCGCAAGCCTGCTCCTGCTGTTTCGGCCCCGGCAGATTCTCCACCCACCACGATTGCTCCGGTGGAGTCGGGAATCGTGGTTCCTCGTCGGCTGGCTGACCATCGAGTTCGCGGCGTACTTCGCTCTGACACCGTTCCCCGCCGGCCGACGGGTCGTCGGCTACTGTGCCGTCCTCGCCCTTGTTGCCGGGCGGACCGCTTGCCTTACTCGCTTTTCCCACGCCGGGGCCGCCATTCCCCGGTGGATCGCCGCTTTCTCCATCGCCGCCGGGCTGGGGCTGTTCGCCCTCGACACCTGGGACGCGATGCCGGAGCGGTCGCTGGCGCTGCGGGCGCAGGAACGGATCGGACCCCACCCGGGGGAAACCGTCTGGTTCCAGGGGCACTGGGGGTTCCAGTACTACTGCGGTCGGGCGGGCTGGAAGATCGTGGAACCGGGAAAATCGCACCTTCGACCGGGAGACTGGCTGGTCTTTCCCGTGATTCCGGACCCTCAGGGTTTCTACCGGCCCTACCACGGCGGGGCGACGTTCCGGGTCGACGCTGCAGCGACCAATCGCATCGAGGAATTCGTCTGGGAGGATCCGCTCTCCGCGCAGACGATCCCGGATCTGTACGGCGGCTCGGTGCCGATCCGGGGCCGCGACCACCCCCGGCTGCGGATTGCCATCTACCGGGTTACCCGGGATTGGGTGCCGACCGATGCGGAAGATTCGGAATAGGATCTCGCCCCGAACCTGTTCTGGGCGCAAGATTTGCAGTAACAATTGCTCTTTCCGCTGGCGTTATCTGCTTCCGACACCACAAGGACCATCGCGACGATGTGGGAACGCTCTGCAAACCCCGACGGAATCCGGGGCCAATCGGTAATCTACGCTGCGATCGGGCTCACCCTCGCGACCGTCTTTGTGGCCGACGTTTACACCCCGCTCGGCGTCGCCGTCTGGATTTTCTACGTCGTTCCCGTCGCCCTCTCCCTCTGGGTCTGGCGAGCAGACGTTCCCCTCTACACCGCGGGCATCGCCTCCGGGGTGATGTTCCTGACCTACTTCACCGACGAGGCCGGCGTCGAGCGGGACATCGTTCGGGTCAACCGAATCTTCGGGCTGCTCACGCTCTGGATGATCGCATGGGTTGGGCACCTGTTTATACGCAACAAACTTGCCGTCCGTCGGCAGGAATGGTTGCAAACGGGCCAGACCCGGCTCAGTGCGGCGATGGTGGGAGAGCAACGACTGGAAGAGCTCAGCGGGAACGTCCTGAAGTTTCTGACATCGTACCTGAATGCCGACGCCGGAGCGATTTTCGTCCGCAAGGGAGAGCGGTTCGCACGACTCGGAACCTACGGCGTCACCCCGGAGGGGGTGCCGGAATCGTTTTCCCCCTCCGAGGGATTGCTCGGCCGGGTCGTGGTCGAGGGCCAACCGCTGCTGATGCAGGACCTTCCCCAGGGGTATTTCTCTGTTTCATCCGGGTTCGGGAACGGACCGCCCCGCCACCTCGTGATTGCACCCGCCCGGGCCGAGCAGACCGTCAATGTCGTCCTCGAACTCGGGTTCTTCCAGCCTCCACGCGAGGCGACGCTCGAACTCTTCGAGCGGATCTCGGAATCCGTCGGCGTCGCGATCCGATCCGCCGAGTACCGTTCCCACCTCCGCGAACTCCTGGAGGAAACCCAGGCCCAGGCCGAGGAATTGCAGGCCCAGGGGGAAGAACTCCGCGTCACCAACGAGGAACTCGAAGAACAAGGCCGGGCGCTCAAGGAATCCCAGGCGAGGCTCGAACAACAACACGCGGAACTGGAGCAAACCAACTCGCAACTCGAGGAGCAAACGCAACTTCTCGAGGTCGAACGCGATGCACTCGCACGGGCACAAGCCTCGCTGCGGGCCCAGACGCAGGAACTCGACCGGGCGAGCCGGTACAAGTCCGACTTCCTCGCCAACATGTCCCACGAGTTGCGAACGCCCCTGAATTCCTCGCTGATCCTCGCCAAGCTCCTGGCCGACAACCCGACCGGAAACCTCACCGAGGAACAGGTCAAATTCGCGGACACCATCCGCTCCGCCGGGAACGACCTGCTCGCTCTGATCAACGACATCCTCGATCTTTCCAAGATCGAGGCGGGGCACATGGAGATCCGCCCGGAAACGGTCCCTCTCACCCGCCTCACCGAGGACCTCCGGCGGACCTTCGAGCCGCTGGCGGCGGACAAAGGTCTGCAGTTCCAGCTCCACGTCGAACCAGCATGCCCCGAGACAATCGAGACGGACCGGCAGCGATTGGAGCAGATCCTCAAGAATCTCCTGTCGAACGCGGTGAAGTTCACGGAAGCCGGCGAGGTGCGGGTGTCCGTGACCCGGGATGCCGACGGCCGGATCGCTTTTTCCGTATCGGACACGGGCATCGGGATCCCGGAGCAGCAGCAGCAGATTGTCTTCGAGGCGTTCCGCCAGGCAGACGGGACGACCAACCGGAAGTACGGGGGGACCGGCCTGGGCCTGTCGATTTCCCGCGAACTGGCCCGACTTCTGGGCGGCGACATCCGGCTCGTCAGCGAGCCCGGCCGGGGAAGCACGTTTACCGTCGCCGTCCCCGTCACCTTCGACCCCACCCAGATTCTCGCGAAAACGCCGGACGCCGACGTGCGGGTGGCCCCGTTCGCCTCACCACCCCCACGACCCGCCGGCAAACCGACGGCAGTCCGACGACCAGTCGAGGACGATCGCGAAAAACTTACCGCGAATCGCCGGGTGATCCTGGTGGTCGAGGACGACGAGTCGTTTGCCCGAATCGTGTACGACCTCTCGCACGAACTCGGGTTCCAGTGCGTCATCGCCACGACGGCGGAAGAGGGGCTGGTCGCGGCGGTCCAGCATCGGCCCAGCGCGGTGGTCCTCGACATCGGGCTTCCGGACCATTCCGGCCTCTCCGTCCTCGACCGCCTCAAGCACGACGCCCGAACCCGGCACATCCCCGTCCACGTCGTTTCCGGCCACGACTACACCCAGACCGCACTCTCCCTCGGGGCGCTCGGGTACATGCTCAAACCGGTCAAACGCGAGGAACTCGTCACCGCCCTGAAGCGGATCGAGTCCACGCTCTCCCGGCAACTTCGCCGGGTACTCGTGGTCGAGGACGATCCGGTCCAACTCGACAGCCTGCGGAAACTCCTCGGGAGCGTGGATGTCGAAACCGTCGGTGCCGCCACTGCGGCCGAGTGCCTCGACCAACTCCGCGGCGAAACCTTCGACTGCATGGTCCTCGACCTGTCCCTTCCGGACGCGTCCGGGTACACGCTGCTGGAAACCCTGAGCCGGGAGGATGCGTACTCCTTCCCGCCGGTGATCGTCTACACCGGTCGGGATCTCTCCTCGGAGGAAGAAACCCGGCTGCGAAAGTACTCGAAATCGATCATCATCAAGGGTGCAAAATCCCCGGAACGTCTGCTCGACGAGGTGACGCTCTTCCTGCACCGGGTCGAAACGGAACTCCCGGCCGAGCAGCGGAAGATGCTGGAGAAAGCCCGCAGTCGGGATGCCGCCCTCGAAGGTCGCCGGGTGCTGGTGGTCGAGGACGATGTCCGCAACGTCTTCGCCCTGACGAGCATCCTCGAACCGCGGGGTGCAAAGGTCGAGATCGCCCGGAACGGACGGGAAGCCCTGGCCTACCTCGATCGGTCGCAAGCCTACCCGTCGCGGAAGATCGACCTCGTGCTGATGGACGTGATGATGCCCGAGATGGACGGCCTGACCGCCACGCGGGAGATCCGAGCCCGCCCGGAGTGGAAGAAACTCCCGGTGATCATGCTCACCGCGAAGGCCATGAAGGACGACCAGGAGCAGTGCCTGGCCGCCGGCGCGAACGACTACATGGCGAAGCCGCTCGACGTGGAGAAACTTCTTTCCTTGGTTCGCGTGTGGATGCCGCGGTGAGCCAGAACTGACTTCCTGACCTGTTGTGGAACCGGAGTCGACTCGTGTCCGAGAAAACCGACGACATCGAGATCCGACTGCTCCTGGAGGCGATCCACCAGACGTACCACTATGACTTCCGCGGGTACTCCCCGGCGTCCCTGAAGCGTCGGCTTCTCCAGGCCCGGGAACGCTACCACTTCCGAAGTTTCTCCCAGCTTCAGGACAGGATCCTGCACGAACCGGAGGAAATGACACGGTTGCTCTCCTTCCTGACGGTGCAAGTCAGCGAGTTGTTCCGCGACCCGCCGTACTTCGCGGCGATTCGGGAGCACGTCATCCCGCACCTGCGGACGTATCCGTCGTTGAAGGTGTGGGTCGCCGGGTGCA
This sequence comes from uncultured Alcaligenaceae bacterium, assembly GCA_964552815.1. Classification (GTDB taxonomy): domain Bacteria; phylum Planctomycetota; class Planctomycetia; order Gemmatales; family Gemmataceae; genus CAYUHJ01. Next base: position 27,364 of record CAZKIQ010000034.1, on the reverse strand, counting down.
GTGCTGGGGAAGAGGTGTACTCCCTGGTGATTCTTTTCCGGGAGGAAGGGCTGGAATCGCGGACGCTGTTCTACGGGACGGACATCAACCCCGATGCGTTGCGGCGGGCGGAGGCGGGGGTCTACGAACTCGACCGGATTCCGTTGTTTACGGAGAATCATCGCAAATCCGGGGGAAAATCATCGCTGTCGGACTACTACACCGCCGCCTACGGGGCCGCCGTCTTCGACAAGTCGCTCCGCAAACGGGTCGTCTTTTCCGACCACAGCCTCGTGACGGACGCCGTCTTCGCGGAGGTGCAACTGGTTTCGTGCCGGAACGTGCTGATCTACTTCGACCGGGAATTGCAGGATCGCGCGGTCGGGCTGTTCCACGAGTCACTCTCGCGGCGGGGGTTTCTGGGGGTTGGGGCGAAAGAAAGTCTCCGCTTCAACCGGCACGCGAGCGAGTTCTCGGAGTTCCACCGGGCCACGCGGATTTACCAGAAACGGGGGGGCGATCTGTGACTGTCAATCGCACCGGAGGAAGATCCCGTGCGGTCGCAATCGGTGCATCTGCCGGGGCGGTGGAAGCGTTGACCGCGATCCTTCCGGGGCTGCCGGCGGGAACACCCCTCGCCGTTTTCGTGGTGGTCCACATTCCGGCAGATCGAGTGAGCGTGATGGTGGATTTGTTCCGATCCCGGTGCAACATGGAAGTCCGGGAGGCGGAGGACAAGGAGCCGGTGCAAGAAGGGACGGTCTACTTCGCCCCGCCGGACTATCATCTTCTGGTAGAGCTCGATCGACGGTTGTCGTTGTCGAGTGAGGAGCCGGTGCAGTTCTGCCGCCCCGCGATCGATGTTCTTTTCGAGTCAGCCGCGGAAGCGTATGGCCCCGAGTTGGTGGGGGTGGTTCTGACCGGTGCAAATGCGGATGGGGCGAAGGGCCTTCGGGCGATTTGCGAGGCCGGGGGCGTTGCGGTGGTGCAGCGTCCTTCCTCAGCGCTTTCGCCAACCATGCCAGAAGCCGCTCTCGCCGCCTGTCCAACCGCTCGTGTTTTGGGACTGAGCGAAATCGCCGTGTTTCTCCAGGAGCTTGCCACGAATCCATGACGCCGCCGACCGAGATCGTCCGATTTCTGCTCGTCGATGACCTGGAGGAGAACCTCCTGGCCCTGGAAGCGTTGCTTCGCCGGGAAGGGCTGGTCTGCCTCAAGGCGAGGTCGGGGCCGGATGCGCTGGAACTGCTTCTTCGAGAGGAAGTGGCGCTCGCGTTGGTCGATGTGCAGATGCCTGGAATGGACGGTTTCGAACTGGCGGAGTTGATGCGGGGGACGGAGCGGACACGCCGGGTTCCGATCATCTTCCTCACTGCGGGGAATGCGGACCAGCAGCGGCGATTCCGGGGCTACGAGGCCGGGGCCGTCGACTTTTTGCACAAGCCACTCGAACCGGACGTCCTCCGCAGCAAGGCGGACGTATTCTTCAACCTGTTCCAGCACCAGCTCGAGATCGCTCGGCAGCGGGATGAGCTTCATGTGGCGACTGCGGAAATTGCGCGACTTCTGGCGGAATCTCGGTCGACGGCCGAGGCGCTCCGCGACGCGGACCGCCGCAAGGACGAGTTCCTGGCCACGCTCGCCCACGAACTCCGCAACCCGCTCGCACCCATCCGCAACGGCCTGCACCTGATGCTGACCGCCGGCGACAACCCCGCCATCATCGCATCCTCGCGGGCCATGATGGAACGGCAGGTCAACCAGCTCGTCCGTCTTGTGGACGATCTCCTCGACATTTCCCGCGTTTCCACCGGGAAGATCCAGCTTCGACCCGAGCGGATGCCGATCCGGACTGCGATCGATGCGGCCATCGAGACCAGTCGACCCGCGATCGAGCGAGCCCGGCACCACCTGGAAACTCAGTATCCCGCCAAGGAAATTTGGGTCGTCGCCGACCAGGTCCGGCTCGCCCAGGTGATCGCGAACCTCCTCACAAACGCAGCGAAGTACACCCCGGATGGCGGTCGCATCACCATCTCCGTCGGGGCCGAGGATGGGGAAGCGATGATCCGGGTGGTCGACAGCGGGATCGGGATTCCCGGCGACATGCTCCCTCGCGTCTTCGATCTCTTCGCGCAGATCGGCGGCCACCTGGAACGCTCGCAGGGGGGGCTCGGAATCGGGCTTGCCCTGGCGCGATCGCTCGTGGAAATGCACGGTGGGCGGATTACCGCGGAGTCCTCGGGACCGGGTCAGGGAAGCACGTTTACGGTGCGAATTCCGATGTGCCATCCCCCCCACGGTACGACCGGTCAGTCCGGTTCCGCGTCGCCTTGCCCGGGCGAAAAAGAGTGCCTCAAGATCCTGGTGGTGGACGACAATGCCGACGGGGCGGAGAGTCTGGCGACGCTGCTTGCACTGGGGGGCCATGCTGCGAAGGTGGCCCATTCCGGAGCGGAGGCTCTCGAAACCGCCCGCGAATTCCGGCCCGATTACGTCCTGCTCGACATCGGACTGCCAGACATGAGCGGATATCACGTCGCCGAGCAGCTTCGCTCCGACGAGCGCACTCGGGGTTCCGTGTTGTTTGCGGTGACCGGCTGGGGAAGCGAGGAAGACCGGCGTCGGGCCAGCTCGGCCGGCTTTTCCCACCACCTCACGAAGCCCGTCGACCCCGCGGAACTCGACCGCCTGCTGACCTCGCCACATCGGTAACGGGGACCAGGGTCACAACTGGGATTCTGCCACTTCCAGGGCCCGCATCAGGCTCATCGCCTTGTTGACGGTCTCCTGGTACTCGGCCGCCGGGTCGCTGTCAGCGACGAGTCCGCCGCCCGCTTGCACATCCGCGGTCTGCCCGACGATCACCATCGTCCGCAACGCGATGCAGGTGTCCATATTCCCGGAGAAGTCGACGTAGCCGACTGCCCCGCCGTACGGCCCCCGGCGATGCGGCTCCAACTCGTCGATGATCTCCATTGCCCGCACCTTCGGAGCCCCGCTGAGCGTTCCCGCCGGCAGGGCCGACCGCATCGCATCGAAGGCGGTCTTGTCCTGCGCGAGCGTTCCGGTGACGGTGCTCGACAGGTGCATGACGTGGCTGTACCGCTCGACGGTGAGGAGGTCGGAAATCCGGACGCTGCCGAGTTCGCAGACCCGACCGACGTCGTTGCGGCCGAGATCCACGAGCATGATGTGCTCCGCCCGCTCCTTGGGGTCTTGCACCAGCTCCTCCGCGAGTGCACGGTCCTCCTCCGGCGTCGCCCCACGCCGACGAGTCCCCGCGAGCGGCCGGACCGTCATCTCCCGATTTTCCACCCGACACATGATCTCCGGGCTGGCCCCGACGAGTGTGACCGGACCGTTCTGCACGAAGAACATAAACGGGCTCGGATTGACCACCCGCAACGCCCGGTACACGTCAAACGGTTTCGCGGTGGTTTCCGTGCGGAACCGCTGGCTGAGCACGATCTGGAACGCGTCCCCGGCGAGGATGTACTCCTTCGCCTTCTCCACCGCGGCGATGTAGTTTTCCTTGCGGAAATTCGACTGGAACCGGGCCGGAAGCGGCACCTCTTTCCCCGTTTCCCGGCGGATTCCCGCGGTCGGGTCGATGTCCGTCAGTTGCAGGTCCGCCGTTCCGCGTTGCAATCGGCCGACCAGCTCGTCGACCCGGCGGCACGCGTCGTCGTACGCCCGGCGAAGCTGCTCCGAAGTTGGCGAACCGACCGGCAGGTGGGCGTGGACCACCGCAGAGATCGTCTTCGTGATGTGGTCGAAGATCACCATCCGGTCGTAGAAGGCGAAGCTGAGATCGGGGATCTGCCGATCGTCCGGGGGGGAGTTGGGGAGCCGCTCGACGTAGCGAACCGTGTCGTACCCCGCGTAGCCGACCGCTCCGCCGCAGAACCGGGGGAGGCCGGGGACGTGCGGGGCGGAGAACCGGGCCACGACTTCTTCCAGCCCGCGGAGAGGGTCGGCCTGCGTGCTTTCCGTCCATTTCCCGGCGGAATCCCGCGTCTGAACTTCCGAACCGCGGGCTTCGAAGATCTGGAACGGCCCGGACCCGACGAAGCTGTAGCGACCGACTTTCTCTCCGCCGACGACGCTCTCGAAGAGGAAGGCGCGGTCCCCCTCGTGGATTTGGCAGAACGCGGAAACGGGCGTCAGCGTGTCGCCGACCAGTTGGCGGTACACCGGAACAACGGTATGACCACGGGCCAGTTCCGCAAAATCGGCAAAACTCGGACGGTGTCGCATTGGCTTCGACTCGGTCAGGCGCCTGAAAATCCGGCAGTTCGAAGTTCAGACCCCGGGAAAAGAACGGAAAGTCATCAAACTTCAGGGTATGGACCAGATTGTCGAAGGCGAACTTTGCCCGGCGGTGCCGATTCTGCGCGATACGCAGGGACGCGAAGCTACGGGATCGCGCGAGAGCTCTTGGACCGAGTGGACTGCGAAGAAAGGCTATTCTAAGTTACCTTCGAACCGTACTCAGCCTCCTCCGGCTAGTCCCCACTCGGAACTCCCCCATGCGCCCGAACCGCGCCGACCGCAACCGGTTCTGCCCGACCGTCACCCAGGTCGAAGATCGGCTGGCCCCCGCCGTGTTCAACATCGCGGCGGGCGACGTCGCCGGGCTCATCGCGGCGATCACCACCGCCAACGGCAACCTTCAGGACGACACGATCAACCTAGCCCCCGGTCGGTACGTCTTCCAAAACGCGGCAGACGATTTCGACGGAGGGACTGCACTTCCTGTCATCACCTCTGACGTTGTCGACCCGATGAACGGAACCATCCCGTTGGGCCAAACCGTCACCATCAACGGGAACGGAGCCCAGTTCTTCCGGCCCGACGGGGCTCCTTCGTTCCGTTTCCTCCGAGCCCAGGGAAAAACTGGTGCCCAAGGGGACATCAAGTCAATCGCTCCCCTGGGTATCCCGACCCTCGTTGTCAACAGCATCACGTTTGAAGGCGGGAACGTTTACGACTACGGTTCCGCCGACCGGAACAACGTCGGTGCTCTCGCCAAGCTGAGCGGGGGCGCAATCATGACCGACACGGCGTTCCTGACCGTCAACAACTCCCAGTTCTTGAACAACACCGCCACCGAGTTCGGGGGAGCGGTCCGGGTTCGCACCGCCGAGGGATTCGGAACCGATGCCACCTTCACGAATGTCATCTTCGACGGGAATATATGCGGGTCTGCGGGCGGGGCGGTCTATGGTTTGCAAGAAGGCCCTACCATCAACTCAGACATCAACTTCTTCGATGGAACGATTATCCGGAACAATACTGCACTCACGGGTGGTGGCGCCGCCCACGGGGAAACCTATGCCGTCAACCTCCGGCTCGCCCAGGTACTCGGGAACCGTGGGAACACCGGCGGTGTCGACTCCTCGCTCGTTGACCTCGACCGCACCCTGATCCGCGATAACGTCAGCACCGGCAGCGGGCCCGGGGGCGTGATCGCCCGCAGCCAAATTCTGCGGGTCGTCAACAGTACGATCGCCTTCAACACCTCCAACTCGGCAACGCTCGTCGGTCAGACGGGGGGGTTGGCGGTGGAAATCATCAACTCGACGATCACAAACAACACCGGCGCCTCCGCCGCCGTCGTTGCAACGCAAGGGGAAGTGGTTCTTGCCTTCGCCACGATTACGGACAACATCGCGACCACGGGGGCATCGGGCGGGGTGCTGGCGGAAAACAACATCATCACGATCAGCCGATCCGTTGTGACCGGGGGTCGGTCGGCCAACGCCGCCAGCCCGAACTCGAACCTGCAAGCCGCCATCTTCCGAAACCTGGGGTTCAACTTCATCGGCATCGCCCCGGCGAACTATCCGATTGCCACGACAGATCAGGTCGGCCGGGTGGGGAACGAACTCAATCCGCTCCTGGGGCCGCTCGACAACTACGGTGGGCCGACCCCGACCCGTGCTCCGGCGGCTGGCAGCCCGCTCATCAACAACGGCGGGGTTCCGGAAGCAACCCGGCTCAGCACCGACCAGCGGGGTCTACCTCGCAACGTCGGCGGAGCCTCCGACATCGGGGCGTTCGAAGTCCAGAACGGCGAGACCCTCCCGGCCGCCAGCCCGCTCCTTCCGGTCGACGCCGGGGTTCCCAACCCGGATGGTGGTGGAACCATCCCGACCGGTCCCAACTCGACCATCGCTGTCGGGCCGGGTGCGTCGATTTCTTCCAACGGATCGGATCCCACACTCCCGGTGCGACTCGGCCAGGCGGGCCCCGGTGGCACGGCCGCCAACGCTCCGCCGACAACGGTTACACTGCGAAACGCCGACGGGTCCGTCCGGCTCTCGCTCACGCCGTTCGCCGATGCACCGGGTGGAATTCGCACCGCGACGGCCGACTTCAACGGCGACGGGCAGGGGGATCTGCTCGCCGGAACCGGGCCGGGGGTCACCGCCCAGATCCGCGTTCTCGACGGGGTCACCGGGGCAGAACTCTTCGCCTTCACCCCGTTCGGCAACTTCACCGGCGGCGTTTACGTCGCGGTCGGCGATGTGACCGGCGATGGCATTTCCGACTTTGCCATCACCCCGGACGAGGGGGGCGGCCCGCGGGTGCTCGTCCTCACCGGAGCCGGGTTCGGCGTGATCGCGGACTTCTTCGGCATCCAGGACCCCAGCTTCACCGGCGGTGCCCGGCCCGCGATCGGCGACATGAACGGGGACGGGAACGGCGAGGTGATCATCGCTGCCGGGTTTGGCGGCGGACCGCGGGTGACGATCTGGGACGGCCAGGCAGTCACGGATGCCGGTGGATTCGCCCCGGCCGGCGACCCGCTCTCGAACTTCTTCGCCTTTGAATCATCCCTTCGCAACGGCGTCTTCGTGGCGGCCGGCGATGTCGACGGCGACGGATTCGCCGATCTGATCCTTGGCGGCGGGCCGGGTGGTGGACCCCGCGTTCGCGTTGCCGACGGATTCGCACTCCTGCAGGCCGGGAATTTCGGCTCCCTCGACCTGCGGCTCGACCTGCAGATCGGGAACTTCTTCGCCGGCGACCCCAACTCCCGCGGCGGGATCCACGTGGCGAGCAAGGACCTCGACGGCGACGACCTCGCGGATGTGGTCACCGGTGCCGGGCCGGGTGCAGGTACAACGGTCACTGGATTCGCCGGCTCCGGGATCAGCGGCAACGCCACCCCGCCGACGATCCTTTCCTTCGAAGCCTACCCGGGTCTCGACATCGGCGTGTTTGTCGGGTGACCCGGTTCGCCTCGGAATTCGCAACGAAGCCAGAACCGGGGAACCGACGGTCCACCAGGACTGTGGGTTCTCCGGTTCTTCGATTTCCTACAGAAGAACGGCCCCGGTTCGGGGTCAAGTTCGGGTTCTGGGGTCAGGATCTCTCGAGGATTGGCGTTTCGCGTGGAGCCAGTTTTGCACGAATTCGAGGGATTCCTCGATGGCTTCCACGCCGAGCACGACGAGATTTCCCGGGCGGAGGTCCGCCAGGGCTCGTACGATGGCGGCACGTTCCGTCGGTTCCTCGAGGATGGTGCGGACGCGGGCTCCCTCGGCAAGGCCGCCACGGAGGTTGGCGTTTGCTTCCGGTTCGGCGTGCCCGGCGTCGGTGTAGAGCACGACCTCATCGAAGGCGTCCCCAGCCGATCGGCCCATCTCCAGAAGATCCTGCTCACGGCGGTCGCAACCCCCAAAAACGAGCGTGCGGTGGGGGTGAGGGAATGCGTCGAGGCCGGCGACAAGCGCGGAAACGGCGGAGGGGTTGTGAGCGTAGTCGACGATGACGGTGGCCCCGTTGGCGTCGAGGATATTGAAGCGGCCGGGGGTTTCTGCGGGGGCCCCGGCGAATGACCGCAAGCCATCCGAGATCGTTGGCACGGGAACTCCCAGCCGCCACGCCGTTGCCGCCGCCGCGAGCACATTTTCGACCTGGAACGGCACCTTTCCGTCGAGCGTCAGCGGGACTTCCGCCAGGGAAAGAACCTCGATTTCGAGGTTTCCCTCGGCGAGGATCAGCCGTCCGTCCCGGATGTACGCGACGAGTCCCCCGGTGCTGCGGTGGGTTGCAAGCGTCGGTTCTGCCTCGTCACGGGCGAAGAAGAGGACCTTCCCGCGGACGGACTCGGCCATTTTCGCGACGAGCGGATCGGCGGCGTTGAGGATCGCGGTTCCAGAGGGTGCCGTCGCAGCGGGGACGACCCGCTTGACCTCGGCAAGTTGGTCGAGGGTGTCGACGCCGCGAAGCCCGAGGTGGTCGCCCTTGCCGAGGTTGGCGACGACGGCAACGTCGCAGCGGTCGAAGCCGAGGCCTTCCCGGAGTATGCCGCCACGGGCGGTTTCCAGGACAGCGACTTCGACGCGTGAGTTGAGGAAGACCTGGCGGGCAGACTGGGGACCGGAACAGTCGCGGGTCTCGGTGCGTCTGCCGGCGAGGTAGATGCCGTCGGTGCAGGTCATGCCCACGAACTTTCCGGCAGTCGCGAGCAGGTGCGAAATCAGGCGGGTCGTCGTCGTTTTTCCGTTGGTTCCGGTGACCGCCACGATCGGGATCCGCGCGGTTTCCCGGGGTGGGAATAACGCATCGACGATCGCCGATCCGACATCTCGGGGCTGGCCGGCGGATGGTTCCAGGTGCATCCGCAACCCGGGGCCAGCGTTGACTTCCACGATCGCCCCGCGTTGCGGCCGAAGTGGGCGGGAAATGTCCTCGCAGACAATGTCGATGCCCGCGATGTCGAGCCCGACCGCACGGGCGGCGGCGACGGCATCGGCGGCGACCTCGGGGTGCACCTCGTCGGTCACGTCGGAGGCGGTGCCACCAGTTGACAGGTTCGCGTTTCGGCGGATCAGGACCTTGGTTCCCGCAGCGGGGACCGAGTCTGCGGTGTACCCCTGGTCCGCGAGTACGCCCAGAGCGATGGCGTCGATCCGGATCCAACTCAGCGGGGTGGCGTGGCCGTCGGAGCGGCGTGGATCGCGGTTGGTGATCTCGACGAGTTCGCGGATGGTGGAGGTGCCGTCGCCGATGACATGGGCCGGTTCTCGCATCGACGCAGCGACAACCCGGCCTCCGACGACGAGGACGCGGAAGTCCTGCCCGGGTGCGAAGGTCTCGACAACGACCTCGGCCCCCTCCGCGCGAGCAGCCCGGTAGGCGGCGATGACCTGCTCCCGGGTGCCCAGGTTGGTGGCCACGCCTCGACCCTGGTTCCCGAAGCGGGGCTTGACGACCACGGGGAGTTCGCATTCGAGAGCGGCCTGCCAGGCGTCGTCCTCGTCGCGGACGGCCCGGCCCCACGGTGCGGGGACGCCGATCTCTGCGAGCAATTTCCGAGTCAGCTGCTTGTCCTGCGCGATCACCTCGGCAACGACGGGGGTGTCGTCGGTTTCCGCGGTCCAGATCCGTTTCTGCTTCACCCCCCATCCGAGCTGGACGAGGCTTCCATCGTTGAGGCGACAGGTCGGGATTCCCCGGCGGATCGCCGCATCGACGATTGACCGTGTGCTTGGTCCGAGCCGGGCCTCGTGGGCCGCGGCGCGGATTTCCTCCAATTTCCGGGGAACATCGAAAGTGGAACCCGCCAGGGCCGCCGTGACGAGTTCGAAACCGGAGTCCAGGCAGGCCCGGCCAACGGTTGCGTCGTCGTAATCGAATACGATTCGTGTCCGACCTTCCGCATCGGGTGGGCGAAGGAAAGCGATGCTGCCGGTGTATCCGGTCCGTTGTTGGAATCCGCGGGTGGCCGCGAGGAGCGCATCGGCGGGCGATGCGGATTCCGGCAATCGGATCACGGCGTCGCCCAGGGCGGCACGCAGAACCGGCTCGACCCGGCTTGCCGACGACTCGCACTCCGCGAGGTTGACGTCGGCCTCGATTACAGGCACGGGCGCCCAGCGGTTCGGCCCCCGCAGCGTCCAGATGCGACCGAGTTTCATGGGGGGTAGAAGGGGTTCGAGAAAGGTGGAAACCCCGCGTCTGCCGCCGGGGTCAGAGACAGCGGGGCAAGGCGGAAGCGGGAAACGGCTCGGTTCCGCGCCCCCGCCCCTAAGTTGCATCGGATCCACGGAGAACGTCAGCTTCCGGCGACGACATCCGCCCGGACGACGACGGGAACGTCGGACCCGCGGAGATACTCGGCCACGTACTTGCCGAAGAATTCTCGGCGTTTCTGCGGGAGGTAGGCGTACCCTCGCAGTTTCCCCCGGCAATTGGAGGAGAGGCACAGGCACGGCCCGGTCAACGCCCGAAATTCCGTCTCGAAGGTCTCGTAATCGAGCGTCAGTTCCTCACCTTCCTCGATTTCCCGCAGGGCATGGATCTCGAGGTACGGGTCCCCGGTGCGGATGAGGATGCCGCAATTGGGATCGCAGGAATGGTTCAACAAGCGGATCGGGTGCGGGGTATCGACGTGGAGATCCTGAGCGATCTGGATCGAGTGCTTCGTCCGCTCGCTGGTGATCGGCCCGACCCCGGTGAGGATGACGTCGCCGGCCTGAAACGGTTGAGCTGCGTAGACGGATTCCCCCAGTCGAGACTCGCGGACTTCGATGGGTTCGAGTGGCTTCGGCAGGGCGATGGCCTCGGCCAGGGTGATTTCCCCGCCACCGAGTTCCCGGATGTGTTTCGCGAACGCCACACCGTCGTCGACCGTGTCAGGCTGTATCACCAGTAGATCCCCAGGGAAGGACGTTTCGAGTGCTTGGAACGTGGCTTTGAGACTGCCCTTGATCGGGACGATTTCCTTGGTGCGGTCGGCCAATTCGATTCCCTTGCGGAAAAGGTTGGCGATTTCCCAGTCGGCCCGGCCGCGGAGGTAGGTGTCCTCGTACAGGAAGACGCGGTCGAAGTGTCGGCCGAGCATCTCCCCCTGCTGGATGATGTCCGAGTCGCGGCGATCCCCGGCGGCGGAGTAGACGATGGTGCGACGGGTGTGGGGAAACTCGGCGAGCATCCCGAGAATCCGCGTCAGGGCGGACACGTTGTGGCCGTAATCCGAGACGATCGTGACCCCGTTGACCGCGAAGAGATTGAAGCGTCCGGGGGCGAACTCGATGCCGGGGGTAAAGGTTTCGAGCCCCCGCCGGATCGCGTCGAGCGGCAGGTCGAGTGCCCAGGCCGCCGCGGTGGCCGCCAGTACGTTCTCCACCTGGAACGGCACCCGACCCCCGTGCGTCAGCGGGACATCGGCGAGGGAAACCAGAACCGTTTCGCGATCCCCTTCCGCCAGCACGATCGAATTTTCCCGTGAAATCACGGCCTTGCCGCCCGCCTCGCGGTGTTCGCGGACGACTGGGTTCTGCGGGTCGCGGGCAAAGAACGTGACTGTGCCGTCGGAGAGCTTTCGCATCCCCACGACCAGCGGGTCGGCCGCGTTGAGGACCGCCGTGCCAGTCTTCGCGACACCCCAGACCAGCGTCCCTTTGACGTCGGCGAGTTGCTCGGGCGTCTCGATGTCCGCGGAGCCGAGGTGGTCGCCCGCGTCGATGTTCGTGACGACGGCCACGTCGCAGCGGTCGAAACCCAACCCTTCGCGGAGGATCCCCCCCCGGGCGGTTTCGAGGACGGCGGCCTGGACGTCCGGATGGCACAGAACCATTCGCGCCGATTTCGGGCCGCTGCAATCGCCCGTCTCGACCCGTCGCCCGCCGATGTAGATTCCCTCGGTGCAGGTGAACCCGACCGGTTCGTGGACCTGGCCCAGCAGGTGAGCGATGAGTCGGGTTGTGGTCGTTTTCCCGTTGGTTCCGGTGACCCCTACAGTGGGAATCCGCGAGTCCCGTGGATCGGGGAAGAGCGAGGTCACGAGTGCATCAGCCGCGGAGTCCGGGAACCGGTGCAAGTCCGGATTCGGATCCACCCCGGTGACGACGGCGGGGACATCCGCGAAGGATCGGGAGAGGTCGGTGGTGACGACCTCGATTGCCGCGACGTCGATCTTGAGGGACTCGACCGTGTCCGCAACGCGGGCGGCCAGGGCAGCGGAGACGCGGTGGGTGACGTCGGCTCCTGTGGAATCCAGGGCAACCGCCACCTTCCCGCCGACCGCGAGGATCTGGTAGGTTTCCCCCGGTGCGACGGTTTCCACCATCGGGGTCCAGGCGCTGGCCTCGTTCTCGAAGGCGGTGCGAATTTCCGCTTCCGTGTGTAGCGGTCGGGTCGCCGAAGTGGTGGTCGGAGAGTATCGGGGCCGCAGCACGACGGGTAACCCGGCCGTTTCTGCGAATTCCCAGGCTTCCTCGGCAGTTCTCACCGCCCGACTCGCCTGAACCGGTACTCCAGCCGCCTGGAGGAAGACGCGCAGCAGGTCGCGGTCGGCCACGACCGAGGCTCCGACTCCGCTGGTGCGATCGGTCTGTCCGTCCAGGAAGCGGCGCTGTTTCGCCCCCCAACCCAGGCGGACGAGCTTGCCCGGTGCGGAATCCGCCGAGACCACGGCCGCCGGCACGCGATGTCGGTGGGCGGCTGAGAGAAGTTTCTCGACCGCGGGCAGGGGGCGGTTCGCCGCGTACACATCCCGCAACTTCTGCAGGCCCGCCGGGATGTCGATCGGGGTGTTGTGGACGGCAGCCAGGCAGACAACCCGCCCGAATTCACACGCGGCCCGGCCCAGTTCCTCGTTCTCGTACTCGATCCCGATCTTGTAGACCCCGTCCTTGTGGGTCATCCGCGTCTTGCCGTACCCGACATCGGTGCCGGCAAGAGTTTGGAGTTCGAGTACCACATGCTCGAAGATGTGGGCCATGTAGGTTCCGCGTTCGAGCCGCTGGAAGAATCCGCCCCGTTCGCCGACGGAGCAACGGTGCTCGATCAGCGTGGGGAGGAAAGTCTTCAGGCGCTCGTTGAAGCCGGGAATCTCGTCGGAGGATGAGTCCGCGAGTGGGCCGAGGTCGACCCAGACTTCAAGCACCGGGAATCGGGCCCAGATATTCGGCCCGCGGAGGGCTTTGAGGCTGACGATCGTGAGGCCGGTCATGTTTTGGGGGAGGGAGGAGTTGGCGGCGGCGTAATGGGGTGATAGGGAACCGCCCACGGGCCGGCTAGAGTGCCGCTGCGTTTCCTACGCGGCCGGACCAGGGCATGGCATGTTACGACCCGCAAGAAATGACTTGCGCGCGATTCTGGACAGATTTTCCGAGATTCCCCTCCGACAACTCCCGACTCTGCCGAACAACGAACCTGACGAAGCTGCACAATCCACGATTTGCCCCATCGCGATCCCAATCAGGATCGGAATTGCACACTTCTCGGAAACCGCCTACCCAAAGTTCTCCGGCAAACCGCCCCCGGGCTCCAGTCCACTTGCTTGACCCCATCCCGTGGTCGCCCTTATAGTCCGAGTGTCCCCCACACCCGCGGTGATGCCGTTACCCTTGCAGTGAGCTTCCCGTGCCGATCCAGATGGAATTGCGACGGATCATCATCAGCGAAATCGACGAGCACCAGGTCATCGTCCTCCGCGAAGTCGACGGCGAACGCAGCTTCCCGATCGTCATCGGAATCTTCGAGGCCACCAGCATCGACCGGCGGGTCAAGAACCAGCCCACCCCCCGGCCGCTCACCCACGACCTGATTACATCCGTGGTGGATCAGCTCGGCGGGGAGGTGCAGGACATCGTCATCAGCGACCTCAAGAACCACACCTATTACGCGAAGCTGCGGATCCGCCACGAGGGGGAACTGCTCGAGGTCGACTGTCGGCCGAGCGACGCCATCGCCGTCGCTGTCACCGCCAAGGTACCGATCTACGTGAACGAGGAGGTTCTCGGCGAAGTGATGGACGATTGACCCGGGAAAGAAACCGCCTCAGGGTGCGGGGCTCGCCCAGGGATTGTCGAAGCTCACCGGAACGTCCCGGAACCACCGCCGATACGTGTCGATCTGCCGTTGCAGTGGGTAACCCGTGAGTTTCCGCGGGTACAGGATCAGGAAGTACGGCTCCTTCGTCCCCGCGAGCCGACGCTGTCGGTCGATCACCCGCTGGGCGTCCGCCTGGTCACGAAGTTCCTGGCGCAATTCCGGCGAGTCAGGGTCGAAAGCAAAGAGTTTCCCCGAATCCCCGTCAATCTCCAGCACCCGCACGCTGAGCCGTTCCCCCGGTGTCGCCCGATCCTTGAGCAATCGCTCGATCCGCCGTTCCGCCTCGACGAGGCGACGCTGCAGCTCCGCCACCTCCTTGGGCAGCGGCTCCCCGCGTTCGAGCGGGTTGGGTTCCGCACCCTTCCCGGAATCCGGGGTACTCACGAACGGCAGCAACAGGAAGATGCAGAAAAGGAGGATCAGGACGTCGATGAGCGGCACGAAGAACCGTGTCACCGATCGGCGAGGAAGTTCGATCACGTCCGGCTCCCACGGGAGATCGCTCCGACCCGGTCAGCGTCGGTGAGGGCCGTCTGAGCCGGCGTCAGCGGCACCAACGGAGCTGCCGGTTCCCCGGCGAGGGCCCGAATCAGGTCCCGCCCCGCGATCACAACCCACGACGGGAGGATGTTGATCAGGGCCATGTACAGCCCGCTCCCCGTCGCGGTGATTGCTGGTGCATACTTTTTGATGATCTCCGAGGCGGTCGGTTGCGTCCCGGGGGAGATGGAGCCGAAGGTTTGCAAAATCGCAGCCACGGTGCCGAGAAGGCCGAGGAGCGGGAACCACTCTGCTGCCTGGGCGAGGTGCGTCAGCCAGCGGTCGGGTCGCTCGTCGAAGTTGATTTCCCGCCAGCGGAGGGCCTTCCAGGCGAGGAGAATCTGCGTCAGGAACAGGGAGAACCCGAGGGCGATGATCAGCCAGTCGATCGGCGATTCCACGACGCGGTTGAGGTAGTCCCGGCGTGCGTCGGAGGGGATGGCGGCGAAGACGAGCCCGGCCGCCAGCACCGGTACGGCAGCGAACGCGAACGGAAGCACGTGGTGGATCCAGAGCCGCTGCACGCGAAAATCCTCAGGAGTTCGGGGCCGACCGTGCTTCCACCAGCCACTCGGGCATCGCTTGCAATTTCCCGGCCCGATCCACGCAGGCCAGCGTCGTCGCACCCTCGGCGACGAGTTTCCCGTCCGGTTGGAAGACCTGATACTGGTGCTCTAACCGGACCGGCGTGGCCCGAACCAACGTCGTGCGGATCGTCAGAACATCGTCGTACCGGGCCGGGCTCTTGTACTTCACCTCGACCTTGGAAAGCACCAGGAAGAACCCGGAATCTTCGAGTTCCCGGTAGCTCACCCCGAGGGATCGCAGAAGTTCCGTGCGGGCTTGCTCGAAGTAGACGAGGTAGTTGGCGTGGTGCAGCAACCCGCCCCGGTCCGTCTCGGCGTAGCGCACGCGAATCTGGATCTCGCCGGTCATCGCCGTCCTTTTCCCAAATGCCCGGAGGTCACTTTATGAATCCGACGCGGTCAGTCCGCGGTTGCAGCCAGGAACTCCCCAGGAACGGTGCGAACACAAAGACAGC
The DNA here is from genome assembly GCA_964552815.1 of uncultured Alcaligenaceae bacterium. Classification (GTDB taxonomy): domain Bacteria; phylum Planctomycetota; class Planctomycetia; order Gemmatales; family Gemmataceae; genus CAYUHJ01. Next base: position 11,946 of record CAZKIQ010000034.1, on the reverse strand, counting down.
CTTGCCCAGCATCAGCCGTTCCGGCACCGTTCCCCACTTCCGGCTGTCCGAACTCTGGGCGGAGTTGTCGCCCAGGCAGAGGTAGTGACCCGGCTGGACATAGTACGTGTCGACGGTGCTGGCGACGTTGGAGCGGATCTCGTCGGAGTTCGTGAAGTACGTGTCCCGCCAGAGCACGATCCCGGAGACGGTCACGTCTCCTTTCGCCCCGATGCTCGCAGGAGCGGTGACATCGTTCGCGACGGTCCAACCCTCGCTCATGGAGTCGACGTTTTCTTCGAAATGCTCGGGCAGCGGGTCGGGGGGTACGTCCGCATCCGGGCCCAGCGGGACGGACTTCCCGTTGACCCACACGCGGAGTCGGCAGTCGAAGTTCGCGAATCGGAGGTCGTAGGTACCGGAGCCATCAAAGGGGCACGCGGCCGACGTGAGGTCGGTGACCTGTTTCCCCGAGACCCGGCTCACGGTCACCCGCCCGGCCCCGAAGGTCGCCTGGTAGCGGTGCGGACCCTTGGAGAGTTCGAGCGTGACCTCCGCCCCCTTTGCCTTCACGTCCGCCCGGCACTCCGTCATGAGGTCGCCGACCCAGTACTCGACGCCGGAACGGGTGGAAGCCTGGGGCCGACCGGGTGCCTCCTCCCAGCCCCCGTTGTACCCCATGAAGTTCGTCACCACGGATGGCTTGACGAGTCCCGGGTTCTCCCATTCCTGCCGGGTGCGAGGAATGAGGTGCTGGTACCGGATCCACTGCCGGTCGGCACCGGTGTGGGAGAAGGTCCTGGGCATCGCGTTGTTGTCGGCGGTCCAGCCGTTGGGGTCGGCCTGCCAGCGCGGAGGGAGTCCAGCGCGAGCCAGACTCTCCGGTTGATGGTCGTTGTCAAAGACGATCCGCCGCATCGCCATCGCGTGCTCGTCCGACTTGCGGATCAACTCGAACCCGCCCGCCGGGAAGCCTTTTTTCCGGTCGGCGAGGAACGTATCCGTCCCCAGCCGGGAATTGTGGTAGGTGTAATCCCCCCGCTCCGGGGTCCGAAGGTTGACGCCCACGTCCGGGCCTTCCCACAACTGGTTCGGATCCTGTGGCCGGGGAAACCGTTCCCGACCGAGTGCGTCTTTCTCGTCGGCGGGGTAGGTCAGGGCCCGGGTGCTGTAGAGATCACCTCGGTTGATGGCGATCGTTTCCCCGCCGAAACCCCACAATCGCTTGATGTAGTTCTGGGCGGTGTACCGGATCTGCGGCTCGACCGGGAACTTGAAGACGACGACATCCCCGCGGGTGGGCCCGCCGGTGAAGGAGTAGATGGCCTTGTGGACCAGCACCCGGTCGCCACTGCGGTTCGGGGCCGGGGGGAAGTCGTAGCGGCCGGTGCCGATCTTGCCGAAATAGCGACAGTTTGGGCAGGTCGCCTCGACCAGGATCGCCCGGCGGCCGTCTTGCGGGTCAACCTCGTTCGAGGAATTGACCGGAAACTCGTAGCCACACTCGGGGCAGGTGAGTTTTTTCTGATACCCGTACAGAGTCTCCGCCATGCTCCCGGTCGGGATGACGAATGCTTCCACGACGAATTGTTTGAGCATCAGGACGAGTGCGACGACGAACACAACTGTTTCGACGAACTCGCGAAAGGCGTCGCGGGGGACGGCCTTGTCCTTCTGGAGCGGACTGCCGGGTTTCGCGAGGCTGGTGGCGGTCACCGTGGGGACGTCAGGCATTCCATCCTCGCTGTGAGTTCGTCGAGCTACCCTATCCTATTCGTACGCCGACGCGTGTTCTTGGGATCCCGTCCAGGGCCAGAAATTCGATCGGGATTTTTCGCTTCACCGTCACTTTTTGCGGCTGCGGCGGATGCCCCCGACGAGCTGCCAGAACCCTCGCCAGCGTTCGCGGATCGTGCGGGCATGGGTGAAGCGGAGCACCCCCCGCGCCACGTCGAATGCCGCCGGGTCCCGGAGCAGGCCCGCGTCGATGTGCGGTCGGAACGTACCACTCCGGGTGGAAACCACCTGGGGCACCGTCATCTGCAGCAGCCCCTCTTCCCCCTGGGTGACCCCCCACCCGCTCGCCCGGCGTCCCCCGAATGGCGTCGCGGGGTGGGCGGTTGGCACGATCACATCGTTGACCACCACCGATCCGACCCGCAGTTTTGCAGCAAGTTCGACGGCACTGGCCGGGTTCGCCGTGAAGACCGCCGACGCCAGCCCGAACTCCGAGCGATCGTGCATCGCCACCAGTTGCTGGGTGTCCTCGAAGGGAACCACCGCCAGAAGCGGCGCGAACGAGGATTCCCGGCAGATCGCCAGTTCCGGCGACGCGTTGAGGACCGCCGCCGGCCGAACCGGGGTGCGAACGCCCGCCTTTTCCGGGTTCGGAATCTCCGCCGGCGGGTGCGGTTTCTGCAGCACATCCGCCCCCGTCCGGGCCGCATCCTCCAGCAACCGGTCCGCCTGGGAAACCTGCCCCGGCAACGCCAGCCACGCCGACTCCGCCGACTCCACCAGCGGCCTCAATTCCTCGACGAATTTCGGGTATCCCGACCGATGCACAAACGCCCGCCGGCAGGAAATGCACGTCTGCCCCGAATTCAACGTCGCCCCGTACCACGCCGACCGGGCCGCCAGCTTCGCATCCCCGTCCGCGAGTACGAAGACCGCATCCACCCCGGAAAGTTCGAGCGCGGACGGAACCAGACGTTCCCCCAGCCGGGCCGCCAGCTTACGCCCCGTCGCCTCGGATCCGGTGAAGTGGACGAAATCGACGTCCGCTTCCGCCAGTTGCGGCCCGGCTTCCCGCGTCCCCTGAACCCGAGCGATCAAATCCTTCGGGAAACCCGATTTCTCGAGGAGTTCCTGCAGGCGATCCGCGAGCGTCGGCGTCAACTCGCTCGGTTTCCAAAGCACCGCGTTTCCCGCCGTCAGGGCGTGCAGCATCGGGACTGCAGTCAGGAACAGCGGGTAATTCCAGGTCCCGATCAGGCCGACGACCCCGTACGGCCGGCGATAGACGGTGTCCCGACAGCCGAGCAACCAGAACGGTCGACGCCCGACGGTTCGCGGTCGCAGGATCCGGCGGGCGTCCGAGAGAAGAAACTTCGCCGCCGACGCGGAGGGAAGGACATCCGTCGCAATGACCTCCGCCGCCTTCCGGCCGACGTCCGATTCCACCGCCGACGCCAGTTCCTCCGCCCGCTCGACGAGGAGGTAGCGGAATTCCCGAACCGGACGCAACCGCTCGGAAATGGGTTGCGCGGCCCACGACCGCTGGGCGGCCCGCAGGGACTCCGTTTCCGCCGAGAATGGGAGACTCATGCCGGGATTCTATCGAGGGTGCCGGTTCTGTCGAAATCCCAGTTTCTCCGGAGGATGAAGCCAACCCGGCTCCAGTTCGATTCCTGGCCGTGAAACCTCCTGGACCTTTCCCGAGTAATCCCCGGCAACTCCCGACCCGCAGTGCTCGCGTGCAGAACTCCCACGCCGGAGAAGGGTTTCTTGTTGTGTAAGGCCCAGCAGCGGATAGAATTCATGTACCCTCCACGCCCGCACGACTTCTCCCGCCTGCCGTCCCGTCCGTCTCGGAGCCTCCGAATGTCCTGGCGTTCCACGCTGCCCTGGATCGCGCTTGTCGTCGGTGCCGGAATCATCTCCCACACCGGCTCCCCCCGGCCCATTGCCGCCGCCCCGCCCGCCTCGAATCCCGCACCGGACACCTTCGAGAAGCGAATCAAGCCGTTCCTCGCCCAGCACTGCAACGGTTGCCACAGCAGCCAGAAGGCAGCCGGCGGCCTGAGCCTCGACGTCTACCTCAGCGAAGCCCACGCCCGTAAGGACCGCAGAACCTGGGAATCGGTGCAGAAAGCGATCGCAGCAGGGGAAATGCCGCCGAAAAAGAAGCCCCAGCCGACTGCCGCCGAGAAAGAATTCGTCACCAACTGGATCTGCGAAACGCTCACCAAGGTCGACTGCACCGCCCCCAAAGACCCCGGCCGCGTCACCATCCGCCGGCTCAACCGGGCCGAGTACAACAACACCATCCGCGACCTCTGCGGCGTCGATTTCCAACCCGCCGACGACTTCCCCTCCGACGACGTCGGCTACGGTTTCGACAACATCGGCGACGTCCTGTCGCTGCAGCCGATCCTCCTCGAAAAATACCTCGCCGCCGCCGACCGCATCCTCGAATCGGCGATCAAGTCCGCCGACCCCGTGAAATCCGCGAAGCAACTCTTCCGGACGCAGAACATCCAGGTCCGCCCCCGCGACGCCAAGACCCGCGAAGCCAAGCCCAAGATCAAATTCACGACCGAGGGCCAGGCTTACCTCGAGAAATTCAACTTCCCCGCCGACGGCGAGTACGCCATCCGCGTCCGGGCACTCGCGGGACCACTCGGCGACGATCTTCCGAAAATGGCGATCCGTGTCGATGACAAGACCGTCAAAACCTTCGAGGTGAAAGCCACGGAAAAGTCCGAGTTCCTCGAAGCGAAGTTGAAGCAATCCGCTGGCGACCGCAAGATTGCCGCCGTCTTCCTCAACCCGTTCCGCGACAAGTCCGCCACCGAGGACGCCAAGAAATACCGCACCCTGACCATCGAGCAAATCGAGGTCGAGGGCCCGCTCGGCGGTGGAAAGAAACCGGTGCCGCCAAGCACCGAGATGATCCTGGTCGCCCACCCGACCGGCGAAAAGGACACCCGCCCCGCCGCCGAGAAGGTCATCGCCGCGTTCGCCCGCAAAGCCTACCGCCGACCCGTTTCCGCTGCCGAAATTCAGCGATTGCTCAAGCTCTACGACCTCGCCGAGGCCCAGGGGGACAAATTCGAGAAGGCGCTCAAGCTCCCCCTCAAGGCCATCCTCGTCTCGCCGCACTTCCTTTTCCGGATCGAGGACGACCCCAAGGATCCCGCCTCCGTCCGCACCCTGACAGACCACGAACTCGCGACCCGGCTGTCGTACTTCCTCTGGAGCACGATGCCCGACGAGGAACTGAGCCGGCTCGCCGACAAGGGCGAACTCCGCAAGCCCGGCGTGCTCGAAGCCCAGGTGATGCGGATGCTCAAGGACCCGAAATCCCACGCGCTCGTCGAAAACTTCGCCGGCCAGTGGCTGCAACTGCGGAATCTCCGCACCCTCTCACCTGACACGGCCACCTTCAAGGGCTGGGACGAGAGCCTCCGCAAGTCGATGATCCGCGAATCCGAGCTTTTCTTCGGCCACATCGTGAAGAATGACCGCCCTGTGACCGATTTCCTCGACGCGAACTACACCTTCCTCAACGAGCGGCTCGCCCGGCACTACGGCGTGCCCGGCATCAAGGGCGGCGACTTCCGCTACATCAAGCTCCCCGACACCCGTCGCGGCGGGATCGTCACCCAGGCCAGCGTCCTGACCGTGACCTCGAACCCGACCCGGACTTCCCCGGTCAAACGCGGGAAATGGATCCTCGAGAACGTCCTCGGCACCCCGCCGCCGCCCCCGGCCCCGGACGTGCCCGAACTTCCCCCGACCGGCCAGCTCAAGGGAACGCTCCGCCAGCAGATGGAGCAGCACCGGGCGAACCCGAGTTGTGCCAACTGCCACGCGAAGCTCGATCCGCTCGGTTTCGGCCTGGAAAACTTCGACGGCATCGGCGGCTGGCGCGACCAGGACAACAAGCAGCCGATCGATTCCAGCGGCGTCCTCCCCGACGGCGGCAAGTTCACCGGCCCCGCCGAGCTCCGCAAGGTCCTGCTCGGAAAGTCCGACCAGTTCCGCCGCTGTTTGGCCGAGAAACTCCTCACCTACGCCCTCGGCCGTGGGGTAGAGTACTATGACAAGTGTGCCCTCGACGAGATCACCGCGAAGTTGAAGTCCGGCAACGACAAGTTCTCCGCCCTGGTGCTAGCGATCGTCGAAAACGACGCCTTCCAGAAGCGGAAGGGGAAGCGGAGTGAGTAGGAGCGGAGAACTTGCGAAATCGGTGAGCTATGACCACGGAAACCCAAAATGAACCCGATTTCCGCGACTTCCGATACAAGTTGCGGCTCGTGTTTTGGACCTCTTTCGCAGCGATGGCGCTGTATGTCCTGTGGGGACCGACGGTGAATACGGGCGAAATTCAAATCGGATACACTTGCCCCGAGCTTCCTCCCCCGAGGCACCACCTCCATTTCGGATTGTTCGAATTCTACACGATCGAAGAAGCCTATCGATGGGAATATGATCCACGTGCAATGTGGCCTGTGGCCAAAGGCCCATACCGAACGGAAGACTTTTGCTACTTCCGCCTCGGATTAACAGTGAACGCGACATTCCTGTTGCTTGGATTCCTCGCCTGGAAACTGAGACCAAATTCACCCGTTCTCGAAACGACCGAACCCCTGACTTCGGAGGCCCAATGAACCCGATTCTCACCCGCCGAACCGTCCTCCGCGGCCTGGGCACCGCCATCGCGTTGCCGTGGCTCGAAACCCTCGCGTCGGCTGCGCCCGCTGCGAAAGCCGTCGCCGGGCCGCCGAAGCGGCTTGCGTTCGTGTACGTCCCGAACGGGGTCCATATGCCGGACTGGACGCCGAAATCCGAGGGGAAACTCGGCGATCTGCCGGACATTCTCAAGCCCCTCGACGCGGTGAAGTCGCACCTCAACGTCTTCTCCGGGCTCACGCTCGACAAGGCCCGGGCCAACGGCGACGGCCCCGGCGACCACGCCCGGGCCATGTCCGTCTTCCTCACCGGCCGGCAACCGCGCAAGACCCACGGGGCGGACATCAAGGTCGGCATGTCCGCCGACCAGCACGTCGCCAACGTCATTGGCGACAACACCCGCTTCCCGTCCCTCGAACTCGGCGTCGAACGCGGCGGCCAGGCCGGCAACTGCGACTCCGGGTACTCGTGCGCCTACTCGTCCAACCTGTCCTGGCGAAGTGAGAGCACCCCGAACGCCAAGGAAATCGACCCCAAGGCCGTCTTCGATCGCCTCTTCGGCGGCAACGATCCAAAAGAACTCGCCGCCGCCCGGGCCAAACGCGAACTCTACAACAAGTCCGTCCTCGATTTCGTGATGGAAGACGCCAAGGGCCTCGGCAAGCGGCTCGGGGCCGGAGACCAGCGGAAACTCGACGAGTACCTCACCGCCGTCCGCGAGCTCGAAGACCGCATCGAGAAGATCAAGAAGGCGAACGCCGACCGGAAGCCGCTGCCGAAACCGAAGATGGACGTTCCGAAGAGCGTGCCGAAAGATATGCAAGAGCACGTTCGCCTGATGTGCGACCTGATGGTGATCGCGTTCCAGACCGACCTCACCCGCGTGGCGACGTTCCCGTTCGCCAACGACGGCAGCGGCAAACCCTACCCGCAGATCGGCGTCCGCGAGGGGCACCACGACCTGTCCCACCACGGCCGAAACCCGGAAAAGCAGGCGAAGATCAAGAAGATCAACACCTTCCACATCGAGCAGTTGGCCTACCTTGCGGGCAAGTTGCAGTCCGTGAAGGAAGCCGGCGGCACCACCCTCCTCGACAATCTCACGATCGTCTACGGCAGCGGCATCGGCGACGGCGACCGCCACAACCACGACGACCTGCCGATCCTGACGCTCGGCAAGGCGGGCGGCACCCTCGCGACCGGCCGGCACCTCGTTTTCCCGAAAGAAACCCCGCTGATGAACCTGTACCTCGCCCTTTTCGATCGCGTCGGTGCTCCGACGAGCAGCTTCGGCGACAGTACTGGCCGGTTGAAGGTGTGAGGTGAAGAGAAGTCCCACGAAAACGCCGAGCCGCAAAGATTCTCCCGGATCTTTGCGGCTCGGTTTTTGGCGATCACTCGCTGGCGTGAAGCAGGAACTCCGCGAATCATCTCAGAGTTGCACTTCCGGCAGCGCCTCGGTGGCAGGTTTCTTCAACATCTCGTTGACGACGTTCTGAGCGATGGCCACGAAGGCCCTGGCCACGGGCGTGTTGGGGTGCCGGCGGACGATCGGTTCGCCGGCGTCGCCGCACTCGCCGACGCGGGGGTCGATCGGGAGTTCCCCGAGAAGCGGAACTCCTGCTTCGGTCGCGAGTTTCTGGCCGCCGCCTTTTCCGAAGATGGCGGTGCGATTTCCCGCCGGGTCTTCCAGGTAGCTCATGTTCTCGATGATGCCGAGCACCGGCACGCGGACTTCCTGGAACATCCGCACGCCTTTCCGGGCGTCGATCAGGGCGACATCTTGCGGCGTGGTCACGACGATCGCCCCGGTCAGCGGGGCTTGCTGGGAGAGGGTAAGCTGAGCGTCCCCGGTTCCCGGCGGCAGGTCGATGACCAGGAAGTCGAGGTCTCCCCAGGGAATCTGAGCGAGGAAAGAACCCACCGCCTGGGCGACCTTCGGACCCCGCCAGATGACGGCCTGGTTGGGGTCGACGAGGAATCCCATGCTCATGAGTTTCAACCCGTACCGCTCGATGGGGAACGGGGTGCGGGTCTGGTCGACAAGTCCGAGCCCGAACATGATCGGGACGGAAGGCCCGTAGATGTCGGCATCCATGAGGCCGACCCGCTGGCCGTGCATCTGGAGGGCGACGGCGAGGTTGGCGGCGACGGTCGACTTTCCGACGCCCCCCTTGCCGCTGGCGACGGCGAGGACGTGCTTCACGCCGGGAAGGGAGAGTTTTTGACCGGGCATCTGCGGTTGCATTTCGGGGTCCTAGGTCAGTTTCCGGAGTGCTTCGAGGGTGTAGATTCCCGTGTCGTGTCCGTCGTTCCAGGTGATCTGGTAGGCATAGTGCCCGATCGGCCGCATTCCAACGGGGGATGGCGGGCCGGCGGAAACTTCCGAGGGTTTCAAAACGCGAAACGGGTCCGGCGGTTTCGAGCGGTCGTCCATGCAGGACGCACAAGGGCACGCCGAGCGGATCGCCCGCCAGCTGGCGAAAGTGCTGACGCCGTCCGACCAGTCGATGCGAAGCCCATCCCCTTCCCGGCGAAGCGAGAGCGGTTTGACCGGAGTCGAACGATCGCCATCACCCATCGCGAATCTCCTTCCTCGTCGGGATTATAGGTCCGAGGGGAGTCGTCTGTCCTCGCGATGGGGCGAGAGATGCGAACTATCCCCCGTGCTCGTTCCAGGAAAGGCTGCGGGTTTCCCGCTGGGGGACGGGCATTTTCCCGGCGATGGCACGGACTGTCTCGCGATCGTCGGGTTCCGCGAGTTGGTCCCCGGCCCGGACCACGCGTGCGATGTGCGACATGACTGCGGTACGATCAGCAGGGTGCTCGACATGATTCCAGATCGAAACCAGGGTCGCCGCCATTTTGCGGAGCACCTCGGGTGAGTGCTTCCCGGCATGGCGAACGGGATCAAACGCCGTATCGAGCAAGGTGGGGAATGTCGGTCGCCGGACGGTGACCTCCCCGAGGCCGTTGGTTCCTCGGCTGGTTACGGGAGGGAACTTCCGGGTCGCGAGCTTGCAGAAGCCGTGGCCGAGCCGCTCGACACAGTCCTGAGCCGTGAATGGGTCGTTGATTGAGGGGGAAAGTGCCCGCACCGCGATCTCGGTCAGTTGCAGAAACGCGAATTCGACATCCTGGAACAGGGTCCGTCGAGAGGCCAGCATGACCGCTTCTCGAACACGATCGATATCCGCGTCGGGGATTTCCTCGCCCCGCGCAAGGATGTGCGCGACGGTGTCACCCTTGCTGACGAATCCGCCCGGCAGAAGGGGAAAGGCGATCCGATAGTTTCGCTCGCCGGCCAGTTTCCGGATGCCTTCCGAATCGATTCCGAGGATGTACCCGGGATGGGTGGCCCGCACCGCCGTGGAACCCGCGGGCGTGAAGACCGCAGTCTCTTCCGGGGGATCCACCAAACCTGTGGAATCCTCGGGGAAAACTGCCTCGATGGTGGCATCGAGTTCCTTCGCCACCCGTTCGATGACCGCCGACGCCTGGATCGACATGGCAACGTGGTGGATGAAATAGATCAGCACCCCGATGCTCGCCAGGGCGAGAAGGACTGCCAGGGTCACCCCGAGTTGCGGGACGAATTCGAGGTCGTCGGTTCCGTTGACAGTGCGGAGGACGAGCAGGCAGTACACGAACGTGGCGACGAAGGTTCCGAGCACGATCTGGTTTCCGCGGTCGCGGGTGAAGTTGCGAATGAGCCGGGGGCCGAACTGCTGGGAAGCGAGGCTCAGGGCGACGACGGTGACGGAAAAGACCACGCCGGCCACGGTCATCATGGAGGCGGCAACCGTGCTCAGCACTCCGCGAGCCCCGTCCGCGCCGCCGCGATAGGTCCACCCGTAGAGCGTTTTCCCCTCCGATTCGATGATCCGATCGGTCTCGACCGCCGCGAAGGAAAGGCCCACGGCAGCCGCGACGAGGATGGTCGGCAGAAACCAGAAACTCTCCCGGAGCAGGTTCCACCAGTAGGTGATTCGATGCCCCACGACGCCTCCCTTCAAGCCAGTTGCGATGTGTGATGGGCAGTGTCTGCGAAGTGACACTGACACGCAATCGGCGGGAGCAAGTCTTGTTCCTGCGAAGAAAGACGGTCTTCCCGGCACAGATCTTTCAGCGAGTGTTCCTCGGATTCCGGCCACATTGGTCGGAGTTCGTTCTCCCAAGGAGGTTCTCATGCGCGCACGTCTGTCGATCGCCACCGCCATGATTCTGGCCGTCGCACTCCCCGCGTGGGCCCAGAATGCCAACCCACAAAACAAGCAACCCCAGAATAATTCCGGGCAGAACGATCAGAAGCAACAACAACAATCCGCCGAGGGATACGTCAAGGAGTACGACAAGAACAACGACGGGGCTCTCTCCCGCGACGAACTTCCTACCGACGCCCGCGAAAACTTCGAAGCCCTGGACACCAACAAGGATGGGAAACTCTCGAAGGAAGAACTCCGCGAACACGCCAGCCGGATGAGCCACAACGCACCGATCGAAGTCGTTTCGATCTGGGTCGTCGAAGCACCCCGCGATGAGATGAGCCTCAAGGATGTGCAAAAGGTGTACGGCATGCTTCGCAAGGCCGACTCCAACAACGACGGCCAACTCTCCAAAGACGAGATCCAGTCCGCCCGCGAACAGGCCATCCAGCACCGCATCGACTCGATCTTCGAGCGTTGCGACAAGAACAACGACAAGAAGATCAGCCGCGACGAGGCCAAGGGCATGATCAGCCAAAACTTCCAGCGGTTCGACCGCAATAACGACGGATTCGTGGACCAGAACGAATTGAAAGAATGCTGCACGCCGAAGGATCAGGGCCAAAATCAGAATCAGAACTCCAACAAGAACCAGAATCCGAACGTGAATCAGAACAACAAGTAACCCCGGAATCTCGGACTTCTGCAAATCGCCCTGCTCGGGTCCAGGCACGACGACGTCGGGAATTTCCCGGCGTCGTTTCTTTGTGCCAGCCACAATGCCGACGCCGCCTCGAGCACCCGGCGCGATCCCACTGCATCCTGGCTGTCTCCTCTCCTAAACTGAAAGGATTCCCCGCCGTCTTTGCCGAGGTCCCCGATGCCGTTCGAGAAGGTCGAAACCCAAAACGTCGATTTCCCCGCCCTCGAACGGGCCACACTCCAGTTCTGGTCGGAGCACGGCATCTTCGACAAACTGCGGGCCAAGAACGCCGGCAAGCCCAAATGGAGCTTCCTCGACGGCCCGATCACCGCGAACAACCCGATGGGCGTCCACCACGCCTGGGGCCGGACCTACAAGGACGCCTACAACCGCTACTTCGCCATGACCGGCCGGCACCTCCGCTACCAGCAGGGCTTCGACTGCCAGGGGTTGTGGGTCGAGGTGGAAGTCGAAAAGGAACTCGGGCTGAAGTCGAAACGCGACATCGAGAACCTCGTCCCCGGCGACCCCGAGGCGTCCGTCGCCAAGTTCGTGCAGGCGTGTAAAGACCGCGTCAACAAGTTCGCCCGCGTCCAGACCGACCAGAGCGTCCGCCTCGGGTACTGGATGGACTGGGCCCGC
>CAZKIQ010000033.1:0-61771 GCA_964552815.1 uncultured Alcaligenaceae bacterium | reverse complement strand
TATCCGCGTCGGGTGATTGCATTGCTCACGGAGGCGATCCACTGGCGGAATGAGTTCCGCGACGAACTGCTGCGACACCCGGTTGTCACAGTCGTGATCGAGGCGTGCTCGCCGGCGGGGTGGGTCCACGATTTGTGCGAGCGGTTCGGCGATCTGTTGCGACTCCCTGCCGGATCCCGATTGATCAGCGGCGCGGTGTCACCCGATACCCATATGCCTCGAGGATGAAGTCGTCCGACCCACCGCCTCCGATGAGGTTTACCTCCACCCGAAGCGTAGCAGTCGATCCGGCTGCCAGAATCGTCAAATAGGTGGCCCGTGGCACCTGTCCCAAGTAGCGCTCGTTGGGCCCAGCTGCGTTGCCTGGGTCCTCGAAGCGATCCAATTCGATTCCGCCGAACGTGACCTTGTGACCCCTCGTTCCACCCCAGGTCTCCACCTCACGGGCGTTCATACCGCCGCCCGCGAATACGTCATCGAGCGAGGCCCGGTAGACCACCGCGGCGTAATTGGAGTCGGGTGCCGAACCGAACACGTCGCCGCCGCCGACGTACAAGTTGTTGTAGCGGTCGAAGCCCAAGTACGCCCCGGACAGGAGGTTGACGACCGGCAACCCGGCCGCCTCGAAGTCGATGGGCGCGCCTGTGTTCCACGCCTCCTCCCAAGCCGCCCTGTCATACGCCTTGATCAACCCGGCGAGGCCCTCCCGCTCCCGGATCGGCTCGACGCGAGCGGTTCGCGTCCCCGTCGTCGAAGGCGGAAAGGTCGCGTTCCGGGTGCTGCCGTCCGGCAAGCCGGTGACCGACGCGGAGGTCTCGATCGCGACCCAGGACGGCAAGAAGGAGAAGGTGAAAGCCGACAAGGACGGTCGCACCCCGGCGTATGAGGCCAAGGGGCGGTTCGCCGCTTACGCAAAGTAGTCCGAGTCATCCGCCGGCGAAGCGGGCGGGAAGAGGTAAGAGGAAGTCCGCCACTACGCGACCCTGGTGTTCGACGCGGGGAAGTGACAAACCTGCCTGTCAGTCCCCCAACCCATCGAGGAGATCTCCTGCGTTACGCTCTCCTCATCCTGTTCATAGCTGCGGCCCCCGTTTTGGGCGAAGACAAGGCGAAGTTCTACTAACCGATTCCCGTCGCCGTTTCCAGCCTCGGGGCGATCGAGTCTGACGGGTACCTGCACGTGTACGGCGGACATGCTGAGAGAACGCACACCTTCGACACGAAGTCGGTGCTCGGCACGTTCCATCGGCAGAAACTCGACGGCGGGACGAAGTGGGAGGGACCCCTGACTTCCTCGACCCGGGTGCAGTTGCTCTCCGACGATGGCGGGGAGGAGTTCTCGGAGGACGGAACCACTTCGAAGGATCTGACCAAACCCGATTTCAAGAAATCCCACAGCGAGTGGGGCACTTCTTCGAGCCGAAACTGACCCGGTCACTTCCGCTTGAAGCTGATTTCGACCCCGCCCAGCGTGATTTTCGCGGGGGTGCCGGCGGGAAAGAGTTCCGCAACAACCGTCGCCAGGCCGGTGGAACTCGGGGCGTAGAAATTAAATTTGCCATCGCGTCGCGTTTCCACCAGCCCCGCGTTCTTCAACTGGGCGAGGTGGTGGCTCACTGCCGGCTGAGATTGGCCGAGTTCCTCGCCGATGGCGGAAACATGCATTTCCCCGTGCTCGGCGAGCATGAAGAGGATGCGAAGGCGGTTCTCGTCGGCAAGGCTCCGCATGACGCGGGCGATTTCGCGAATGGTCGTGTCGGGGTCGCCCTTCGGGGCGGTCTTGGGGCGGGAGGGCGTCTTGGCCACGAGGCGTCTCCGGAATGGGCTAGCTCGGCCGAGAAGATCGGTTCCCATCCACGGAACCGACTCGACCAACCGGGACACAGGTAGGTGTAACGGGGTTGTACTACGCCGGAAACGGATCGCGAGTGTGAAAAATTGAAGTGTGTTACAGCGAGTCGTGGTCAGAAAATCGGTCGCGAATGAAAAAAATCGGGCACAGCGGAAACCCCGCCGTGCCCGAGTGCGTTCGACCGCGAGAAGTTACTTGCTTTCCGGGACGATCTTGGAGACGTCCTTGATGATCGCTTCGATGTCCTTCTCGGTGATCTTGCCCTTCTCGAAGGTGTAGTTGGCCTTGGAAACGCGGTCGGTGTAGAGGACGACGGTCAGGTCGGCGTCCTTGGCGACGTTGTACTTGCTCGGGCCGGCCGGGGTGTCGATCGACAGGACGAGCTTCTTGTAGCCTTCCTTCTTCGCCAGTTCCTTGAGCTTGGCCTCGGCCTTTTCTTCGTCGGTGCAGAACACGACGAAGCTGCCCATCTTGCACTTGCTGTGGGCGGCGGTCGCTTCGTCGACGGCCTTGAGGAGCTTCTGGGTGCCCGGGCAGTCGGGGGTGCGGGCGAAGATCATGACGACGGGATTTGCACCGTTTTCGCAGTACAGGCAGTGCTTTTTGCCAGCCGAGTCACCGTTGACGTTGAGGGGGGCGAATGGGCCAGGGACTTTCTCGCCCGGTTGCGGGCCAGACTTCAGCTCAGCAGCGGTCGCGAAACCGACCAGCGTGACGGCAACAGCAGCGGCGAACAGCGAGCGGACCATGCGGAGAGCCTCCTGTGGGTAAGCCGACCCGGTTCCGCCGGGTGCGACACCTCAGTAGACGATACGAACCCGGGGACTATTCGCGCAGGAATTTTCGCGCCGGCCGGCACATTCCGCAAGACCCGCCCCGTATTCTGGGAAAGTCGCCCTTCGCCTGGACCTCCCGGAGTCCGCCGCGTGACACTGCGAAGCCTCCTTTTCCGCCTGACCCTGGGAAGTCGGCAGCCGATCGTCGATGGGGAGATCGCGGTTCCCGGCCTCGGGTCGGCCATCACGATTCGCCGGGATCGCTGGGGAATTCCGCACCTCGAGGCGGAATCGGCGACGGACGCGGCCTTCGCGCTCGGGTTCTGCCAGGCCCAGGATCGCGGCTTCCAGCTCGAAACGCACCTGCGGCTGGGTCGGGGGACACTCTCGGAACTGGTCGGAACCGCCAGTTTGCCCCTGGACCGGATGAGTCGGCGGATCGGGTTCCACCGGGCTGCGGTGAAGCAGCTTCCGGTTCTCGAACCCGTGGTGGCCTCGCAAATTTCGGCGTTTGCAGCCGGCATTTCCGCCGGGTTCGCCCACGGTATCCGCGAGAAGCCCCACGAGTTCTCCCTCGTCGGCGGCCAACCGACCCCGTGGGAACCGACCGACGTCCTGGCGTACCTCAAACTCCTGTCGTTCATGCTCCCGTCCAACTGGGACGTCGAACTCGCCCGGTTGCGGATCCTCCACGCCGACGGAGCCGAGGCGGTGCGGGAACTTGACCCGCTTTTCCCGGACTGGCACCCGATCACGACGGGGGGAACCGTCGAATTCTCGCAGCTGCTCGACCGTCTCGCCGCGGATTTGGCGGCATTCCAGCAGATGGCCCCTCGGGGTGGGGGCTCGAACAACTGGGCGGTTTCCGGGTCGCGGACGATTTCGGGGAAGCCGCTGCTGGCAAGCGACCCGCACCTGGCTCCGACCCTTCCCGCACCCTGGTACCTCGCCCATGTGCGGACGCCGGAACATGCGGTCGCCGGGGCGATGTTCGCGGGTGCGCCGGCATTCCCGATCGGCCACAACGGGTTCGCCTGCTGGGGCGTCACCGCGGGGCTCACGGACAACACCGACCTCTTCATCGAGACGCTGGGTCCAGACGGGAAGTCGGTTCGCGAATCCGACGGCAGTTTCACCCCGTGCGAGGTGGTCCGGGAGACGATCCGCATCAAGGGGCAGCCTGACGTCGTCGAGGAGATTCTGGTCACGCCGCGGGGGCCGGTGATTTCCCCGCTGATTTCGGAGATTCCGGAAGTCATCTCGCTCCGGGCGGTGTGGCTTGAGGCGATGCCGGTGAGCGGGTTCGTCGGGGCGGTGACGGGGAAGGATTTCGAGTCGTTCCGCAAGCCGTTCGCGGCGTGGCCGTTGCTGCCGTTGAATCTGGTCTATGCCGACTCGACGGGCACGATCGGCTGGCAGCTCGTCGGGCAGGTTCCGGTGCGGAAAGGGGGGAACGGCATGGTCCCTCGCCGGGCCGACCTCCCCGATTCCGGGTGGGAAGGGTACGTCCCCTTCGAGCAGATGCCGAGGCTCGTCAACCCGCCGGAGGGCTTCCTCGCGACGGCCAACAACCTGCCGCAAGATCCGACGCTTCCGCCGTTCCTGGGCTTCGATTTTGTCGACGGATACCGTGTCTCGGTGATCCGCGAGGAACTCGGCAAGCACCCGGTGGGGTGGACCGTCGCCGACTTCCAGAAACTGCAGCGGAATACGCGGTCGAAACCGTGGGAAGAGATCCGTGACATCGTGCTGTCACTGGAACCGGCGACCGATCTGGCCCGGCGGGGGTTGGAACTGCTCCGCGCCTGGGATGGCGAAGTCGCCGCGAATTCCCCGGCGGCGGCCGTCTTCGAACTTTTCCTCGCCGAGATGTCCGTCCGGGTGGCGAAGGCGAAGGCTCCGAAGTCCTGGGAAGTCGTGCTCGGCGAGTCGAAGTTTGGGCCGGTGCTACACAGTCTCTTCGCCGATCGCCGGGTGGGCCATCTCGTCCGTTTGGTGCGATCGAAGCCGGACCGGTGGTTCCCGCATGGGTGGGACTCGGAAATGCTCGAGGCCCTCGCGTTGGTGGTGCAGAACCTGATGCGGACTCGCGGACCCGGGCCCGACTGGTGGACCTGGGGCGACGCCCGGCAACTGGTGCTGCGGCACACGATGCTCGGCGATTCGCGGATTCTCGGGCCCATCTTCAACCGCGGGCCGATCCCGTGCGGCGGGGACCAGAATACCGTCTCCCAGGCCGGAGTCCGCCCGAGTTCCCCGTTCTCTCCGACCCACAACATGGCCAATTTCCGGGCCGTTTTCGACACCTCCGACTGGTCCGCATCCCGGTTCGTCCTCTGCGGCGGCCAGAGCGGCAACCCCGTCAGCGACCACTACGACGACCAGTTCCCCCTCTGGCAGCGCGGCGACGCCACCCCCATCCCCTGGACCCCCGACGAGGTCCTCCGCGACACGAAACACTCGCTGCGACTCGTTCCAGAACCAGCCTCGGGCGGTTGACCGACGCCGCGTAAACGCCTGGAAGTCTGGGAATATTCCCGCCCGTCGAGGATCGTGTCTTTGCCAGCAGTCTTCCACGTCCTTCACCAATCAGGCGGTGACCCATGTCGCTCGCACGCTCGGGCTTTGTCGTCGCGCTCGTTGCCATCACAGCCATCTCGGGCTGCGGCGGTGCCCCGCAATCGGTCAACGTCACTGCGTCACGGGCACCCGCCGAGGGCGATGGGAAACTCGCACCGGCATCGGGTGCAGGCGTCGCAAACCCGGCGGAACCACCACTGCCGGTGCCGCGGAAGATCATCTACACCGCCCAGTTGGAGGTCGTCGTCAAGGATCTCGACGCGGGGAGCAAGGAACTCGAGCGACTGGTCGCGGAGTGGGGCGGCTACATCGCCAAGTCCGACCGAAGTGGAAACCTCGGCAGTCGGCGAACCGCGACCTGGACCTTGAAAGTCCCCTCGGAAAAGTTCCGAACCGCCGTCAATTCCCTCGCCGGACTCGGGGTTGCCACCCGGAACACCTCCGATTCCCAGGATGTCACCGAGGAATTTGTCGACATCCAGGCCCGCGTCAAGAACCTGAAAATCGAAGAGGAAGCGCTCAACAAGATGATCGCGGAGCCCGGGTTGAACCTCGAGAGCCGCATTCGCATCCGCAGCGAAATCTCCAGGGTTCGCGGCGACATCGAGCGGGCCGAGGGCCGGATGAAATACCTCGCCACCATGTCCGCGATGTCGACCATCACCGTCACGCTCTCCGAGGAATCGCCCTACGTTCCGCCGACCGTGCCCACCTTTGCCTCTCGCGTCGACGAAACTTTCGATGGCTCGTTGACTGCACTGTCGAACCTCGGCAAAGGCGCGGCCCTGGTGGTGATCGCCCTCGCCCCTTGGTCGCCGCTGATTCTGCTCGCGGGAATCGGTGCCCGCTTGGGATTCCGCAACCTGCAACGGGGACACTCCTCCCCTCGCCCCCGCCTTCCGGTCGCCGCGGTGGTCGCCCCATCTAGACCGAGCGAGGGGTGATTCGAGGACCGGCGGAAGAAACTGACTTCCGACACTTTTCGGGGTATGATCGGGACGCCAATCTTCCCATCTGGAGAGGATCCGTCATGTCTCCGCGGAACCGGCCCGGGCTCAGCTTCATCGAGGTTCTTGTCCTCCTTGCGATCCTCGTCATCGGCATCGGGCTTCTCCTCCCTGCCACACGCAGGATACCGGAAGCTGCAGACCGTTCACGCTGCACGAACAACCTCAAGCAGATCATGATCGGGATGCACAACTACGCGGACACCGGGCGACCGCTGCCGCCGCGGCCCACGAGCAGCCCCGCGGATCGACCGGACAGCGGTGCGTTTCCCACCGGTTGTTTCGGGCAGGGTTCCCGACCGGAGGATCGGCTCAGCTGGATGGTCGCCATTTTGCCGTACGTGGAGCAGGGGGAACTCTTCCGCCAATTCGACGGGGAGAAAGGATTTGCCGGAAACACGAAAGCCACGGAGAAACTCGTCAGGATTTTCCAGTGCCCCGGTGGAGGTGGTTCCCAGAACCAAACCAACTACGTTGCGATGGCCGGTGTCGGACTCGACGCCCCGAGTCGACCGGACGGAGCAGTTGGAAACGGCATCATGGGATACGACCGGGCCACGTCGCTTGACGGCATCCGCGACGGTGCTTCCAACACCATCGCACTGATGGAAACCCGCACCAACCTCGGCCCCTGGGCTCGTGGCGGCGGGTCCAATCTCCGGGGATACGACCCGACCGCTGTCCCCGTTCTCGGCGAAACCCGGCAGTTCGGAGGGCACGGGACGAGTGCCCTGGGTGCGAGGGCGGACGGCTCGGTTCTCTCGGTCCGCTATTCCACGGACGCGAAGTTCCTCGCCGACGCCATCACCATCGCCGGCGGGGAAGTGATCCTGTGGGACTGACCCACCCGAGGCGGCGGCGGGTGCTGACGGCGGTTCTTCGAGGGGCCGTCGTGCTACTGATCCTCCGCGTGCTCGGCACGATCCTCGCCAACTACCCGGACTATTTCCCACCCAATTTCGACTCCCTGTTCCTCCAGGGCCGGGAAGCGACGTTCCACGGCACCTACCGCCTGGCGTTTTACGTCCACATCCTCACCGCACCGGTCGTGTTGGTGCTCGGATTGATCTTGCTGAGCGAAACCATTCTCCTCCGATACCGACGACTGCACCGGGTCCTCGGGCGGATCCAGGTTGCGATCCTGCTTCTGCTCGTCCTTCCGAGCAGCGTCGTCATGTCTCGAAACGCGTTCGCCGGGTGGGTGGCGGGGATGAGTTTCCTCACGCTGTCGCTGGTGACGGCGGGATGTGCGATTGTCGGGTTGGTGGAAGCACGCCGTCGGCGAATTGACCGGCATCGCCGCTGGATGACGCGGACATACATCCTTCTTTGCTCGGCCGTGGTGCTGCGGCTCGTCTCGGGCACGGCGGGACTGCTCGGGGTTGTGAACCCGGAGATGGCGTACCGTCTCGCGGCCTGGGCGAGCTGGCTGCTCCCTCTCGCGATCGGGGAATGCTGGCTCCGCACCCGGAACATGGGCCGATTCCCGCTGCCAGGACGGGCACTTGCATCACCCGGAGTTGATCATGCCACCGACGAGGATCGAGTTTGATCTGACACTGGAGATGGGAGTGGAAGGTACGACCTTGGCGGTGGTGACCGAGCCCGCTATCCGCTCGCAGAAAGCGCAGGCTCGGCTGATGCTCTTGTTGACTGCCGCAATGGCCACGGTGGGATTGACCGCAACCTGGTTTCTCGGTGGCTTGTCCGACACCCTTTCACTCCTTCTCTTGCTATTTCTGACCATCGTCTATGCCTTGCTCTGGCCTACGGATGCGAAAACTCGGCAGATGACCGAGCAGAATCTTCGGGCTCGCATCGAGAATGATCCATCGTATCGCCGAGCGCTCGGCCGTCGCGTCTTCACTCTGACTCCGGATGGATTCGTCGTCGAAACCGGCTACATCCGGGCGCAGATGCCCTGGCATGCGGTCGTTCGCACGCACCGCACACCGAAGTGGTTCCTGATGGTTTTCGTCGGTCCAAGTCCTGTTCCCATTTCCCGCGACTGCTTTCCCATCGACGGCGAGTTTGATGCCTTTGCGGACGAGGCAGAGCGACTCATCCGCTCCAGCGGCGGAACCGTAGGAGAACAAGCACAGGGCTGACGCAACGGTTCACAGAACGCGGCTACCCGAAACT
Organism: uncultured Alcaligenaceae bacterium; assembly: GCA_964552815.1. GTDB lineage: Bacteria > Planctomycetota > Planctomycetia > Gemmatales > Gemmataceae > CAYUHJ01. Next base: position 53,414 of record CAZKIQ010000033.1, on the reverse strand, counting down.
CGAGCGATTCGGATAATCCCCTCGGTTGGCTTGTTCCACACCCGAATCCGAGGTGCCCGTGTACGCGAAACTCCGCCGATCCGTTGCGATGGTTGCCGTGGCCCTGGCCGTCTCCGCTGTCGCCCTGACCGCGGCCGACGACAAGAAAGAAGCGAAGAAAGACGGAGGCGTTGCCGAAGTCTACAAGGGGAAGGATGGCTGGCGGTTCCGCATCAAGGGGGCGGACGGCAAGTCCCTCGCCACCAGCACCCGCGGTTACGGCGACAAGGAAGACGCCATCAAGGCACTCGAAACAATCAAGGATGTCCTCACCAACACGAAGCCTGTCGAAATGCCGGAAAAATAACCGAGATCGAGATGTTCGACGAAGCACACATGCGGCTGGCGATCACCAAGGCCCGCGACGGGATGCGGGTCGGGCAGGTTCCCGTCGCCGCCGTCATTGCCCGCGGCGACGCGGTCGTCGGGGTCGCCCACAACACCGTCTGGCGCGACCTCGACCCCACCGGCCATGCGGAGATCAACGTCCTCAAGGTGACGTCTTTCGCCCTCCGCACGATCTTCCTCAACGGCTGCACGGCGTACTCAACGCTCGAACCGTGCCCGATGTGCATGGGCGCGCTGATCTGGTCGAAGGTGGATCGCGTCGTGTTCGGGGCGAGCATCTAGGACGCGGCGAGCCTGGAATTCCCGGAACTGCACGTCGGCGCGGCTCAGCTGGCCGGCTCCCCGGTGGTAGTGGAGCAGTATGCCCCACTTCGCGAGGAGTGCATGAATCTGTTCCGGGAGTGGTTCGCGGCCGGGCAACCGAGGCGGTCCCGGCTGCCGGGAACGTGACTCAGGAACCGACGGCGACCTCGTCCCAGGTTCGGCGGTCGGCTAATTCTTCGCGAAATTTGCGGATCGCGTCCGCCAACCCCGCCGGATTCAGACCGAGATCCGCGAGCAGTTCCGACCGCTCGCCGTGCTCCACGAAGCGGTCCGGCAGGCCCTTCCGCAGCACGTTCCGCGTGTCGAGCCCTGCCGAGTTCGCCGCTTCCAGAACCGCCGAGCCAAAGCCCCCCTCGAGGGTCCCCTCTTCCACGGTGACCACCACGGGCATCGTCTCGACGGCGCGGAGGATCAGTTCCCGGTCGAGCGGTTTCGCGAAGCGGGCGTTGATCACGCCGACGTGGATTCCCTCGTCTCGGAGAATCTTGGCAGCGGCGATGCAGTCGGCCGCCAGCGTTCCGAACGCGATGAAGCAGCCGTCCTCGCCCCACTCCAGAAGCTCCGCCTTGCCGAGTTCGATCGGTGCGAAGTCGTTGCTGCGGTCGAGTTGCGACAGGTTCGCCTTCGGGTAGCGGATGCTGGTCGGGCCCGTGTGGGCAAGCGCGAACCGCAGCATCGGCTCGACGTCGAGTTGGTCGCCGGGCGCCATCACCGTCAGGTTCGGGAAGAGCCGGGTATACGGGATGTCGAACGCCCCGTGGTGCGTCGGTCCGTCAGGCCCCGCGAGCCCGGCCCGGTCGAGCGTCATCACGACCGGCAGATTCTGGAGCGCGACTTCCTGGAAGATCTGGTCGAAGCTGCGTTGCAGGAACGTGGAGTAGATGTCGACGATCGGTTTCGCCCCGGCCTTGGCCATGCCCGCCGCGAAGGCGACGGCGTGGCTTTCGCAGATGCCGACGTCGTGGAAGCGGTCGGGGTAGTCGGCTCGGACCTGCTCGAGCTTGTTCCCCTGGCACATGGCGGCAGTCAGCACGGTGACCTTGGGGTCCTCGGCCATCACCTGGTGGATGGCGGCGGAAACCGCGTCGGTGTAGGCTTTCGCGCCCCCCTTCCGCATCGACAGGATCGTCCGCTGCGGGCCGACCTGCTCGAACACCGGCGGGCTGTGGAACGTGACCGGATCGTCCGCAGCCTGGGCCACGCCGTGACCCTTGTTCGTGAAGACGTGCAGAAGCACCGGCCCCGACTGGGATTTGAGATCCTTCAGGATCTTCCGCAAACCGACGAGGTCGTGCCCGTCGACTGGGCCGAAGTAGCGGAAACCGAGTTCCTCGAAGAGCATCCCGTCCTTGAAGTACGCCTTGGCCGCGTCGCGGAGCCCTTCGAGGGACTGCCGGGCCGCCTCGCCCACGAGCGGAATCTGGTCGAGGATCTGGTTGACGGTCTTCTTCGTCCCGCGGTAGAGGCCGGAAAGGCGGTACTGGTCGAGGTACTGGGCGATACCGCCGGTGCGGGGGCAGATCCCCATTTTGTTGTCGTTCAGGATGACGAGCACATCCTGCTTCATCCCGGCGATGTTGTTGAGGGCTTCGAAGACGATGCCCGAAGGGAACGCGCCGTCGCCGATGACCGCGACGGCTTTGCGGTCGGTGTTTCCGAGGAGATCGTCGCCGGCTTTGAGCCCGGAAATGGTGGAGACGCTACACCCGGCGTGGCCGGTGACGAAGAGGTCGTAGGGGGATTCCGCGGGGTTGGGGAAGCCCATGAGGCCTCCCTTGGTGCGGATCGTGCGGAACTTCTCGTATCGGCCGGTGATGAGCTTGTGCGGGTAGATCTGGTGGCCGGTGTCCCAGATGAGGCGATCCCGGGAGAAGTCGTAGACGAGGTGCAGGGCGAGGCAGAGCTCGACGACGCCGAGATTGCTGGCGAAGTGGGCCGGCCGGAGGCTCAGCACGCTGACCAGTTCGTCGCGAATCTCCTGGGCGAGCGCCAGAAGCTGCTCGTCGGAGAGGCCGTGCAGGTCGGCCGGGGACGAAATTCTCGGAAGGATCTCGGGCATTTCACAAAACCTCATCATGAGGGTGTCGCAGTTTCAAGTTTCCGATTCCAGGGTCCAATCCGTTTCTCGAATCGAAACTTCAAACCAAAAACTCCGGCAGCTAGCGATCCCGACTCACCACGAACCGCGCCAACTCCGCGAGGGGTTTGCCGCCGGGTCCGAGGGATGCCGCCGCCGAGACGGCTTCCTGGGCCAACTCGGCCGCCTTTTCCCGACTCGCGGCGATGCCGAGCAAGCCGGGGTAGGTCAGTTTCCCTCGGGCGGCGTCCTTCCCGACCCGTTTTCCCGTCGCCGACGCCGAGCTTTCGACGTCGAGGAGGTCGTCCGTCACCTGAAACACGAGCCCGAACGCGGTTGCGTATCGTTCTACCGCATCGAGGGTGGCGGAATCGACCCCTTCTGGCCGGTCACTCTGTGCCGCAAACACGCCGAGCTTCAACGCCGACCGGAACAACGCCCCGGTTTTTCGGCGGTGGATGTTCTCCAGGACACCGAGGGAGGGCATTTCCTTCCCGGAATCCGGGATTTTTCCTTCCCAGCCCAGGTCGAGGGTCTGTCCGCCGACCATCCCGACGGCCCCCGCTCCCCGGGCCAACTCTGCACAACTAACCGCAGCAGTCTTCGGGCCGTAACCCGTTGCCAGAACTTCGAACGCGGCCGTCAGCAGGGCGTCGCCGGCCAGGATTGCAAGAGCTTCGCCGAACTTCACGTGGCAGGTCGGCAGCCCGCGGCGGAGATCGTCGTCGTCCATCGCCGGCAGGTCGTCGTGAATCAGAGAGTAGGTATGGACCATTTCGATCGCACAACCCGCCGGCAGGGCGAGTTCGAGGGTTCCGCCCGCCGCCTCGCAGGCGAGGATCGTCAGGATCGGGCGAAGCCGCTTTCCCGGGGCAAGCAAACTGTAAGCCATCGCCTCGGCGAGTGATCGGGGTGCGTCGGCCGACAGACGGGTCAGCGTGCCGCGAAGAGCCGACTCGACGGCCTCCTGCCTCGGTTTCAGGTAGTCCCAGATCGGCCAATTCGGATCGGACAACGATTCGCCTTCTGCTCGCGAGAATCGGTTCGGTGCGGAGATGGATCATTTATAGTCTCCGCCGATGCGAAAGTCCCGCTTTCTGGCGAACTTGGCGGGGATACTTTACACCGCAAAGCGACTTTCGGGAAGTGCATCTGGGAGTTTCAAGTTTCGAGTTCCAGAGTTCCAATTGGCTTGATCGAGCAGGTTCGACCCGCGGGAAGGTCAGTACACCCCGTCCTCGGAGGGGGGTTCCGGGCGGGGGCGGCGGGGTTTGGGCTTTTCCACCGAGGCGGTGTGCTCGAAGGGTTTGAGGTGGGGTTTGCCGTCCTCGGTCAGGCCGCAGAGTTGGTGGATCTTTTGCTCGGCGTCGCGGAGCTGGGCGTAACATTGACGCAACAGGGCGACGCCCCGCTCGTAGCGAGCCAGGGCGTCGTCCAGGGTGGTGGTGCCATCTTCGAGTTCGCGGAGGATCCGTTCGAGTTCCCCGAGGGCTTGCTCGAACCGGATCGGCGGCGTGGCGTCGGGCATCGGGATCACTTTTCTTCGGGCTTGAGCTTGTCCTTGAAGACCGCCTTGAGTTTCTCGACTTTCGGCCCGATCGTCACCCGGCAGTAGGGCTTGTTCGCGTTGAGTTTGTAGTAGTTCTGATGGTAGTCCTCGGCCGGGTAGAACTTCGAGGCGGCGGTGATTTCCGTCACGATTGGGTTGTCGAAGACTTTCGCCTCGGTGATTTTCTTCTTGTACGCTTCGGCGAGTTCTTTCTGCTTGTCCGAGTGGTAGAAGATCGCGGAACGGTACTGGGTACCGCTGTCCGCCCCCTGGCGGTTGAGCGTGGTCGGGTCGTGGGTTCGCCAGAAGACCTCGAGAAGCTCGGCGTAGGAGATCACTTTGGGGTCGAAGGTGACCTCGATCGCCTCGGCGTGGCCGGTATCCCCCTGGCAGATTTGCTCGTAGGTCGGGTCCTTGGTCTTGCCCCCGGTGTAGCCGGAGACGACTTTCGAGACGCCCTTGAGCTTCTGGAAGACGGCCTCGGTGCACCAGAAGCAGCCGCCCGCGAAGGTGGCGACCTCCGTGGCAGGGGCTTTCGGGTCGGCTTTCGCTTCCGGCGGTGTCGGGAAGTTTTTGTCGGCGGCGTTGGTGTGTGGTTCCATACCGCATCCTACGGCGACGAGGAACAGGAGGGGAAGCAGGGTCCGCATGGAATCCTCCAGGGGAAGGTGGTTGCGAGTGGATACCGGTCCGGACGGTGTGGCTTTCGCTCGGAAATTGGTAGCCGCCACATGACAGGCGGCTACCAAGGGTCCGATTTACGCCTTCACGAGCAATGCCTGCCGTTTCTCGCCGATCAGCTTGAGGAGGGAGTTTTGCGGGTCGGCGAACTTGGCGAGGCCTTCGCGCATCAGGGTTTCCTCGAGCTTTTGCATGTCGACCTTGGCGTCGATGTCCGCGAGGACGTCCGCGGGGGGAAGCTCATCGACGTGGCGGGTGATGATGCGGCCGCTCTCCTGGACGGCCTTGTTCGTCGCGGGCGGGTTGGTTTCGATGTCGCTGCCGGCGAAGGCCTCGACGTACTTCCACGCCGGGTCTTCCTTCTTCTTCGTGCCGGTGCTCGCGAAGATCATCTCCTGCTTCAGCGGCAATCCCTTGGACGGCCAGAACGCCTGGTTCATCTTCCAGATCCGTTTCGCGTTGACGATGCCAACCATTCCCTGGGCGGCGGGGATCAGGTCCGGGCAGTGCTTCTCCGTGTAGACGTCGAGTCGGCTGACGAAGATGCTGTAGACGGTTTTGACGTGGGACTTGTCCGCGAGGCGCTGGATGCCGCGCCAGCAGGCGTCGCGGGCGGTTTCGTACTGCTTTTCCGAGAAGATCAAGGTGACGTTGACGCACACGCCGGCGGCGACGAGTTCCTCCAGGGCCCCGAGTCCGCCCGGGGTGGCCGGAACCTTGATCATCCGGTTCTTGTGCCCGGCGGACCACTTCTTTCCGAGCGAGATGTAGTGCGAGGTGCGGTCTGCGACGGCCATGTTTCGCGCGACATCTTCGAGAAGCGGGTCGAGTTCGAAGCTGACCCAGCCGTCGTCTCCCTTGGTTTGCTCCCAGACGGGGAGGAAAACGTCCTGGGCTTGTTTGACGAGCTTGTCGGTCATGGCCCAGGCGATGGCGTCGTCGTCGTGGCCGGCCTCGATGAGGGTGCGGAGGTCGTTGTCGAATCGGCCGGTGGCGATCAGGTCGGAAATGATGATCGGGTTCGAGGTCGCTCCGGTGGCTCCGAGGGCCCGGTTGCGGGCGATTTCCTCGGGGTCAACGGAATCGAGCCAGAGTTTCGTGCCGGCGGCGACGATCGATTGCAGCGGTGTCATGGTGTCTCCCGGTGTCCGGAGGGTGATGGCATCCTCTGTATGCTACGGACGCCCCGGCCGGCCGGAATGCGGCAACAGCCGAGAACGGGGGTTTTCTGACAGCCGGATCCGTCGAACCGCTTCCGGGGCAGGGGCGAACCGGCTCTGTTCGTTTGATGCCGCAGAGTTTTGCCCGTTTCGCAAAAAATCGTGGTTTGCTTCGACGCAACTTCGCGGCTGCCGGGCTCGATACTCCGTCCGAGACCATTTCCGACGTTTGGTTCGGGAGCTTCGCTCGAAGCGGCCCGGCCTTCCGCTCTTTGCACCTGGAGCCGCCCGTGACACGCTTCCTCCGTGGATCTTTCCGGCTGGGCTGTGAACAACTCGAGTTGCGGGAAACCCCGTCGGTCGCCTCCGCAACCCTGGCGGCGGGCACGCTTTCGATCTCGACGGACGACCTCGCGACGCAGGCGACGGTGGTGGTTTCCGGTTCGAATTTCGTCGTCAAGGATGTGCCGGCGAAGAAATCCTGGACGTTCGCGAAATCCGCGGTGACGACAATCGAGTTCCACGGCGGGGCCGGAAACGACTCGTTCTCGGCGGCCAATTTGACCGTTCCCGTCAAGGCGTGGGGCGGCGACGGCAACGATTCCCTGACCGGCGGGAACGGCAATGACTTCCTCTCTGGCGGTGCGGGAAAGGACACCCTCGTGGGCGGTCCGGGAGTCGATGTGCTCATCGCAATCGACAACGGCGTCACCGATTCGGTCAACGGCGGAACCGGAGCAGATTCGATCTGGGTCGACCAGACGGGGACGACAAAGGACACGGTGCTTTCGCCCGCCGCCGAGGATCGGGTGTGGTATGTCGCAGCATTCGCCAACGGTGCCGACCGCAGCCTGGATGGAGACAGTATCGCCGACCCGGCGGCAACCGGGGGTGCGGTGATGAGATCGTTCGCATCCAACCCGCTTTTCGCGAAAGCCGGCCCGAAACCGTCGGATGTCAGCCAGGGGCAGATCGGGGATTGCTGGTTGCTGGCGGGTCTGTCCGCGATCGCGCAGGACAAGTCCGTCCTGATCCGGCAGTCGATCGTTCCGTTCGGAGACGGAACCTACGGTGTCGCTTTGGGCGGGAAGTTCTATCGCCTCGACGCCGACCTGCCGACGTACTCCTGGTCGGCTTCGACGCCGTACTACGCGGGGCTCGGGGCGGAGAACAGCCTGTGGGTCGCCCTCGCGGAGAAGGCGTACGCCCACTACCGCACCGGGCAGAACAGCTATGCCTCACTCAACGGTGGGCTGGGCGTCGAGGTCAACCGTGCGTTCGGCTCCACGAAAGCCGGTGAGACGATGTCTTCCAGCTACAAAACCGCCGCCGCCATGGCGACCGACATCTACACCCGGTGGAACGGGAAGCAAGCCGTCACGATCGGCATCTATTCCGCCCCCGGGTTGCCGTTGATCACGTCGCACATGTATTCCGTCGCCAGCGTAACCCGGAACTCGTCGGGCGTCGTCACCTCGATCACTCTGCGAAACCCCTGGGGAATCGACGGGATCGTGAAGGACAGCAACCCCAACGATGGGCTGGTGACCCTCACCCCGGCGCAACTGTTCCAGTGCTATTTCGTCCTCGATTACGGCACGGTCTGAACTTGGGAGGGTGAGGCGACCCAGACCGGCGGGAGCCTCGCCGTCCGGGAAGACCCGATGTTTGTCTACTCGTCGATCACATCGGCGAGTTTCGAAACAGCGACCACTTCCGAGCGGGTGATGAGGACGCGTTTGCGGTTCCGCTTGATCCCGGTCGAGCACGACGCCGCCACATAATTTTCCCGGCTCGTGTCCGTATCCCGAAGGTCGTGCAGGTCCGCGTTTCGCAGGTCGAGGAAGTGGTCGTCGAAACCCTTCAAGGTTCCCAGGCACACGTACTCGCCGCGAAAATCGACGACGACCTTCTCGTTGAGGAACTCGGTGAGCATCGGAACCTCGATCTGGCAAACTGTGGAACGTCGAGCGGTTCGACGGGATTTGCGGGAATTCCTTCCGGAATCAGATTCAAGACCGGCTCCCGTCGTGCCGATATTTCGGATGTGTCCCCGGATTCCGTCCGGGTGGACTCTTCCGCACGGAGGCGGGGCAATGCTCAAGCGTATGATCCTGGGTGTGATCGCGGCGGCGGGCCTGTCGACCACCGGTTGCATCAACCAGTACGCGTCCGACCCGGTGATCCGGATGGACCAGTACATCAACCAGTCCGAAGATTACCGCCAAATCGGCGAATTCTGGCGGCGGTTCTGGTTCAACGACCAGCCGTCCCACATGACGCCCGAGCGGATTCACGGCGGCATCATGTAACCGGAAGCGGGTGGTCCCGGAGCCAGGCGGTAGCGAACTGCTGCAACTCCGGGAAGAACGCCGCAAAATCCTCCGCGAGCTCCGGGTGCAATTCCCGGAGCCCCGGCACGGATTCTTCCAGTCGCACGGCTCGCGTCGGCATCCGCACCGCGATAACCGCGGAGATCCGCCGAAACGCCTGCTCGATCCCGCTCAGGTCCGGGACGGCGTAGCTCGCCAGCCGGGCCGGGTCCGCGAACCGCATCACGTCTTCCCGGTTCGGCTCGGGAAGATGACCGATCGTTTCCCGAACCGAGACCGCGACCCGTTCCACGAACCGATCCAAGGGCACCGGGCAGTATCGCTCCCACGTCAGCCCCAGCAGGTGGTCGTAGTACACATCGATCACGATTCCCGAGAACCAGCCCCACCGTTTGCTGACCCGCCCGATGCTCCGCTGCACGATCGGGTGTCGGTCGGTGAATCCGTCGACGTGCCGGTGCTGGAAGACGCCACGCTGGACGGAAGCGGGCAATCCCGGCACCACCGGCGGCCGGATAAAGTCGGCAGCGAGGGCTCCGAGTACACACTCGGGAGAATCGTCAGCGAGCAGGGCATGCGCGAGATGGTTCACGTGCCCATCTTACGGATGGAACCATCCGTGGATCGGAAATCTCGGCCGCGACAGGCTCAGCCGAAGAGAAGCAGAACGTTCCAGGGCGGCGCTTTATCGAACTCGCAGCCGATCTCGTAGTGCTTTCCGGCGTTGCGGCAGTTCCGGACCACCACTGTCACCCAGGGAATCGTGTCCGGGGCATTGTGTGCCCGCACCTGCATCGTGCTTCCCGGGGCCATCGCCAGACCCATCGCGATCCGCAAACCGGTGGTGGAACGGTCGACGACATAGCCACTGTCGACGCCGCGTTTGAAAGTCGGCGAGGAGAGCATCACCTTGACCGCCTGCCCTTCGCGGCGAATGGAGGTCCGGCGTTCCCCGAAGGAGGTCTGGGGAATTTCCCAGTCGGAGGATCGGCTGGGCGGGGGTGCGGGGAGGAAATCGGGGCCAGAGCGGCGCCGATAGACGATCGCGATCAGTACGAGCGCGCCAGCTGCCAGACCCGCCGCGTAAGGCACGTATGGCATTAGTGCGTTGACGTTCACGAGAATGTGGGGGCAAATGGCGGGAAGTCTGGGCGATCGGTCGCGGCCGTCACTTCCCCTCCGCACGGCCGACACTCAGAATCTAGTATACGACGCCCACTCGCCACTGATTCCTCATGGAAATCTCCTGAAACAGTGTCGGCCCGAGAGGTTGCTCGGGCCGACACGATCGTACCAGTATTTCCGATTCTTCGCTCAACGACGCTGGTAAGACGCCGGTATCGTCGAGCTTCCACTCCCGGGAATCATCTGCGAAGACCCCAGCCGGAACGTCATCCGCTCGCCGGTGACCTCCGTCTCGACCTTGCCCCAGTTGTACCGGAACGTCACCTTACCGGAGACCACCACCTGCCCGGAGCCGGGGACGACGCTGAGCTCGTCGCAGGTTCCCTCGCCGCCCGGCATCACGAAGCTCACCTTCCCCACCGCCTTGAGCGTAGACATCGTCTCGCCCCGATCCGAGGGTGACTTTACGTCGACTTTCTCGCACAGCACCTTGAGCAAAGGCTCTTCCCCATCGCGCACCTCGAACCGCGGACGGTCGTCGCCCATGTTCAACATCACGCGAAGTTTCTTTTCCGGCATCATCGGCGGAGCCGTATCGCGCGGCGGCACGGGCATCGAAGGCTGAACCGGCGACGTGCTCGTTTGCACCGGCTGGACCAGAAGTTCCGGCTTCGGAAGTTCGACCGGCATCGGCGGAATCGTCCGCGTTGGAGCCGCCACCGGAACCACCGGCTGGGCCACTTCCGTCGTCATCGGAATCGCGAACTCGACCACCTGTGGGGCTGGACGGGGAGCCGGCGCGGGTTCCACCATCTTCGGATCGCGAACCACCGGCATCGGCGGAGGCGGAACCTGCGTCAGCGGCGGAAGAGGAGGCGGGTTCGACACCGGCAGAGTCGGAACCTCCGAACTCACAGGCTGCGATTCGCCGGGAAGTTGCAGCGGCGGGATCGTCACATCCACTGCCGGCGAAGACGGGCAGAAACTCTGATTCTTCGTCGGGCACGCCGGGCACGACTGGCACTCGGGGCAGGTGCTCGATTTCTGCGGTTCTGCCGATTTTCGCGGGGTTTTGTCCGGGCACTCGGCCATTGCGGCGAGCCCGCCCAGCGACAAACCGAGCACGCCGGCCATCGCTTTCCAGCGGGTGAGGATCATGCATCTCTCCTGTTCGGGGGAACGGGACGACGACGGTTCGCACCATCGCGAGGCGGGACCCTAGCATGGCCGGTCGATGGTGTCTGCGCCGACTTCCTACGGGAAAGTCCGGGCCAAAAACTGCACCGACCTTTCAGGGCAACGCATCGTTTGAATTTCGCGGGGAAAGTAGGTCACTCGCTCTGTGAGTGACTGCGATTTCACCTCTGGTATCCCTTGTGGCATTCTCGGGATAACATCCCGTCACTCGCGGAGCGAGTGACCTACTTTGCAGAATGGCGTCGCCTCATCTCGTCTTGACTTTTCGAACAACTGGGGATACATGGCCGCCCCGGTACGAGGGGACGTCCGGGTTCGTGGAAGGGGGATGACATGGACCGTCGGGGTTTTCTCGGTGCGATGGCGGGTGCGGCCGCGCTGGTCGGGTGCCGATCCACACAGAAGGGGAAGGTACTGACCGAGGGCCAGCCGGACATGGTCGGCAGCCACGCGGCCGGGGCGGAAACCTACAAGCCGCTGATTGAGGAATCGCTCGGAAAGCTGCTCGCTCGACAACCCGTCGTCTCGATCCAGCCCGTCAGCGGCGGACTTCCGGGCCAGAAAAAGATCTGCTTCGTCGGCCTCGAAAACAAGTCCTCCGAGGAACTCGGCGACTTCAAGGCCCACATCACCGAAACCATCGACAACAAGATCAATTCCTCCGGGGCGTTCGTGCAGATCAGCCCGCGGGTGGCTCAGGCCGCCCTGATGCAGTGTCGGCTCCGCCCGGACGAACTGTTTCTGCCGATGAACCAGCGGAAATTCCAGGCCGTCATGGAAGCCCAGCAGCAACCCTTCGACTACCTCCTGTTCGCGACGATCACCTCTGGCACGACCCGCGACAACGCCGCCTCGCAGAAAGATTACATGCTCACCCTCGAACTCGTCGATATCCGCACGGGCACGCCCGACAAGGAGTCCGCGTGTCTGCGGAAGGGTTACACCAAGTCGAAGTGGTGATCTATAATATCGAACCGCGATCAAAATCTCATGCAAGCTGTTAGCCCGGGCGGGAGAGCGTAACACCCCGGGCTGACGATTGGTTCCATACCGGCTTCCATCGCCCGCTGGGGGTTCCCGTGCGTCGCTTCGCCATTCTTCTCCCATTGCTTGCCGGCTGTTCTACGCACGCGGATCGCCTCAGTGCCATCCGGGCCGCCTACTACTCCGGCCATCCGACCGCGGCCACGCAGAAGATTGACGAAGCGCTGACCAAGGCCCCGGCACGCGAATCGGATGTCCTCAAACTCGACAAGGCGACGGCCCTGCTCTGCGAGGGAAAACCCGCCGAGGCCGAGGCGCTCTTCCGCGAAGTTCGCGACAAGTTCGAAGAAAAAGAAGGCAAGGACGTCGGCGAAGGTGTCGCTTCCATGCTCCTCGACGATCAGCAACTCGCGTATGCCGGCGAGGACTATGAGAAGGTCCTGGTCCGGTTCTATCTCTCACTGTGCAATCTCATGCGTGATGGATCTGATGCCGCCGCATATGCATTGCAGGTGAACGAGAAGCAGACGCAAATTATCAATGCCGGGAAAGGTGCAGACGGCAAGAACCCGAAGGAAACCTACAAGCTCGTGCCCGCGGGGGCCTATCTGCATGCAGCCCTGCGGGAGGAGACGCATGCCAACTATGACGACGTCGCCCGCTCGCTGGAACTCGTCGCCCGCTGGCAGCCGACGTTTCCGACCGTGAAGGCGGACCTCGAACGGGCGAAGACAGGCCGGCACTCCCAGCCGGGGCACGGAGTCGTCTACGTCTTCGCGATGGTCGGCCGGGGACCGTTCAAGGAAGAGAAATTCGAGATCGCCCCGACCGCCGCGCTGCTGATCGCGGACCGCATGCTCTCCGCGATGGGCAAGCAATCGCTGCCGCCGACGATCGCGCCGATCAAGGTTCCCCACGTCACGCGCCCGTTCAATTCCATCGCGACGGTCTCCGTCAACCTCGATGGTCAACCCGTCGGCCAGACCGCAACCCTCACCGATGTCGGGCAAATGGCCGCAGAGCAATCCGAAGCCCTGTACAACGAGGTGCTCGCTCGTGCGATCGTCCGGCGGGTCGTGAAGAAAGGCGTGATCTACGGTGCGAAGGAAGCGATCAAGACGAATCAGAATCAACTGTCGAGCCTGGCTCTGAACGCGGTCGGGGTCGCGTGGGAAGCGACCGAGTCGGCGGACACGCGGTGCTGGGGCCTGCTGCCCGACAAAATCCAGGTTTTGCGGCTTGAACTGCCCGTGGGCCAGCACAGCGTCACGCTGCAACCGGCCGGCGCGAACGGCCAGATCCTCGGTGTCGGCGAGACGATCCAGGTCGCCGTCGAGGATGGCCGCAACACCTACGTTCTCTCCACCTTCCCCGGCTACAAACCCGCCGGGAAGGTGCTCACCAACCGCTCCGCGAAGTGATTCCATCACGGGGCGGGAGGACACCGCCATCACACGCCGATGACCTTGCGCTTCGTCGGCAGTGATTCCAGGTACGCGTTGACCGTCTTCCGCAGCCCTTCCGCGAAACTCACCGTCGGCTCATAACCGAGGTCGCGACGCGTCCGCCGGATATCCGCCCGGGAGAACCGCACATCGCCGGTCCGGCTCGGGCCGAACGTCGGGGTCAGGTCCGTGCCCAGGATCTTGTTCAACTCGCGGACGAGATCCAGGACCGTGATGCTCGACCCGGTTCCGACGTTGTAGACATTCCCGGAAACCTCGGGTGCTTCCGAGGCGCGAAGCAGAGCCTGCACCGCATTACCGACGTAAGTGAAATCCCGGGATTGCAGGCCGTCGCCGTGGACCGTCGGCACCTTCCCGCTCGCCATGAGTGCGGCGAAGATCGCGATGACGCCCGAGTACGGTGAGTCGGCCCGTTGCCGCGGCCCGAAGATGTTGAAGAACCGCAACCGCACGGTTTCCAGGCCGTAGGTGGCTGCGAACGCCTGCATGTAATACTCGCCGGCCAACTTCGCCGCCGCGTATGGGGAAAGTGCGGCCGGCAGGATGTCCTCCGTCTGCCCTGCTTCGCTGGAAGTGCCGCCATACGCACTGGAACTCGCGGCGAACACGACCCGCCGCACACCCGACTGCCGGGCCGCATCGAGCACGTTGACCGTCGCCGTCGCACACGCGGCGTGGCTCACCAACGGGTTTTCCACGCTCCGGGCGACCGATGCGAGTGCCCCGAGGTGGAAGACGAGCCCTGCCCCGCGAACCGCCCTCGCCACCGCAACGGGGTCGGTGAGGTCCCCTTCCACGATCTCGACGAGGTTGCCGAGATGGGCCAGGTTCTCGCGCTGGCCGGTGCTGAAATCGTCGAAAACGCGAACCGGGCGCCCGCGACGAACCAGTTCGTCGACGAGGTGAGATCCGATGAAACCGGCACCGCCGGTGACCAGGGTGAGTTCGCCCACGTTTGCTGCCTCCTGCAGGTGAAATCGCAGCCCGCAGTGTAATCACCGGGGAAACACGGCGTCTAGCCGAGCCTGACGATCACGAACCCACCCGGGCGATGATGCACTTGAGGTACGTCGATTCCCGGCAACTCACCGCCACCGGGTGATCCGCCGACGGGCCCCGCCGTTCCAGTAATTGCACGTCACGCCTCGCATCCATCGCCACCCGTGCGATCACGTCTTCCAGCATGTCGAGCGTGATCAACCCGGTGCAGCAGCACGAAACGAGAATCCCGTCGCGATCCAGCAGTCGCAAGGCTTGCTGGTGGAGTTTGCGGTAGCCCTGCAACGCCTTCGGGATCGCGGCACGGTTCCGGGCAAACTTCGGCGGATCGAGAACGACCAGGTCGAATTTCTTCCCCGCGGACGCCAGATCCCCGAGGTAGTGGAACACATCGGCCTGCGTGAATGTGATCTGTCCGAGGCCGTTGAGGATCGCGTTTTTCTCGGCGAGTTTCAACGCGGGCTCGGAGGCGTCGACGCATTCCACGGAACTCGCACCCCCCTTGGCCGCGTACACGCCGAAGCCGCCGGAATACGAGAACGCATCGAGCACCCGCCGGCCCGCGGACAGTTTCGCGACCGCCGCCCGGTTGTCGCGCTGGTCGAGGTAGTACCCCGTCTTCTGCCCCTCCGTCAGGTTCACCGCGAACCGGAGGTTGTTCTCCTCGACGACGACCTCGGTCGGCGGCGTCTCGCCGAGCAGCGGCCCATCGCGAAGCTCGACCCCTTCCAGCGTTCCGATCCCACGCTCTGTGCGGAGATACACCCCGCGAACCTGGAGCCGATCGCGAAGGATTTCCCCGAACATGTCCTTGCGCTGGGCCAGTGCGAGGGACGTGAATTGCACCGTGGCAAACTCGCCGAATCGGTCGGCGACCATGCCGGAAAGTCCGTCCGCCTCGCTGAAGATGACGCGGTAGGCGGCGGCGGTTCCCGTGTTGAGGTGCAGGATGTCGTGTCGGAGTGCGATTGCGCGATCGACCCGCCCCGCGAAGAAGTCGCGGTCAAGAGGTGTGGATTCTTCCCAGGAGTAATTGCGGACGCGGATCTTCGACTGGCTGTTGAAGAGGCCACGGGCGACGAAATTCCCCGCCGAGGAACGCAGGTCGACGACGCTGCCATCGTCGGGTTCCCCCTCGACGCGTTCGATCGCGCCGGCGAAAACCCAGGGGTGTCTGCCGAAAAATGGCTGTGCCCGCTTCGGTTTGAGAAAGACCGTGCCAGCCGGTTGCGGATTCATGCGAGATCCAAGTAGAACGAAGCCGGCCAATCGGCCGGCTTCGATGGGTGCTTTCCTGGTTGACGGCTCAGTTCGAACTCGGCGGTGTCGTTCGCAACCGGTTCGCCAGTGCTCGCGGCGTCGGCTGACGCAGATCCCAGACGATCCCGAACCAGCTCAGGAACTTCAGAATCGAGTAGCTCGCGTCGAATTCCCACCACTTGAACCCCTGCCGGGCCGCCGACGGGTAGTGGTGGTGGTTGTTGTGCCAGCCCTCGCCCATCGTCAGGAAGGCGACGACCGCATTGTTTCGGCTCGCGTCCGGAGTATCGAACCGCCGGCTGCCGAGCAGGTGGCACACGGAGTTGACGCAGAAGGTGGTGTGGTACAGCATCACGGTCCCGACCAGGCCGCCCCACACGAACCCGGACCACCCGTCGATCGCGAACAACAGGACGCCGAGCAGAATCCCGGGCAGAATGTCAAACCGTTCGAGCCACTTGAGTTCCGGATACTTCTGCCAGTCGCGGATCTGTTCCCACTCGACTTCCTTGAAGCGGGTCGCCATCACCCAGCCCATGTGGGACCACCAGATCGAGCGGATGATCGGGGAGTGCGGGTCCCCTTCCGTGTCGGAGTATTTGTGGTGCAGCCGGTGGTGGGCACACCACCAAAGCGGGCCACGCTGGATCGCCATCGCCCCGAAGATTCCGAGCATGAACTGGAACCACCGGCTGGTTTTGTAACCCCGGTGGGAGAAATAGCGGTGGTAACCGGCGGTCAGGCCGAACGTCCGGAGGATGAAGAAACCGAGCAGCAGGCCGAGCGAGGTCCACGTCAGCGGGACGAGGAACATTCCGACGATGGCCCCGACGTGCATGCCGAGGAACGCGATCGTGGTCAGCCAGGCGGCAAATGTCCGTGGTGTGTCCGGCATCATCGCCGGCGAATGGATTTGCTGGTGGGCCAGGATTCCGCTCGGAGGGGGACCAACGAGTTCCGGCTCGGCCGACAGTGTCGGGGATGTGGGTGATTCCGCCACCCGAGATGAAGTTAGCGATGAAATGGCATCAACTCCTAGAAAACCCGGGGAATGATCGCGGCCCAGTCCGACCAGTCAGGGCGACCGGTGGCAAAAAATCCGATTCCTTCGTCCAGAATAGGAACACACTCTCGACTCGGCTCGCCACGCTGATTGAAAATTTTGCAGTCTTTTCTCATCGATCGCAATCCCGATTGCGTTGCTTGCAAATCACGAGCCGGGGTTAGATTTTCGACAGAAGTTCCTTCAATTCCTGCGGCGTCGACGGCCGATCCTCGGGGTTCTTGTTCAAGCAGCGCAGTACGATCTCCTCCAAATCCGCCGGGCAGCTTGGGTTGATCGCACGGATCGACTCGACCCCCTCGTTCTGGATCGACGCGATCAGTTGCGGCAGCGGCTGGTCCCCGTCGAACGGTAACTTCTTCGTCAATGCCAGGTACATGCACCCGCCCAGGCTGTAGATGTCCGACAGCGGGGTCGGTTCCGCGTCGCCGCTGAATTGCTCCGGGGACTGGAAAATGTATTCCCCCGTCGGCACCCCCGACTGCGTGATCTGGTTGATCGTCTCGATGACCTCGCTGCGGAGCAGGAAGAAGTCGCCGAGCTTCACGGTGCCGTCCTCGGCGAAGAGGACGCAGGAGGGGTTGATGTTGCGGTGGACGAGCGATCGGTCGGCGAGTTCCGCGAGGGCGTCGCTGGCGTCCATCCCCATGCGGACGACGTCGTGGATGGGGAGGGGTTTCTGCCGGGCTTCGAGCTTGTCGCGGAGGCTCCCCCCGCCGGCGTATTCCATGGCGAGCCACCACGCCAGCCGACCCCGCCAGCGGGCGACGCTGCGACCACCGCGGTAGAGCCGGACCAGGTTCTTGTGGCGAAGCTCGCCCCCCTTCTCGCTCCCGCGCAGGAACCGGGCGATGTCTTCCGGGTTGTCGTCGAATTCCAGCGGGAAAACGCGAACTGCAACCGGCCGGCCATCAAATCCCGCCCAGCGGGCCACGAAGAGATCTCCCATGGTGCCGGAGTGGATCTGCTTCACGAGTTCGAACTTGTTCTTGACCTCGTCGATGATCCAGTCCTGGGGATCTTCGAGAATTTCGACTTTGAAGCTCCGCGCTCCGAGCTTGATCTGGTCGCCGTCTTCGAGGCGTTTCGCCGCCATCTTGATGTCGTTGACGAAGGTGCCGTTCCGGCTGGCGAGGTCGTAAACCCACCAGTTTCCACTGTCGTTGCGGGCGAAGAGGCAGTGCTTGTCGGAGACGTCGGGGTCGTTGACGACGAGCTTGCAGGTGTTCCCCCGGCCGGCCATTCCGGGGGTTTGCATTGTGAAGCGGACCGCATGGACGGCGGAGGGTCCGGGCATCGGCCAGAGGTTGAGGGCGGTCTTTCCGAGTGGTCGGTCGACCTTGGTCTTCTTCACCGCGGGCTTGCTGGCCGGTTTTGCTGCCAGGGCCGTCGGTGGGCCGTCTTCTCCACCCAGTTCGAGCCGAGACGGAGTCGGCGGGGCCGGAATCCGTTGGGCCGGCGGCGAAGGTTTCGCGGCGGACGGCGGCTGCGGCGGAGAGGCGTGGACTCCCGAAGTCGGTGCCGGAGCCGCGTCCAGAGGGGGAAGCTTCCGGTTCGACACCAGCCGGGCAGCCCCCAGCACCGCGAGAACATCCGCCGCCGTCTTGTAGGCTCGTTCCTTCGGGGGCTTGTGGATCAGCCCGGAAAGGACGTCGAGCATCGAGCCGGGAACCGCGGTCAGCACTTGCTCCAGCGGCGGAAGCGTGAGGCTGAGGTCCCCGTGCCACCACAGCCAGTTTGCATCGTCCTCGTCCTGGCCCGTGTCGCCGAACAATTTCGGGAAATTGGATCCGGAAAGGAGTTCGAGAGCGACGAAACCGAGGGTGTACAGGTCCGCCCGGACGGCTCGCTGGTCGGCCGGTCCGGGGTCGATCGTCCCGTCGATCAGTTCCGGGGCACGGTATTTCAGCGGGTAATCCGGCGGAACCGGGGCGTTCCCCGTGTCGTAGCGGTACCCGACGAAATCCCCGAGTTTCACGTCCCCGTTGGGGCTGAGGAAGATCCCGAAGGTCGAGAGGGCCCCGTGCCCGAGTTTGCGGTCATGGAGGTACTGCAACGAGTGGAGCGTCTGCGTCATAACCTGCGCGACGAGGTCGACTTCCAGTCGGCCATTCTTGACGAGCAGCTGGGCGAGCGTTCCCTGGGTGTCTTCGAGCAGCAGCCGACTGTTGGGCTGGTCGAGTTCGACCGGCCGAATGATGTGGGGGTGATCGAGCTGATCGAGGAACTTGAATTCGCGTGAGAGTTGGCTCATCACGCGGGGTCGGTCGCCGGCGGCGACGTGGGTAGCGGGTTCCTTGACGGTCACTCGCCAGCCGGTGGCCGGGTGTTGACCCCGCCACAGACAGGTTTCCTTGCCAGTTCGGATCTCGGACAGTCGGCGGTAGGCGGTCATCGGTCCCGATGGGCTGGGGCTTTGGTTCGGGTCACGGGCCGAGTCCGCCCGCCTTCTTCGCACGGACGACGGCGGCCAAACGCACGAGGCGGTCGTTGACGTAGACCCGGGTATTATCGAGGGCGGAGACGGTGGATTCCGGCAACCGTTTCGACGGACCCGTCCCCGACTCCGGAGCACCAAGAGCCCGATTCAACTCGTCACGGGCTCCCTCGTACTGCCGGTACGCCTGTTCCGGGCGGTTGTACACTTCCAGAAACCGACCTTCCCGAATGAAGTGTTGCACCGCCCGCACGGTTTGCACCGCGACCGGATCTCTTCTCACGTCCTTGGACTCGGCTTCCTCGGTCAACGCGTCATCGACCATCTTATAGGTTACTCGCGAGGCCCCACTCGTGGCCGGATCGGCAGGACCCGGATCGATCAGGAACAGGGCCGCCGCCGCTACAATCAGTACGATACTCACGATCAGGTTGATGGAATCCCGAGATTTTTTCGCCGCCGCAGAATCCGTCCCCTTCGTGATCTCGATTTTCCCGTCGGGAATCTTGACCCCATCCTCGATCGTCAGTTCCAGAACCGTCGATTGCGTCGGCTGCACCCGGTTGCCGTGGAACCAGACCCGCTGTTCGCGCGGGTGGAATTCTTCGTACCCCTCCGAACCTTCCGGGGGGAGGAAATAGCCGGGGTTTTGGAGTTCGTTTCGGACGACATAGGTCCCTTTCTCGAACCAGACGCGGAGTTGGCCGTTGAGGCCATCGTCGGTGAGGGGGACGTTGAAGCCCGCCCCCCGGCCGATCCGCACCTCGGCAACGCCGAACACAACCTGCAGACCCTCGTCGGGACCCGACACCACCTTGATCCGGGCGGCCATTTGCGAACCTCCGACAAGTTTCGAGTTTCCCCGTGGTCCTGGCGATCCCGTCAATATCTCGGGTCATTTCCCGGCCGACGCGGGCAGGGCAAACACCGCACCGACGATCAGAAGACACGCACACATGATGATCATGGCCGGGAAGGTGATGTTGACCTTCGCCTTTTCCGAGGCCGCCTCCAGCATCTGGATCCGGCGGGTCCGCATCGGCCCGGTCATCGCCTTCAAGATGTCCCGCAAACCCGAGGATTGCCCGGTCGCGGTGAGCGTGAATACGAGTTCGTTCATGTCCTGATCGTCGACCATTTCCGCCATTCGCCGAAGCGCCTCGTCTTGCGGCACGGATCGGCGGATGCTGTCGGCGAGAACCGCAAAGAGTTCGCCGATCGGCTGACCCTTGTTTTCCTGGGCCACCGTGTTGACGCACTGGTAGATCGTCGCGTCCGCCTCGAGCATCAAGGCCATCAGGTCGATGACCATCGCCAGCCGGGAGCGGACGAGCAGACGGTACCGGTTGGCCCGGCTGCGGACGCCGCTCGCCGACAGCCAGGGCATCATCAAGGCGATCGGCAACGCCAGGATGGCCCCGAACAGGGGATCGAGAATCCCGCCGACCAGGAACATCAGCACCAGCCCGATTGCGAAGCCCTCGACCTGCTTGACGGCCAGGAATTCCTCCGGTTTCCATCGCTCGATCGGGTCCCGTGGCGGCGGCGGTTCCACCAGAATCAGATCCCGCTCCAGCGACTCCACCGTGGTTCGAGCGTTCTGCCGGAAATACTGTGCCACCGCGTCGACGATCGGCTCGAACCAACGGTAGGTCGCCGACCGCTTCCGCAGCAATCGTCGCCGATCGCGCTCGATTTCCCCGGACAAAAGCAGGTCGTTCCGGGGTGCAGTTGCGACCAGAAGCAGAATCAGCAGGAACGAGCTAATCGCCGCCCCCACCAACAGGGACGCCAGCAACGCCAACGGTGTGTTGACTGACGCGTCGGCGTCGACCGCAAACAGGAGCATGTCTCACACCACCTGGTTGAGGATCCGCTTGGCAAGCCACATGCTGAACCAGACAATCCCCGCCACGATCACGAGCACGATCTGCCCCGCGATGGTCGTGAAGACCAACCCCGTCGCTTCCGGATCGAGGGCGTAGAACATCCCCAGGAACGCGAGGGGGAACGCCGCCATGATGTTGACGAGGAACCGCCCTGCCGCCGTGTCCGCTTCCCGTTTCCGATCCATCCGCTGGTTCTCAGAAAGACTCAACGCGATCCCGTCGAGCAGATCCGCGAGGGATTCCCCCTCCTTTTTCTCGTACGCAATTCCGAGTGTGAGCACAAGCAGGGACATATAGTCCATCTGCACGCGGTCCTTGAGGTCGGAAAGCGCCACCTTGAAGGGAACGTTCCGTCCGACTTTTCCGGAAACCTGCTTGAGGAGTTTCCCCAGCGGGTCCGGGGTCTGGGCGGCAACCCGGGTCAGGCCGCGAATCAGGATCGCCTGCCCGCGCACCTGGCCGGCCAGGTTCCGCGTCGCCGTCACAAGCTGGTCCCGAATCATGCCCCGAGTCACGAGAATGTTCCGTTCCAGAAGAATCGGGACGGCCATGTAGATGGCGAAGGCGGTGAGCACCCCGATCGGCGGGGCACCAGCCCCGAATGCGACCAGCAAGCCGGCCACGAGCCCGCCGCTGATACGCCAGCGAAGCCAGTCGTTGACGTGGTCCGTGTCCATCCCGATGCGGTCCATCCGCTGCCGGAGATCCGCCTCGTAGGTAGCGTTGAACCGGTCGATGAGCGCAACCCAGTACTGGTAGCCGAACCCAACTGCCAGGCCGACGCAGATCGAGCCGAGGATGATGAAGAGGTCCATGACGAGGGCCACCTCAACCAAGCCGAATCGCGAGTGAAGGTCAGTTTACGCGGTTCCCCGGCACCGTCCATCGCGGGAAATGGTCCGAATTGTGAGGGTTTCGAGTAGGCGATCGACCGTTTCCGATATGGCGACCCCCGGCCAGCCCGCGTACGCTACATCTTCCCCAACCCCTGGTCCGGAGCCCGGCCATGTCCCGATTTCTCCCCGCTGTCCTGTTGCTGGCCGCCGTCGGAAACTCCATCCTCGCGGCGGATCCCGTCGCCCATCGCGTCCTCGCCGCCGACCGTGGGAAACTCGCGATCGTCGGAACCGACGGGAAAATCGAGTGGGACATGCCCGTCAAACACGACGTCCACGATCTCCATGTCCTCCCCAACGGCCACTTCCTGACCCACACCTCCGCCACGACGGTCGTCGAGATCGACCCCAAGACAAAAGAAATCGTGTGGAAGTTCGTCTCGAAACCGAAGCCAGGCTACACCGGCCGCGTCGAAGTCCACGCCTTCCAGCGACTCGACGATGGCCGCACGATGATCGCCGAGTCGGGGAACTCGCGGATCATCGAAGTCGACCGGGACGGAAAGATCGTCAAGGAAATCCCACTGAGCGTCCCGAAACCCGACCCCCACCGCGACACCCGGCTGGTGCGGAAACTCGAATCCGGAAACTACCTCGTCTGCCACGAGGGGCTCGGGCTCGTCCGAGAATACGACGCCGACGGGAAGACCGTGTGGGAATACAAGCTCGACCTCGGCGGCCGCAAGGCGTCGCCCGGGCACGGTCCGGAAGGGCACGGCACCGCCGTCTTCGGGGCACTCCGCCTGCCGAGCGGGAACACACTCATCGCCGGCGGCAACAACAACCGCGTTCTCGAAGTCGACAAGGCGGGGAAAATCGTCTGGAGCATCGACCACAAAGACCTGCCGGGCATCACCCTCGCATGGGTGACGACGCTGCGGATCCTCCCGAGCGGAAACATCGTGATCGGAAACTGCCACGCCGGCCCGGACAACCCGCAACTCATCGAGGTGACACGCGACATGAAAGTCGTTTGGACCTTCAAGGACTTCCAGACCTTCGGCAACGGCCTCGCCCAATCCGTGATCCTGGATGCGGACAAGAAGTAGGCGACGGCCCCGTGGCGACCGCGTTACCCCATCCGGCGGGGAACATTGGCCCCCCGGCAGACATCCACTGCGATCGCCAGGAATTCCCGGAACCCCGCCTGACTCGGATCGGTTCCCTTCCCCCGTGCGACGGCAAGCACCGCTTCCGCGACGATCTTCCCGGTCAGATGGGGATCCGCCGTCACCACCGGTTGCCCCTCGGGTGCGAGACTTCCCCCCGCGAGCAGCGTTGCGGAACCGAGCATGCCCGCCGGCGTTTCCGGACCCGCCGCACGCCCCGCCGCCGCCACCTCATGGCGGTTCTCGTCCGTCGGCGATTGCAACCACTGCGTCGCCGTCCGCAACACCCGCTCGGTCGCCGGGCCCGGCCGAGGACGGTTCGCTTCCCACAGACACAGAATCCCCCACCACACCGCCTCGGACGCAGTCATCACCTGGGAAATGACTCGAACCGCGTCCGGGAACAGTTTCTCCTTGACGAGAAGATCAAAATACTCCACGGCGGTCAACTCCGGGCGAAGCAGTCCCTTTGCCTCGTCAGAAAGCCGGATCGCCGGGACCACCTCACGGGCCAATTTCGGAGACTTCGCGGGCCGTGTCGTCGCGGAGGATGCAGGAGGGCTCACGGGTCAACCCTCCGGTCAGGCGGAGAATCCACAGAGAAAAGTGCTTCGCCCGGCACAACTTCCGACGCTGCTCCGCAAGCCGCCAGGAACTCGGAAACTCGCTCGCAACATCGGTAATCCGCGACGACATCCCGGCGAGGTTCCACCCAGGGTTCCAGTTCCGCCCCGCCCGGCGGCAGGTTCCGACCCGACGCCACCTCCTGCCCGATCACCAGATACTGCCGCAAATGGTGGAGGTAATGGGCCGGGTCGAACCGGACCGAGGCCAGGTAGACCACCACCCCGCTCAGCCGACCCGCAAGGTGCGGAGCCGCATAGACCGGCGGAAGCCCCACCCGCGAGATGCTGCCGTGCGCCAGGAAGCAGGCCATCGCCAGAATTCCCGCCGGCGTGCTCGGAGTCGCCGCCCACCCCGCCGCCTCCGCTCCGCGACGATGGGATTCCGACGGACGCAACACCCAGCGAACGCTCGCATCAAAAGCCAGATCCTCTTCCGATTTCTCGAATGGCACCCGTGCCGACGCGTGGTGCAGGCAAAGTGTCGCCCACCAGATCGCCCGGCGGGCCGGCAGAGCATGAGCCAGCAACCGGCGGGCGTCGCCCAGATGCCCCTGATCCAGCAAGGTTGCGAACGTTTCCTGCACCGTCCGACCATGCTGGAATGCGAATCGGGCCGGTTCCGATACCGGAAACAGTCGACCGATCGCGGCTGCATCGGGGGGCGGAGGAAGAGTAGGATCGAACGTCACGACGACACCTCGAATGATTTCATTTTCCAACATTGGTGAGCGATCCGCCAACGGTCAGAACCCCGTCGGCGGAATTGGTCAACATCGGCCCCTGCAGTTGAAGCGTCGCATCTCCGTTGACGTTAATCACCGGCGTGGTGATCGTGACCCCCGTCATCGCGACGGCCAGCGAGGTCTCCGCGGCGGCGAGCGTGTGGCCCGTCATCGTTGCACTACGCGTCACCTCCGCAACTGTCTCGGTGATCCCCGTTGGCGTCATTTTGAACGATACCTCCGCAACCTGAAGCGTGATCGAGGTTGCCGTCAGGGTGATACTCGCACCGCCGGCCGGGGGGCCGATCGCAATCTGGATCTGGGAATCCGTCAATGAGATCCGCGGGCCCTGGATGTTATCTGCCAGCTTGAGCACCGCCCCGCTTCCGCTCAGAAACAATCGCCCGCCACTATCAATGGACCCCGCATACACGGTCGTATTGCCGGTCCCGGTGGCACCGAGCGTGACAATATTCGTGTCCTCGATGGAATCCAGGCTGAGATACGACGATGAGCCATTAGTGGAGAGTTGGATCCCTGTCGTGGCATCAACCTTCACAATGCCCTTGTTTCCATCATTGCTATCACCCGAGGCCCGGATAAAAACATTGTTCTGGCCCGTCGCATTGAGGTTGTTGACGGCATTGAGGGAAAGATTCTGGATGGATGTGATCCCAATATTGCCGGCCTCGTCCTGACTGACGCTCTTGGCACCCGTGAGACGTGCGAGTTGTTGGAGGGCATCCGCAGCGGCGTCAGCGGCGGCTTTCGTCTCTTTCGCCCCCTTGATAATCCGCCCCTCGGACTGGTATATTTTACCCTTCACATTAGCCAGTTCGACATGCACCTGAGTTTCCAGATCGCTAACCGCATCCTCCGAGTCCTTGGCCACCTGCTCGATGCGATCCTTGGCCAGTTTCAGATCATTCTTGGCCGCGTCGAGCGATGTCAAGCCTTTCCGTGTATCATATCCCGATTGTTCCACAGCGAACGCGAATGCTGCAAGTCGGGAACTCAGCGTCCAGTCGGCCGAGGAGAGAAAGCTCTGAGACTGAGCCGGACCCATGGATGTCCACTTTGCCGTGGGGCTAATGGTCATAATCTTCAATGAGAGTTCCACGGCAAGCGATGAGAGCACCATCAAGGAACAGAAGACGCCAGCCGCAACTCCGGCACTTTGATCGGCGTCTTTCTGTGCATCGGCTGTGCCCGCAGCAGGATCGGGGTTGGGTGAAATGTCCTTTATGCTGCCACCACTCAGCAGTTTCGCGAGGAAGTTCGGCCCGCCAGTGATATCCACAGAAGTAGCCCGTTTCACCGCCGTCGACTGGCCATACTTCAATGCAGCATCATTCCCGAACACCAGTGTCGCGTTTCCACCAAGGCCCAGAAGTGCGGCCCGCAATCCCAGTGGAAGGCCATGTAATATCTTGTCCTCGATCGCTTCCCAGTCGAGAACGAATTTGAATTCATCCCCATAGATATGGGTGTGACGGCCACCTGCAATGAAAGCCGAAAGAGCAGAGCCAAGCGTTGCCGAAAAACTTCCTGCAAATGCCTTCTCGAAATTCTCGACGGCAGTGGAATCCGATCCACCAAATGCCGAACCGGAGAATCCCAATTCAAGCCAATCAAAGAGTGCCATTACACCACCAATAGAGATGAATCGGAGTCGGACTCGCCAGGATTACTTCCAGTCTTCCCAGATGTCTTTCCCCGGGTCGAACGGACGTGTCGCCTCGGACTGGGGAAGGTAGCGATCGAGGACCTCATTCCGCAGCCGGGACCCCAGTTCCAGGTCGATCGGGGGGAGGGGCACCGGGGGTGTGGGGAGCGGCGGGACCTTGAGTTTCCCCAAGATTTCCTGAGCTTTCTGATCGGTCTCGGCCTTGACCTGGTTGAGCCGGGCCTGGGTGGCGTCGAACTCCGGACCGAGTTTGGCCGCCCCGTCACGGACCGATTCCGCGTGATGTTTGAGGTTCGCCAGATGCGTCTGCAAGGTCACGGGGGCCTCGGCACGGATCGAGCGGAGGCGGGCGAGTACCGCCTCGAGAATCATGCGTTCCTTCGAAGGCGGTGCCGTATCCGCCACTGCGGAGGAGAGGTTGATGACCTTATCCACGGACCCGAAAATCGGGCCGAGCCCAAACTCATCCATGGCATCAGACCTCACAGGTGCCCGCGGATATCGAAGACCATATCGTGGGTGTAATTATACTGCCCGGCCTCGTTTTGTTGCATCTGATTCTGCTCGGAGTGGATCTGGATATATTCCACGCCGGGGGTGTCGTGGATGTAGATGGCGTTGAAGTTCGTGGTCGGGCTGCCGTTGATGATGAGTGATTTAACCCCTCCGACAGATGCCTCGTCCGGGAGGGTCGTGGGGGGCATGTTGGTGGCGTTGTAGACGCACCCGGTGACGATGGGCCGATCGGGGTCGCCGTCTTCGAAGTGGACGACGACTTCCATGCCGATTCGGGGCCAGAAGAACGCGCCCCAGCGGTTCCCGGACCACAACTGGGCACACCGGATCCAGCAGGAGCTATTGGCGTCGAATTTCCCTTCCCGATCCCAGAGAAATTGCACCTTCACCCGGCCGTACTTGTCGACGAAGATTTGCTGCCCGGCTGGTCCGACCACGACGGCGGTCAGCGGTCCGCCGATCCGGGGGCGAGGGGTGACGCGGGCGGGTCGGGGAACCAGTTCCATCGGGCAGGCCGTGAACTTGTTCTGGTAGCTGGCGGTGACGGGTTCCGCGGCCCGGAAGGTGCCGGTGAATTCGCTGCTGTGTTCGACGGCGGTGACGAGGTAGGTGCCATCGCCGTCGAAGTGGCCGGCGAGGGGGAACGAGGTGCCGGGCACGAGTTGCGGGCAGTTGGATTCGCCGGAAAGCTGCACCGCGGACGCGGCCAGGGTCTCGCCGCGAAGCCGGGCCACCCGGCGGGCGTCGGTGTAGACGTCTTGGAGCTGGCTCGACTGGTCCCCGCCCCCGGGTGCGACTCCATCGAAGCGTTTCGCCGAGTCCCCCTCGTGGAAATAGACGGGAATCGTGCCGACACCCGACGGTGCGATGGTCTGCGTGACTTCGCCGGCCGAGGCGGTCGCCGGGGGGTTGGCCGTGGCTTCGAGGTTCTGGCGGAACAACTCGAATGTCGAATCCCAGGTTGTGATTGCGGTCGGGCAGACTGTCTGGGTTTTGGACCATGTCCACGCCCGGAAATCCCCATCCCGGGACCGGGTCCCCGTATCGGTGTCGTACTGCAACTGCGAAATATCCGCGGCGGTCGCGTTGACCAGCGAGTCGGCCAGGATCAGGGTGAGCTTGCCGTCCTCGTGCTTGAAGGAGAAGAAAATGCCTTCTTCCTCGAGCAATCGCCGGGCAAAGTTGTAGTCCGTCTCCTGGTACTGGCAGGTGTAGTCGCGGTTCGGGTAGGTTGACGTCAGCTGGGTCTCGATGGTTCCGAATGGGCTCAGGACCGTCTTGAGGATGTCGACGACCGTGACCTGCTGGAAGATCCGCGAGTTGGTCCGCAAGGTGGCGTACCACCACGCGGGGCGGACGGTCACGTGGAGGTGCGTGAAGTACTTGTCCCGCTCGGCTTCGCGAATGGATGTAACGACACCGCACAGGTATCGGGGCGAACTCGAAACATTGCTGACATTGATCGAGGCGGTCACCGTCTGGCCGAGCAGGCTGTCAAACGAGACGGGCGGGTTCTCGATCGGTGCGAGGAGGTGGAACTCGAACGCAAACAATTCCGAGACGGCTTCCCGGCCGCGAAAGCCCGCGACCAGCAGAGCGTCGGGACCCAGCGGGGTCGAGATCGTGAGCGGTCGATCGGTCTGGGAGAAGTCAGCCACGAGGGTTCTCGCTTTCCAGGGGCATTTGCAAACCGAGCCCGGCTTCCCGATCCCGTTCTACATCAGGACGGTCGGGCAGCCGAGGATGATCACGCCGCCATGGGCGGTGGCGTCTCCCATGCGGGCCGCGGGCTGGCCGCCGATCAGGACGGTCGGATTACCTCCGACGATCACATCTGGCGGCCCGACGCAAGTCGCCTGGTCTCCCATGCGTGCCGCCGGAAGACCACCGACGAGCACCGTTGGGCACCCGGGGGGGAGGATCGGCCCGCCCACGTGCGGAACGACCCCGGTCACCATCGGGCACGTGTGCATATCCGAGACGCGGGCAGACGGCTGGGGCACAGATCACTCCGTGAAGTTTCGCAGGAGTCGCCGGCAATGGAACGCCGCATTGTCCGCGTCCCCGGTACAGTCTCGGCAACCCAGCCAGGTGTTCCAGCCCAGGTGGGAACCCGGTTGGTTGCGGGTCAACTGGGCTCGCGGAATGTCGGCGGCTCGCAGGACGAGTCGGACCTCGAAATCCAGCGAGGCCCGGACGTAGAATCGCACAATTTCCGCGAGGAGGAAGACTTTTCGCCGACCCGCGGCGGAATCGGGCAGGAACGAGACAAAGCCGGCGAGATCCAACGGGCCGATCCGGATCCGGAACCCACCCTGGGCATCCCACAGCCGTCGACCCACCACCACGCTGGCTCCGAGCTCGGCATTGTGCCCTCCCCGGCCGATCCGGGACTGGTTCGACTTCTCCAGCGGCCGCCACTTCCCGTGAAACTGCTCCACCGACACCGAAACCTGGAAGTAGTCCGCCAGCATCCGTTCCAGCCCCGCCGACGACCGGGCCGGGTGCGCGAACAATCCCGCGAAACGGACCAGCGCCCCCTCTTCCATCACCCCGGGATCTTCCGGCGAAGGCGGGGGGATCGGCGACTCGACCCGCAACCGCTGGAGGAACGACGGCAAACCCAGCCCCGCCAGGCTGAGCGAAATCATCGTCACCGGATCCGGTCGTGCCGGGTCGCCGCGGTAAGTCACGGCCAGCCGATACTTGCTCCACGCCCGGTAAAACAGCGACAGCATCCGGTGGTTGAAGATGTCGAGCCAGTCCGCGAATGCCTTCCGTTCCGGGTTGTCGATCGCTCGCGGCTGGCTCAGCAGCAACTGCGTGTAGTACTCGGGAAGCACCCCGGAAGGGCCGGTGAGCCCGAGAAACGCCACCGTCATTTTTGCCGGGCCGGCCGGGTTCGCTTCCAGCCCCGCGATCGCACTCGGGGGAAACGCGAAACTCGCCACCGCACCGAAACTCACCGCTTCCGCTCGCGGGGGACCCTCTCGACCGACCGGCTTCCCCCCTTCCATTTCCAGCAACCGGACCGCCTGGAAAAAATCGAACGAGTACGGGTCGGCGTGCAGCCGATCCGACACGGAGCCCGGCGGGGGAGGGGCAGGCGTCATAGCAACGGCTGCTCCCCGGCCCGGGGGGGCCACTCCGCGTACGGGACCTTCGAGCCCTTGAGACGCACCGTCAGTTCCGTGAACGAGTTGATCGCCGAGTGCAGGGCGAAGAAACGCTCCAGCACGCTCGCCAGCAGGTACGCCCCGGAGCCGACAAATTTTTCCTCGTCGAGTTCCAGGTCGATCGCCAGACCCCGGCAGAACCCCCCGGCGGAAAGCTTCCCGACCCGTCGCACCGCCGGTCGCGCCGAGACGTTGGTGACGCCGTCGATCACCTGATTCCCGGAGGTTCTGCGGGTCGGGTCCGCCGCCCCGGGATCGTAGAGCCCCAGCAATGTCCGCAACGCTTCGGCCCCGGCATCGCCGCCGTCGAGCGTGAGATGGTTCAAGTTCAAGTGGGAAACCAGCCGCCAGTGTGCTCCCCGCAGCGCCGCCGGCCGCGACGGCGGTGTCGGCCCCGCCAGGGTGCGAATCCGCACGATCGGCCCCGCCACCTCTGCCGTGAACGAAATCCGCCCCCCCGACTGACGCAAAATCACCGGCAGATCCCGGTTCGTACACGTCGTGCGAACCACCAGCACCCCGTCTCCCGGCGACGACGGTCGAAAATCGAGATCGACCAGTTCCAGGAACATCTCGGTTCCCTTGTCGTCCGCCGACTCCGCCGGCCGCCGCACCGGGTGCCAGAACGCCCGACCGGAACCTTTCCCGTACCGAACGCTGAAGAACGGCCGAAACTCCGCGTCCGATTCTCCCTGCAAGGACGCCCGCACGGAATCGACGGAGTACACTTCCATCCCCTGCGGCGCGGACACATCCGGAATCACCCGGTACTCGCTTCGTGCGTGGGTCAGGTTGATCGGCTCCGCCGTCTGCTCGAAGAGGTTGACAACCGGGGTGCACCCGAGACGGAACGTCCCCGCCTCGACGCCCTGTTCCAGAAGCGGCCAGGTCCGCCGGGAAAAGACCAGCACCTCCACCTGCCGACCACCCAGCACCGACTTCGCCGCCGCGAACCCGCCCAGATCCACGAACGTGAATTTCTCCGGGAACGCGAAGTACTCCGTCAACAACCGGTACGCAGGCAGCGACTGCGGGGGGAGCGGAACCAGTCCCTCGTCCCGCCCGAACCCGACGGGAAACAGGCAATCCCGCGGTGCCAGGGTCACCCGCCGATCCCCGTCCGGATTCTTCGCCGTCGCCGGATCGCGGAACACGACCGAGATCGACCGGTTGAGCAGGGCCTCGTACAGGTCCGCGACCAGTTGCCCGTCCCCGTTGAGGAACAGCCGAAGCCGATCGAGTTTGAGGTCGGCGAATCGCGGCCCCGAGGGAATTTCCAGAAGCAGCCGCAGCGCCGCGATCGAGCCCGGTGGTGGCCGGAAATCCCGGGGAAACGGCGGCGTCAGCCAATCCGCCTGCCGGACCTCGATTGGCCAGAGCGTCAGCGGATAGCTGGTGCGATACCGACAGGGAACCCCGCTCACCGGTGGCGTGTGGACCCGGGTCCCGACCGGCAACGAGAACCCCGTCGGGGACGTCAACCCGGCCGGGTCCGCGTCAAATTGCAGGATCGCAAACGAGGGAATCGGTGCCAGGTAGTGCGGGTACATCACCCCGAGCAACGCGTTGGTCAACTCGGGAAATTCGTCATCGAGCTTGTGCTGCACCCGCCCCGCCAGAAACGCGAACCCCTCCAGCATCCGCTCGACGTGCGGGTCGACGCTGCGGTTGGGTTCGAGCAACAACCGCCCCGCCGTCGCCGGGTACTGCCGGGCAAACTCCTGGGCCGCCTGGCGAAGGAAGTAGAGTTCTTTCTCGTAGTAGGGGTAGAGGCTTCTGCTCACGACTCCCTCGCCACCACCGCCGTCTGTCCGGTCCCGATTTCCAGCACCGTCTCGAACTCGACGGCTGGCCCCGGCTCGATTCGCAGGCGGGCCTCGAGTCGGAAGCGAAGACGCCGGGCCGTCGGGTGCTCCAGCGGAACAACAATCGCCCGGACATTCCGCAGCCGGGGCTCGAAGCGGGCAATCGCCTCCGCCATCAGTCGGCCGATCGACTCCCGATCCTCCGAGGTCAACGCCCGTCGCGAAACCAGTTCCGTCATCCCGAAGACATACGCCGATTTCGAAAGTTCCGGATACTTCGCCAGTTCCGGATCCGAATTCTGTCGGGTATTGAGGAGCGCTTCCACGTCCCGTCGCACCGAATCCAACACCGAGGAAATCGGAACCCCCATCCCCGTCGCGCCGGGTCCGGCATCCGCGGACAGCAACCGATCCAGAACCGACGGCAGGAGATTGCGGATCGGCGAATCCGATGGGAGGGGCATCGATTACCCCGCTGCCGGCTTCGCACCGACCTTCAATTCCCTTACCTCGACCAGCCCGGCATCCGCATCACCGATCAGAATCACCCGATGCCCCCGCCCGCGGATCGCACCGGTCGGCCCGTCCCAGTCTGTGGAACGACCGAGGCGAATCGCATCGTCGCCGTTCTCGAACGACCCCGGGTAAACCGTCGGCACGAAGACTTCCCCGGAGGAATCGTCCGACAGGGTCAGTCTCGCGGGAAGGTACAGCGTATCCCGCGGAAACTTCGGCGGATTCGAGGTCAAGCTCGCGATCTGCTCGAACGGAACCCAGAAATACTGGCCCTGCGAGAACACTTCGAGCACGGTTCCGAACAGGTCGTCCGCGTCGCGAAGCCCCTCGAAGGTTTCTCCGTTGTAGGTCCCGACGAGGTCCGGTGCCGCCGCGTCGGCCGCTGCGAGTGCCGCGACAAGCCCAGGATCCGCGGGGTTTTGCAGTGTCTCGGCCCGAAGTTTGGCATGCTCCGGAACTTCGCCGAAGAACGCCGGCCGACCGTCCCCTCCGGCGAGGACCGCCCGGCGAACCTTCTCGGCTGACAGAATCCCGCGGTACGCTTCCGCCGCCGCCACCAGTTCCGGGGTGTCGGTCCGCAACGCATCCAGATGCTTCGCCGCCCGGTCGAGGTCGCCGGCGAACAGGAGGAGTTCGAAGAGAAACGTCCGCATACCCGCGTCGCCGGGGTGAGCCTTCACCGCCGCGACCTGGGCGTCGATCGCATCCCCGAGTTTGCCGGCGCGAAACAAGTCACTCGCGGTCATGGATCCACCCGGGAGAAGTTGAGATCGGCTCAATCGTCGTCGCTGTCATCGCCGTAATCGAACGGAAGGGGTTGTTCCTCATTCTTGCAGGCGATGCAGAGCTTGTTGCAATACGTTGCCAGGTCGGATGCGGACCACCAGAGGAGCACCTTCGGACTTCGCACGCCGTACACCCGCTTCGCCCCCGCCGACTTCAACATCCGGGCCATCCAGGAGAACGGTCCATTCATCGCCATTCCGAGAACGTTGGATTTCTTCTGATTCGCGTTGACCACGTCATCGTCGTGCTCTCGGCGAATCCCCAGGACCGCCCACATGGGCATCTGGTTGGAATAGAGTCGCGGTTGGCGGAAGCGGAACTCCAGACCCGTGGCATGGCCGGCGAAGGATGCCTTGCCTTTGCTGGCCATGGATGGGGTGAAAAGTCCCGTGTAGTCCTTGGTCACTCCCTTGGTCAGGTCCGGTGCCCAGAAGACGCGGTCGCCGGTGAAACTGGTGGTGAAGCAGGTGCGATTGCCGAAAACGTAGACGGAAAAATCCGGGTTTCGGTCGCCAATATCGTTCGTGCCAGACATTTTCTTCGACCTCAGGAAACCCGCGGCAGAGGAGGTGCCTGCCGCGGGATAGGGATACGCTTACTTCGCCTGGTTGGTGGTGACGTCCCAACCGCCTTCCATCGGGGAGCCCCCGGTCCCATCCGTCTTTTGCGGGGTGTACTTGGCATGAACCGAAGCAAAGCTGAAGCTGACCGATTCGCTGGGGGTATCGTCGCCGCCGCCGGCGGAGCCGCTCCACTGGATCGAATCGACATAAACCTCGGTGAAGGTGTAGACCAGATATTCGAGGGGGTTTTTGCCCCCGGCTTTCCGCAGCGTGAGCGTGGCGGTGGAGTAGTGATCCCCGCTGCAGCACGCCTGGAACAGCACTGCCGACGCGGAGTCGGTCTTCTTCATCACGTTCAAGCTGGAGATGGAGACCTTCCCACCACCAGCCCCGGTGGTGCCGGAGCTAACCGTACTCGGGTTGGAGGCCCCGAGGGAGAAGGAGTAGATCTCGATCTCACCGGCGTGGGACTTGTCGGTGGACTCGCCTTTGACATCCGGGCCAGATCCGATTTTCAGAAACGCATCAAACGCCATGGATCACCTGTGAGGGTACCAGAAACGGGGAGGAAAAATTTTCGACGGCGGGGCCGTCGGCGATACACGCAGACTTCGGTGTGCCTGTTATTGGGGACCAACCCGCGAAACATTACCCCTTTTTCGGAATTTCCGCGACCAGCCGCATGCTCGTGGAGAGGGTTTCGAGCTGGTAGTGGGGGCGCAGGTAAGCCACCGCCTCGTACCAACCGGGCTTTCCCTTGACTTCCTGGACACGCACTTCCGCGGCGGCGAGGGGTTTTTTCGCTTTCGTTTCTTCGCTCGCCGTCTCGGGGTTGCCCACGACGTAATTGTTGATCCAGCCGTTGAGCCAGCGGGAGACATCCTGGACTTCCATCATGGAGCCGATCTTGTCCCGGGCCATCACCTTCAGGTAGTGGGCGAACCGCGACACGCTGAGCATGTAGTTGAACTTCGCCGACAGTTCCGCGTTCGCATTGGCGGCGGCGTCGAAGTAGGTCTTCGGTTTCTGGGCCGACTGCGCACCCATGAAGACGGCGAAATCCCGGTTCTTGCTGTGCAGCAGTGGCATGAAACCGAGGTTCGACAGTTCGAACTCACGTCGGTCCGAGATGGCGATCTCGGTCGGCGTTTTCATCGCCACGTCGCCATCGTCGGTCGGGAAAGTGTGGACCGGCAGTCCCTCGACCTTCCCGCCCCCCTCGACGCCGCGGGTCCGCATGAACCAGCCGTCCTTCGCGAAGGCGTCGGTCACGCGGGCGGCGTACGCCCAGGCGGAACTCATCCACTGGTACTTGTCGTGCTGCTTCCCGTCGACCGCCTCGACGAAGTTGAAGGCTTCCACCGGGTTCGTATCCGGCCCGTACGGCAGCCGGGCGAGAACCCGTGGCATGGTCAAGGCGACGTATCGGCTGTCTTCGCTTTCGCGGAACGACTTCCACTGGGCGTACTCGACGCTTTCGAAAATCTTGGCGAGGTCGCGCGGTGCCGAGAGTTCGGTGAAGGAATCGAGGTTGAACATTTTCGGGCTGGCGGCGGTCACGAACGGAGCGTGTGCCGCCGCGGCGACCTGCGACATCTTCTTCAAGAGGCTCTGGTCTTCCGCGCCCCGGCCGAACTCGTAGTCGCCCACGAGCATCCCGTAGGGCTCGCCCCCGAGTTGGCCGTACTCTTCCTCGTAGATCTTCTTGAACGTCGCCGACTGGTCGAACTCGGAGGCCTTCTCCATGTCCTTGAGAAGGTCCTTCTTGTTGACGTTCATCACCTTGATCTTGAGCGATTCGCCCGTCTCGCTGTTGCTGACCAGGTACTTCAGACCTCGCCAGGTTCCTTCGAGTTTCTGGAACTCCGGGTGGTGGATGATCTCGTTGAGCTGGTCGGAGAGCTTTTTGTCGATCTGGGCGAGCCAGAACTTGATGTTCTGCTCGACGTCCTTGGAAACGACCTGACCGGGCTGGACGACCTGATCGAGGAACTGCTTGAAGTACCCCCGAGCGCGGTCGGATTCCTGGCGGTCTTGCGGGCGGGTGGCCGCGATGACCTGATCGAGGAGGCCGGGGGCTTCGGTGGTGGTGGTGGCTGCGGCGGCAGCTTGTTGTTCGGCCGGCATGTTACTTGGTCTCCGGCGGGGTGGCGGGGGTCGACATTTCCTTGGCCAGTGCGGTCGCCTTTTCCGTGTTCGCCAAAACGTCAGCCAGAAGGGCCTCCAGTTTGTCGTTCCCTTCCATCTTGGAAAGAAGCTGCGTCAGTTGCTGCCGCATTCCCAGGAGTTCCTTGAGCGGCCCGACCTGTTCGGCGACCTTCGCGGGGTCGAAGTCGTCCATGCTCTTGAAGTTGAGTTCCACCGCGAGTTGCGAGTTCTCGTCCGTCAGTTTGTTGTCGACCCGCATCGCGAGCCGGGGGGCGGACTTGGCGAGCACGTCGTCGAAGTTGTCGCGATCGATTTGCACGAATTTCCGCTCTTTCATGGGCTTGAGCGGGTCTTTCGGCTGGCCCGAGAGGTCGGCGAGGACGCCGACCACGAACGGAAGTTCGACCTTTTGCAAGGCGCCGTTCGTTTCGACATCGTAGGTCAGCTGGACACGCGGTCGACGGACGCGGTCCAGTTTGTGCTGCAAACTTTCAGCCATGGCAATGGGCTCCGGGAAAGGGTCCGGACTTGCGGGTTGTCCTGAGGTTTCGGGAAAGTGTAGGTCGATTTTCCAGAGCGTCACGTCGTTCCGCAGAAAAATCTCGGTCGGATTTGCATGGAGAGCCGCTCCGCGGAATCAGCCGAGAGTATCTCGGACGCGTTTGCCGTCGGCGAGCCAGCGGATCAATTTTTCGCGATCGCCCCCGGCGAGGGCCTTCCGGAAATCTTCGATTCGGCTGGCGAATTCGTCGAGTGCGGCCAGGACGGGGTCGCGATTGGCCTGGAAGATGGCGGCCCAGAGTTCGGGGTCGCCGGCTGCGATGCGGGTGGTGTCGCGGAATCCGCCGGCGGTGAGGGTCAGCCAGCCGGGGGGTGTGACCCCCGCCACCGCCGACGCCGCCGCGTGCGGAAGATGGCTGGTATACGCCAGGGCCGTGTCGTGCTCGAAGGGGTCCATCCGGACGACCCGTGCCCCGAGGCTGAGCCAGAAATGATCCACAACCGAGGCTGCTTCCGCATCGGTGTCAGCGGTCGGCGTGACCACCACGACACGATCCTGGAAAAGTTCCGCCTTCGCAAACGCCGCCCCCTTCTTCTCCGAACCCGCCAGCGGATGGCTTCCCACGAAGTGGGCCCCCGCCTCGGGGAGTTTCCCCGCCAACTCGCGGACGATGTTCCCCTTGGTGCTGCCCGCATCGGTGACGACAGACCGGGGCGGGGCGGCGAGCACGGCAGCGAGCACATCCGTGGCGACACGGTCGACCGGGGTGCAAACCACCACGAAATCCGTGTCCGCGACGCCTTCGGCGATGCTGGTCGAGAAGGAATCGATGGCCCCGCTGGCGGCGGCGCGGGCGAGGGTGCGGTCATCCCGGCCGACGCCGACCACCCGTTTCGCGAGATGCCGATGCTTCGCCGCGAACCCGATCGAGCCCCCGATCAGCCCCACGCCGACGATCGTCAACTGGTCGATTTTCACGTCTGCAACCATCCGGGGTGAGGTACCCTGCCGTTTTCCGGAGCCGGCCAGCGATTCGAAGGGACTCGGCGGGAGTCGGAACGGGGCCATCGCGGCAGTGACATCGCCATGTCACCGCTCGGGAGCGGCGGGGAAATTACTGCGACTTCCGTTGCCGAAAGACCGGAGCCATCAGGTTGTCGACGGGGGCAAACTGGTCGGTGAGCACTTTTGGTTGGCGTTTCTCCATCATGGCCTCGGTGAACTTCGTGGGGAAGCGGTTCGTGTAGGGCTTCCCGATGCCCTGCTGCCTGAGCATGTCGTAGAGGGTGCCCATCTGGAGGGGCTTTGCGGAGGCGTAGATGAGCATCACCTGCTGCTCGTGGGGGCGGACAGTGTCGTTGGCCATGAGAAGTTCGACGTGCGGGAAGGTTTCCTTCAGGGTGCGGAACGCGGCTGTCCAGAGCCGACCCCCGTCCGGGACGTCGATCACGGTGAGGAGGTAGATTCCGTCCGGCGTCAGCGAGCGCTTGATTTCCTCGTTGAATTCCGCCGTCAACAGGTGGGCGGGGACGGAAAGATCGTTGACCGCGTCGAGCGTGATGAGGTTGTAGTGCCCCGCAGGTGCAAGTTCCGAGACGTACTGCCGGCCGTCCATGTGGAAGGATCGGATCTGGAGTTTCGGATCGAGCCCGAGGTGGCTGTAGCTAACCGCCGTCA
The DNA here is from genome assembly GCA_964552815.1 of uncultured Alcaligenaceae bacterium. GTDB lineage: Bacteria > Planctomycetota > Planctomycetia > Gemmatales > Gemmataceae > CAYUHJ01. The sequence goes on along the minus strand of CAZKIQ010000033.1, from coordinate 15,754 downwards.
CCCCGGGGTCGATCTCGACCACATCCACAGACGATGTCGGGACCAGGGTCCGGGCACATCGCGGGAAGGTGTACCCCCCGCCGCCAATGACGAGCACGTTCTGCCGTTCCGGGTGCTCCTTCGCCACGACCCGGAGGAACTCGATCTGGACTTCTTCGTGCTTGTAGAAGAGGAACGTCGGATCGTCCGGATTCACAACGGAATGGAGGAGATGGTCGAGGCTGAGCTTGAGTGCCGCCTCCGGCAGATCGTGGATCGCCACTTCCTCCGAAGTCGGTTGCGTCACGATGATGGTGTAGTAGTTGGTTTCCTTCGGAACTTTGGCCCCGCTGGAGGTGAAGAACCCGACACCTGCCACGATGCAACCGAAGGTCAGGCTCAGCGGGTAGAGCAAGGAAACTCGGTCCCAGACTTTCGTGCTCAGCATCGCCGCGAATCCCGGAAGGGCGGCGGCCAGCAGGACGGCCCGGAACATCCCGAACTGCGAAACGAGCACGAACCCCGTCAGAAAAGTGCCGGCGATCGCCCCGGCCGTGCTCCAGGCGTACACGCGTCCGGCAACCCGCCCCGCATGCTGGACATCGGGAACCGCAAGGCGGATGACCTGCGGCGAGATGGTGCCGAGCGCCAGCATCGCTGGAAAGAAGACGGTAAACGTCCAGGCCAGCACCCGACCAATGATGGGGAACTCCTCGTAGGCATCGAACCATCGGGCCGTGATGAACGCGACGAGGACATACACGCCAAACAGAGCCGCGAGGGTGAGGCAGTAGCCGAGCGTCCGAGATGCGGTCTCGGGATCTTCCGACTTCCCCGCCCGATCGGCGATCACGCCGCCGAGCCAGTTCCCGATCGCGGTGCCGGCCAGCATCACACCGATGACGCCGGTCCAGGTGTAGAGGGAGACGCCAAGCACCTGGGCAAGCAACCGTGCCGCCGCCAGTTCCAGCGTCATCCCGGCGAAACTGGCAAGAAAGACGATCAGGTACGCCCGTCGAATAGGGAGAAGCGGCCCCTCGAACTCCCGCCCCGTCGAGGAGGAATCTTCCTCGCTGACGGTCGATTCCTCATCCACCCGATTTCCCAGCCAGGCCGTTCCCAGAGCCGTCGCGAACAGAAGTCCGGCAGTGGTGCCCACAATCGCGTTGACCGTCAGATTCGGGATCAACACGAAGCCCGTGACGTAATTCCCCGCCAGGCACCCGAGCGTTCCGAGGGCAAAGACCATCCCCGCGATCCGGCCGGCGTGGCGGACGTCCGGCATTCCCAGACGGATCGCCATCGGCGTGAGGAGGCTCAGGGAGAAACCGACCGGGAAGCACAGGATCGCCGCCAGGATCGGGATCCGGATCGAGAGCGGGAGCAGGCGATGGCCACCGGTTTGCTTCAGAAGCTCGGGCAAGGCCAACATCCAGAGTGCGGCCAAACCGCCGCAAACGAGAAAAACCGCGAGCCGTTTCCCGCCGGAATGGCGATCTGCCAGTCGGCCTCCGACCGCATTTCCCAGGGCAATGCCGGCCAGGAAAGACCCGATAATCGCCGACATTGTTTCGAGGGACGATCCCACAAACGGAGCCAGGAGTCGGCCGGCGACGAGTTGCAGGACGAGCGATCCTGCGTTCGCCAGGAAGACCACGATGCCAACGCCGACCAGCCGCGAAGACGCAACTTCTGGCCCAGCAACCGGTTCGGCGGCGACGACGGAGCCCATCAAAACCTCTGACTGCATCCGCGGGGAGCGATCGGAGCGGGCGGTCCCGATCGGGGTTCTGGGTAAGATACGACGCAAATCCAGCCGAAGAAACCAGATCCCCTTCGAAGCGACCGGATTACCCTCAGCCGCCCCCGACCCGTCCTCGGAATTGCACGGATTGTGCCGACGATCGGAATCTCGTCGCTTTGACGGGTATCGGCGTGACGGCCGCAGAAGCGAGAGCGAACCGTCCTGCGGTCACGAAGCGGGTTTCTTCTTCTTCAAGAACACCTGCCAGTCGACGTGTACGACTTCGAAGTGCTTGCCGTAGAAGTGCATGAAGGTGTCGATCGCATCCTTGCACTTTTCCCCGCCAGTGGTGTGCAGAAGGTAGTCGTCAAAGATCAGCATCCCCCCTACCTTGAGCAACCGCCACGCCTGCACGGCATCCTCGAGCACGTCCGAAGGGTCGTGAGATCCGTCGATGTAGATGATGTCAAACGACTCCGGCGGAAGTTTCCGCAACTCCAGCTGCGAGAAACCCTGGATAATCGTGCATTTTTTCTCCTGACCGGATAGCTTCAGATTCGCAAAGAAGACTTCCTTCGCCTGTTTCAGGTGAGACGCATACAGATACTCGTCCGCGAAAAGGTCCATGCCGGTCAAATGGCACGACGGATCGGTGAGGATATTTTCCATCACCCAAAAAAACGACCGCCCTTCGTACAGTCCCACTTCCAGATATTGCAGATTTGGCTTCCCCTTGTACTCCGCCAGGCACTTTTCCCACACCGGAATATGGCGAACAAACCAGTCCGTGCGGAACTGATACTCCTTCTGGTACTTGTTGTTGGGCATCCCCTTCGTGTCGACATGCTGCAGCGGTAGCCCCTGGAACGTGAGGGGCGTGTCCTCGATGTACCGCACATTCCGTGGATACGCGATCAGGTAGCCGGCGATACCGAGGGTCAAAATCACTCCCAACGCGGTGAGTACCCTTCGAACAGCAGTTGCATTCATGATGATCCTCGGATGGGGTGAGCGCGGAATCTGTCCCACCGCGTGGAGATAACCCAGCGGGTCGGATCAACGTAATCCGAATCTAGCACGCAAAGCAGGGATTATGGGGATTTTGATAGGAGTTCTCGGACCTTCTTCAATCTCCAGTTGCGGTTGGAGCACAGTCTCGGCAGCGTCGCCAACTTGAAGAAAGCCCTCAACCGGACGAAAAGGCGGGAATCGCTTCATTTCCCCCTTCGGATCCCATATCTTTTTGATCGGCTCCCCGATTCTCCGGAGGCAAATCATGTCTCGAAGCCGACCCTTCCTTTTCGCTTTCGCGGTAATCGCTCTCGCTGGGGTGGCACTGGTCGCGAACCAGTCGCCCCCGCCTGGTGCGAAACAGGCGGACGCCGCGAAAAAATTCCTCGGAACCCTCACCGAGGAGCAACGGAAGAAGGCGACCTTCGAGTTCGATTCCCCCGAACGCACAAAATGGTTCTTCACGCCGCAACAGGAGAAGAAGACGTTCACCCGCAAGGGCGTCCGTGTCGAGGAACTCGACGAGAAGCAGAAGATGGCTGCCCTCGAACTCCTCAAAACCGGTCTGAGCGAGAAGGGCTACGAACAGGCCCAGACGATCATCAGCCTGGAGGCGCTGCTCGCGGAACTGGAGGGTTCGAAGGGGGCGATGGTGCGGAACCCGGCGTGGTATTTCATCAGCATTTTCGGGGAACCGTCCAACACCGGCCCGTGGGGCTGGCGGTTCGAGGGGCACCACCTCTCGATCAACATCACGCTCGACAAGGGTGAGGTTGTGACGGCGACGCCGATCGTCTTCGGGGCGAACCCGGCCGACGTCAAAAACGGACCCAAGAAGGGTCTCCGCGTCATTCCGGAAACCGAGGATCTCGCGAAGAAACTGATCGCGTCACTTTCCGAGGATCAGAACAAGCTCGCCAAGCAGGCCAAGCAGTTCCCGGAGATTCGCGAAGGTCACCCGGACGCGAAAGTTGGCGAACCGGTCGGGATTCCCGCGGCAAAACTCTCCGACGAGCAAAAGGCCACGCTGTGGAAACTCGTGGAGGTGTACGCGAATCGGCAACCTGCTGCTGCCGCCGCCGCAGAACTCGCCCGGGTGAAGGACGCCGGTCCGGACAAGATCCACTTCGGATACTGCGTGGACGAAGCCAAGAAGGGGAAACCGTACACCTACCGAATCCAGGGTCCGACGTTCGTGATCGAGTTCCTCAACGTGCAGGCCGACGCTGCCGGCAACCCGGCCAACCACATCCACAGCGGCTGGCGACGCCTCCCCGGCGACTTCCCCGCCGCTGCGAAGTGAAGCGCGTTTCGCTCGGGGAACTCAGCGATCCGTTCGCCGAGTTCCCCCATCCGATTCTCCGACCCGTCTTGTCCGCGTAACGGAAGCGTAACTCTTCCCCCATTTCCACGCACGAATCTGCCCCTACCGCAGTACGTTGGCGAGAGATGACAGCATCTCGCCCATCTCCGCGTACCGAGGGAATTTCATGCGATGGATCTTTCTGGCACTGGTCGCAGGATCAATTGGCGTCGCCGGCTTGGCCGCAGAAGCGACGCCGGCGGCAGCGGAGAACGACAAGCAGTTCCACAAGCAATTGTTGGAGATCGCGAAGGATTACCAGAAGTGGGGGCGACTCGATGATGAAACCCACTGGGCTCCCCAGATGTGTCGCGCTCCTCTCTACCGTGAAGCCCTCCCCAGCCGCAGCAAGGACACAGACACTCACGGTCAGAAGCTCTACTCGCTCTTTGCGAAGGATCCGCGCTCTTACGTGAAACTCTTCCCGAAAGTCTCGTGGAATAGGTACAATTACCCAAAGCCGACGATCCCAGAAAATGGTGTCGGACAGGTGGTGGTCAAGGAATCCTGGATCCCGCGCGAAGCCACAGCAAAAGAAGCAGAGCAGGCAAAAAAGGGACTCCTCCGTGGATCCGCTCCGATCGCCTGGAAAGACGAGAAAGCTTACCTGGCCGAGAAACAGGCCGATCTTTTCGTGATGTTCAAGCTCGACCCCAAGACCCCGGGCACCGATGCCGGCTGGGTCTACGGAACCGTAACCCCGGATGGGAAGACCGTCACCTCGGCCGGGATGGTCGAATCCTGTATCAAGTGCCACCGCGACGCCAAGCAGGACCGACTCTTCGGGCCGGTCGAATCTTCCGAAATCAGGGATCCCCAGGCAAAGTGAATCCTCCGCCGCAAATCTTCGTAAACGCTGTTCAAATTCCCTCCCCGACTCTCTCCGGATCGTCGGGGATTTCATTTTCTCCCCGCGAAACCCTGCTACACTTCAGAATGGAAAGACCGAGCGGTTTCCGCGTGAGGCGGGAATGGGAATCTACGACCGCGATTACTACCGCGACGACAGCGACGGCTGGTGGTCGAACCTCGATGGCCGATGGGTCACGGTTCGGCTCATTGCCATCCTCGCCGTCGTTTTTTTGTTCCAGCTTTTCACCCGCGACAACGGCGACCCCGTCCTCCGCTGGGGGCTCTACAGCATCCCGGATATCCTCGATGGGCAGGTGTGGCGGCTCCTCACCGGGTTCTTCCTTCACCCGTTGAACCTCTTCCATCTCGCCTTCGACCTCTACTTCCTCTACTGGGCCGGCTCGACCGTCGAGGGAATCTACGGGCGAAAAGAATACCTCGGATTTCTCCTGGCCTCGACGGGCCTCGCCTCGCTGATGTGTCTGCTGGCCGGGATTCTCAACGGCGGACACGGGGCGCTCCTGGGCGGGCCGGTCCTCTCTTCGACGGTGCTGGTCCTGTTCGCGTGCCACTTCCCGATGCAGCGGATCTACATCCTCTTCGTGCTGCCAGTGCCGGTCTGGTTGATCGCCGTCGGGACTGTGGGGATGAACATGCTTCTGGCGATGGGGCCCGTCTCCAACCTCGCCCCGGTCGCGGTTCTCTCGGCCGCGATTTTCGCGCTGGTTTACTACCAGACCCAGATGCGGGTGACGAACTTCTTCCAGTTCTCCATCGGATCGTCGCGGGCTCGGCCGAAACTGCGAGTCTACTCCGAGTCCGAAGAACCGGAGATTCCCGTGTCCGCGTCCGCCTCCGCCGTCTCCCGGTCCGGAAGTTCCGAGGTTTCCCGGGGCCGGTCCGGCGTCGACGAGCAGCTCGAAGCGAAGCTGGATCAGGTTCTGGAAAAAGTCGCCCGGGAAGGGAAGCAGAGCCTGACGCCCGAGGAGAACGCGATCCTACTCCGGGCGAGCGAGATTTACAAACGTCGGCGAAGTTGAATTCGGAGAAGAATCATGCCGTTGTACACCTATTCGTGCCCAGATTGTGAGACGGATTTCGAGGTTTTCTCGGCCCGTGCGGGTTCGGAGCCGTCGTCGGAATGCCCGTCTTGTGGGGGTCGATCGGCTGAACGTCGGTACGGTTTGCCGTCCGCCAGGGTGGCTCAAGATCGTCCCGTCTTAGGTTCGACTAACTGTCGTGGCGACGGACCTCCTTGCGGTGCAGCAGGTTGTGGCCGACAAATGAAATGAGCTGCGGGGTGGGAAAGGAATGAGTTTCTTCCCCAAATTGCAGAAAATGATCGAAAAAATGGGCTTGTCTGCGAGCGTCGCGCGATATAGGAATGATTATAGGATTACCCGTCGCTCTGCTGGGCCCTCCCACAGAACTTTATCCACACGGGACGAACCCGCCTCCCCCCTCGCGGCTCGCGTCTCCATCTTTCCTCACAGGAAGCTGCCATGACCGACCCGAAGCAAGCCAAGCAATGCGCGGAACTTCTCCAGGCCATCGCCGAACCCAACCGGATCCGCATCATCGATGCGCTCCGGACCGGTGAAAAGAACGTGACCGAACTTGCCAAGCTGCTCAACGTCGAAATCGTCAACGTCTCCCACCACCTCGGCGTCCTCCGCCAGGCCGGCCTGGTTCAAGACGAAAAACACGGCCGATTCGTGGTCTACTCCCTCCACCCCAAACACTTCACCAACGATAGCTCCAAGGCGACCTACCTCGACCTGGGCTGGTGCCGGGTTGAGATCCCCCACAACTGATCGCCCGCCTTCCAGGCCGCATCGCCGCTCCCGTCCGCTGGCGAACCAGTTTCCGCAAACAAACCGCGCCCGAACTTCCGGACGACTCCGGGCTCGGGCGAGGTACGTCGACACTTTCCCACGTCCTGAGATTCCGCAGAGCAACAACCTCATCCGCACGATACATCGATGACCTGCCCGTCGGCGATCGCAAAGACGCGTTCGCCTGGCCGCGGTGGTGTCGAAGCGAGACCCGTAAACCCACCGAAAGCGGGCACCAACCCGCACCGCTCACCGAACCGAAAGCACGGCAAATCCAGCCGCTCCCGCCCCCGCCCGGTCAGCCGCACCCCGGGGTGAATGTGCCCCGCCAGCCCGTACCCCGTCTCGGGGATCGCCGGAATGTGCGTCAGCACGAACGGCGGCTCGACCAGCGTTTCCATCCACGAACCCCACCCGCTCGGCGGCGCGGAGCGATCGTGGTTCCCTCGGACGAGGTCGACCTGCAACCCCGCGTGGGCGGTCCGCCAGGCCTCCAGTGCCGCGAGCAACGCCTCCGTCACCCCCGTGCGGTCGTGCCAGAAATCCCCAAGGACCACGAGCCGCCTCGCCTGGGTCGTACGGATCGCCTCGGTAAGGCGGGCCAGTGTTTCTTCCGGCCCACCGGGCAGGGGAACGCCCGCCGCCCGGAAGGTGTCAGGTTTCCCGAAATGCGGGTCGGCGATGACCAGCGTCGCCGTGCGGATCCAAAACAGGGAGCGATCGGCGCGAAGGAGGAGCTGCTCCCCGGCCACCTGGACCTCGGCCGTCATGCGGGACCCGCTTTCCGCTCGAGTTCCGCCGCCAGCCGCCGGACGCGATCCGACAATCGCTCCGAGGAAAGGGATTCGCGCATCCGCTCCACGAGCAGGGGGAACGCGAACGGCGTCGGCCGGGGCGGACGGGTCAGCACCAGCGGGGCGGCGGCACTCCTGGACATCGCCCGGGCGAGCCGCGTCACCTCGAACTGCCGATCCAGAACCTCGCGGCGAGCCTGCCACAGAAGCAGATTGGCTGGATCATGCTCGCGGAAGACGTCGTAGAACAGGCCGCTCGAAGCCTGAAGTTGCCGGGCCGACCGCCCCGCGTGGGGAAGCCCCGGATGGACCAACCCGGCGACGCGGGCCACTTCCCGGAACTGCCGCTTCGCCAACTCCGCCGCGTTGAGGGACGCCAAAACGTCGTCGGTCAGCCCCGCCGGGGCAAGCAGAACCCGGAGGGAATCCGCGTCGACCTCGATCGGTTCCGGCGAAACGATTTCGAAACCGTAGTCGCTGGCGGCCAGCGCGAACGTCTGCGGTCGAAGGCGGGAAAGGCGGAAGGCCAACACGGCCGCCAACCCCTCGTGGACGAGCCGACCCTCGAACGGATAGAGGAAGACGTGGTGCCCATCGCGGGTTTCCAGAAGTTCCACGAGAACCTCGTCCGCCGCGGGAATCCGCGACCATCGGGCCTGGAGTTCGAGAATCGGCCGAAGCGCCTCCACCTCAGGATCCGAGGAACGATCCGCGTCGCGGGCCGAGGCCAGCACCGCTCGCACCGCGGCCGACAACTCACCGGAAAGCGGCAGCCGGCCGCCCGCCCACCGGGAGGTGGTGGTCGGTTCCCCGCGACCCAGTTTGACCCACGCCGTCATCTCGCGGAGCCGGACAAATTCCAGCACCCGCCCGGAAAATGCGAACCGATCCCCCGGCTTGAGTCGCGCCGCGAACGTTTCTTCGATCGTCCCCAGTTGCCGGCCACGCTGGAAACGCACCTGCACGGACGCATCGGACGTGATGGTTCCGACAGACAGCCGGTGCCGACGGGCCGCCCGCGGATCGCTGACGATGTGAAGCCCGTCTTGCACCTCGACCCGGCGGAATTCCGGGTACGCCCGCAATGCCTCCCCCCCGCGGGTGACAAAGTCGAGCACCCACTCCCACTCGGCGTCCGAGAGGTCGCGGTAGGCGTGGGTCGTGCGAACCTCGGCGAGCAGGTCGGCGGCCCGGAATCCCCCGGCGAGAGCGGAACTGATCGCATGCTGCGCCAGAACGTCGAGCGGTTTCTCGACCGGTTCGCGTCCCTCGATTTTCCCGGCCCGCACGGCATCCCGGGCCGCCGCCACCTCGATCAACTCGAGCACATTGGTGGGCACGCACGTGACCCGACTCGTCTCCCCGGGTCGGTGACCGCTCCGCCCGGCCCGCTGCAGCAACCGCCCGACCCCCTTGGGGCTTCCCACCTGGATCACCCGATCCACGGCGGTGAAATCGACTCCGAGGTCCAGCGTGGAGGTGCAGACCACGCACCGCAACCGACCCGCCCGGAGCCCCTCCTCCACCCAGTCTCGGACCTTCCGATCCAGCGACCCATGGTGCAACGCGATCACCCCGGCCCAGTCCGGCCGCGCCGCCAGGAGGGCCTGGTACCATGTCTCGCACTGCGACCGGGTATTGGTGAAGACGAGCGATGTCCCGCCTTCTTCCACGGCTGCCGCAACCTGCTGGACCAGGGAAAGACCGAGGTGCCCAGCCCAGGGGAACCGCTCGATTCGTGGCGGAATCACCGCGTCGATCGTCACCGGTTTGGGAATGTGCCCGCGAATCAGACGCCCCACCCGACCGGGTCCGAGCAGAGTTGCGAGCGCCGTGTCCAGGTTCCCGAGGGTCGCCGACAGACCCCAGATCCGCAGCTCTGCTGCAAAGTTTCGGAGCCGGGCGAGGGCGAGTTCCACAAGCACCCCCCGCTTCGACCCGAGAAGTTCGTGCCACTCGTCGCACACGACACACCGCAAATTCGCGAACTTCTCCCTCGCGTCCGGGTAAGTCAGCAGCAGCGACAGACTCTCGGGCGTGGTGACCAGCACCGTCGGCAGGCGGTCTTTCTGCTTCGCCCGGGCGGATGACGAGGTATCGGCCGTGCGACTGCCGACATCCCAGGCGAGTCCGAGGGGACGGAGCGGTGCGGCCAGTGACAACGCGGTGTCAGCGGAGAGGGCCCGCAGCGGCGTGACCCACAGAACCCGCACCGGCGGGGGCGAAGCAGGGATCGGCTCCGCGAGCGCTTCCAGCACCGGCCCCAGAAATGCCGCGTACGTCTTCCCGGTCCCGGTCGAGGCGTGGACGAGCCCGGATTCGCCGGTGCGGTAGGCGGCCCAGGTTTCCCGCTGGAACGCAAACGGCTCCCACCCGCAGGCCGTGAACCACTCCTCGACCGTGACGGGGGGTTCCGGCGAAACAGGCCGGCGACGGACGCCCCTCACGGCACCCCTCCGACCACCGCCAGTAACGACTTCACCCGCTCCAGCGTATCCGCCTCCTCGGGCCGCTTGTCCGTCCGCCACCGCAACATCCGCGGAAACCGCACCGCGACCCCGGACTTGTGCCGGGTCGACGCCTGGATTCCCTCGAAACCCAACTCGAACACGAGTTCCGGCTTGACCGTGCGGACGGGCCCGAACTTCTCGAGCGTGTTGGCCCGCACGAACGCGTCGACCCGGCGGATCTCCTCGTCCGTGAGCCCGGAATACGCCTTGGCGATCGTCACGAGTTTCGGGCCGTCCCAGACGCCGAAGGTGTAGTCGGTGAAGAGCCCGCTGCGTTTGCCGTGCCCGGGCTGGGCGGCCGTCAGGACGGCGTCGACCGCGAAAGGCTCGACCTTCCACTTCCACCAGTCGCCGCGAACCCGGCCGACGCGGTACGGGGCCGCCCGCCGCTTGAGCATCATCCCCTCGACGCGGTTCTCCCGGCTGGTCCGGCGGTCGGCGGCGAGCGAATCCCACGTGTCGAATGCAAGCCGGGGGGAGAGCAGCAGGGCCGGGTGCGCGACCGTCGCGGAGAGCGTTTCGAGCCGGGCTCGCCGCTCGGCCAACGCCCGATCGCGGAGGTCGGTGCCAGCTTCTTCAACCAGGTCGTAGGCCATCAGAACCGCGGGAATCTCGTCAAGCAACTTCTTCGAGAGCGTCTTGCGGCCGATCCGCTTCTGCAGGTCGGCGAACGGAAGCACCCAGCCGTCTTTCCACGGTAGGATTTCCCCGTCGAGCACGGTCCCGTCCGGGAGGGCGTCGGCGACGGAGGCGAGTTCCGGGTACCGGTCGGTGACGAGTTCCTCCCCGCGGGACCAGACATATCCCCGGCCGCCGCGGCGGACGACCTGGGCCCGGATGCCGTCCCACTTCCACTCGGCCTGCCACTCGGCCGGGTCCCCGAGGGTATGCGCTTCCCCCTCGAGCGGGTGGGCCAGGAAGAACGGGTATGGCCGGCTCGTGTCCGCGTCCCCCGCGTCCGGGCTGACGAGCGACGCGTAGAAGTGCGGGGTCGGTTGCCACGATCCCATCAACCGGTGGGAGATCACGTCACTCGGCAATCCCGAGACCTGCGCCAACGCCCGGACGACGAGCAGTTGCGACACGCCGACACGGAACTCGCCGGTGATCAACTTGTTCCACACGAACCGCTGCCGGGTGTCGAGCGCCGCCCACGCCGCGAGGATGTCCGCCCGCTGCTTTTCTTCCGGGAGCGTCCGCAGCGGGAGGAGGTGGTTCTCGACCCAGTCGGCGAGCGGGCGGTCGGAGGTGGTAGTAGCCTGGGGAAGCAGCAGGGCGATCGTCTCGGCGACATCGCCGACGTGGTGGTAGCTCTCGTCGAAGAGCCACTCGGGGACGCCTGCAAGTTCCCGGGCCCAGAGCCGGAGCCGCTTCGACGGCACAGCCTGCCGGGGCTTCCGACCGCTCAGGAAGTAGACGGCCCACGCCGCGTCGGCCGGCGGAGCGGACGCGAAGTACCGGGCCATCCCCGCGACCTTGTCGGTCGTCCGGGTCGTCTCGTCCAGGGAGGCATAGAGGTCGGCGAACGATCTCACGTGGCCCCCTCCTCGGCCGCCGGCGGCTCGGATTCCTCCTCGTCCCCGAACCGGGTCGCGATCACCCCGGCGTCGAGGCCCTGTTCCCGAAGGTAGTTGGCGAGGATGGAGGCGAACCCGTGCGTGGCCAGGACGCGGCTTGCCCCGGATTCGCGGACGGCGGTCAGCAGCCCCGGCCAGTCGGCGTGGTCGGACAGCACGAAGCCGCGATCGACGGCCTTCCGACGCCGAGTCCCGCGGACCCGCATCCACCCAGACGCAACCGCCTCCGACGCCGGCTCGAACTTCCGGGCCCACGGCGACCCGGCTGCCGACGGCGGGGCGATCACCAGCGACCCGGGCCACGGTTTCGACTTTCCGCGGGTGACTGCGACTTCCCCAACCGGGGTCGTGGGCGGAAGTGACACCCCACTGTCGCGGTACGCCCGGGTCACCTTCTCGACCGCCCCGTGAGTGTAGATCGGGCCGATGGAAGCATCCACGCCCGCCATCACCCGCTGGGCCTTCCCGAGGGCGTAAGCGTAGATCAGGCTCGTCTTCCCCGCGTCGCGGTTGGCCCGCCACCACGCATCGATTCCCGCGAATATGTCCGCAACCGGGTCCCACCGGTACACCGGCAGCCCGAACGTCGACTCGGTCAGGAAGGTGTGGCAGCGGACAGGCTCGAAGGCCGTGCAGGTGGGGTCCGGGTCGAGCTTGTAGTCGCCGGTCACGACCCAAACTTCCCCCTGATGTTCGAGCCGAATCTGGGCGGAACCGAGGACGTGCCCCGCGGGGTGGAAGGAGACGCGAACCCCGTTGTGCTCGACGGGTTGGCCGTACGGAACCGTGTGGATGTTGGCCGTGTCCCCCAGCCGGGTTCGAAGGAGTTGGAAGCCGGGCTCTGCGGCGAGGTACGACCCGCAACCCCACCGGGCGTGGTCGGCGTGGGCGTGGGTGACGACCGCCCGCGGGACCGGGTTCCAGGGGTCGACGTGGAAGTCGCCCACCGGGCAGTACAGGCCGTCCGCCGTCAATGTGATCAGGTCCCGATCCTCCGAGGCAAAAACTTCCGCCCATGGATGGTATGTCGCGGGGTGTCGCAGTTTCAAGCACTGCAATTTCCCTGCGAATCACACCGACCACGGGCTGGAAAATTTGGACTCGGAAATCGGGGCGAGGTCGCGGAGTGGGGTCGGCTCGGTCACTTCCGCTGGCGGGCTTCCTCAGTGCCGGCCAGCGTTCCGGCCACCTCTAACCAGGCGGCCTTGCGGTCCGGCGATTTTGAAACTTGCAGCAGAATCAGTTTCCGCTCGCTCTCCGTGGGAAGTCGACCCAGAATCGCGGCAGAGAGGCCGTCGAGGACGTGCGTGTCGGACCGTTTCCCCTCGAGCAACTGACCCAGGAGCTTCTCGAATTTCTCCGTCGCCTTCGCGTTCTGGACTTCCATTGCGGTCAGCCGCAGGATCATCCCGGCGATTTCCGTCTCGGGAAGAGGGCGGATTTCGAGTTTCGCACCGGGTGTCGGGGTCGGAAGAGGAGTGCCGGGAGTCGCGGGGCGAGCCGGGGGGCGTGGGGCCGAGTCCCGCTCCGCGAGGTGCTTGCGGATCACCGGGTCCGACAGCAACATCTCGATCAGTTTCTCCTGCTTCTTCGGATCCTTGTCCGCCTTGAAGTACTCCCGCTCGATGCGTGTCGGCGAGGTGCCTCGGAGATCGCGGACGATGTGCTCCAGGAACGCTTCCTCATTCGGGAGCGGTTCGTGCAGCCGGATCGTGAATTTCCGGGCTGCTGTCGGAACCGCTGGCGGAACTGGGGCGGCTTTGCCTTCTACTTGCACAGACTCGAAAAGCAGCGTGGGATTCGAGAACAGGACATCCGGTGCGGAGCCGGGCTCCAGTTGGACGTGGAACCGCAACCGATTTTCCAGCGCATCGGCACCGCCCGGTGGAACTCCCTCCGGCAGCACCAGGACATCCTGGAGCGTCACATCTTCCGGTGGTTTCGGGGCGATCGGCTCACCGTCAGCGAGCCAACCGAGGATTTTCTTTCGCTTCCCGGGGTCGGCGTCGGCGAGGAAGCACTTCTTTTCCCAGGCACTCGGCGGGGTGCCGCGGAGGACGATGCAGGAGCGGACGAGGAACTCCTCGTCGGTCAGGCTCTTCGCCGGGGCGGTCGAGCGGACGGGTGCGGGGTCGGCGGCGCGGACACTCGGCAGGCTGCCGACGCCCAGTCCACCCCCGAGTGCGAGGAGGACGGCGAGGATGGCCAGGGTCGGTTTTGCCTTCGCGATCAGGGTCATTCGAATCACCTCATCGGAGAGTCGGAGGACATTTGCGGGGACCGTCCCCGCGAGGCCACCGCCGGTGATCGCCGTCATTCCCGCGTGGAGCACGGATTCGCCAAGATTGGCGGGAACCGTTGCAGACGCGGCGTTGGCGGTCAGGAGAGCAGCGAGTGCCCCGGCCGGCAGGGTCACCCCGCGAGCCGACAATCGCCGCGCCAGGGTTTGCCGGGCCGTCGTCAGGCGGGTCGCCAGCGTCGCCGGGGGAATGCCGAGATGCCGGGCCGCGTCGCGATGGGTGCGACCTTCCAGATCGCAGAGCACGACCGGGAACCGGAGCCGATCCGGAAGCCGGGCCAGTTCCGAGTCCAGAATCGGGGCGATGTCCGACCAGGTTCCAGGAGCAGTCGCAGTTTCCGGGTGCGGCATCGGGTCTACCTGGGTTTCCATCGCACGGATCCGGGCCCGGGAACCACGGACCTTCCACGCCGTCCGGTACGCGATTCCGTAGAGGAAGTTCCCCACACGGTCACGCGGTCGGACGGAACCAGCCCGGCGGGCGAGAACCAGGAAGGTCGCCTGGAACGCATCCTCCGCAGCGTGGAAGTCCCCGGCAACCCGTCGGCACACGCCCAGAACCATCGGGCCGTGCCGACGCACCAGCTCCGCAAACGATTCCTCTGCCGCTTCCCCGGCCTGGAGAAACAGCGTCAGAAGTTCGCCATCGGTGCGGTCCCGGACCTCGACGGTTGCGAACGTCCGCCTCAGACGAGACAGCAACGGCGTGGCGGAGCGTGTCGGCGTGGGCATCGGCATCGAGCTCTCCTTCGGCCGCGGTGGCCTCACCGGATATTGCCGGAGAATCGCTCGGCGCTCGGGGTGGGTCCAGAAAAAAAATCGGGACCGGCAAATTGCCGGTCCCGGGTGGAGTGGTCGGCGATCGCTCGCCGGGTTACTTCTTCTCGCCCGCAATCGCCGGCTCAGTAGCGGCGGCGGGAGGAGCATCGGTGGTTTCGAAGACGAGTTTCTTCTCGCCGTCGACTTCCCCGACCTTGACGTGGATCTCGTCTTTCCCGGCAAATTCCCCGCGGAGAAGCGCCTCGGACATCGCGTCTTCGAGGTGCTGCTCCACTGCCCGGCGAAGCGGACGAGCCCCGAACTCGGTGCTCGAACCCTTCTCGATGAGGAATTCCTTGGCGTCTTCCTCGACGATGAGCTTGAGGTCCTTCCCTTCCTTGAGCCGCTTCGCGACTTTGGAAAGTTCCATCTCGACGATCTGCTTCAGGTTGTCCTTGGTCAGGGCCCGGAAGACGATGATGTCGTCGAGGCGGTTGAGGAACTCGGGGCGGAACTCCTTGTCCATGCGGGCCCGAAGTTTCTTCTGCATGTCGGCGTAGCTGGCCTCCGCCGTTCGCGGCAGGTGCCGGGTCATCACGGAGGAGAGGTCGTCCTGGGCGACGATCGTCTCCGCACCGATGTTCGTGGTCATGATGACGATCGCGTTCTTGAAGTCGATCGTCCGACCCACGTTGTCGGTCAGTCGGCCTTCTTCCATGATCTGGAGCAGCATGTTCCAAACGTCCGGGTGGGCCTTCTCGATTTCGTCGAGCAGCACGACCGAATATGGATTGCGGCGAATTTTCTCCGTCAGCTGGCCGCCTTCCTCGTAGCCGATGTACCCCGGCGGGGCACCGACGAGCCGCGACACGTTGTGCTTCTCCATGTACTCGGACATGTCGAGTTGCACGATCGCGTTTTCGTCGCCGAACATGAACTTTGCGAGGCTCTTGGCGAGCAACGTCTTTCCGACCCCGGTGGGCCCGGCGAAGATGAAGCTGCCGATCGGCCGTTTCGGATCCTTCAACCCG
>CAZKIQ010000032.1:0-62185 GCA_964552815.1 uncultured Alcaligenaceae bacterium | reverse complement strand
CACCACGGCCTGTTGGACGATCTTGTCCTCCAGTGCCGCGATGCCCAACGGACGCTCGGACGGACTCGCCTACGGGGGTGTCATCTCCGGAACCGGCTCAGTGACCCAGCAAGGTGGCGGGACCTTGACCCTCAACGGCTCGAACACGTTTACCGGCGGCACCACGATCAACGCGGGCACCTTGGTGCTTGGTCACGCCACGAACACGCTGGCCAACACCGGCACGGTCACTATCAGCGGCGGAACGCTCTCCCTGGGCACAAACTCCGATACGGTCGGCGTGGTCACGATGTCCAGCGGGAGCATCACCAGCACGACAGGGGTGCTGACTGGTTCGTCTTTCTCGTTCACCAACTCCGGGACTGTCTCAGCCAGCTTGGGCGGGTCGGGGGCGCTCACCAAGACGGGTGCCGGAACTGTCATACTCACCGGTTCGAACACCTACACCGGCGGCACGACAATCAACGCGGGGACATTGCAGATCGGGGGCGGGGGTGTAACTGGTTCCATTACTGGAGCAATTACCAACAATGCCGCCCTTGTGTTCAACCGCTCTGACAGTTTGACCTTCGCGGGCCAGATTAGTGGTCCAGGTTCCATGACAGTTCAGGGAGGCGGCACCCTCAGCTTGAGCGCTGCAAATTCCTACTCTGGCTCCACAACCCTGAATGGTGGCTCGTTGACGATCAATGCCGGGGCGAGTGTCAGTCAAACCTCCAGTGTAAGTGTTGCGAACGGCACTCTGAAGGTGAACGGTACGCTCGGACAGCCGTCAAGTTCGGTGACCGTCAACTCCTTCGGTACTCTCGGCGGGACGGGGATCGTCTACGGAGACATCACCATCGCCAGCGGTGGTTCACTCTCACCGGGGAACAGCCCAGGGACACTCACGGTGACGAACGACGTCACAAGTCAGAACGGCGCCAGGTATTTATGGGAAATTGGGAGCGGCACCCCTACGGGAACTGGCATACCGATCTCCAACGGGGGCAGTGACACCGGCAATCAGGATTTGCTGGCTATCTCCGGATCGGGGAACAACCTTACTTTTGGCACGGGGGCCATATTCGCGGTGAGCGAAACCGGCCTGACACTCGACGCCGCAAAGTTCTACAGTTTCACTGTCTCGACCTCGTCGGGTACTCCGAATGTTGGGAGTGTGACATTCAACACGACGGGTTCAACGGCGTTTACGAACTATCTCTCAACCGGGGGATCACTCTCTCTCTCTCGTCTGTCGCGGAAATGTCTACCTCAATGCAAGCCCTGCCCCGACTCCAATCCCCGAGCCTGCGACAGTTCTTGGAATCGCCTTTCTGTCCCTAGGTCTGCTCAGAGTATTACTGCAGAGGCGAACGAAGGACTTAGCAACACCCTCAAGCTTTCAGTAAGAAACATAAACATTCCCCTCTGACTTCACTGTTCATGGTACTCGTCCGGCGGAATGCGTTCTGGACGGCGTGGTACGCTCGGAGTTTTCCTTGCGGAGACTCCATCGTGCCCCGAACGCAACGCGATCCCGAACGCGAAAGACTCTGGCGAAATCGGCTCGCCGAACATCAACGCTCCCAACTCACCGTCCGCGAATTCTGCCGCACACGCGGCATCGCCGAATCCCGCTTCCACTTCTGGCGGCAAGAAATCGCACGACGCGATCGGCAATCGCCCGCGTTCCTGCCTGTCGCCGTCGTGCCGACGCCGGCTCCGGTCTCCCCCGCCAACGAACCCATCGAACTGCGACTCGCCGGCGGACACGAACTCCGGCTCCGGGCCGGCTGCGATCGCCGACTCCTCGCCGACCTGATCGGCCTCCTCGCCCGCCGCGAGGAGCACCCGTGCTGACACTGCCCCCGTCGACCCGCGTCTTCGTCGCCACCCGGCCCGCCGACATGCGACGCAGTTTCGACGGACTCCTCGCACTGGTCCGCGAGTTTCCTCGGCGAGCAGGACGACCCCCTCGCCGGACACCTCTTCGTCTTCCGGAACAAGTCGGGCGATCGCATCAAGATCCTCTGGTGGGACCGCGATGGTTTGGTGATTTTCTACAAGCGACTCGAAGAAGGCGGCTTCGCGTTCCCGACGCCGCCCGCAGACGCGAAGCAAATCGAGGTGACGGCGGCCGACCTGCAACTCGTGCTCCAGGGGATCGACCCGGCCAAGGTTCACCGCTCGAAGCGGTGCTCGCGGCCCGCGATCTCCGGCTGACACCTCGGTGTCACCCGAAGAATATTCCCCGTTTCCGGGCGATTTCGGGATCGATTCGCCGCCCCGGCGCGTCGTATCGGCATGGACGCCGACGCCGCAATGCCCGACGATCCCGAAGTGCTGAAGCGGATGATCCGCGAACTGCTCGCGAGCCTCAAGGGCACGCGGCAGGAACTCGAAGGCGTGCAAAGGCGGCTCGACCAACTCCTCCGCCGGCTCTACGGACCCAAGTCCGAAGCGTTCCGGCCCGACCAGCCCACCCTCTTCGCGATCCCCGGCGAACCCGAGCCCGCAACCCCGCCGACGAGCGATGCCCCGGTGTCGCCGACCTCGAATCCGAAGGCCAAACGTGGCCACGGCCGTCGACGACAGCCCGACCATTTGCCGCGGGAACGGGTCGTTCACGACCTGCCCGACGCTGAGAAGACTTGCCCCTATTCCTACTGCGATGTGATCGTTGAGAGGTTCGAAAAATTCTCTGGCAAGAAGGCGGAGCGGGTGCCGGCGGACGGGATCTCGTCCGTTCCCGCCGCCCCCGTTTCGCCGACGTTGGCCACCGTTGCGGATGATCCGGGAGAGGGGGGGAAACTCCAGACGAGAAGAGGCGCCCGCGTGGGCGCCTCGTAGGCGAAAGGTGGCGGGGGCTCAGAAGCGGAAGAGTTCACTCATGCTCTTCGGACCGGGCGTGCCGTCCGCGATCGTCGCTTTCCCCTTCGAGGCCTTCTTGCCCTTCGGCTTCGTTGCCGGTTCAGCGGTCGGCTGGGCGGTCGCGGTGGTCGCTGTTGCGTTGGCGGCGTACCGTCCGGGGCCGGTCTTGCGGAACCGGGAGGCGTCCCCCTTGGTGACGATCTCCCGTCCGATGGCGGCACTCAGCGTGGCCTCGGGCGTCTTGCCGCCGGGGCTGATCCAGGTCCCGGCCGCGGCCATCGCCGCGATCAGGTCCTTCGTCGTCATCGGCTCCGTCGCGGTCGCCAGCACCGCGGCCGCGGCGGACAGAGCGCTAACCTTCTTCGGTTTCGACGGCGGAGTTGTTGCTGGCGGAGTTGCATCTGGCTTCGCCTTCGTGGCCTGGGTGGTGGCGGGCTTCTTGGTGCTGGTCTTCTTCGCGGTCATGGTCATCTCCGGGTTGGTGTAGATCCTCTTTGATGTTCGCGTGTTCATCAACGTGATCACACAGTTACCTCCGACTCCCGCGACAGGGAAGCGCAGAACGAGATGATTCCTCCTGGTTTTCAGGGATTTTCGTCATGCCCGACCCGACGCCCGGCGGCTTGAACCCGAACGCGCTGTCCGTGGCGAACGCGGCCCGGCTACTCACGAAGGTGTTCGGCGAGCCGGTGACGGAAGAGATGATCCGCAGCGACGTGTCGGCCGGCGCCCCGACGAATCGCGAGGGCACGCTCAATCTGGTCCATTACGCCGCGTGGGTGCTCCGCGAAGCCGTGAAGGAGACTGCCGTTGGCGACTGACCCGCGGAAACTGCGCCCGAGCGAACTCTGTCGCTTGCTCAACTCCACGCCTCTGGGCGAGGTCCTGAGCGAGCGGCAACTCTACCGCCACCGGACCCGGGCCGGTCTCCGCATCGGCGACAGCCGACACGTCGATCTACTCCGATAGGTTGCTTGGCTGGTGATCGACCGGCACACACCGAAGCCGCCCCCGAACCCCGACCCCTACGCGGCGACCAAGGACCGATCCCACGCCCGGAACCGGGCCATCGCCCTGGCCGGTCGTGACATCGGTCCGCTCGCCCGGCCCGCGGACCCGGCCGCCCGCACCCGCGCCAGCAGTGACTTCCGGTTCTTCTGCGACCGGTACTTCCCGCTGACGTTCCACCTCCCGTGGTCGCCCGACCACATCAAGGTGATCGCCAAGATCGAGCAGGCGGTACTCCGCGGCGGCCTGTTCGCGATGGCCATGCCGCGGGGATCGGGGAAATCGTCCCTTGCGGAATGTGCCTGCGTCTGGGCCGTTCTGTACGGCCACCGCGAGTTCGTCTGCCTCATCGGCTCGGACGAAGGCCACGCGATGGACATGCTCGACGCCATCAAGATGGAACTCGACGGCAACGACCTGCTCCTGGCCGACTTCCCGGACGTCTGCCAGCCGATCCAGGCCCTCGACGGTATCGCCAACCGCTGCAACGGCCAACTCTATCGAGGCGAGCGGACCCACATCGGCTGGACCGCCCGCGAGGTCGTGCTGCCCACGATCGTGCCCGAAGGGTGGCTCGACGACCCGGAACTCCGCGACTTCGTGCGTCCCGACGGCACCTCGAAGGCGGCCGGGGCGATCGTGAAGGTGGCCGGGATCGCCGTCCGTGGAAACGGTCGAGAAATCCCTTGAGCTTTCGCCGCGACCCTGGCTCAGTGTCCACTCGGGTTGACGACCGATTCCTCGTGGAGACTTTTCGATGTCCACCGTGCCCCAACAACTCGCCGCGCTCGAGCGCATGTCTGTGACCGACCTCCGCCGCCGCTACGCCGAGGTGTTCGGCGAGGCGACCAACGCCGGCAACCGCGTCTGGCTCATCAAACGCATCGCCTGGCGCATCCAGAGTCTCGCCGAGGGGACCCTGTCCGAGCGGGCCCGGAAACGGGCGGAGGAACTCGCCCGCGACGCCGACCTGCGGACCACCGCTCCGAAGTCCGCCGCCCCGGTCGCGACCGGGATTGTGCCGCGGATCGAGACTGACGACCGTCTCCCGCCGGCGGGCTCTACCCTCACGCGGATGTATAAGGTCAGACCACTCCGCATCACCGTTTTGGCCGACGGCTTCGAGTGCGAGGGGACCGTGTACCCGACGCTCTCGGCCGCGGCGAAGGCGATCAGTCCGTACCCCTTGCCCCGGGCGCGCTCGACGAGGCCGTGAACGGCCGCACGGTCGGGGAACGAGACGTCGGTGCCGGTGGCGTACCGGCTGAGGTGAGCGGCGAAGGCGCGGGCCAACCGCCCCGGGTCGGCGGCGAGGAGATCGCCGAATCCGCCCGGGCCGGCGAAGGCCTTGCCCTCCCTCGTCTCGCCCCCGCCGTCGACCCTCGGACCCAACGCGTAGTCCACCCGCCAGCGGGACTTATCCTTCCCGGGCGGCCGGTCGCCGGGGCCGGTCGTCCGGTACCGCGTCCGCAGCCCGCCGATCGGGTCGAACGCCTCCAGGGCAAACCCGGGCGGGTCGATCTTCGCGTGGCAGGCCGCGCACCCGGCGTTCGCCCGGTGCCGGGCGAGCTGCTCGCGGACCGTCGCGGCCCCCCGCGTGTCCGGGTCGATCGCCCCCGCCCCGGGGGGCGGGGGAGGGGGAGGCTCGTTGAGGAGGCGGTCCGCGACCCACACGCCCCGCTTCACGGGCGTGGTGGTGGTGCCGTTCGCGGTCACCTTGTGAACGGACGCGTGGCCCAGCAGCCCGCCCCGCACGCCGCCCGCCGGCACCGGCACCTTGCGGACCTCGACCCCGGCCACCCCCTCGACGCCGTAGTGCTCGGCCAGTCGCTGGGTGAGCATGGCGAACCCCGGCCTCAGCAGGGACTCGATGGGCAGGTCGTTCCGGACGAGTTCCGCCAGGAACGCCCGCGTCTCCGCCGCCATCCCTCGTGCAGGAGGGGGTCGTACTCCGGGTACAGCCGCGGGTCGGGCGTCGTCTCCCCGAGCCGGTCGAGTTCCAGCCACTGGTTCGTGAAGTCCTCGACGAACCGCCCGCTCCGCGGGTCGGCGAGCAGGCGGTCGACCTCGCGGCGGCGGCCCTCGGGGCGGGCCAACGAGCCGTCGCGGGCCGAGGTCAGCAGGGCGTCGTCCGGAGGCCCGTTCCACAGCCAGTAGGAGAGGCGTGAGGCCAGGGTGAACGGCGAGTCGTCCGCCCGGTGGAACAGGAAGTCCGGCGAGGTCAGGACGGCGACGTACACCCGCCGCATCGCGTCCTCGAAGCAGTCGTTGGCGTCGAGCCGGGCCCGCAGCAGCCGCAGGTAGGGCGTGATCTCGTCCGGCGTGACGTCCCGCCGGAAGGCCCGCGGCAGAAACGCCGTCAGCAGCCGCCTGGCGTCGGCCTCGGGTTGCGGGGATTGCACCGTTTCGAGCGGCGGGTGGCGGTCGGCGGGCGGGATGTCGGTGTGGAGGTTGGGCAGGTAGCCGCCGGTGCCGCGGACCGCCTCTCGCCGCGGGGGGACGCGGTCGGACCCGGCGGGCAGCGGCTTGATCGGCAGGTCGCCGAACAGCCGCCGGTGGGCTTCCGGCGGCCACGACGGGTTGAGCGGCCCCTCGATCTCGAGCCAGTCGAGGGCCACCCCGGGCCCGACGTGAGACCCGGCCCGGCCCGCAACCTGCCCGACCCGCAGCCCGGTCCAGGGGACCGAGACGGGGTCGAACACGAGGGTCTCGTGGGCGTCCAGCCACTCGACGGCCTCGTGCTCCGCGGACTTGAGCGACGGTGCCGTGAACGCGCGGAGCAGTCGCCCGCCCTCCTGCTGCTTGCCCTCCGGGTGGGCCCGCAGCACGGCGGCCTCGGGGGCCCGGCCCGGCTCCGGTACGCCCTTGTTCCAGTGGAACCGCCAGAGCGAGAGCCGGATGCGATAGCGGCCGGCATAGACGGGGGCGACGTTCACCGCCGCCTCGTAGCCCGCGAGGTTCGGGTTGAGCAGGCCGACCGCGCTCCGGCTCCCCGCCGCGACCGCGGCGTCGAGCCGCTTCCGCCGGTCGGCGAGGTCGGGCCCCTCGTCCCCCACGTACCCGGTCCGGCTCTCGAGCCCGCCCCGCACGGGGAGGGCGGGGTCGGGCTGCCCGTCCTTGAGCAGGACGAACTGGCCCTTGACCAGGTTGTCGCCGAACTTGAACAGCCCGGCCGGGTAGATCCGACGCTTGAAGGCGGGCGGCGGGGTCCCCCGCGTCGCGACGGCGGCGTCGAGGGCCCTCTCGACGGCCTCCTGGTAGCCTTCCAGGTGCGCCGGCGACAGGTCGAGCGCCCCCGCGATCTTGTCGTAGCCCGCGACCCGGCCGTCCGGCGGGAGCAGCCCGGTGACGTCCAGACGCGGGAGGGCCAACAGGTCTTGGAGGGTGTTTTGAAACTCCGTACGGGTCAGTCGCCGCAGCCGCACGCGGGACTTGCCCCCGGCGGCGTACGCGGCGGTCAGTCGGGCGGCGAGTCCGGAGAGGAACGCTGCCCGCTCCGCGGCCGCGACCTTCCCCCGTTTCGGCGGCATGTCGCCACGCTCGACCGCGTCGTGCACCTTGACCCACTTGTCGAGGGTGCCGCGCTCGAACGTCAACCCGGCCAGGTCGAGTCCGCCCGCCCGGGTCGCCCCGTCGTGACACCCGGCGCAGTGCTCCTCGACGAACGGCGGCGCTGCCGCGACGGCCCCGGCCGGCAAGCCGACGACGAGGCAGAGGGTGACCGGCAAACTTCGTACGGCTGGGATTTCCTGGTCGTTCTCGCCCGTCACCCGTGAACGGGGAGCGGCTTGGGGCTTCGCCGAGGGGACAACGGCCCGCCAAGGGTTCAAAAACCGGCGGGCATGAGGCGGGGCTGGGGTGGCCACCGATCAGGGACGCTCCGGTCCGTCCCGGTCTCGGCCGCGGGCACCTGACTCGGCCGCCTCGCCACTGGTGACGGAGAGGATCTTGGACCGGTCCGAGGTCACCGTGACCCGAACCCGGGTGCCGGGCTTGAGTGCCGAAAGCTTCTGGGCCTTGCCGTCCGCCAGCACCGTACCGCCGGCGGCAAGGCCCAGCACGCGGGGGTAGTGAACGAAAGTCTCTTCGAACTGCGCTTCCGTGATCGAGTGCCTCTTGCCCACTTCCGGGGTGTACTTCAGCCTCAAGGAGGGATCGGTTAGCGATGCCTCCCACGCCACGGTCACCGTCGTCGCGCCCACGCCCTCGACCGACCCGATCAGGGTCGGGCCGGTCACGTCGACCTTGGCCACCCGGCGCGAGTCCGGCCACAGTCCGGTCGTCGTCAGGACGGCGATGCCGCCCCGCGGGATGTCGCGGAGCGTACCGCCCTGGCCGTCGACCGTGACGATAGCATCGCCCGCCGCCGTGGCGTCGCTCAACAGGCACCCCGGCGCGTCGGCATCGGAGTACACGATCCTCCGGTTTGCCGCGTCGACCGATGCGACCTCGACCAGAACACGCTTCACACGCCTCTCGATGGCCACTGAGGGCTTTTCACCCGCACTGGCCCCTGCCCGCAATTGTCGGGTGACGTCGGCGGCTTCCGACCGGGAGGGCAATGTCTCGGCAGGGGCGGACACGAACCCCGCCCCCGTCATCAGCCCCACGATGACCGCGAACTGCGAAACCAACGCATGAACGACCATGTCTCGTACGACTCCGTGTGAGAGCGGAAGAAACGTCACGACCCGCGACCAGCCCTGCCCGACCGCCGCCGTCTGCCGTCCGCGCGTCACTTCGCGGCGAGGAGCGGCTTGAGCTTCGCCGCGTACGCCGCGTACCCGGCCGGGGACAGGTGGATGTTGTCCGCCGTGTAGAGGTCCTTCCGGAGCTTCCCGCCCTCCCCGGTGAGGGCCGCGACCCGGCCGTCGCCCGCGTAGGGGACGAGGACCAACTCCCGGTGGGGCGGGGAGAGTTGGGTGAGGCACGCGTCGAGAGCCGCCCGATCCCGCTCGAACGTCGACTCGGGGTCGTCGGCCGCCTCGCGGGCGAGCAACTCCAAGAGGGCGTCGCCGAACACGACCCGGTCTCGGGAGAACCGCCGGCGGAGGCGAAGGGCCTCGAACCGGACGATGACCTTCGCCCAGGGGAGGAACCCGCCCGCGGAGTCGAGCTGTCCCAACTTCTTCCACATCACCACGCTCGCCTCCTGCAACGCCTCGTCGACCGCCTCCCAGTCCGGCAACAGGGCGCGGGCGAACGCCCGCAGCGCCCCCTCGTGCCAGAGGTAGAGGCGAAGAAACTGCGACTCGTCGAGCGGACCGTTGGGGGCCGACATGCACAACTACTCCCGCGGGACGGGAAACCTGCCAAAAAAATCTGGAACCCCTGGGCGGCCGGGTGAAGCAAGGTCTGGGTCGAGGTCGTGTCCTGTGGGCCAACGGGCGAGCCACCGGTCTCAACCCGAACCCGCGTGAGGTTTCGTACCACGCCCGGAAGACGCCGGCCTTGAGATTTTTTGGCAGGTTTTCACGCGACCGGGAGTTTAACGTCCAAGGCCCACTCGGGCCCGTGCGTTTGCCTCCCGTCCCTGTCCGGGTCGTCTCATGTTATACTTGCATCCTGCCGTCCGAATTGTGTCGTTGTTCTGCGTGGGCGTGGGGTCCGCCTGGCTCGTCACCCCCATCGGGCAGGCCCGGGACGCGGAAGCCGCCAACAAGCGGCAGGTCGAGGCCCGCGTCCTTCACGAGGAGCAACGCCGTGAGCACGCCGAGAGGCTCAAGAAGGTCCAGAAGGAAGCGGAAGAGGTCGCCTCGCACACGCTCCACAAGTCCCTGGCCGTTGAGGGCGGCAAGGGCGCCTCGCTGCAAACGCTGACCGTGACCGCGGACGGCCGCGTGCTCGCTCTCGTCGCCCCGCCGCGGACGTTCGGTGCGCCGGTCAAGGACGCCGCCAGCGAGGTGCGCGTTCTCGATGCCGAGGGCGAAACCCAGTCGATCTGGAAAGTCGCATTTCACGCGACCGCGGTCAACGAGGGGCCGGACGGCACCGTGTACGTCGCCGGAGACGGCAAACTCGCCCGGTTCGACAAGGCCGGCAAGCCCGTCGGCGAAGTCGTCGAATTGCCGTTCGTCGCCGACGCCCTCAAGAACACCGGCAAGCTGAAGGAAAAGGCGGAAGCCCAGGTCAAGACGCTGAAGGACGCGTTCCTCAAGTCCGTTCAGCAGTACAAGGACCGAATTGCCAAGTTGAAGGACAAGCCGGAAGCCGAGCGGACGAAGACCGACCAGGCGATGCTCAAGAGTGCCGACCAGATCCTCGCCTCGTACGCGGAAACGGCAAAGTACTACGCGAAGATGACGGTCGACAACGTCCTTGCCGGGATGCTCGGGCGGGTTCGCATCATCAGTTCGGTCGCCGCATCCGAGAAGGACCTGTTCGTCGTCTGCGGCGAAACGGAAGTTGCGGGACACCCACCGGGCCTTTCTGGGCGACTATTGCGTGCGATGCCACAACGAGAAGAAGCAAGAAGGCAAACTCCGGCTGGACGACATCCCGCTCACGATCGTCACGGTCGAACAGGCCGATCGCTGGCAAAAGGTTCTCAACCAGCTCAACGCGGGCGATATGCCCCCCGAGGACGCCAAGCAACCGGATCGCGAAGCGAAAGCTGAGTTCCTTGATGCCCTCGCGAGCACACTGGTTACGGCGCGTCGTTCACTGAGCGATGGGGGCGGCAAGATCGCCATGCGGCGGCTCAACCGCCGCGAGTACAAGAACACCATTCGGGATCTGCTCGGGGTGGACATCGACGTCCGCGAACTCCCCGCCAAGGGCGGTTCCGGCACTTTCGACACGGTCGGCTCGTCGCTCTTCATGTCGAGCGACCAGTTCGAGCAATACCTCGCGCTCGGCCGGCAGGCGCTGGACGAGCATTTCGCGCGTTACAACCCCTCGCAAACGGCCCGACGGATGCATCTGGAGGCCGAGGAGCGCAATGAGCGGATCGTGAAGTCGTTCAACGACCGCGTAGACGCCCACGAACGATACGTGAAATGGACGACGGCCGTCGTAGAGGCAGCGAAGAAGCCGGAGAACGCGGATGTCGTCGCAACGCTCCGGGCTGAGAAGAAGGGTGAGACGCATCTGTATTTTCAATGGCAGAAGATCGCGGGGGCTCCCGCTGCGGAGGCCGGCCCGTCCTGCCCGACGGGTCACTCCCCTGCGAGCGATGCCGCGAACAAACTCTCCGTGCTTCCGGGCGGCGGGGAACTTGCCCATCCCGGAAATTCTCGAAATCCACCGGTTTTGTGAACTAGGATTGTGTGCGTCGCCCCATTTCTCCGTGGAGTCGATTGTGGCACGCACGTTTCTGACCGTCACCTCGCTCGAAGATCGGACCACTCCCACCACCTTGCCCAGCGGCTTCACGGACTCGGTTCTCGCGACCGGGTTGACGCAGCCGACGAGCATGGCGATCGCGCCAGACGGAAGAATTTTCGTCACCGAGAAAACGGGGGATGTCCGCATCGTCCAGAACGGGACCGTACTCGCGACGCCGTTCCTGTCCCTGACGGTGGATTCTCAGGGGGAACGCGGCCTGCTCGGGCTCGATTTCGACCCGAACTTCTCCTCCAACGGATTCGTGTACCTCTACTACACCGTCCCCGCGGCGGATGGCGGGCCCTTCAACCGCGTCGTCCGCGTGACGGCCAATGGAAACGTCGGGCAGACGGGGACCCTCACGACCATTCTCACGCTGGACCCCCTCTCCAGTGCGACCAACCACAACGGCGGAGCGATCCACTTCGGGCCCGACGGCAAGCTCTACATCGGGGTTGGCGAGAATGGGAACGGGTCGAATTCGCAGTCGCTCGCGAACCGGCTCGGGAAGATTCTCCGCGTCAACCCGGATGGTTCGATCCCTTCCGACAACCCGACGACCATCGACGGGCTCGGGACGCCGACGGGGGCGAACGGGTCGATCTGGGCCGCGGGGCTTCGCAATCCGTACACGTTCGCGTTCGACCCGTCCACCGGGGAACTGTTTATCAACGACGTGGGCGGGGGAAGCTTCGAGGAAATCAACCGCGGCCAGGCTGGGGCGAACTACGGCTGGCCGACCACGGAAGGAACCTTCGACCCCGCCAGCTTCCCGAACTTCACCAACCCGATTTATGCGTATGCTCACGGTTTTGGGCCATTGCAGGGGAATGCGATCAGCGGCGGGGCGTTCTATCGCGGCTCCCAGTTTCCGACTTCGCTCACCGGCGACTACTTCTTCGCCGATTTCGTCGTCAACAGGATATACGTTCGCGACTCCGCGACCGGCCAGGTCATTACCTTCGCGGACAATCTCGATGCCAGCAACCCGGTGGATCTCGATGTCACCCCCAGCGGGGACCTGCTCTACCTTTCGATCTCGGACGGGCAAATTCACCGGATTTCCTTCACTTCACTGCCGGTCGGTGGCACCCCCGCGACACTCGTGGCCGCCGGTGCGGGTCCGGGGGGAAGCCAGGCGAAGCTCGTCGATCCGGGGACGGGGGCGGCGACGCTGACGATCGAACCTTTTCCCGGTTTCACGGGCGGAATCCGCGTGGCGTCTGCCGACCTCAACCGCGATGGCGTGCCCGAATTGATCGTTGGCCCCGGCCCGGGTGCACCCCCCCGTGTCGTGATTTACGACGGTTCGAGCGGCGCGGAATTGCGATCCTTCACCCCCTTCGAGTCGTCCTTCCTCGGCGGCATGTTCGTCTCGGCTGGAGATTTCAACGCCGACGGCGTCGCTGACATCGTGGTGTCACCCGACATCGGCGGCGGACCGCGCGTCACCGTCATCGACGGGGCCACCGGCAGCATCCTCGCCGACTTCTTTGGCATCGACGATTCCAATTTCCGTGGCGGCGTTCGCGTCGGGGTCGGCGACATCGACCACGATGGAACCCCGGACCTGGTCGTTGCGGCCGGAGCCGGCGGGGGGCCGCGAATCGCCGTCTGGAACGGGACAACCCTGCGACCTGGTGCCACACCCGCCCGGCTCGTCAACGATTTCTTCGCCTTCGAACCGACCCTCCGAGACGGTGCCTTCGCCGCGGTCGGCGATGTCGACGGGGACAGTTTCGCTGACCTCGTCACCGGGGCGGGTCCCGGCGGTTCCCCGCGAATCCTGGTCTTTGCCGGTTCGGATTTGCTCTCGAACCTTTTGACTCCACTGGCGAGTTTCTTCGCCGGCGACGAGAACCTTCGCACGGGAATCTCGGTCGCCGCCCGTGACATCACCGGCGACGGGCGGGCGGAGGTCATCGCCGGGGCCGCACCCGGCACGCCGCCCAACGTCACCCCATTCCAGATCGCCGGCGGCACCGCGACCCCTCTGCCAGCGATCACCGTCTTCGATTCCGATTTCACCGGCGGCGTCTTCGTCGGCTGACAATCGCCCAACCGATTCGCGAACTCCCACGGCCACTCGGCTCTCCCTGCTCACACGGGCCGGAAGAGCCGCGAGTTGTGATGCCGCGAACGCGAATCCGCACTTGCTTTGCCTTCGGACGGCCTGTAACCCAAACAGGATCACGACCCGAAGGTGCCCGACGATGCCGACCTACAACCCCGCCGATGTCGAACGTCGGTGGCAGAATTTCTGGGAAACTCACAAAACCTTCCGCACGCCGGACCCGGATTCGCCGGAAGTGGCCGGGAAAAAGAAGTTCTACGTCCTCGACATGTTCCCCTATCCCAGCGGGAGCGGCCTGCACGTCGGCCACCCGGAGGGGTACACCGCGACGGACATCCTCGCCCGGTTCCGTCGGATGCGCGGCGATCACGTCTTGCACCCCATGGGCTGGGACGCGTTCGGCCTCCCCGCCGAGCAGCACGCCATCACCACTGGCGAGCACCCGAGCATCAACACGCGGAACAACATCAACAACTTCCGCCGGCAGATCAAATCCCTCGGCTTCAGCTATGACTGGGACCGCGAGGTCGACACTACCGACCCGAGCTACGTGAAGTGGACGCAGTGGATCTTTTTGCTCATCCACGACACGTGGTACGACCCGGAAGCGAAGAAGGGCCGACCGATCAGCGAGTTGCCGATTCCCCCGGAAATCCAGGCCCAGGGCGAGGCCGCGGTGCGCGAATTCCAGGATTCGCACCGGTTGGCCTACCAGTCGGAAGTCCCCGTCAACTGGTGCCCGGCCCTCGGCACGGTACTGGCCAACGAGGAGGTGATCGACGGCAAATCCGAGCGCGGAAACCACCCGGTCGTGCGGATGCCATTGCGGCAATGGCAGATGCGAATCACCGCCTATGCCGAGCGATTGCTGAGCGATCTGGATCCGTTGGATTGGTCCGAATCCATCAAGGATATGCAACGGAACTGGATTGGAAAATCGGAGGGGGCCGAGGTTCATTTCACGGTGGCGGGGTATGATGCGACCATCACCGTGTTCACAACCCGACCGGATACATTGTTCGGCGCGACCTATATGGTCCTTGCCCCGGAACATCCATTGGTCGATCGCGTTACAACCCCGGAACAGCGGGAATCGGTGCAATCCTACCGCGAAACGGCGGCCCGTAAGAGCGACTTCGAGCGGACTGAGCTCGCGAAAACCAAGACCGGCGTCTTCACCGGGGCGTTTGCCATCAACCCGGTGAACGGCGAGAAAATCCCGGTTTGGATCGCGGATTACGTCCTCGCCAGTTACGGAACCGGGGCGATCATGGCCGTCCCGGCCCACGACGAGCGAGACTTCGCATTCGCGAAGCAGTTCGGGTTGCCGATCCGCCAAGTAGTCGAACCCGATACACCTAAGCTGCCAAAAAGATTTCTGGCGGCTTACCGTGAATATTTTGGAGGATCCACTTTCGACACTCTATATTTGGCACCAGACGACGCAAATGGCACACTTCGCATAAAACTGCAAGGTCTCTCGGGAGCGAAAAATGGTTTAGTGGTCTATTACTTCGACGAAGGGACGGTTATATTTGCCGCAACCGATAATCTGTCGGAGCCTATTGCTGAGCTTTTGAACGGGCGAACTTCGATCGGGATTGCTCTCAACGAGGCAATGGATGGGGATGGCGTCGCCATCAACTCGGGGATGTTGGATGGCATGCAGACCGCGGAGGCGAAGCGTTGCATCATTGCCTGGCTCATCGTGGAGAATCGGGGGGATTCGCGGATCAATTACAAGCTCCGCGATTGGTTGTTCAGCCGCCAACGCTATTGGGGCGAGCCGTTTCCGTTGTTGCACGAAATCGGGGCCGACGGCAAACCAACGGGTGCGATCCGCCGGGTGGCCGAGGGCGATCTGCCGGTGACGCTGCCGGAAATGGCGGACTTCAAGCCCACCGGTTCGCCGGAAGGCCCGCTCGTAAAGGCGACGGAATGGATGAATGTGACGATTGACGGCAAGCAATACCGCCGGGAAACCAACACCATGCCGCAATGGGCGGGGTCATGTTGGTACTACTTGCGATACATCGACCCTCACAACTCCAATGCCTTCGCCGACCCCGCAAAGTTGAAACACTGGCTCCCCGTCGACCTGTATGTCGGCGGGGCGGAGCACGCGGTCTTGCACCTGTTGTACTCCCGGTTCTGGCACAAGGTCCTCTACGACCGCGGCTACGTGCACTGCCCGGAACCCTTCCACCGCCTCGTGAACCAGGGCATGATTTTGGGCGAGTATGAGTATCACATCAGTGTGAGTGACCACGAAAAATTCCAGGGGGAATTGGCGACCCATTGCATCCGTGCCACACTGCGAGAAACGGAGGATCCCAAGAAGGAGGATACATACGTCCTGAAGGTGCAATCCCCCGAATCTGGGAACTGGGTTGATCTCCCGGACGATCTCGTGGTGAAGGAGAAAGGAAAGACGCACCTTCTCGACCCGCGGATTGCCATGACGCCCAAGGCGGAAAAAATGTCGAAATCCCGTGGAAACGTCGTCAACCCCGACGACGTCATCCGCGACTACGGGGCGGATAGTCTGCGTCTGTATGAGATGTTCATGGGGCCCCTGGAAGCCGTCAAACCTTGGAGTTCCAAGAGTGTCGGCGGCGTTTCCCGGTTCCTCAATCGCGTTTGGCGATTGATCGTGGATGATGCATCCGAAACCGTCACCGTGAGTGCCTCCGTCCAGGATGTCGCACCGGACCTGGAATCCTTGCGGATCCTGCATCGCACAATCAAAAAGGTGACAGAGGACACAGATGGATTGCGATTCAATACAGCCATCTCGACAATGATGGAGTTCACGAATCATTACACCACATTGGAGATCCGCCCACGTTCGGCGTTGGAGACGTTCGTATTGTTGCTGGCACCATACGCGCCTCATATTGCGGAGGAATTGTGGGCCGCCCTCGGTCATACACAATCGCTCGCCTATGAGCCTTGGCCCAAATTCGATCCGGCTCTCACGACGGCGGACGAGGTTGAGGTGCCCGTGCAAATTGGCGGGAAGGTCCGGGCCCGGTTGATGCTCCCCGCCGGGACGGACGAGAAGGCGATCGAAGCCGCCGCCCTTGCGGATTCCGCGGTGAAGGAAGCAATCGCCGGCCGCCCGGTGAAAAAAGTGATCGTCGCGAACAAGGGAAAGATCGTGAATATCGTGGTGTAACCCCCGCCCGGTTGCGGTTCTGGAGGTCGCGGAAATGGAAGACGTCACACAAATGCTGGTGGCGGTCCAGGGGGGCGACCGTGCCGCGGCGGACCAGTTGCTTCCCCTCGTGTACAACGAGCTTCGCCGACTGGCTGCCATGCGAATCGCCCAGGAATCGCCGGGGCACACGCTCAACGCGACGGCCCTCGTCCACGAGGCGTACCTTCGACTGGTCGGCGAGGCGCGGGATCTATCGTGGAATCACCGGGGCCATTTTTACGCAGCGGCGGCCGAGTCCATGCGGCGAATCCTGGTCGATCACGCCCGGCGGAAGCACAGCCAAAAACGGGGCGGCTCGCATAAACGCGTCCCCCTCGAAGACGCCCACACGGCCGGCGAAAACTCGGAAGTCGATCTCGTCGCGCTCGACGACGCCTTGACCCGCCTCGCGGCCGAGGATCAGGTTGCCGCCAAACTCGTGGAACTGCGGTACTTCTCCGGGCTTACCTCGGCCCAGGCGGCGGAGTGCCTCGGAATGTCGCTGCGGTCGGCGGAGCGGTTGTGGGCCTTCGCCCGGGCCTGGCTTTTCCGGGAAATGGGCGGCGAGTGACCGACCTCACGGCGGATCGTAGCCCCCTTCGCAAAGCGGGTTGCACCGGCAGACACGCCAAACTCCCTTCGCCCCGCCGACGATCGGCCCATACTTCTTCACCGCCAGGATGAAGTACTCGCTGCACCCCGGCGTGAACCGGCAGACCGGAGGAAGCAACGGTCGCAGCAGATACTGATACATCCGCACCGCGAGTATCAGCATCGACCCGACGACGATCGCGGGGCCGTGCCACAGCCAGCGGATCGCACCAACTCCCGGTGATGGATTCGAGGTAGCCGGAGTGTCCAAGGCAAACCTGCTGGCTCTCGGGAGGGGAAACACCGTCGGCGATTTCACTTTGGGTTCTTGGCACCCGGGAACGAGTCCCGAAACTCGTTCTTTCTCACGAAGCGGCGGGAAGCAATTCCGCGGCGCCCTCGGCGAGGAGTTTGGCAGCGAGTTCCTGGCCGACGGCGAGCGGCGTTTCCGCGGGGCCACGGTGGCTGCCGACGATTCGCCGAGTTCCGTCTGAATTCAGAACCGCCCCTCGGAGGATGAGAATCCCGTCGGAAACCGCCGAAACCGCACCGATCGGGACGAGGCAGCCGCCACCGAGTGCCGCGAGCATCGCCCGCTCCGCGAGGACCCTGGCCCAGGTGGCGGGGTCGTTGACGACCTCGACACACCCCCGCGATTCCTCGTCGCCGTCCCGGCACTCGAGACCGATCGCCCCCTGCCCGACCGCCGGCAGCATCCATTCCGGATCCAGAATTTCCGCGATGCGATCCGCCAGCCCAAGCCGGACCAGCCCGGCCTCGGCCAGGATGATCGCGTCGAGGTTCTGCTCTTCCAGTTTCCGCAGCCGGGTGTCGACGTTGCCGCGAAGTTCGAGCAAGCGCAGATCGGGCCGACGGTGCAGAAGCTGAGCCCGCCGACGAAGACTGCTGGTGCCGACCGTCGCCCCTTCCGGAAGCTCCGCGAATCGCCGGTATTTCACGGACACAAACGCGTCGCCGTTTGGTCCCCGCGGCGGGACGGCGGCGAGGGACAACCCCTCCGTTGGAATCGTCGGCAGATCCTTGAGGCTGTGCACCGCCACGTCCGCCCGGCCATCGAGGAGGGCGTTCTGGATCGCCTTGGTGAAGACGCCGAACCCGCCCATCGCGGAGAGGGCGGTCGCCTGGTCGCGGTCACCGTGGGTCTCGATGAGGACGAGTTCCGCCGGCCGTGGGGCAATCGGGATGCGGAGGCGGTCGGCAACGTGGTTCGCCTGCCAGAGGGCGAGGGGACTGCCGCGGGTTCCGAGTCGGAGTGGTGCAGGGTTCATGTGAGAATCGTAGCGTGGGAAAGCAAAAAGCCCACGGACCGAAGTCCGCGGGCCAGGTTTTCCGGGGTGTGGTGCGGGTTAGAAATCGCCGCCGCCAAAGTCGCCGCCACCGAAGTCGCCGCCGCCGGAATCGAAATCGGTTCCGCCCCCATCGCCACCGCCGGAGTAGTCGCCGGCTCCGCCGTCATCGTAGGAGGAAGAGGTGTCGCCGTAGTCCCCCTGCCCGGCGGAGAGATCGGATCCGTGGTGGCCGAAGAACTGGTCGTAGAGGTACATTCCCGCGGCCGCCCCGAAGAGCCCGCCGAGCATGCTGGTCATGAACCCGCCGCCCCCGCCGCCGTACCCGCCGCCCGGTCCGTATCCGCCGCCACCGCCGCCGGTAAACATCCGGATGAGCCCGATCACCAGCCAGACCGCGGCGAGGGCCACGATCCCGATGCAGATGTAGCCCATGATCCCGGAGCCGCCGCCGTTTCCGCGAGCGTTCTCCGACCGGGTCGAGTGGACATCCCCGGCCGAGGTGTCCTTGAGCTCGTCCGCGACGAATTTCGCCGCCGAGAGAAGCCCCTCATCGCGGAGTTTCTTGGCCTCGTCACCTTCCTTACCCCGGGCAGAAGCGAACCCGTTGACCAGTTTCTTTTCCAGTGCCCGGAGATCCTTGTCGTCGAACCCCCGGCGAACGTCGGTCTGCTTGTCGTCGATCGCGTGGACGTGGCCGCCTTCCATGCTGACGAGCACGAAGACGCCCTTGGCCCCGCGGGATTCCGCAAGTTCGCGAGTCCAGTCGCCGAAGAACCGCTTGCGATCGTCGGCCTTATCCTTGACCTTCTCGAACTCGGCCCGTTTTCCGTCCGGAACCTTCTTGTAAACAACGACGGTAAAGTGCGTCGGTGACTTGAACGTCACCGCGTGGAAGGCTTCTTCCGCCTTCTTGATTCCGTCCGCCGAGAACGCGTCGGCCTTGTCGTCGACGGCCATCTGGCCTGGGGACGCCTGTTTCGCCGCGAATGCCGGGGTTGGGTAGAACGCCCCCGTCAAACCGGCCGCGAGCGTCAACGCCATCAGATATCGGGTCATCGTCTTCGCACCTCCGATAATGTCGCACCGAAAATGCGGGCGAGTGTTGGGATCTTCGTCGAACCTATTCTAGTCCCCGTTCCCCGGGAAAGCGTGGGAATCGGTGTTGTTTCCGCCGCCGACCGAGCCGGGTCCGAAGTATCATGAGTTTCTGCGGACTTCGAGGCCCGGATCGGCTGCGAGGATTCCAAATTCCGCGTCCGATTCCTGGTGGGACAGTAGATCATTCGCGGCTCGGTGGGGGAAATTTTTGTGCCGAAACTTCGTGCAACCACAATTCTGGCCGTCCGCACCCCGACCGGGGCCGCGATCGGCGGCGACGGCCAAGTCACCCTCGGCCAGATCGTGATGAAGTCCGACGCGAAAAAGATTCGCCGACTGTACGACGGCAAGGTCCTCGCCGGATTTGCCGGGGCCGCCGCCGACGCCTTCTCCCTGCTCGAACGCTTCGAGGCGAAACTCCGCGACCACCAGGGTTCCGTCCCCCGGGCCGCCACGGAGCTCGCCAAGGAGTGGCGAACCGACCGCGTCCTCCGCCGGCTCGAAGCGATGCTCGTTGTCCTCGACCGCGACCACCTTCTGATGCTCAGCGGCACCGGCGACGTGATTGCCCCCTCGGACCACTGTGCAGCCATCGGTTCCGGCGGAGCCTACGCCCTCGCCGCCGCCCGGGCCCTGCTGACCCACACCCAACTCCGCCCCGCCGAGGTCGTGAGGGCCGGCCTCGAAATCGCAGGCGAAATCTGCGTCTACACCAACCGCAACATCGAAGTGGTGGAGGTCTGACGTGCCCGGGCCCAAGGTCATCGTCCTGGGCGGGGTCAACGGGGCCGGCAAATCCACCGCTGCCCATGATCTCCTCGCCGACACTCTGGAGGTGGATTGCTTCGTGAACGCGGATCTGATCGCAAGGGGGTTGAATGCCCTCCAACCGCAAACCGTTGCCGCCGAGGCCGGCCGGGTGATGCTCGCTCGTCTCCGGGGTCTGGCGAATTCCCGGGCGAACTTCGCCTTCGAAACCACACTCGCCGGGCGGTCCTACCTCCCGTTTTTGCGGCAACTTCGACGGACGGGTTTTGCGGTGGAGATCCACTATTTCTGGCTCGAATCCCCCGATCTGGCCGTCGCCCGGGTTCGCGAACGGGTCCGAGCTGGCGGACATGACGTTCCAGAAAACACCATCCGCGATCGATACCGCAAAAGCCTTCGCCACTTCTGGCGAGAATACCGCCTCGAAGCGGATGCTTGGTTTGTCTACGACAACTCGGGATGGGAATCCCAGTTGTTCGGTTGTGGTAGCGACGGCGACGAACCCTTGATCGACAACCTGGAACGGTGGCAGCGATTCCGATCGGAGGCCGAGAATGCGTGAGCGTGTCACGCGCGAGGAGTGTCAGCGGGCCGTCCAGCGGGCAGTGCGGCGGGCGCAGCGCGAGCACGCCCTGCTCGGCCGACCGATCTGCATCTGGCGCGACGGTCAGGTCGTCTGGCTCTCCCCGGAAGAAACGCTTGCCGACCTCCGCCGTCGCGAAGCCGAGCAACCCCTGCTCCAGGAACCGCTGCGATGACCCCGTCGCCGGACCAACTCGCGCTGCTGCAAGCGATCATCCATTCCCCGGATGACGACTTGCCGCGGCTCGTGTACGCGGACTGGCTGGAGGAACACGGCCATCGTGTGCAGGCGAGGTACATTCGCGGGTCCATTCATTTCGCCAGAATGCTCCCCGATGACCCCGAACGCCCGAAACTACTCAACTGGCTCGAGACCGCTGTGCGTGTAGGGTCTCGGCCCTGGGCCGCCCAACTCGGATTGGCAAGGGAAAATCCCGGGCAACTGTTCAGGCGAGGACTTGTCCACACTTTGGAGTGTATGGATCTGGATGACCTCTTGGTGTTTGGGTTGAAGTGGTTTGATGTGGCCCCAATAGAAGGGTTGCAACTGCACTTGCAAAGTTTCGATCACTGGTGGACAGAACAGGTTGAAAAGTGGGAAGCGGTTTGCAAGCTCCAGACGCTTGATCGAATCTGCGAGTTGTGGTTACTCGGGCCGGTTCCAGATACTGGCACATTGGATATGTTGCTCAGTCCAAAAGCATGGCGAAATTTGAGATATTTCGAGACGAATGGTTCGTTCTGGGGAAGTGAAGAATTGTCTCTCATTTCCCAATACACACATTTTTCCAATCTCGAAGAGATCCATCTTGGACCCGTCACGGAAATTGAACGAGGTCTTTGTCGGATTCTTGATGCTGAGCATTTGAGTCGGTTGAAGAGGATTTATTTCGTTACAAATGAGGTGCTGTCGGAAAGCATCTGTAACCGTTTGGCGAAGCGTTGTGGTTCAAATTGGGGAGCCCCATCCAACAGGGATACATTTATCTGGGTTTGACGTGTCAAACCGAATGAAGGTGAATAATGTCCGAAATGACCCCCCGGCAGATCGTTGCCGAACTCGATAAATACATCGTCGGCCAGGGTGCGGCGAAGAAGGCCGTCGCCGTCGCGATCCGGAACCGCTGGCGGCGACAACAACTCCCGCCCGATCTCCGCAAGGATGTCACGCCGAAAAATATCATCCTCATCGGGCCAACCGGGGTCGGCAAAACCGAGATCGCCCGCCGGCTCGCGCAACTCGTCGGGGCACCGTTTACCAAGGTCGAGGCCACGAAGTTCACCGAGGTCGGCTACGTCGGCCGGGATGTCGAGAGCATCATCCGCGACCTCACCGACGCCGCCGTCAACCTCGTCAAGACTCGCCTCAAGGAAGAAGTCCGCGAGAAGGCGAACGAACGGGTCACCGAAAAACTGCTGGATCTGCTCGTCCCCGTCCCGAAATCGACGACCTGGGATCCCGACCAGGAACGCGAGGACACGGAACGCCGACAGCGGACCCGCGAGAAACTCCGGGCCAAGCTCGATGCCGGCGAACTCGAGGACCGCGTCGTCGAACTCACCGTGGAACAGAAAACCTCGCCGGTCGCCGTCTTTTCCGGCATGGGGATGGGCGTCGAAAACATGGAGGCCGACCTGCAGAGCATGTTCGACCGGATCATGCCCAAGGGCTCGCAACCCCGGCAGGTGACCATCCGCGAAGCCAGGAAAATCCTGATCGAAACGGAATCCGAGGCCCTGATCGACAAGGCAACGGTGACCGAAAGAGCCGTCGATCTGGTCGAGAATCACGGTATCGTCTTTCTCGACGAGATCGACAAGGTGTGCGGGCCGCAATCGGCTCATGGCCCGGACGTGTCGCGGGCTGGCGTGCAACGGGACCTGCTGCCGGTCGTGGAAGGGACGACGGTCAACACCCGGCATGGGCCGGTCAAGACGGACCACATCCTCTTCATCGCGGCCGGGGCGTTCCACACGGCGAAACCTTCCGACCTCATGCCCGAACTGCAAGGTCGCTTCCCGATCCGCGTCGAACTCACAGACCTGACCCGCGACGATTTCCTGCGCATCCTGACGGAGCCCAAGCACGCCCTCACGAAGCAGTACTCCGAACTCCTCCGCACGGAGGGGGTCGATCTCCAGTTCACGGCCGATGGGGTGGAGGCATTCGCCGACCTCGCCTTCGACCTCAACCGGACGACGCAGAACATCGGGGCCCGCCGACTGCACACGATTCTGGAACGCGTCGTCGAGGACGTGAGCTTCGAAGGCCCCGATCTGGCGGAGAAACGCGTCGTGATCGATGGCCCCCTCGTCCGGGAAAAGATCGGGGCGATCACCAAACGGGAGGATCTGAGCAAGTACATCCTGTGATGCGGATCCGGAACTTGAACTCTCTGGAACTTGAAACTTCCCGGAGGCCACCGTGGGACCGCCAGAACCGGCAACCATCCCTGCTCCATCGCAGGCGGCGGTGTTCCGCCAGCTACGCGTCCGGCTCATCCGCAACGGCCTGCGGACGCTCCTCGAAACCGGGAAAATCAAGCTCTTCACGATGCTCGCCACCAGTGCGGTGGTCGGGCTGTTCGTGTTCGCGATGAGCTGGTTCGGGTTCCACGAGCTTTTCCGCGGGAAGGTGCCGGCAAAGGGGCTCATCGCGGGCGGGCTCTTCGATCTGATGTTCTTCACCCTCGGCTTCATGCTCGTCTTCTCGACGGGCATCATCCTGTACGCGAGCCTGTTCACGTCCCCGGAGGCGAAGTTTCTGCTGTCGACGCCGGCCACGGCGGACCGGATTTTCGCGGCGAAGTTCCAGGCGGCGATCGCGTTTAGCTCGTGGGCGTTCCTGATTTTGGGGCTTCCGATCCTGGTGTCGTACGGGCTGGTCGCGGGGGTTCCGTGGTACTTTTACCCGCTTCTGCCCGCGTATTTGCTGGGCTTCGTGCTGCTGCCGGGGTCGGCGTCCGCGCTGGCCTGTCTGCTCCTCGCCCGATTTCTGCCGCGGAATCGGAAACAGGTGCTGATCGTCGGCGGACTTCTCTTGGCGATCGGCGCGATCTACTGGGTGGTGCAGGTCGGGGCGGCGGCGAAGCGGACGCTCGTGAAGCAGAACCGGACGGAACTCGACGGGTTCGTCGGGCAGTTCGCACTCGCTCAGCATCCGCTGATGCCGAGCCACTGGATGACGAACGGCGTGACGGCGGCGGCCCGGGATGACGTTTTCCAGGCCGCGATTCCGATGGCCCTGCTCTGGAGCAACGGCTTGCTGGCGTACGTGGTCGCTGCGTTTGTCGCCAGCCGGGTCTATCGCACCGCCTTCGACCGCCTCTCCGGCCAGGGGCGGGCGAAATCTGTCTACCGCACCAGCATCCTCGACCGGGGGATGGAAATGCTGGTGTGGTACCTCGACAAGCCGACACGGATTCTGGTGGTCAAGGATTTCCGCACCTTCCGCCGGGACCCGTCGCAGTGGGCTCTTCTAGTCGTCTTCGGTGTGTTGATGATGTTCGCGGCCCGGAATTTCCGGCAGTTCTACTCCGCCGACCTCGATGTGATCGACAAGTACATCGTGGGAATCGTCAACCTTGGCGGGACGTCGGTGCTGCTGTGTGCGGGCCTGAGCCGGTTCATTTTCCCCCTGATCTCCCTGGAAGGGCGGAAATTCTGGGTTCTCGGGCTGATGCCGATCAGCCGACGGCAGATTCTCGTCGGGAAGTTCGCGTTCGCGGCGACCGGTGCCGTTCTTATCGCGGAAACGCTCGTCATCGGAAGCGAACTGATGCTCAGCGTTTCGTTCGAACTCATCGCGGTTCACGCTCTGACAGCCGCGTGCGTCGCCCTCGGCCTGAGCGGCCTCAACGTCGGGCTCGGGGCGTACATGCCCAACTTCCGCGAAACCGACCCATCGAAAATCGTCGTCGGGTTCAGCGGAACCGTGAACATGGTGGTCGGCTTGCTCTATCTGGTGGTCGTCGTCGCCGTGATGGCGTTGCCCCTGCACGTGGCGGCGGTGATGAAATTTTTCCTGAAGGTGCCGATGGACCAGTTTCCCTGGTGGGCTTACGCCGGCGTGCCGGTCGGCATCCTCGCCGCGGTCCTGGCCGTCTGGCTGCCGATGCGGGCCGGAGCGAAAGCACTTCGAGAAACCGAATTTTGACCCGCACCACGCCAACTCGCCCCTGTCGACGATGCTCGCAAGTCTCACAATGACTCCCACCCACTCTCCGCCGGTGCGGATCTTTCTGGAGTTCCTGTCGTGGTCGAACCCCTCCGTTGCGTCCCCAATTCCGCCATCGTGGCCGGGCTCGATTTCTCCACCGGGTCCGTCAAAGGGTTGCTGTTCGACACCGCCGGCAACACCCTCGCCGAGGTCCGATTCCCCACCGACCTCTGGACCGAGGGCGGCGTTTCCGAGCTTTCCCTGATGCAACTCGAAGGGCAGGCCCATGCCGTGATTCGCGGCCTCGCCGAGAAAATTCGCGGCAACCCGGACCAGCTCGCCGCCTGGGGAAGCGGGGCGATCGGCATTTCCGCAACGCACCACACCGCCGGGCGGATCGACACGGCCGGCAACCCGATCCGCCGGGCAATCTGCTGGAACGATCAAACCCTCGGAAAATTCTACGCCGACGGTCTGGCCCGACTCGGCGGCCAGGACCGTGCCCGCGAACTCACCGGCGGACCCTGGGCCGTCCGCTACTCACTGTCCCACCTCGTCAAGGATGAGCAGACGCTTCCGGAAGCAGACTGGAACCGGACCGAGTTCATGATGCAGCACGGCTCGCTCGCCGCTGCTTACCTCACCGGGCGGTACGATTGCGTCAGCGTCTCCGCGGCCGCTTCCACCGGCATCCTCGATCTTCGCACCAACCAGTGGCGGCGGGAGATGCTCGACGCCCTGGCCCAACCCGCCAACCGGGAACTGGCGTGGAACCAGCTTCCCACGGTGATCGACATGCTTGAACCGGTCGGGCCGCTCTCGGATGCGATCGCCCTCGAAGCCCGGCTTCCCGCGAGTTGCCGACCGCTCGTGTTTCCCACCCTCGACGACCAGGCCGCGGGGCTGGTGGGCGGCGGGGCGGTCGACGCCGGGCAAGTTGCCGTGATTCTCGGGAACTCCGCGGTCGTCAACTCCTCCTCCGCGATGCTGCCCAAATCGGGGAATCTCGATGCGATGAAGCTCAACTGGGGGCCGTACCTCTGGATGCGTTGCTATTCCAACGGTGCCCAGTTCCTCGACCGCGTCGTGGGCTCCAACCCGGACTGGGCGAAACTGGAGGCGGCAGCCCGGGCGGTCCCGCCGGGTTGCAACGGGACCGCCGTCCTTCCCTTCGCACTTTCGGAACCGTCGATCGGCGTACAATCGCCACGCTTCGAGTGGCTTCCGGGCGAACCAACGGACGCAGGTGTGCGGCTTCGAGCATCTTTCGAGGCGATCGCTTTCCTGATCACGCTCGGGGTGCGGGAACACGAGGCCGCCGGGCAAACGGTGACCCGCGTGACAGTTTCCGGCGGGATCGCCCGCAGCGACCTGATGACCGAGATACTGGCGAGCGTGCTCGGGCGACCGCTGGAGCGGCTCGTCTCGTCGGAGGGGCCTGCACTCGGCGCCGCGGTTGCCGCACTCGCGGGACTGGAAGGGAAACTACGGCAGGAGAAGGGCATCACCGATCCGTACACGACCGCCGATGCGGTGGCGTCGCTCGTGAAGTTCCGGGAGCCGGTGCACCCCCGGCCCGAGTGGGTCCAGCCCTACCAGCGCGAACTCGACGGATTCGCCCGTCGAGTTCGGGGGTGATCGGAGTACCGGTATCTATGCAGTCATCATCTCCTTGATCCGCTTGGTTGCAATGCCGAGCGGTCGGTCGAGGGGAACGCCCATACATGCCAGGAGAGTGGTGAGGAGATCCCCCTGGTTTCCTTTGACATTGGGAAGGAACTGACCCGTCTTGATGGACCCGCCCCCTTTTCCGGCGATGATAAAGGGCAGATTTTGGCGTGTATGCTTGTCGCCATCTTCCAATCCAGAACCCCACATCATGATGCAGTTGTCGAGCAACGTCCCCTCGCCCTCCCGCAGGGTGGCCATCTTGTTCACCATGTAGGCGAACTGTGAGATATTGAAGGCGGTGATGGCTGCAACTTTGCCGACCTTTTCCGCCTCCTGGTTGTGGTGCGTCACCGAGTGATGTTCATTCTTGAAGCCGAGCTCGGGGTAAGACACCCCGTTCGGTGTGGAGCCGATATAGGTGCTGACGCGGGTGGTGTCGGTTTGGAAGGCGAGGACATTCAAATCACACATGACTTGCATATATTCGCTGCGTTTGTCCCCTTCGGGTATCTTGATTTCGATCGGAGGGGAATCTTTCGCATTGCGTTTGGTGCTGCTCACACCCGCCTTGGCGAGGGCGGCTTCCTTCTGGCGGTGCTCGATGGCGGCGATACGACGCTCCACGGAACGCACGCTATCCAGGTATTCGTCGAGCTTTTCTTGATCTCCCTTCGGAAGTCTTTTCCGCAAATCCCGTGCACCGTCGAGAACGAGATCCAACATCTGCCGATCGAGGGGGTTGGTTTGTGAGGCTTGATCGGTCTTGGTGTGCTTACCGAAAAGCCGATTCAATACGGCCCGGGGATTGATTTCGGCAGGCAACGCCTGGGTTGGGGAACTGAAGCTGCAATGGGAGTAATATCCCTCGTTGAGACCTTCCTGGTTTTCCTTGTGGGTCTGCGGCATGGTCGCGAGTTCGAGTGAGGGCAATGTAGTGAAGCCCCCCACATAGTTGGCTGCGATCTGATCGGCGGAGATGCCAATATCAATCCGGTTGCGGTGGGTTGCGTTCGGAAGCTTGGCGGTCAGCCAGGTGGAAAGTTCGAGGGCATGGGGTGCACCATTGAAAGGCGCGATCGGCACCCCGGAGATGCCCTTCATCATGAGGCAGGAATCAATGACCGGGCGGAGAGGCTCGATCGCAGGTGGAAGGTTCGTGAGAAACTTCTCGGGCGACTTCGGCCAAAATTGATCCATGATCACGCCGTGGGGCATATACATGAATCCCAGACGAACCGGCGGCTTGACGGCCTTTGTGCCGGCTGCCGCCACCCCCATGGAATCGAGCAACGGCAAGGCGAGCGACGCCCCGATGCCCTTGAGACACATCCGACGATTAATGATGGTTTTACTTGCCATTGGTGGTTGGTGGGGTTTGAACGTGTCGATTGAGGAATGGGTAGCTGGTGACGATTTCCGTGATCACAGATTGCATTCGGTATCCATCATGTTCGATCCTGGCCATGAGTTGATCAACGACGATCTCATCATAACCTTCGAGGTGCCGGCACAGCGCGTAGGCAAACATTTTTTCGGTGAGGTTTCGCGCCAGGTCCGATTTGCGTTCGGCAATGATGGATTTCAATTCTTTTGGCGAGGCGAAGCGTTTGCCGCCGGGGAGTTC
This sequence comes from uncultured Alcaligenaceae bacterium, assembly GCA_964552815.1. Classification (GTDB taxonomy): domain Bacteria; phylum Planctomycetota; class Planctomycetia; order Gemmatales; family Gemmataceae; genus CAYUHJ01. The sequence continues at coordinate 33,922 of CAZKIQ010000032.1, read as the reverse complement.
GCCGGCCGCGTCGATCGGTCCGCCGGAATCGTCTTTGTCCCGCCAACGGCCGATGGCGTCGAAGTTTTCGAGGCCAAAACCAATCGGATCGAGGATCTTGTGGCAGTTCGCACAGGCTGGGTTCTTGCGATGCAACTCGGTTCGCTGACGCAAGGTCAGGTTCGCAACCTTCTTCCGATCTTGCTTCTCCAGGGCTGGCACATTCGCAGGTGCGGGAGGCACATGTTGACCAAGGACCTGTTCCAGTACCCATACCCCGCGTTTCACCGGGCTGGTGCGTTCGGGCATGGATGTGACGGCCAATATTCCGGGCATCCCCAGTATCCCGCCCCGATTGCGGTCTGTCAGTTTGACCCGCCGCATCTCGGGGCCGGTGATGATTTTCTCCATGCCATAGAGTGGGGCAAGGGAACTATTGATGAAGGTGTAGTCGCTATCAATGAAGCCGACGACGCTGCGGTTCTCTTGCACCATGCTTTCGAAAAATAGACGGGCCTCATCATACATGGCGATCCGCATTGCAGCCGTCATTTCCGGGAATTTCGCGGTGTCGAAGGTCTTCCCCTTCAATGTTGCAATCCCGAGCCACTGGGCTCCGAACCCGTCGAATAACGCCCGGGCTCGCGGGTCGGCGAGCATGCGTTTCACCTGGGCGCGAAGCACTTCCGGTTCGTGGAGCTTGCCCTTGTCTGCAAGTTCGGCGAGTTCCGGATCGGGCATTGTAGCCCAAAGAAAATACGAGAGCCGGGATGCGAGATGATGGTCATCCAGGGGGACGACGGTCCTGCCGGCCTCGGGTTCTTTCGCGGGGGTGATATAGAGGAACTGAGGTGATATCAGAATGGCCTTCAACATCAATCGGAGGGATGCGATATATGACAGTTTATTCGCCTGGGCCAGATCAAAGACTTTCAACAACGACTCGATTTCCCCTTCGGTTGCGGGTCGGCGGTAGGCGTTGCGGGCGAGTTTGCGGGCGACGCTTTTGGCGGCCTCGCGGGCATCCCCCTGGGGTGGGTCGCCAAACCATTTTTTCTGCGTCTCCGCGGGGAGGCGATCGAGAACCGTGTTGGCGATGGCGAGGTATTGCTCGGTCTGTAAGGGGGAAAGGGTATTGAGATAGCCTTCGCCCGGGACATCATCGGGGAGTTCGGCCGCGAGGGATGGATCCACACCGAGAAGCGCTTGGAGGGTGTTACCATACTCGACCTTGGTCAGTCGGCGGATCACATATGGGCCGGGGTCCTCTGGGCTGAGGTATTTGATCTGGCCGATCCACGCGATGATCTTTTGCCGTTCCTTTTCCGTTGGTTGCTTGTTCCCGTCCGGGGGCATCTCCTGTTCGCGGATGGAAGCGAGGGCGAGCTGCCAGTGTCGGCGGAACTGGCCGGATTCGGGTCGCTGGAAGAGTTTCGTGAAATCCAGCCCGCCCTTGCGTTTCTTGGTTCCGTGGCAGTCGACGCAGTAGTTTTTCAAAAACGGCACGACTTCGGAGCGGAATGTTTTGAGAAGTTCCTTCCGCCTGGCTTCGGAGTCAGATTCGGCCGCCACTGCGGGTGTGCGGGTCGTGAAGGCGATGGTTCCCGCGATGAGAAGCATCATCGGGAAGCGAGTTGGGACGAACCGAATGATTCCGCGGCAACGGAACAGTGTCGACACCACTGGGCACCATCTCACGTGTTGGCGGGCAGTTTCGAAGCGTTTCGGCGGGCGGTTCGGGCAGGCAGGGACTTCTAGCAGGATACCGAGAGTTCCCGGGAACTCGAAATCGAAAAAGTTCAAAACGCGATTCGCTCAGCGGGCGGCGGCTTCGTAGCCGGCGGATTTGGCGTCGGTTTCGGTGGCGAAGAAGATCGCGTTGGGGCTGTTCTTCGCGGCGGTGTAGTACTGCCCGGTGGGTATGTGATACTTCTTGGTCTTCTTGTTCCCGACGATGCAACCCATTTCCCATTTCTCGAGCACGCCGGTCAGCGGTTTCGGAAGGGCGGCGGTTTTGAGGTACTCTGCGGGGGATTCCGGCAACGGTTCCTCGGCGTTCCAGATGTTCTTCCCGGATTCGCGGGCGGACTTCTGGGCCTCGCGCAATCGGTCGACGTACTTCACGTTCGGAACCCGCGTTTCCAGAATCGCGTGTCCCTCGGCGAGGATGACTTCGTTGACGAGGAGATCACCGGATGGGCGGGGGAGCCAGACGTAGCCCCACAGGCCGTTCTGGCCCATTTCGGAACGGAGGACGTCGAACTCGACGCGGACATCCTTGCGAACCAGCAGCACCGCGAGGGCTTGCTGTCCGCGAGTGGCCCAGGGTTCCTGCCCGTCCTTGTCTCGGCTTGCCTTGACCGGCGGCGTCAGGCCGATCAGCCGGACCACGACCGGTTTCCGCTGGCCCTCGGGTCGGATCAGCAGCGTGCCGGCGTCGGTCGCTTGCAGCACGGTTCCCCGGAATCCGGGACCTTCCGCGAAAACGGGGACCGGACCTGGCTTTGGAGTCGGATCGGGAGCGTCCGATAGTTCCGTGCTTGGCGGCGGGGGTGGCGGCACAACGACCTCGGAGACGGCCGTCGACCGTTTCCAGGCGAGGAATCCCACGATTCCGGAGACCAGCACGATTCCGAGAAGACCCGCCGCGATCGCGTTACGGTGCATCGTCGTCCCCCTTCTCGAGGGGTGGGGCGTCCCCCGGGTCGCCGTGGTAGAGGGTCCACAACCGCTCGAATTCCGAGGTGTACTTCTTCGCCAGCGGTACGGATTCCACGATCAGGAGGTTCTCGTTGTTGTCGGTGGCGGCACTGACAGAGAGATTGAAGCTGCCGGTGATGACGACTTTGCGGTCGACGACGACGAACTTGTGGTGGAGCTTGCTGGCCTCGTCGTCGAACTTGAGTGGGACCCCGGCGTCCTTGAGTTCCTTCGCGGGGACGAACTTCCACCGGGCGGTGGCTGCGGGCGAGGAGAACATGTTGTCGAGCAGGACACGGATTTTCACGCCCCGCTGGTGAGCCGCCAGCACCGCCTCGCCGATCTCTTTACTGGAAAAGACGAAGCACGCGATGTCGAGCGTTTCCTTCGCACCGTCGATCACCCGGACGATCGCCTTGAGGGTCGCGTCTTCGGGGCTGAATAGCGTGGTGATCGTGGTCTCATCGTCGAACTTCACGATCGGGTTCGGGGTCCGGGATTTCCCGAGGGCCTTTTTCCCGAATTTTCCGGAAGCTTCCTGCCCGAACTCGGCTTCGAAGTTGGCGGCGATCCGCTCGCTTTCGACCCAGACGGAGTTGTTGGGGTTGTAGAGCAGGCAGGTTTCGGTGAGGTTCGTCGAGCCGGTCCAGACGCGTTTGCCGTCCGCGATGAAGAACTTGTTGTGCATCAGGCCGGACTTCTTCGTGTCCGGGACGACCTTGACCTTGGAGCGTTCGAGAATCTGCCGGGCGGCCTTGTTTTTGGGGGAGTTCCACCACTGCCCCTCGATGACAAGGTGGACTTCCACCCCGGCGTTGCTGCGGGCGGCGAGTTTGTCCGCGACCAGGATCATGTCGACCTCGTGCGTCGAGCCGTGGATCGTGGTCGTCGCGGAATCGAGGAACTTCAGGAGGTTCGGCAGCAGGCCTTCCGGATCGTCCGCCGCCTTGGGGCCGAAGAAGACGCGGATCGAGTCGTCCGCCCGGAGGAAACCCGGGTGGAGGAGCACAAACCCGAGGAGAAGCCCACTCAACCAGCGCATCGTATCACTCCTCGGTGTCCGGTCGCGGCGGGCCGCGGTCACGTTGGGTCGCCCCGTTTCCGCCGCGGTTTCGGGGGTGATTTGCGTTTCGGTTTCGGTTTCGGTGCGGGCATGTGCTCGAAGGTCACCCGCAGCAGTTTGCACAGCGTGTCGCGGTCACTCCACGTCTCGGGCGGGAAACGGAAGTATGCCTTGGAACCAGGGTAGCACGGACCCTCGGCGGCGTCGGGGACAATCTCGCGGCCGGCGTCGGTGATCTTCACGAAAAGCGTGTCGTCGCACACGAACGCGACGGGGCGGTCCGCGAGGTAGAGACAGTATTCCCCGAACATTTTGCGCGAACTGAGCCGACCCGCGGGTGCGAGCAGGTCCAGAAGCTCGTCGATCGTCCCCGGGCTCGTGGCCATGTCACCCGCCCTGCAACTGGCGGAATCCCTCGTCGATCACCTCGGTCAGAAGCGGGGGTTGCTTCCCGAATTTGCCGGCAAACTCGTCCCGCGTCGGCAGCAACCGGACCCGCATCTTGCTCTCGTGGTGCAGGGCGATGTCCGAGAATTTATGCTCCAGGAACGGGTTCTTGAAGCGCTCGATGGTCTGCTCCGCGAACCGGAGGGGGCCGTCGACCCGGCCTTCGAGGGTGGGCACGATTTCTTCCGTCAGGAGCCGCCACAACCAGGGGCCGAGTTCCGGGTCGTTGACGGCATCGCGGACAATCGCGAATCCGCGGGGTTTCGCCTTGATCAGCAGGGCCGTGTGGGCCGCGTTGAGGATGCGAACCTTCCGCAGAAAGTACGGCTCGACCGACTTCGCCCGTGTGATCGCTGGGTGCTGGAGCAGGAACTTCGAACGCGGGTGCTCTTCCAGGGCCCAGAAGGCAAACGGTTCCGCGACGATCACCATCGGGTCGGTCGCGAGAAGAGGGTGGTCGGCCGGCGTGCCGGTGACGATGCGGTCCACCAGCGTGTGCAAGAACGGCGTGCGGTACAGGTAGCCGACGAACTCGTCCGAGAAGTTCCACTCGTCCGCGAGGCGGAGGATCGCCTCCTTGAGGATCTTGGCGTTCCCCTCGATCAGCTCGCACGGGATCACCGTCGGGGCCGGCTGCTTCGCGTCGAAACGGGCCTTGAGGACGGCAAGGAGCTTGGCCGGGAATGACCTGGGCACCGCGTCCGTCGGCGAATCCGCGGGGTCGAGGGCGTACCCGGCTTCCGTCGTGTTGGACAGAATCGTCGTGAGTTCCGGGGAAACCGCGAGCTTCAGGACTTCCGACCACTGCGAGCCGGCATGCAGGGCCCGGCTGACGCTGGCGCACTCCTCGATGCGGTCGACGACCTCGTTGTTCTCGAAACCGCGAACGAGGACGTGGTATTTCCCGGCGTTGGCGTTGAGTCCGCCGGCCCGGCCGTCCCCGGTCGACTGCACGATCACGACCCGGCCGACGTTCTGACCCTGCGTGTTTCCGTGGTGGATAAAAAGGTCGGCAAATGCCCGGAGAAACCGGCCGGAACCAAACTGCAGAATCGTTTCGGGGAGCGGTGTCATGTCGGAGTTCGGGGGGAAATTTTGGAACCGGGGAGATTGCGATACCCTGATTTTGCGGAACCCGCTCGACTCGGCCACTGGTGGGATACGCTAACTTGCAGCGGTTCCCCTGCCGAGACGGGATTCTTTTCCCCGCGGCGGCACCGGAACCGGGGATCCGGCGAGGTCTGCGATGCTCTTCTCCTCCCGCATTTCGATCGGCGACCTTCTCTGGTGGTGCCGGGCGCTGCACCACGGAATCGACGTCGGATTCTCGCCGGGAAAGGTGCTCCAGAAGCAGTCGAAGTCGGGTCCGTACCGTGCCCGGGAACTCGCCGCCCGGATCGCCGGTCGCCTCGGAAAGGGAAGTTCCCTCGAGGATGCCCTCGCCCCGGATCGGGAGTGCTTCCCCGGGTTGTTCGTGGAGCTCGTTGCCGTCGGCGAGCAGACCGGCCGGCTCACGGAGACATTCGCGGAACTCGAGCGACACTTCGAGATGGTCCTGACCGCCCGCAAGGATTTCCACCGTGCACTGATCTGGCCCGGAATCTCGTACTTCGGGGCGATCGGCGTCATCGCGGTGATGCTGCTCGTACTCGGGATGCTCGCACCGGCGGGCGGGAAGGGCTTCGACCCCCTCCGACTCGGGCTCGTCGGCACGACCGGGGCGATGATCTGGCTGGCGATGGCCGGCATGTTCACCGCCGGGGTCGTGCTCGCATTCCTGACCGTGCGGGAAAACGAGAAACTTCGCGGGTTCCTGGAGGCGAAATCGCTCCGGGTTCCCGGGGTTGGCGGCTGTTTCCGGGCGTTCGCGCTTTCCCGGTTCGCCACCGCCCTGGAAATGACCTCGGAGGCAGGCATTTCCGCGGACCGGTCGATATCCCTGGCACTCCGGGCATCGGCGAACGAGGCGTACTCCCGCCATGCCAGTCAGGCGGCGAGCGGTCTGGCGGAAGGGGAAGAAATCTCCGACGTCCTCGGGCAACTCCCGCCGGGCCTGTTTCCCGACGAGTTTCTCGATTCCGTCCGCGTCGGCGAAATGACCGGGAAACTTCCGGAGGTTATGGAGAAGCAGGCGAAACATCTCCGGGCCGAGGCAACGCGAACCTTCAAGTTACTCGCCGGCATCCTGGCCGGGGCGGTGTATGCGGGCGTGGGGCTGATGATCATCTTCCTGATCTTCCGCATCGCCATGTCCATCGGCGGCGTCTACGAAGACGCCATGCGGGGGCTGTGACCCCACAACACACTTACTCAGGTGCGCGCTGATCTGACACAATCACTAACACTTGCACTAGCACTGCTTTCCAAATGAGAGCAGTGATAGTGCAAGTGTCAGTGATAGTGTTTTGGCAACAAGACTGGCACCCTTTTCCCGGGTTGGCCTAGACGCTGCGGTGGGGGCACGGCAGAATGCCGACGCGATGGGTGGAACTGTTCTGAGAGGGCTCTTCCATGCGAAATCTGCTCGCCCTGCTGGGCCTTGCCATTGTGCTCTTCTTCGGACTGGGGTGGTACCTCGGCTGGTACACCCTCGCGATTCAGGCCGGAACCGACGGTCGGCAGCAGGTTCGCCTCGATGTCGACACGAAGAAAATCACCGAGGATGCCAAGAAGGGCCTGGAACGCGTCGAGAAATTCCGGGACGAGCAGAGCCGGCCTTCCCCGGATTACGTCGGCCCGCCGATGGGTCCGGAGCCAACCAAGACGACGCCAACGTCCCGGTGACACCGGACCCCACCGCAATCACCGCGAAAAATCGACGGTGACGATTTCCCCGGCCCGGAACGTGATGCGTTGCGTCTGCGATTCCGGCTGGCCGTTCCGCACCCACTCGGCCTTCATGGTGTACGCGAACTCCTGACCCACCGGCAGCGGCGGGGTCGTGAAGTCGCGAACCAGTTCCGTCCGGTTGTTCCGCGTTCCGTCGATGTAGAGCGTGACCCCGGCCGGGACGCGGACGGAAATGCGGGCCCGCTCTGGTTTCGCCAGCGTTCCCGGGCCTGTCGGCATCTGCGGGACTTGCGGCACCGCCGGCGTCTGCGAGACGGTTCCACCCAGGAACGGGTTGCCCGTCGAGGGGGTGGTCGTGGTCGGGGTGGTCGTGGCAGTCGCCGGCGTCCGGGAAGTGAGGTCGACCCGGGGAGATTCCGACCCCCGCGTTTCGATCGCCGGTTGACGGGTCGCCGTCAGGTCCACGAATTCCAGAGCCGATTTCCCACCCGCCCGCACCGCGACTTTCTTGGTCTGCGAGATCGTCTCGCCGTCCCGCGTGTACTCTGCCCGGAAGGTGTACTCGAATTCCCGCCCCGCCGGCAAAACCGGCGTCACGAACGCTCGCTCACCCGATTCCAGAGCCAGCGGTCGACCCTCCGCGAACAGCTTCGCATCCGCCGGGAGCTTGACCAAAACCGAGGCGCGAGCTGGGCTCGATCCCGTTGCCGTCGCCCGCGTCAGGTTCCGCGATTCCTCGATGACCGGCGGTTCCGTCCGGATCGTCGGGGGTGTCGTCCGCACCGGGGCGATCGGTGCAATCGGAGCCAGCGGTGTCGCGGTCACGGGGTAGGACGAAACTCCGTAGCCGACAGGTGTCGGCGAACCGAGCGGTACCCCGCAGGTGGTGCATCCCCCGTCGGATGGAACCGCGTACGAAGTCGTGGGCAGCGGTGGCGCGAAATCACCACCCATCGGGGAAGTCGGATACGAGGGGTAAGAATCCCCCGGCATCGGAGGGAACCCGCCCTGGCAGGAAAGGCCACTGCAGGAGCCGTAGCAGGCGTAGCTTCGCCCGTGGCAGGAGCCATAGCACGACTCGCTGCGGTTGAAGAACGCCCGGAGCCGGCTGCCAAACCCGCCGTGGCACGAGCCCTGGCAGGAACCGTGGCACGAACCATAGCAGGCGTAGCTGCTGCCGGTGCACGATCCATAGCACGACCCGGAGCAGGTGCCGTAGCACATCGCCGACGAGGTCGAGCCATTGCAGCCCGAGCATCCTGTGCAGCCTGTGCATCCATTGCAGTTGCCGAAGATTCGATCGCGAAGGCCGCCGCCGAACCCCGCGGTATCCGGTGCGGTGGAGAGACAAGCGAACATCACCAGCGTGTACATCCGACATTCCCCGGTGCGGTGCCGAGGCGGTCCGGGTAATTTGGGCCGCCGATGCGAGAAAAGTAAACCCGGGCGAATGGGCCGTCAAAACGGGTTGAGGAAAAATCTACAACCCGAGGCCCCTCTCGCATCTCGGCTCCCGTGCGTTGAACGCATCGCGTATAATCCGTGCATCCGGAACCGACCCAAACGCGCGAATCTGCAGCGTCTTTGACGGCTTTTCCGAAGGAGATCGCATGTCTCGATGGAACATGGCCTGGCTGCTCGTCGTCCCGGCCGTCGTCATCCTCGGAGTCGCCGTCACCGCCAGCGCTCCACCGCCAGACAAAGACTTCCAACTCGTCCGCACCGTCGTCGATGTCCTTGCCGAGGTGGACAAAAATTACGTCCGCGAGTTGAACGACGAGGAAAAAAAGAAGCTCATCACCGACATGATCAACGGCGGGCTCTCCAAGCTCGACCCGCACTCCGAATACTTCACCGAGGAAGAGTACAAACAGTTCGAGAACCAAACCGAGGGGCATTTCGGCGGCGTCGGAATGCTCCTCACCATCGACGCGAAGACGGCCCTGCTCAAGGTCGAATCCCCGATGCCAGGCACACCCGCCTACGACGCCGGCATCGGCTCCAGCGATCTCATCCTCAAAATCGGCGACAAGTCCACCGAGAACATGCGGATCGACGAGGCCCGCAAACTCATCATGGGTCCACCCGGCACCGACGTCACCCTCACCATCCTCCCCGAAGGGGCCCGGAACTTCCGCGAGGTGACCCTCAAACGGGCGATCATCGAAATCCACCCCGTGAAAGGCTTCGCCCGCAACCCCGCCAACCCCGCCAAGTGGGATTTCCTTGCCGACCCCGAGGCGAAGATCGCCCTGATCCGACTCGAAGGTTTCACGGAGAAAACCGACCGGGAACTGACCGCCGCCATCGCCGACGCGGAAAAAGCCGGCGCGAAAGCGCTGATCCTCGACATGCGCGACAACCCCGGCGGCTTGCTCACCCAGGCCGTCAAGGTTTCGAATCTGTTCCTCGATAAAGGCACGATCGTCAGCACCAAGGACCGCAACAGTCGCGGACGTCAGTGGGTCGCCGACCCGTCCCGCGTCGCCTGGCCTTCTTCAAAACCGATGGCCGTCCTGATCAACCGCCAGTCCGCGAGTGCGAGCGAAATCGTCGCCAGCGCCCTGCAAGAGAACAAGCGGGCCGTCATCATCGGCGAACGATCGTACGGAAAGGGAAGCGTCCAGAAGCTCTACCAACTCGGGCCGGCCAACGATCCCGACGGGGCCGTCAAACTCACCAGCGAAGTTTGGCTCACTTCCGCCGGCAAAAACATCCACCGCTGGCCCAACTCCAAGGAAACCGACGACTGGGGCGTCCGACCCGACGCCGGCTTCGATGTCAAACTCTCCCAGGAAGAACGGCTCCAGTACATCCTCCACATGCGGCAGCTCGAAACCGTCCGCGGCAAAAACCCACGCCCCGAACCCGCCCCCGAGCCGAAGGAACCCAAGGAGCCCAACGGCGAAAAGGGCAAGGAAAACGACAAACCCAAGGAGCCGAAAGCCGAGCCCTACAAGGACCGCGTCCTGGACAAGGCCATCGAATACCTCCGCGGAAAGTTGAAGGCGGAAAAATGACTCGGTTTCTGAAATGATCCGGCAACCGATGAATCAGCCAACGATCAGAAATGCCCCTTCGTCAATGCGAGCAATATAGCGACGTTCTCCCAGGCAGAAAGCCTGGGTGATCGGATCACCAAGATTCTCGGCCCGGAAAGGGACCTTGCTCCCCTCTCCCCGCTGGGGAGAACCCGCTCACGAGCGGAACCCGATCTCAACTCGCGGCGGCCCACTTTTCCTTAATGAAGGCGATTCCCTTCTGGTAGACCTCGTCCGGGGTCGGGAAGAGGTCCCGCCAGACCCGTGTTGCTGCCGCCAGGTCCGGAAGGGCTCGCCCAAACGCCTCGATCACCAGCCAGCCATCGTAGCCGACTTCGCGGAGGGCCCGGAAGGACTCGTCCCACCGCACCTGTCCGGTTCCCGGCGTGCCGCGGTCATTCTCGCTGATGTGGACATGGGCCATCACCGGCGCGACGGTTTTGATCGCCGACGCCTGGGATTTCTCTTCGATGTGGGCGTGGAACGTGTCGTACATGCAGCGGAAGTTCGGGTGCCCGACGGATTCCACCAGGGCTTTCGCATCCACGGCGGTGGTCAGGAAGTAGCACTCGAACCGGTTGAGATACTCGATCGCGAGGGTGAGGTTCGCATCCTTCGCGAACTCGGCGGCTTTCCTCAGCACCTCGGCAGCCCGGGATTTCTCGTCAGTGGTGGGACCGGTACCGGAGAAAACGCCGAGCGGGGAGTGGAAGGGCCCGCACATCGCGAAGCTGCCGAGAATGTGGTTCATTTCGATGGCCCACTTAAGGCGATCGACCGCCTTGGCCCGCACCGACGCGTCCGGGCTGATCGGGTTCGCTTCGGGGGTCATGATCGTGACGGTGGAGCACGCCATCCCCTGGCGATCGAGTTCCGCCTTGACGTTCTTGAAGTGGGCCGCGTCGCCGTCGAAGAGGGGAAGCTCGACGCCATCGAAGCCGGCCGCCTTGATCTTGCCGATGGTGGCGTAGTCCGCGTCGGTGACGTGGCCGGTCCACAGGAGAAGGTTCATCCCGATTTTCATGCGTCGCTCCGGGGAGGGTGGGCGGTGGTGGGGTTGCGGCATTGTCCGGGACGGCAAGGACAGCGGCAAGATGCGAGGAAGGCATGTGGCCGGGGAAAATGCAAACCCGCAGGAAAACCTGCGGGTTTGCGGGAGTTCGGCGATCCGGGGTGCGACTACTCGAGGAGCAGCGTCGGCTCCCAGCCGACGCGTTCGGCGCTGGCGCGGAGTTTCTCGAGGGCGCGGTTCTGGATCTGGCGGACGCGTTCCTTACTGATCCGCAGCAGGTGGCCGATCTGGCGGAGGCTGTGGGTGCCGTTGCCGGTCAGCCCGAAGCGGAGGTCGAGAACCTTCCGCTCGCGGGGGCGGAGGTTTTCCATGAGGAACTTGAGCGCTTCCTGGCGCTCGTTGTTTTCCTGCATGGTCAGGGTTTGCGTGTCAGGCATTGCCTCCGTCAGCTTGAAATCGCTGTCATCGTCAAGGACGGCGTTGAGGCTGACAGGGGTGCGGGTCGCGGTCTGGAGGTGGTTGAGGTGCTCCAGGCTGCTGCCGGTTCGCTGAGCGAGCTCTTGCGGGCTGGGCAGGTGCTTCCCGCCGTGGGCGAGAGCTTCGCTTTCCTGTTGTAGGAGGCCAAGTTCCTGGAGGTGGTGCGGGCTGAGCGAGACGAGGTGGCTCTGGCGAGCGACCGCGATCTGCAGAGTCTGCCGAATCCACCAGGTGGCGTAGGTAGCGAGGCGGGTGCCGTGGGAAACGTCGAAGCGGTCGATCGCTTGCATCAGGCCGCAAACGGCTTCTTGCAGGAGGTCCGAGTAGCTGAGGCTGTGGTGTCGGAACCGCTTGGCAACGTGTGCGGCGAGGCGGATGTTGGCGGACGCGAGGCGATGTTTGAAGTGGACGTAGCGGTCGTGCAGCCGACGAACGTTGACAACTTCGCGGGTATATTCTTTTTCGGTACAGTTATCGCGGATGAACTGGGCCATCGGCCAGGGTTCGAGGGGCGGTTTGCTGGCTCGGAGGTCAGGAAAGTGACGGATCAGAACGCGGACGAGTTCACTTTTACAGTCCCAGAAGCTGGTCAGGAGTTCTCGTTCTTCTTCGGGCGTGAGGAGGTCCGAGGAGAACGCGGTCTGCGGTGGCTCCGCGACCTTGGCCGACGGAATCTGTCGTTTCCGACGGGCAGTCTTCATAGCAGCCATCCCCCCAAGTTGCTTGGCGAATGGGTGTCGGGACATCTCGGCCGCGAGTGAGCCGCCTTCCCTTTCGGGACCGGAGACGGCTAACGAGTTCGCGGCTGGGTCGAACGGGGCGAATCAGTTCTGAGCCAGCAGCCCAGATCCGATTGGCCCACTGCCGATCACAGGGTCGGCGTTCCGGTGAGGCGTTCCATCGGGCCAGCCTTTCGGCTGCGCGGGGCGACCCCAAAATGGATGGCGGTCAGCCGAACGTCGCGTTGGTGCCCGTGGAATCAAGCCCAATTTCCACGCGGAACTCCCGGATTTTAAGCCATGTAACTGGGTGTATCAAGCACCTGATTCGGGAAACCGCCAATTTTCCCCATGCCAATTCTTGCCTGCAGCTGACTTCTTCCCTACTCCTCAGTTCCAATCACGAATTGTCGGGACTTTCTGTCGACTGCATCGCGGTTCTTGCACGATTTTTGACCTGTCGAAACGGAAACGGGAAGACCGATTCCACAGATTGAGAGTTCCAGGAAACTTCCGATCTCGCCATGTCAGGGGGAATGTGTCCGGAAGATTCTGGCAGCCGCCGCACTGGCTGATCCGGTTCGCGAACCTAACCTAATCTCAGAACTTGTCGGCTCGGTTCCCCACTTGATCACGGGTGCTCGCCATGATCGAGAGCCAGGCGGACTCCTGCCACACCACCCGGCAGCCGCTCGTGCGGGGCGGACTGGACGCGTGTCTGGTCCACATCTACCCGTCCGGGGCGGATATGGGCCGGCGATATCCCCTGAAATCCGAGCCGGTGACGATCGGCCGGGGGGTCACCTGCGACATCCGCATCGACAACAGTTCCGTCTCCCGCAAACACGCCATCATCGAGCCCGTCATCGGCGGCTATACGGCAAACGACCTGCAAAGCACCAACGGAACGTACATCAACGATGTCCCCACTTCGGAGCCGAAAATCCTTGAGGATGGGGACTATTTGCGGGTGGGGAATTGCATCTACCGCTTCCTCGCCGGGGGGAACCTGGAGGCGGAGTACCACGAAGAGATCTACCGGCTCACGATCATCGACGCCCTCACACAACTTTACAATCGCCGGTATATGCTCGATTTCCTCGAACGGGAGCTGGCCCGGGCCCAGCGGCGGAAGCAATCCCTCGCGGTGCTGATGGTGGATATCGACCACTTCAAGTCCATCAACGACAAGTTCGGCCACCTGTGCGGCGATAACGTTCTCCGGGAAATGGCCGGCATCCTCAAGGAGGGCGTCCGCCGGGAGGATCTCATCGCCCGCTACGGTGGGGAAGAATTCTGCATGGTCCTCGTCGAAACCGATGCGGCGGAGGCGACTTTCGCCGGCGAGCGGTTGCGGCAACGCGTCCAGCAGCACGTCTTCCAGTTCGAGGGGAAACGGGTACCGGTCACCATCAGCGTCGGCGTGACCGTCACCGACGGTGAGGACAACTACGACACCACGACGCTCTTGAAGGTGGCGGACAAGATGCTCTACTCCGCAAAGTTCGCCGGGCGGAACCAGGTGCAGACGGGGCGGATTGAAAAGGTGTGACCCCGAAATCCGGCATTTTGGATCATCCCGGAAGTCGGAAACCTCGAACGACTTGAGTTTCCGCCAGGTTTTTGGATAATTCCGATGTACCCTCCCCGCGAACGTCTGCGACCGGCCTGCCCGTCCGAGTTCGTGTATGCCCCTCACCTGCCCTCGCTGCCTGCGTGACCTTTCCGGATCTGCCTCTGATCCGGGCGGGCCGCCGTCGTTTTGCATGTACTGCGGTCAACGGCTTCGCTCCTCCACCGGGTGGACGCAGACGGCCAACAAGGTCGAGGAGGGCCTCGGACAGGCGGACGTGCACACCCGGACCTTCGATGTCACGCCGGAAACCGACCCGGGTGCCCACACCGCAACGGCACCCCTGACGGAAATCGCTGGCTATCGCATCATCCGGTTCCTCGGTGCCGGGGGGATGGGGGCCGTCTACGAGGCGGAAGCAGAAACTTCCGGGCAACGGGTCGCGATCAAGCTCCTGTCGGCCCGATTGACGGGGAACCTGGCGTCTGTCGAGCGGTTCCGGCAGGAAGGGCGGGTCGCGAGTCAGATCACGCACCCGCGTTGCGTCTTCGTGATGCGGGCCGACACCGATGCGGGCCGGCCGTTTATCGTCATGGAGTTGATGCCCGGGACCACCCTCAAGGATGTCGTCGACGAGAAAGGACCGCTTCCTCCGACAGACGCCATCGCCCGGATTCTCGACGTGATCGAGGGGCTCGCCGAGGCCCACCGACTCGGGGTGATCCACCGCGACGTCAAGCCTTCCAACTGCTTCCTGACGGCGGACGACCGGGTCAAGGTCGGGGATTTCGGGCTCTCCAAGTCTCTCGGCACCTCCGACAGCGGCCGACACCTCACGCAAACCGGGGCGTTCCTCGGCACCGTCCTGTTCGCGAGCCCCGAGCAGATTCGCGGGGAGCAGGTCGGCTACGACTCGGATGTGTACTCGGTCGCCGGGACGCTCTACTACCTTCTGACGGGGAAGGCACCGTACCAGCACGAGAGCATGACGGCGGCGCTGGCGAAGGCGATCACCGAGCCGCCCCCCGCGGTGCGATCCTACCGGCCGGAAGTCCCGGCGGAACTGGATGCGGCCGTCTTGCGGGGGCTGGAACGCGACCGCGAGCGGCGATGGCAGAGCCTCTCCGAGTTCGGCGATTCCCTCCGCGATCTGCTGCCGGAAAACAACCGACCCGCTCGCCCCCGCGTTCTGGCGCTGGCCTACGTCATCGATGTCGTCCTGCTGCAATTCGTGCTCGTGCCGCTCGAAGTGCTCCTCTCAAACGGGGTGGAGGTCCACCCGTTCGCGCTCGGGTGGACGACGCTTCTCGTCGCGTTCGGGTACTTCGCCCCGGCGGAGGGGTACCTCGGAACGACGCTGGGGAAGAAGCTGCTCGGGCTTCGCGTTTCCCGTCTGGGTTCGACCGGCCCGCCCGGGATTCCCCGAGCGGCGGTGCGGACCGGTGTGTTCCACGCGATTCTTTTCGGGGCTCTTTATGGCCTCGGTGCGGTTCTGGGAACGGTCCCAGGAATCGGGGGCGCACTCGGGCTCGGGAGCGAGGTCGGGGAGCGCGATGCGTGGGCCGTCCTCGCCGGGCTCGGGGTGATCGTGCTTTCCCTGCAAGCGAGGAAGTCCCAGGGCGGATACCGGGGGGTGCACGACCTTCTCTCGGGGTGCCACGTCACCCAGCGACCGACGCACCCGAGTCGGACCCGTCTGGTGAGCCGGTTCCCGAACCCGATGGATCGCAACGAGCCGCCGGCGCTGCCGCTGCCCGCAACCGTCGGCGGTTTCCAGGTCCAGGGGAAGGTGTGCGAGCTTCCGGACGGTGGCGAGGCCTGGGCGGCCGAGGATTCCGCACTGGGCCGACGGATGCTCGTCCGCATCTTCCCGCCGGGTGCTGCTCGCTCCAGCGGCGAGACCATCGCGGTTCGCCCGACCCGGATGCGATCCGTCAGCCATGGGGCGATCCTGTGGGGTGGCTCGGAACGGATGTGGGCCGCCTACGTCGCACCGTCCGGTGCACCCCTGGTCGACCTCGTCACGCGCCCCGGGAAGCCGCTGGGCTGGGCGGACGGGCGATCCGTCATCGAGCAGGTGACCGACGAGCTTCTCGCTTCCGACGCGGACGGGTCCGGGGTGTGGCGGCCGACCACGGATCAGGTGTGGATCGAGCCGAGTGGGCGGGTGCAGGTCCTCGATTTCCCTCTCCCCCCGGGTGCGGGCTGGCACGTCGAGGGGCAGTTCCCGGAACCCGGGCCCACCGATCCGATGCGGTTTGTCCGGCAGGTGGCGTCGCTGGCACTGGAAGGAAACGCGCGGGATTCCGGCGGGCCGATCCGCGCCCCCATCCCACCCCACGCGGCCCGGGTCATGGAGAAGCTCTTCGATGACGGACCCGCGGGGTACCCCACCCTGCCAAAGCTCTGGCAGGATCTGGCGGAAACGCACTCCCAGCCGGCACAGGTGACGGCCTCCATCCGGGCGGCCCACCTCGGCGTCCAGGCCGTCCTCCTGGCCTGGGGCGTCTCCCTGATGCTTACCGTCACCGGGCTCAACAACTTCGCCCGCGCCGCGCTTGCCACCGGATTCATCGCCCGGCCGACGCAGGTCCAGCGCGTCATCGAGGACCCCACCCTGCGGGAAGCCACGCTGGCGGCGACGCAGAAACTCCCCCGAAACTCGGAAACCCGGGCCCGACTCGAAGCCGCCCTCGCCCCGGGGAAAGTCGACACCACGGTTCGACTTCTCGCGGCCCGGGTGGAGCATCTCAAACTCGAGGCGGAGGACCATCGCCGGCACTTGACCGCGCCGGAGCAGATGGCTCTGGATGCCGTGTCGCAGCAGTTCTACTTCGATGACCCGAATTTCGAGGAGCCTCAGAGCTTCCTCCAGGCGGCGGCCATGCAAATCCGGGCCGCCGAGGAACCCGGAAGTGCAGCGGACTCGTCCGACGGGGAGTGGTGGGTCCTCGCGGGTTCCGCCGCGGTGGTGCTGCTCGTGCCGGTCGGCTGGGCCGGGTTCGCCTTTGTCTTCCGCGGCGGGTTGGCGATGCTCCTGGCGGGAATCACGCTCGTCAAGGCGGACGGTCGCCGGGCCGGCCGACTTCGCTGTGCTTTCCGGGAACTGCTCGTCTGGGCTCCCCTCACCGCCGTCCTCCTCCTGACGCTCTGGATCCAGGATGCCTACCCGGAAATGGTGCTGACGCGAACCGTGCTGTGGCTGGTGGGGGTGGCGATGATTCCGCTGTACATCGTCATCGCCCTCCGCGACCCGGTCCGTCCGCCGCAGGATCGCCTGGCGGGGACGTTCCTCGTTCCCGTTTAGCGAGGAGGGTGAAGGGTGGATGCCCCCATCAACACTTTTCCATCCCGAATCGCCCTGTGGGCGATCGTGCTGGGAATCAATCTTCCGATCTGCTTCGGTTTCGGACTCGAGCTTGTCGGAAGTCATGATGGCGGATTGATCGGCATGGGTTTCGGGATCCTTCTGGTGTGGGCGATCGGTCTGCCGGTTTGTGGGTACGGGAAGTGGGCGTTCGATGCCCTTTTCACGGGTGGGATTTTCCTCGCACTCACGCAATTCATTCCGCTGGTCCAGATCGCGGCGGGAGTCTTTGCGATCAAGGTTTGGGAGGGGCTGACTGGCGATTCCGTGAGGACGAATCAGAACCTGATTTTCCTTGAGGTTCGTGGCCTGGCGTTGACCCTGCTCACGGCTCAGCCGTTGGTCGGATTCGCATTTCTGGGCGGGTTGATCTTCAACTGGCTTTTCCGAGACCCGGTTGTTCCGCCCGTTGACATGGAGATTCACGCCGACCCGGCCGACGAGCCGCCAGCCACCTCGGAAGTCGAGCCCATCGGGGAAAACCCACGGCAGACCGGTTCGCCCTGAACCGAGCGGGTTGAGCGGTTTGACTCCAGCCGGGTCTGCGACGAAAATGCCAGGGCTGCCCCGACAACCCATCGGAATTTGCGAATGACTTCTCTCCCACTCTTCGCCCGCCATCATGTGATGGCGTGGCTGGCAACCCTGATTCTGGGATGGTTCGCGACCCCGAGCTTCGCCGCCGACCCGCCGCCGAACATTGTCTTCCTCTTCGCCGACGACCTCGGTTACGGGGACCTCGGAAGTTACGGCCAGAAGAAGATCCGCACGCCGAACCTGGATCAGCTTGCGGCGGAGGGTGTCCGTTTCACGCAGTGCTACGCGGGAAGCACCGTCTGCGCCCCGAGCCGCTGCACGCTCATGACGGGCTACCACACCGGCCATGCTCGCGTTCGCGGCAACGGGAACTTCTTCCTGACCAAGGACGACACGACCGTCGCGAAGCTGCTCCACGACGCGGGGTACACGACGGGCGTCGTCGGCAAGTGGGGCCTCGGCGACCCCGGAACCGACGGCGTCCCCTCGAAGCAGGGGTTTGACCACTTCTTCGGGTACCTCAACCACGGCCACGCCCACGACTATTTCCCCCCGCACTTGTACCGGCACGAGGAGAAGGTCCCGTTGAAGAACGTGCCATCCAAGCTCAAGAACGTCGCCGAGAAGCGGGTTGAGTACGTCCCCGATCTGTGCCTCGCGGATGCCCTGGGGTTCCTGGAGAAATCGAAGGAGAAGCCGTTCTTCCTCTACTATTCCTCGACACTGCCGCACGCGAACAACGAGCGGCAACGGGCCGATGGCCGGGGAAACGAGATCCCCTCCGACGCCCCGTACACCGACGAGAAATGGCCGCAGGCGGAGAAGGACAAGGCCGCGATGATCACCCGATTCGACGCGGACGTCGGCAAGATCCTCGCGAAGCTCAAGGAACTCGGGGTGGAAAAGAACACCGTCGTTTTCTTCACGAGCGACAACGGGCCGCACAAGGAAGGCGGGAACAACCCCGATTTCTTCGCGAGTTCCGGGCCGTTTCGCGGCTTCAAGCGAGCCCTTACCGATGGCGGCATTCGCGTTCCCGGAATCGTCCGCTGGCCCGGCGTCGTCAAGCCCGGCACCGTTTCCGACCACGTCTGGGCTTTCTGGGACTTCCTCCCCACCGCCTGCGACATCGCGAAGATTCCGACCCCCGCCGGAATCGACGGCATCTCGATCGCCCCGACCCTCACCGGAAAGGGGACGCAGAAGGAGCACGACTTCCTGTACTGGGAGTTCCACGAGGGGGGCACGAAGCAGGCGGTTCGCCACGGAAACTGGAAGGCGATCCGGCTGGCACCGGGCAAACCGCTGGAACTGTACGACGTCGTGAAGGATCCTGGGGAATCGAAGAACGTCGCCGCGGATCACCCGCAGGTGGTCGAGAAAATCGAGGCGTACCTCAAAACGGCCCGGACGGAATCGAAGGATTTCCCCATCCGCGAACCCAAGAAAAAGTAGGAGAGACCGCCTCCTGTTCGCGGCCGGGGTGGTGCTGGCGGCTTTCGCACCGCTGTCCGCCGCGATCGCACGCCAAACGTCGGGATGGTCGGGTAGTGGCACCTCGGCCACCACCCGCAGTTTCTGCCAACCCACCACGGGTTCGATTCCTACCTCGGCCTGCCGTACTCCAACGACATTTGGCCGTTCCACCCCGGTGGGAAGAAGGCAAACTATCCGTCGCTCCCGTTGTTCGACGGCGAGAAAGTCATCGACGCCAAGGTTTCCCCGGAAACGCAGGCGACCCTGACCCGTAGGACAATCACGACTAAACTACTCTCCACGCCGCCCGTTGCCTCGGGAGCCAACCCGTGAGTGTGACCGTGACCCCGCCTTCGCTCGATGATCCGTCGCTGTACCTCAATCGCGAGTTGAGTTGGCTCCAGTTCAATCGGCGGGTTCTGGACGAGGCTCGGGACCCGAACGTGCCGCTTCTGGAGCGGTTGAAGTTCCTCGCGATCTTCAGTTCGAACCTGGACGAGTTCTTCATGGTCCGCGTCGGCGGGCTGCAGGAGAAGGTCGACGCGGGGATCACGCGCGGATCGGGGCCGGACCGGATGGCTCCGGGGGAGCAACTGGCGACGATTGCGGAGACGGTCCGGGAACTGGTCGCGGAGCAATATCGCGTCTTGCTTCAGGAGGTTCTGCCGACGCTGGCGGAGAATCGGATTGTCATCCGGGGAACGAAGGATTTGTCGCCGGAAGACCATCGTCGGCTTCGAGATGTGTTCCGGGCGGACATCTTTCCGGTGCTGACGCCGCTGGCGATCGACCCGGGGCACCCGTTTCCGCACCTCCTCAACAAGTCTCTGAATCTCGCGGTGATTTTGCGTCGGCCCGGCGATCCGGATCCGCTCTACGCGGTCGTGCAGGTTCCGGGCGTGCTGCCCCGGCTGGTGCAACTTCCCGGGAAGCCGGAGAACCGGTCGAAATCGGATGATCCGCTCGATTCCCCGGTGATTTCGAGCGGCCCGCCGACGGGTCTGGTGGCACTGCCGCCGCAGGAATACGCCTTTACCCCGCTCGAAACCCCGATCCGGCTGCATCTGTCGGATCTTTTCCCGGGGATGGACATCGTCGGGGCGGTGTGCTTCCGGGTCACGCGGGACAGCGAGTTCGAGCTCGACGAGGATGTGGAGGACCTGCTGCGGGCGATCGAGGAGAACGTCAAGCAGCGTCGGCGGGGCCACGCGGTGCGGCTGGAAATCGAGGCGGATGCGCCGGCGGATCTGGAGCAGTTCCTGATGGCGGCGCTGGGGCTGGAACCGGCCGACGTGACGCGAGTGCCCGGAATGCTCGACCTGACCGGGCTCTTCCAGGTGCATGCCTTGCCGGGGTTCCCCGAGCTTCGCGATCCGTCATTTGTGCCCGTCCCGTCCAAGGATTTCACACAGTCCCCCAACCCGTGGGCGGCGATCCGCAACCGGGATGTGCTGGTCCACCACCCGTACGAGTCGTTCAAGCACGTCGTGGATTTCATCGAAGTGGCGGCCGACGATGATCGGGTGCAGGCGATCAAGCAGACGCTGTACCGCACCAGTTCGGACAGCCCGATCGTGCGGGCGTTGCAACGCGCCGCCGACCGGGGGAAACAGGTCACCGCCGTCATCGAACTCAAAGCCCGCCTCGACGAGGAACGGAACATCCTCTGGGCGAAGGAACTGGAAAAGGCAGGCGTCCACGTCGTGTTCGGGTTCGTGGGCCTCAAGATCCACTGCAAATGTGCCCTGGTGGTGCGAAAAGACGAGGACGGCGTCCTGCGGCGGTACGTCCACCTCGGCACGGGGAACTACAACCCCACCACGGCCCGCATCTACACGGACATCGGCTTCTTCACCGCCAAGTCCGAGTTCGCGGACGACGTCACCCTCCTCTTCAACTACCTCACGGGGTACGCGCTCCAGCCGCAGTGGCGGAAACTCGTCGTCGCCCCGGCCCGGATGTTGAACTTCATCGTCGAGCGGATCGACCGGGAGACGGCGAACCAGAAAGCCGGCAAGAAAGCCCGCGTGATGGCGAAGTTGAACGGAATCCTGGAACCCAAGGTGATCCAGGCCCTGTACCGGGCAAGCCAGGCCGGGGTGCCGATCGACATCGTCTGTCGGGGGGTGTGCGCTCTGCGGCCCGGCCTGCCCGGCGTCAGCGAAACCATCCGCGTTGTCTCGGTCGTCGATCGATTCCTCGAGCACAGCCGGATCTACTTCTTCGAGAACGACGGCAACCCCGAGGTGTGCGTCGGCTCCGCGGACTGGATGGATCGGAACCTGATCCGCCGGGTGGAGGTGCTTTTCCCGGTGGAACAGCCGGACCTCAAGGCCCGTGTGATCGATGAAATTCTGGCGACGACATTCCTGGACAACGTGAAATCGCAGGAATTGCTGGCGGACGGCAGCTACCGGAAGATCGTGCCGGCGGGGGGCATGTCACCGTTGCGGAGCCAGCAGCGTTTCCTCGAACTCGCCGCCGAGTCGGAGCGCCGCCAGACTCTTCCGGCGACCTCGACGGAATCGCCGACCACAGCCCCCGAGAACGGAACCGCCCCGAAGCTGGCGAAGCGACCCCGCCAGCGGAAGGCGTGACCATTCCACATGTTGCGTCCGGTCCGCGAGTTCGCGCGACGCCGTGAGCTCGCGGTTTTGACGGTCAGTCGGCGCTTTTTTGGCCAAAATCGGCAACGAACCTCGACACGGACATTCGCGGCCGGCCCACCTCGTGGTAGTGTTCTCGCGTCTACCTGATCGGCCGTTCTTTACTGTTCGCCTGACAACTTGAGGTGAGAGATGAAGAAGCCCACAACTCGCGGGGAACGGGCCACGCTGCGCCTCCTGGACACGCCTGTTTTCGAGGCCTACCCGGTTTTCGTCAAGGCGGTCGGCCCCGTGGACATCGGCATCCGCTCGGAGGTGATGGACATTCTGACGGGTGCCTGGGTCCGGACGCGGACGGCCGGCGTCATCCACATCGACGGCGTACCCCACCTCCCCGCCACCGTCATCGACGCCAGCGACGATGGATTCGCCGTTCTCGTCGAATTCCCCGACGGCCCCACCGCCTGGGTCGACCGCACCGACACGGTGCTGCCCAAATCCATCGCCGCACGGAAGGTCCAGGTGAGGGCCTCGTGATGTGCACCGGGATCGCGTTGCCACTGCACGACCTCCCCGCGTCTTTGTGCGAGACGCGGGCCGTCACGGATCGACTCTACAAGCGGGAAGGCCTGGAAGAGGTGCAGTTCCACTGGTGGCAGAACCCGACCGTCCTTCCCATCCAGTGGGAAGGGTCGGTCCATCTGGCCCGCTGGGGATCCAAGGATCGGCGGGGGAAACTTCCCCTGGGCGGATGGGTCAGCCAGAAGGGAATCGACGCGGGGGCGTTCTCGGGCTCGGAGCCGGAGACCGTCGTGATCCCGGCGAGTCTGGGGTACCAGGCGGGAACCTGGTTCCTGATCTCGCAGGGGATCCGCGGCGTGCTGATCCACACCCCGGCGGGCCCGGTGGTGTACATGCTCACGGTGCCGTCGACCAACTATTTCCGGAACATGACCGAGCAATCGCCGATGATGCCGGTGCTGGTGGGCCAGGTGATTTGATCCGCCCGACACCGCGTCACCGCAACCAGCGAAGCCGGGACCAGTCGACGGAGTGGAAGGTGCGATCCTGGCCGTTGACCGTGACGGTTCCGACCCGCATCGGTTGGTGGATCAGAAATGGCTTGCCGATGAAGCTGTTGCGGGGCACGCCGGGGGTCGCCCAGCTTCGACTGTCCTGGGAATCGGAGGAGTTGTCGCCGAGCATGAAGTACTCGGTGGGGCCGAGCTGGCAGCCCGGCTCCTTGGTGTTTTCCCCTTCAGTCCGGTAGTGGATGTCCCGGGCGATGCGGAGGTTGCGGATGGCCACAGAGACACCGCGAGCCCCGAGTTGCAGGGGGTGGCCGACGCCCCGCCGACCCCGCGGTTTCGCCGGCAGGTCGAGAGGCGAGACGACTTCCTTGCCATCGACGGCCAGGATTCCCCGGCGATCCACGAAGGAAAACTCGACGCGATAGGTTTTCCCGGTTTCGAGTGGTGCCCCTCGCCCCACGGATTCGAGCATCGGGGCGGGATCTTTGGGAGCCGGCGGGGCAGGCGGCGGACCCCACTTGCGTTTCGGAGGCGGCGGTGGTTCCTCGGGTTCTTCCTGGGCGGAGAGCCTGGCCCAGCGGGGGGTTCCGACCGCCATCTCCGCGGTCATGTGGTCGCCGCCATCGCCGAGCCGGCAGGCAAGCGTGCCCGAGCCGGCCAGAACTTCCAGGTCGAACACGACGGAGAAATCGTGCACCGGAGCCAGCGACCGATCGGCCGGCGGGCCGTTGTACTGCAGCCAGTCCCGCACCACATCCACGGACTTCGTGTCGAGCTGCCAGTTCCGGTAGGTTAGCCCCACCGCCGATTCCGGGGTGGCGGACGCATCCAGGAAAAGCGTGCGATCCCGGAGCACCGTCTCGTCGGCAGGTTTCGACACCGGCACCGGATGCACCACGGGCAGTTTCGGATCCGCGATCGGCTCTACCAGCCAGCGATCATTCCAGCCGGAAGCCGGCGAGTAGCTCAGGTCGAAGATGGGGATCGCCGTTTCCCGAACTTGGATCCGATTCTTCCGGAGCAGTTCCCCGTTCGCGTACACATCACCGTCCACGATGGTGACCAGTTCCCCGGGCAACCCGATCACGCGCTTTACGTACGGCTTCGTGTCGTCGACCGGGCAGCGGAAGACGGCCACCTCCCAGCGATTCGGGGAGCGGAAGCTGTAGACCATTTTGTCGACCAGAACACGGTCGCCGGGGACTTCCGAGACGACGGAGAGGTCGACGGATTCCCCACAGTTCGGGCACCGGCTCCGCTCGAATGGCGGCGGGCGGGTCGCTCGCTGGCCCACCCGGACCGGGTAACCGCACCGCGGGCATCCCCCTTCCCGGTGGTTCCCGACCAGCGACTCGGCCATGCTTCCGGTCGGGACGCCAAACGGTTCGAGGGCGATGGATCGGAGAACGAGGAAGACGCAGACGAATGCGACGAGGATCTGCACCAGCCGGCGGAGGGTTTCGCCGAGCGAGGGGAAAATCTCGGCCGCCGGGCTGGGAAGGGGCTCGACGACGAGGGGAATCGGTTCTTCTTCCCGGTGGAGGGGAAGGGGCAGCGGGAGCGGCAACGGAAGGGGAAGCGGTCGGGCAACGGGTGCCGGCAGGGGAATGGCCTGACGTTCCCCCGATTCCCAGTCCTCGGACGGAGCGACAGAATCCGAGTTGGGAGCCGGGCGGTGATCCACGGTGCGAAACCCTGGCCTGATGTTTAGCCGCCACGCGAAGCGCGGGTGAGCTTCCCGCGCTCCGCTTCGCGTCGCGGCTAAACGGTTAATCGTCCCCGGATTCCAGGACGGCCATGAACGCTTCTTGCGGCACTTCCACCTGACCGATCTGCTTCATCCGCTTCTTCCCCTCGGCTTGCTTGGCCCAGAGTTTGCGCTTCCGGGTGATGTCGCCGCCGTAGCACTTCGCGGTGACGTTCTTGCGAATGGCGGCGATGTTTTCCCGGGCGATGATCCGCGCCCCGATCGCGGCCTGGAGGCTGACCTCGAAGAGGTGGCGATCGATTTCCTCACGGAGTTTCTTCAGCACGACCCGGCCACGCCGCTCCGCCGCCGCCCGGTGAACGATGATCGAGAGAGCGTCGACCTTGTTGCCGTGGACGAGAATGTCCATGCGGACGAGGTCGGCGGCCCGGAAGCCGACCACCTCGTAGTCCATGGTGCCGTACCCGTGGGTGACGGACTTGAGCTTGTCGTAGAGGTCGTAGATGACCTCCGCGAGGGGCATTTCGTAGACGAGGATGACGCGTTGCGGGCTGAGGTACTCGGTCCGCACGAAGGTTCCGCGGCGATCGGTGCACATCGTCATGAGGTCGCCGATGTTCCCGGCCGGGATGAGGAAGCTGATCTTGACGATCGGTTCGCGGAACTCCTGGATGCCGCCGCCGTCCGGGACGTCTTGCGGACCGTGGACCTGGATCACTTCGCCGCCGGTCTTCATGATCTCGTAGGTGACGTTCGGCGCGGTCTGGACGAGGTTGAGTTCGCTATCGCGTTCGAGGCGTTGCTGGATGATTTCGCGGTGGAGCATCCCGAGGAAACCGCAGCGGAACCCGAAGCCGAGGCCGTCGGAAACTTCCGGGGTGAAGGTGAAGCTGCTGTCGTTGAGCTTGAGTTTGCCGAGTTCCTCGCGGAGGGTTTCGAAGTCGTTGTTGTTGACCGGGTAGAGCCCGGAGTAGACCATCGGCTTCGGTTCTTTGTAGCCGGCGAGGGGTTCGGAGGTGGGCTTGAAGGCGTCGGTGACGGTGTCGCCGATGTTGACCTGCTCGATGTTCTTGATGTTGGCGGTGAAGTAGCCGACCTGCCCGGCTGCGAGTTCGTCGATTTTCGTCATCGCGGGGCGGAACTGGCCCATGTCGGTGATGACGTACTCCTTCCCGGTCCGCATCAGCTTCACGCGCTGGCCGATCTTGATCGAGCCGTCCATGACGCGGATGTAAACGACGACACCCTTGTAGGTGTCGAAGTGGGAGTTGTAAATCAGGGCCTTCAGGGGTGCGTTGGGGTCGCCGGCGGGGGCGGGGATGCGGTCGACGACGACTTCGAGGAGTTCCTCGATTCCGATCCCGGCTTTCGCGGAAACCTTCATGACCTCGCCGGGCTCGGTGAAGACGGCGGTTTCCATTTCCCCGATGACGAAATCCGGCCGGGCGTGCGGCAGGTCGATCTTGTTCAGCGTCGGGATCAGCTTCAGGTTCGCTTCCATTGCGAGGAACGCATTCGCGACCGTTTGCGCCTGCACCCCCTGGAACGCATCGACGAGCAGAATCGCCCCCTCGCACGCCGCCAGAGACCGGGAAACTTCGTAGTTGAAGTCGACGTGGCCGGGGGTGTCGATGAGGTTGAGTTCGAACTTTTCCCCGTTCCGTTCGTGGTAAATCGTGACGGGGTGCATCCGGATGGTGATGCCGCGTTCGCGTTCGAGGTCCATGCTGTCGAGCGTCTGGGCCTTGAGATCGCGGGCGGACACGGCCCCGGTTTTGAGCAGGAACTGGTCCGCGAGCGTGCTCTTCCCGTGGTCGATGTGGGCGATGATGCAGAAGTTCCGGATGTGGGACGTCGGCGTCGGCATGAGTCGGCGCTCGGAGGCAAGGGGCAAACGAACCCCTTCAATTTACCACCCCCGCAACGACGCGGATAGGGAACCTTCCGAGACGCCGGCAGAACAGCCGCGATGCAATTCCGCGGTTCTTGTCACGCCACGCGGTTCGTGAGCGTCCCGATCCCGTCGATCGTGATGTCAACCACGTCGCCGCTGGAAAGGGAGAAGGCGTCCGGCGGGACGATCCCCGTCCCCGTCAGCAGCAGCACCCCGTGCGGGAAGTGGTTCTCGCGGCCGAGCCAGCTCACCAGATCCTCCGGCGTCCGGGCCATCTGCGACACTGCGGTGCTTCCCTCGAAGCCGATCGTGCTTCCCCGGCGGATCACGAGTCTGATGCCGACTTCCGGAAGCGGGGGCATCGCCTTCGCCAGCGTCACGACCGGCCCGACCGAGCACGACCCCGCGTACACCTTCGCCTGGGGCAGGTACAGCGGGTTCTCCCCCTCGATATCCCGGGAACTGACGTCGTTTCCGACGGTGTAGCCGACGATCCGCAGGTCCGGAGTGACGACGAGCGTCAGTTCCGGTTCGGGAACGTTCCACTTGCTGTCGGCCCGGACGCGGATCGGTGCCCCGTGCCCGACGACGCGTTCCGGTGTGGCCTTGAGGAAAAGTTCGGGCCGGGGTGCGGTGTAGACGAGGTCGTAGAACTGGGCGGCTCCCTGCGATTCCTCCTGCCGGGCGACCTTGCTGCGCTTGTAGGTGACCCCCGCGGCCCAGATTTCCTGCCGATCTACGGGTGCGAGAAATTCGAGGGATGCAACCGGCACCGGGGCGGCACCGGCGACCGTCAGTTCCTCCGCAGTTCCCACCGGATCGGCCGAGGCCAGCAGGTCGGCGAGGCACGCGATATCGGGCCGACGCGTCAGATCGAGGGGCATCGCGGTCCCCGATTTCCCGTCGATACGCACAACCCCAGAGCCGGTCCCCGACCGCACCTTCGCGAACTGCATGGCAAAACCTCGTGGAGAGACATCGAATTCGAGTAGTGTACCAGTCCCGACTTCGCAGAGGAGGTTTGCCCCCCACCGAGCAAACCGGTGACGCCATCTGGTTTTCTCGGGGAGCGAGAGGACACGAAATTGTCGTGCTCCGGCCCGAACCCGGTTCTCGAGCCTGACAGGCTCGTTCTGTCAGCCCAATCCGAAGGCCTGGGAAGGCTGATGGGCGCGAACCAGGGGTTTCCGCATCAGTCACCCGCCGAGCCGTTCCGGTAGCAGAAGAACTGCGGGGTTGTGGAGGTGGCGGATCACCGCGTTGCCGAAGGCGGCGCCGACGGCTCCGTCGACAATGCGGTGGTCGAAGGAGAACGACAGGAAGACCACGTCCGACGGTTTGAGTTGGCCGTGTTGATCGTAGACGGGCCGCTTCACGACCTTGCCGATGCCGAGGATTCCGACTTCCGGGTGGTTGATGATCGGGGTCGAGATCAGGCCGCCAATCCCGCCGATGGATGTGATCGTGAAGGTTCCGCCGCGAAGGTCTTCGAGCTTCGAGCGGCCGGCCCGGGCTTCCGCGCTCAAGCGGTCGATTTCGGTGGCGAGGTTGCCGATGTCCCGGCGGTCGGCGTCCTTCACCACCGGTACGATCAGCCCGCTCGGGGCGGCGACCGCGATGCCGATGTGGTAGCGGTCGTGCAGGATCACTTCCTGGGTGGCCTCGTCGAAGGTGCTGTTGACGATCGGGACTTCCCGCAGGGCCCGGGCGACGGCCTTGACGAAGAACGGGAGGTAGGTGAGCTTCACGCCGGCCTTGGAGTAGGTCTCCTTGATCTGGCCGCGAAGCCGGACGAGGTCGGTGAGCTCGCACTCGTCCATGTAGGAATAGTGCGGGATGAGCCGCTTCGATTCGATCATCCGCTCGGCGATTTTGCGTCGAAGCCCGACGAGTTTGACGCGGGTGCCGGCGACGCCGAAATCGAGGCGGGTCAGGTCGGTGCCCTGTTTCGGTGCGGATTCCGAGGGTGTGGTTTTGGGCTTGAGGAAGGGGGCGAGGTCGTCGAGGAGGATGCGGCCGGCGGGTCCGGAACCGTGGACCTTGGCGAGGTCGATGCCAAGTTTCCGGGCAAGGTGACGCACCGACGGGGCGGCCGGCGGGGCCAGCGTTGCGACGGCGTGGCCGTTGGTCAACTCACTCTTTCTCCCGTCTCCCCGCTGGGGAGAAGAGACGGGGGTGAGGGGTGGCACCTCACGTGGTGGAGTTCTTGCCTCCGGCTGGGAAGACCCCTCACCCCCAACCCCTCCCCCCAACGGGGAGAGGGGAGCCAAACCTTCCCCCGGGTTGTACCGCATCACCACCTCGCCGACCTTGATCTTCGTCCCCGGTTCCGCGAGGGTTTCCGACACCGTTCCAGCGAACGGTGCGGGCACTTCCATCGTGGCCTTGTCGGAAAGCACCTCCATCAGCGATTGCCCACGGTGCACCGCATCCCCCGGCTTCACCAGCCAGCGGATGAGTTCGACCTCGTAGAGACCTTCGCCAACGGGGGGGAGAGGGAAATCCATGGCTGTGTCCTCCGGCGGGGTCAGGCAGGTTCCGCGGCGAGGTCGCGCATCGCGTCGCGGAGATCCTCGTATTGCGGCACCGTGTTCGTTTCGTACACCTGGTTCAAACCAATCCCCGGGACGTGCTTGCCCAGCAGTGTCCGCGGTTTCACGAGCAGGTCGTAGAAGTGATCTTCGACGACCCGGCGGAGAAGGTGCTCGCCGAAATTCGTGACTTCCGTGTCCTCGTTGGCGATCAGGACCCGGCCCGTCTTCCGGACGCTGGCGGAGATCATCTCCCAGTCGTAGGGGAAAATCGAGCGGAGGTCGATGACGTCGAAGGTGTAGCCGAAATCGCGGCGGAGCTCGTCGGCGGCTTGGACGGCGAGGGGGAGCAACCTGCCGTAACTGACGACGGTTGCGGAGTTCCCTTCCCGGACGAGGTCGCCTTTTCCGAGCGGCACAAAGTATTCCTGCATGTCCGGCCATTGCGGCACCCACGCGGATCGATCGCCGACCGGGGCGTCGATCATCCGGCTCAGCTCGTCCGCATCCTCCGGCTCCCCGGGGATCGGTTTCTCCCCCTTGACTCGCAGCAACGCCTTCGGAAGCAGAACCAGAACGGGGTTCGGATCGGCGATGGCGGAGAGCATCAGGCCGTAGGCGTCGAGGGCGTTGGAGGGCATGACGACTTTCCACCCGGCAAGTCGGCTGGCCCAGCTTTCGAAGGAGTGGGAGTGGTACAGGCTGCCGCGAATTCCGGAGCCAGAGGGAGTCATGACGACGATGGGCATTTCGAAGTTGCCGGCGGATGCCCAGCGTTGATTGCCGGCGACCTTGAGGAGGTCGATGGTGTTGAAGGCGTAGTCGCAGAACTGGATTTCGCAGACTGGGCGGCCGCCGGCGTAGGCAATCCCCATCGCGGCCCCGATGATTCCGCGCTCGTCCAGGGGGGAATTCCAGGCCGTCTTGAGCCCCTGCGTCGCCGTGAAGACGCCACCCAGCGGCGGGCCGACATCTTCCCCGAAAACGTCCGTCACACCGAGGTTTTTCTCGGCATAGTGCAGGGCAAGTCGGACAGCCTGGACCAGCGTGGCCATGACGTCAACCGGGCGGAGGGGAGAGAACGGGCTTCCAGGGGAATGGTATACCGGAAGTTTCCTGCGTGGGACGGCGGCGGGAGATCGAGACCCGAGAAATTCTTCCGACATCAAAGTTGGGAGGTTGCTTGCTTGCTTCCCCCCGGGGGCGCGGTAAGATCGCTGGTGTTGGATGACCGCACGGGCTCGCGTCTTCCACGGGCCCTTTCCGAAGTCGCGCCCCCATGCCGTCACTGATTCTGATCAAGTCGCCCGGTGGGCTCGTTTCGGGACAATCCTTCCCGTTGATCGGCGACAACATCGTGATCGGGCGGGAAGAAGGGTGCGGGATCGTCATCCCCAACAACTCCGTCAGCCGTCGTCATGCCCAACTCCTCTTCCGGCAGGGGCAATACCTCGTCGAGGATTTGAAGAGCCGCAACCGGACGTTCGTGAACAACAAGGAAGTCGCGACGCCGACCGCCCTCCGGAACGATGATCGGATCAAGATCTGCGACTACCTCTTCCGATTCCAGGACGAGCGTGCCACCGGGCCGGCCCCGCTCCCACGGGAATTCGGGAAAGGGGGTTCGCCGACCTCCAGCGAAGAAATGGAAGGCGGCACCGAGCCGTCGGTGACGACCGTCCAACACACGATCCAGCGTGGGGCGGCCCAGCAGTTCCTCGACGCACAGCCCTCCGAGCGGTTGCGGGCACTCCTCGAAATCAGCGTGAGCCTGTCGAAAGTTCTGGAACTCGACGCGTTGCTGCCGCAGGTGGCGGACACACTTTTCGGCGTGTTCCGCCAGGCCGACCGCTGCTTCATCCTCCTCCTCGACGAGGCCGGCCGACCGATTCCGAAAGCGGTCAAGAACCGTCGCCACACGACCGGGGAGGATCGCTTTAGCAAGACCATCGTGCGGAAATGCCTCGAATCGATGCAGTCCTACCTCAGCGAGGATGCATCCTCGGATTCCAACCTTGGGGCGGCCCAGTCGATTGCCGAGTTCCGAATCCGATCGGTGATGTGCGTCCCGCTCGCCGGTGCGGAAGGGAAACCGCTCGGGGCGTTGCAGCTCGACACGCAGGATTTCGCGAAGAAATTCAAGGAAGACGATCTCAAACTGCTCACGACCGTCGCCAACCTCGCTTCGGTGGCGATCGAAAAAGCGGATGCCATGAAAGCTCTCGTGTCCCGCGAGCGGCAGATGCAGGAAATCGAGATCGCGAAGAAAGTCCAACTTGGGTTCTTACCTCAAACCGTGCCGCAGATCCCCGGCTACGAGTTCTACGGCTTCTACTCCGCCGCCCAGACCGTCGGCGGTGACTACTACGACTTTATCGCACTCCCCGGTGGCAAACTCGCCGTCGTCCTTGGCGATGTCGCCGGGAAAGGCGTTCCCGCATCCCTCTTGATGGCCAAGCTCAGCGCCGAGGCCCGCTACTGCCTCCTGACGGAACCGGACGTGGCCCGCGCGGTCGGTCTCCTCAACGACAGCCTGATCCGCGGCGGAATCGGCGACCGCTTCATCACCCTCGCCGCTCTCGTCCTCGATCCATCGTCCCACGCCGTCACGATCGTCAACGCCGGGCACATCAACCCCCAGCGATTCCAGTACGTCACCGGCGACCTCGACGAGCCGATCACCGATGCGGAAAGCGGAATCCCGCTTGGGCTCGTCCCGGGATTCGAGTTCACCTCGAAGGTCGTCTCCCTCGCGGCTGGCGAAGCCGTCATCGTCTTCACCGACGGCGTGACGGATGCACTGAGCCCCGCCGGGGAAATGTTTGGTTTCGATGGGGTTCGCCGGGCTTTCGCCCCGGATGGCCGCGTCTCGGAAGCCCGCCCCGCGATCGCCGGGGAACGCCTGGTTCGAACCGTCCGCAATCACGCCGCCGGCCGACCGCAAAACGACGACATCGCCATCGTGAGCTTCGGGCGAGTCGAAGGAATCCGCTCCGCCCCCGGAACGACCCGCATCGCCGAGCCGCCGTCGGGTATCATCAATCCGGGACCCTGACGACCGACTTCCCTCTGGGGGACACCATGAGCGGAACCACCACGCTTCCCGAAACCGAAGAATCCACGGATCGGAAACTCCGGTATCAGCCGCCGTACCACGTGATTCTCCTCAACGACGACGACCACAGCTACGAGTACGTGATCGTGATGTTGAAGGAGTTGTTCGGCCACCCCGTGGAAAAGGGGTTCAAACTCGCCGAAGAAGTGGACTCGGCAGGGCGAGCGATCGTCTTCACGACCACCCGCGAACACGCCGAGCTCAAGCAAGACCAGATCCACGCCTACGGCCCGGACCCCTCGATTTCCCGCTGCAAGGGCTCGATGTCCGCCGTCATCGAGCCCGCCGAGTAACCGATTCGCCACTCACTCCGCGACGCACGGGTTGCGAAGGGTTCCAATCCCCTCGATCTCCACCTCCGCCACGTCCCCCGGCTTCAACAGAATCGGCGGCTTCCGTGCGATCCCGACACCCGGCGGCGTGCCCGTGAAGATCAGGTCACCCGGTTCCAGCGTCACCACCTGACTCAGGAAGTTCAGCAGGTGCGGAACCCCGAAAATAAACTCCTTCGTCGACGAATTCTGCAGCGTCTCCCCGTTCAAACGCAGCGAAATCTTCAGATTGTGCGGGTCGATCGGCTCATCTGCGGTCACAATCACCGGACCCGTCGGGGCGAAAGTATCAAACGTCTTTCCGATGATCCACTGCTTCTCTTCCCCCCGAAACTGCCAGTCCCGCCCGGAAACGTCGTGTCCGCACGTATATCCGCCGACATAATCGAACGCCGACTTGTCATTCGGAATGTGCTTCCCCGTCTTGCCGATGACGATGACGAGCTCCGCCTCGTAGTCCACTTTTTGCGACACTTTCGGAATCTGGATCGCGTCGCCGTGTGCAATCAGCGTGTTCGGAAACTTGCCGAACAACACCGGCTCCGTGGGGATGGCCTTGCCGCCTTCAATGGCGTGATCCCGATAGTTCAGGCCGATGCAAAGAATCTTGGAGGGGTCCGGCACAGGCGGCAAAAGCTTGACCGCGTTGGCCGCATACTTGACCGCGTTCGGCGACTTCGACGCCTCCTCCGCTGCCTTCCGCACCGCCGAGCTCGCCGCAAGCAGATTCTTGACCGAGGTCGGCAAGCCGGGATCGGTGGCGTGAAGATCAACGTACGCATCTCCGACAAAAGCCGCCGCCCGCGGCCCCGACAAGGTAGCAATAGTCGCCAGTCGCATAAAAACTCCATGGAAAGGGAAGACCGCTATTGAATGACTGGCCTTGTCTCCGGGCGAGGTGTGGTCTAAAAAAGTGTGCAGCCAAGCAATTCCCCGATAGCTCAATGGTAGAGCATCCGACTGTTAATCGGACGGTTATTGGTTCGAGTCCAATTCGGGGAGCTAACTTTTCCAGGTTCGAGCAAATCCGCCAGACGGGTTGACGCAGACTGGCACATCGCGGACCTTCTCACCGCTCGCATCTTTCGCCTTATTTCGTAGCGTTTCGTGATGTTTCTGACGCTCGGAAAACTCTCTGTTCGGGCAGAGACTTCGCGGGTTCGAACACCTCCACCCGCCGGTTGACAGCTTTTGCCCCAAACTCTCGGACTCTCTCCCTCTCTCCGAGAAACGGGTTAACGCTACTGTTGCGATCGCGGATACGAACAAATTTTCGCCGCGAAGTCCACCTTCTGCCGCCTACTCGGCTTTCTGCGACACACGCCCCCGCGTGGCAGTTGGTCGTCAACCGACGAACACGCCGCCCCGGAGCGCCGAATCGAACGCGAAGAAGTCGAGCGGGGTGCCCAAGACCTGGACCCGTGGGCCACCGCCGACACCGGCACCCACGACCAACTCGACAATCCCGTCGCTGTCGAGATCGGTGGCGGTGATTCTCGCCCCGCCGGTGAACGAATCCTCAAA
>CAZKIQ010000031.1:24677-63006 GCA_964552815.1 uncultured Alcaligenaceae bacterium | reverse complement strand
GGCTCGGCGGGAGCCTCGCCCTCCCGTCAGATGCCCCAATCCGCAGGGACACCCGCGAGTCATCGTGGAGCGACTCCGGCTAACGACCAAGAGCTAACAGCCAACCGCTGGAATGGAAAGGTTCTGTGTCAACGGTTCATTCTGGCGATTGGCGTTTAGACATTAGCTGTTAGTTCGAACCCCCACAGAAATTGGTTGCACCCCACATCTTCGTCAGAAGTCGGTTACTTCAGATACTTCCCGAACCAGGCGAGATCCCATTCCATCTTCGCCTTGCGATTGGCGTATTTCGTCAAGCCGTGGGGTTCGCCGGTGTAGACGATCAGTTCCGTCGGGACCTTCTTGTACTCCCGCAGGGCGCGATAGAGCATCCGGCTGTGGCCGGGCGGGCAGCGTTCGTCGCCGCCGCCGACGTGGATCAGCGTCGGGGTGGTGACGTTGGCGATGCCGTAGGTGGGAGAGGTTTTCCGGTAGATCTCCGGCGTTTCCCAGGGCAGACCCTTCTTGAAGACAATCGGGTAGGCCGGTTCGTCGTTGAAGCCCCATTCGGCAACGGTGTCGAGGATGCCGGCCCCGGAGCTCGCCGCCTTGAACTTGACCGGCGGATCCTTCAAGGTGATCAGGCAGTTCGTGAGGTACCCCCCGTTGCTCCATCCCATGCAGGCGACGCGGTCGGGGTCGGCGATGCCCGCCTTCACGAGGTGCTGGACCCCGGCGAGGATGTCCTTGACCTCGACGTCGTTTTCGTGGCCGATCAGGTCGGTGACGAACTTGTCCCCGTAGCCGACGGAACCACGATAGTTCGGGCACAGGACGGCGTACCCCTTCGCGGAGAAGTACATCCGGCCATTGTGGGGGTCGAAGATCATCTCGGCCTTGGTCGCGGTCGTCGGCCCGCCGTGAATCGCGACGACCAGCGGAAGTTTCCCGCCGGTTTCGGGTTTGTAGCCGTAGGGAAGTTCCAGCACCCCGCCGACCTTGGAGCCGTCCGGGGCGGTCCAGGTTACGTGCGAAACCGCCGGCAGTTTCCAGGTGTCCGTCTGCGGGTTGAGGTTCGTCAGCCGGATCGGGTTCTGCCCCCGTGTGTGCAGGTCCGCAAACGAGGTCGGCGACCCCTCCAGGCAGACTGCCCCGCCGATGGGGGTCGTGTCGAACGCGGAGACGACGACGTTTTCCCGCATGATTCCGAGAGTGTCGCGAGATTCGAGCCCGAACCCGAGGACATCCACGAAGCCGCTCTTTTCCGCGAGATAGCCGAGAGCCGTGTCGGAGAGCCAGCGGAGGGGACTGCCGTACCCGCGGACGTGGACGCCATCGGGCCGCTTCATGCGGATCCCCTTCCAGGCTCCTCTGGCGAATTCCTGGATGATGATTTCCGTCGGGTAGGCGTCGAAGATGGTGCAGAACGCGAGGCGATCGCCGGCGGGGTTCCACGCAATCTCCCCCAGCCACGGGTAGGGGGACGCGGCCGTCGACTTCCAGGAGTTGTCCGTTTCCGTCACCTTCCCCGTCTCGGCGTCCCACACGTCGACCCGGCTATTCCCCTCCGATTGCACTACAGTGTCGTCCGGGGCGGTGATCATCCCGACCCGGCTGCCGTCATTGTTGACCGCGAACGACCGCACGTATCGCTTCTCGGCGACGACGGTTTCCTCCCGCCAACTGGTGAGGTCGAGTTTGCGAATCTCTGAGATTTTGTGCGGGCCGTGGCCATACTCGACCTGGTCGAACTTTTTGCGAAGCTTCGTAAATTCGTCGTCGGTGTGGTCGGTGGAATCGACGGAGAAGAAAATCGCCTCGGATTTCGGGGCGTAGTCGAACCCGGTGACGCCCCCGTCGACTCGGGTGATCGGGGCGGGTTCCCCACCCGCGACGGGGATCTTCCACACCTGCGATGTTCCGTCGTACGGCGGTTTCTTCTCCGCTTCCCGTTTCCGGTTCCCGAGAACGTAGATCGACTTCCCGTCGGCGGCCCACTGCGGATGGCGGTCGTTGGCCCGGTCAACCGTGAGCCGACGCGGTTTTTCCTTGCCTTCGATTCCGACCACCCACAGGTCGCTCCGCCGATTGTTCGCCCCCTTGTCCCACCGGGAATCGCAGTACGCAACGTGCTTCCCGCCCGGGGAGACCGCCAGATCCGTGACCATCGCGATGGAGAAGTAGTCCTCCGGGACGATCTCGTGCGTCCGATCCGCGGCGGGGGCGAACCCGACCACAAGGAGGAGAAGCGGGAAAACGGGCAGGGTGCGCATCAAACGCTCCGAGATCGGTGGTGATGGTCGGCGGTTGCGAGTCCGCGGTCGGAACCTGGGGCAAGAGCGGATTCCGGATCCGCTCTGGATGATACAGCAACTCCCTGGAAAAGAGCACAGCCTCCCAGTCTGGGAGGCTGTGAAGAGGAAGCCATTCCGTCTCGTCAGGTCAGTCGGAGATGTTGGAGAGGAAGTTCTCGTAGGTCTTGCGGGTGGAAAATTCCTCGGCCATCAGTTCCTTCTGCCGCTTCGTCAGGGACTTGATTTCCTTCTCCTGGGTGCCGAGGGTTTCCAGGTATTCCTGGTACACCGGCGCTTCCTTCGGGGTCTCGCGGAGGTTCTTGCGGATGCGGTCCTGATCCTGCGTGATCCGCTGCAGATCCGCGACGACGTTGCTGAGCTCCCGGCGAGCGTTGTCCCACTTCGCCTTGATTTCGTAGCTCTGCTTGAGCTTCGCCCGCAGTTCCGGGGTCGCTTCCGTCAGGCTGATCACGTAGCGAATCTGGTCGTCCGACGAGTTCGTCAGCACGATCTGATCCTCGCCCGGCCGCTCTTCGACGACCTTGAACTCGGTCGTTTCGCCGGCCTTGATCGGGGTCTGGAACCGCCACAGTTCCGGAGTTTCCTCGATGGCCTTGGGCGTGGAGACGATCTTGAACTGTTGGTTGGTGCGGTTCGGGTGCTCGATGACGAGCTGCCGGTCGGTGCCAGAGCGGTTGATCGCCTTGTAGACTTTCTCCTCGCGGAAGGTGCGGGAGATGTGGACGATCCCCTTCTGAGCGTGAACCTTGGTGATCGTACTCGAACCGTTGGTGTTCTGCGGGGTAACCTCGGTACCGAGATCGATGGCGAAGGCGATGAGCCGTTCTTCCTTCGGCTGGACGTCGAGGATACGGGCGTCGCCAGCGTAGGTGCTGCCTTCGAATACGGTGATCGGACCCTGGGCGAGGTGGCTTCCGGTGGTGTTCTTGAAGCGGACGCCGAGCAGCGGGTGCTTCGCCTGGACGCTCGGGTTGTAGATCGAAACCCGGTCGGCCTGCACGTCCTTGCCAATGATCGGCAGTAAGGCGGACTTTTGCCGGGCGAGCGAGACAGGGTGGTCGATGGCGTACTGGAAGAAATCGCCGAGTTGGGCCGCGGTGGCGGAGGAGGAAACGCCGGCGCCGAGGTTCATGCGGTCGGCGAGTTGTTTGGCGACCTCTTTGCCGTAGGTGCCGTCACTGTTCGCACGGGCGGCCCGTCGCAGTGCATCCATCGATTTGCCTTCACCCTTCGCTCCGCCACCCCCGCCGAAAGCACCAGGCGCGCCGGGAAGACCCGGGTCGAAACCCATGTCCGCTTCCGCGGGAACTGCTGCGAAGGCATTTTGGGGTTTGCCATTGAACCCGCCCCGGTAAGTCGGTGGCCGCAGCGAGGCGAAGAGCTCGGGTTCGACCGTCGGTCGCGGGACGTACAGCGGGTTGTACAAGTCCATCTTGAACGAGATCGGCCGGCCCGAAATCAGGGCCATTTTCACGTTCACCCAGTCCTCGTCCGAAGGGTTGTCGACCACCGCCCAGCCCTGCAAATAGGGCTTTTCCTTCTCGGCGAGCACCAACCGGTACGACGTCTTCCACACCGGGGCCTCGACGACGTAGCCCACTCGAACGTCGCGCTTCTTGTCGCCGGAGAAGTAGACGCTGACGGCTTTTTTCGCTGCGTCGTGATTCAGAGCGAGAACTTCCAACGCTCGCCGCATCTCCGCGTCGAGTTGCGGGTTCGCAAACTTGACTCGAAGAACGTCCATCATTTTGATCGCACGGATGCCATCGCCATTGTGGATGGTGATGACGTCGCACTCGACCGGCGTCTGGTTCGGGGCCGACGGCAGACGTTGTTTTTCGACGCCAACCAGCGTCCCGACGATCACACCGGGCTGGGCGGCGGCGGTCGGTTGCAGGGAAACTTCGACTTTCTCGCCCCGGGCTTGCGTGAGAATTTGCGTCAGCGGCGGGTTGCCGTTAAGATTGAGGGCGAAACTTGCGAGCGTCCGAGCGACGGGTTCGCGACTATCGTACGACACGGCCGACACGCGACCGTCGCCGAAGTCTTGCAGGGTCATGCTCTTGATCAAATCGTTGATGTCGTTTTCTTGGAAGGTCAGATCGACCCGGGCATCCCCCTCGACCGGCCCGCTGCGGGTGAAGCTGCCGACGCCCGACGAGAAGAGCACGACCTGCGAAATCGGCAGCGAAACCGCCGGTTTCGGGTCGAGCTCGCTCTTGGCGGCGGCGCCCAGGAAGGAGTCGGCGGCGAGCCCGCATGCGGCGGCACCAACAATCGGCGCGGCCCACATCAGCCGGCGAATCGATCGAGACATGAGTTCCTCGGATTGCTGTCGGAAAGGAAAATCCTCACGGTTCCACACCGTCTGTATCCAGATGACGAGAAACCCACACCGTTCGCTTGCGGAAATGCGACATTTGTTACACCGCGTTACTGCCCGCGGCGGATCTGCTCAGGTTTCGGACACTTGGCCAGTTTCCGATCAGGACGTCCAGATACCAAGCTTCCCAGACTCCAGGATTTCGAGGCTTTTCGTCAGGAAAATGTCCTGCTCGCCGGCCGATTTGCCCCGAACCTATAATTTCGCGAATCGAATTTGCGTCGAAACCCTCTGAGTTTCCGGATTGTCCGGCGAAGTGGAGTCGAAAAATCCGCAATTGGCACGAATCTTGTTTGAGCTTCCCGGCTCATGCGGA
Source organism: uncultured Alcaligenaceae bacterium (assembly GCA_964552815.1). Lineage (GTDB taxonomy): Bacteria > Planctomycetota > Planctomycetia > Gemmatales > Gemmataceae > CAYUHJ01. The sequence continues at coordinate 58,013 of CAZKIQ010000031.1, read as the reverse complement.
ACACTAGGGCAGCCCGTGCCACCAAGCGTTTCCGATTTCTCGAACATCGCCGACAGATCGAACGAATCTCCAGGTAAGTCCTCCAGCGAATGGGCTGGGCGATGACCTCGACCAATTTCCCGCTCCGAGCGGCCTTCAACCGTCTCGGATTTCAAAAAGGTGGTGCCCCATGGCCCGTTCTGAAGCCCTCTTGAGGATCAGCAAGACTTTGCTCGCCCGCCGGAACGAACTGCGGAAGCGACTCGGCATGGATCTGGACGAGTTGCGAGCGAAAAGTGTCTCCTCCGGCGACCCCGCGGACGCCGCCTTCGACAGCACCGGCGAAGAGCTCGCCTCCAGACTCGTCCAGCTCGAAGCGAAGGAACTTGCCCAGATCGAACTTGCAATCACCCGTATCCGTCAGGGGAAGTACGGTATCTGTGCGGGTTGTAACACCCGGATCCTGGTTGCTCGCCTCAACGCGTTGCCGTACAGCACCTTGTGCATCAAGTGCCAGCGGGAAGCGGAGAACGATTCGACCTGGCTCGAATCCCGAATCCAGGCCGACTGGGCCAACGTTCGCGATGGCGGCGAGGATCGGGAACAGGATTTCGACCTCTCCGACATCGAAGCCGACCTGCGGAAGTGATTCTTTCCTGAGAACGGGTGTTTGATCCCCGGGCCGAATTCCCTGCATTTTCCCCGGCCAAATCTGCCACGCATCCGCTCTTTTCTGGGGAACCTTTCCCCCGGAGCCGAGCCGATGCGTGGTTTTTCGCTTCTTTCGGTGCTGTTTCTGGCACCGATAGCCCCTGCCGCCGAGGCGGACATAGTCGTTTACGGCGGAACTGCCGGCGGAATTGCAGCGGCGATCCAGGCGTCGCGAATGGGCAAGACGGTGGTCGTTGTCGAGCCATCGAAGCACATCGGCGGCCTGACCTCGGGTGGGCTGGGCTGGACCGACACCGGGAACAAGACCGTCATCGGCGGGATTTCCCGGGAGTTCTACCAGAAACTCAAATCCCACTACGACAAACCGGAAGCGTGGGTGCACCAGAAGCCGGAAACCTACAAGTTCTACCGCAAAAACGAGGACGCGATCTGGGCGTTCGAGCCGAAGATTGCAGAAGCGACTTTGCAAGCGATGGTCGCCGACGCGAAGGTGACCGTGGTCCTCGGCGAGCGGCTCGATCGCACCCAGGGTGGCGTCAAACTCGACGGGAAGCGGATCGCCTCGTTCCGTACCGAATCCGGCAAAGAATTCGCCGGCAAAATCTTTATCGACGCCACCTACGAGGGGGACCTCATGGCCGCCGCCGGGGTCACATACACCACCGGCCGGGAGGCGAACAAAACCTATGGCGAGTCGATGAACGGCGTTGCCCGAAAGTGGCAGAAGCACTCGCACAAGTTCGTCAAACCGGTCGATCCGTACGTCAAACCCGGGGACCCCAAGAGCGGCCTGCTCTTCGGCATCGACCCCAACCCGCTCCCGGAAGACGGCGAAGCGGACAAGCGGCTCCAGGCGTACTGCTACCGGATGTGCCTGTCGAACGTTCCCGACAACCGCATCCCGTTCGCGAAGCCGGAAGGATACGACGAGTCGAAGTACGAGCTTCTTCTGCGGAACTACGAGGCCGGCGACCTGCGGGTTCCCCTCAAGAACGACATGATGCCCAACGGCAAGACCGACACCAACAACAACTACGCCGTCAGCACCGACTTTATCGGCCAGAACTACGCCTACCCGGACGCCAGCTACGCCGAGCGGGAGAAGATCCTCAAGGCCCACGAGACGTATCAGAAGGGTCTGATGTGGACCCTCGCAAACCACCCGCGAGTGCCGGAGAAGGTTCGCGAATCCGTGTCGAAGTGGGGTCTTCCCAAGGACGAATTCACGGACAACGGTGGCTGGCCGCACCAGATCTACGTCCGGGAAGCCCGGCGGATGGTCGGCGAGTACGTCGCGACCGAGGGGGATTGTAAAAGGACCCGGAAGACGCCGAGCCCGGTCGGGATGGGGTCCTACAACATGGATTCCCACAACTGCACCCGCTACGTCACGCCGGAAGGCCATGTCCAGAACGAGGGGGACGTGCAGGAATCGCCCGGCGGACCGTACCCGATCTCATACGGTTCGATCGTCCCGAAGTCCGGCGAGTGCCCGAATCTACTCGTCCCGGTCTGCGTGAGCAGTTCCCACATCGCGTACGGTTCCATCCGGATGGAACCCGTCTTCATGATCCTCGGCCAGAGTGCCGCCACCGCCGCCAGCCTGGCGATCGACGACAAGTTGGACGTGCAGGCAGTCGATTACGAGAAGTTGAAGAAGCGGCTGCTCGCCGACAAGCAGGTGCTCGAATTCACACCCGCGAAGAAGAAGCCGTAGTACCCAAGATTTCACGGGAAATCACGGACCGAGGAACTGCTTCAACTTCGAGAGCAGTTCCTCCAACTCGGCCCCGAGCCCGTGCCCTCGCCCCTCCATGCGGAAGAACTGCTTCGGTTCGTTAGCCGCCGCGAAGAGCGTTTCTCCCTGCTCGAACGGAATGATTTGGTCGGCCGTTCCGTGGGCAATGAAGACGGGCCGGTTACAGTTCGGAATTTTCGCGAGGTTGTCGAAGCGGTTCGACATCAACGTCTGGCACGGAACCCACGGCTTGTGGTACTTCGCCGCCGCCGGCAGGGATGTGAAGGTGTAGATGAGCACGAGTGCCTGGTGCTCCCGGCGCGTCGCCAGCTCGACGGCCACGCCGCCACCGAGCGATTCGCCGGCCAGAACAATGCGTTCGGGTGGGAAATCCCGCGTCTCGGTCAGGTAACGGTATGCGGCTTCCCCGGCGGCATAGCAACCCGCTTCGCTCGGTGAGCCGTCGCTCTTCCCGTACCCCGGATAGTCGAAGACAAGCACGGCTCGGCCGAGGTGGCGGGCGAGTTCTCGGGCCAGAAGCCCTCGATGGCTCAGGTTCCCGCCGTTGCCGTGCGCCAGCAGGATCGCACCCGTCGGTGTGCCCGACTCCGGAACAAAAAACCAGGCGTGGAGCCGGGTCCCTTCCGCAACCGTCAGCCAGACATCCTCCGGCGGTGGGTTCCCCGGCTCGACCCACTCGCTCGCCGGCGAAGGTTGGAAGACCAGCGCATTCTCGAACCATTTCATCCCGAGCACGGCAGCCACCCACAATCCACCCAAAAACAGAATCCACCGGACGATCGCTCTCCGAATTCGATCACGCATCGAAGGTCTGGCTTCGACCATACCAACCTCCCAGTTTTCCGGGAGTACCCAGGAACGGGATGCGCTATTGCGGGAGGGCGTGAGTCTCGCCGAGCCGCAGTTTCTGCTTTTGCATTTTGGCAGGGAACGATTTTGTTTGCCAACTGCGAACTGTACCACTGGAAGGTATCAACGATTCGGAAATGCCAATGCTGACCGCTCCAATCTCCGCGCTACCGCGAGCCGCTCACCGCCGGTGAATCCTCGGGCACCTCGATGTGGAACGCGAAAACATTCTCTTTTCCCGTCTCGATCTCACGCTCGAGGCCAGATCGGTCCGGACGTCGCAACGCAGCGGGGAAGCGAGGATAACCGTCGGATTCCGGCCAGCTTCCCGGGGCGTCGGAGATGGCGACGCGATACCAGCCGGGCGAAATAGTCGGCGAACCCTCGGCGGTGAGTTGGAACGTCCCGTCTTCGCCGATGGTCGTGGACAGCGGCTTCCCAGGAGTTCCCCGATCGCGGTCGGGTGCGAACACGATAACGCCCCCGAGAAGCGGGCGACCCTGGAAGCTGACGATTCCGCGAACGGTGGCCGGTGCTGGCGGCGCAGTCGACCCACAGCCTTCCAGCATGGGAAGGATTGCGATCAACCCGAGGGCTGCAAATCGACCACCCTGAGCGATTGCGAACAGGGGTGGCCAGCCACCATGCTGCCAAGGCCGCACCGGAATCTCCTGGGACGCAAGCAACAGACCTGCCGACGAAAATCGAGACCTGCTCCGGAATCATCGGCGATCGATGGGTGCAATGATGAGGAACTTCGTCGCCACCCTCGTTTTTCACGGGTGAAAGGTCCGATGGGCAACGCGCCGACGAGACTTCGCTCGGGAGACGGCGTCGAAGACGCGGAAGACGGTGAAGTGGTCGGATTAGGAGGTGTTCACGCGTCACATCCGCCTCCTTGGGCCGGCGCACCGGGCTTTGCGCGACGAGCCGACTCTACGCGTGTCCGCGTGTCGGGTGGAATCGTCTCCCAGATGGGGTTCAGGTTCGCTGGACATTCCAGGGCGACACCCCGTGACCCTGGGATTCTGTGTGTTTGAGCAGTTTCGCCTTCACTTTGCTTCGCTGGCCGGAAAAGGTGGTGGCCGGTTGGATGGGACCGCGGATATCCTCACTTCACCGCGTTTTCCCGAAGGAACCCGATGTCGACCGATTCCCCTCCGCCGCCGCCGCCGACTACTGCGCCCGCCGCCCGGTCGGCGATGTTGATTGTTTTCCTTGTCGTTTTCATCGACTTGCTCGGTTTCGGGATCGTGCTGCCGTTGTTGCCACGCTACGCGGACACATTCTTGAAAGGTTTCGAACCGACCTCGAAAGGCGTGATCATTGGGTTGCTGTACTCGTCGTTTTCGCTGATGCAGTTTCTGTTCGCCCCGTCGTGGGGTCGACTGTCGGACCGGATCGGTCGTCGGCCGGTGCTGCTCATCGGGCTTGGCGGGTCGGTTGCGTTCTACGCCCTTTTCGCGGTGGCCTCGAGCATGTCGCCAGATGATGCGGCGCTGGCGGTGATGCTGCTGCTGCTTTCGCGGATCGGGGCAGGTATTGCGGGGGCGAACATCTCCACGGCGGCGGCGGTGATCGCCGATTGCACGCCACCGGAGAAGCGGGCGAAGGGGATGGCCCTGATCGGTGCCGCTTTCGGGATTGGCTTCACTTTTGGCCCGTTGATCGCGTACGGCGGGATGGTGACGTTTCAGCGGGAACCGTGGGCACCGGGGGCGGTGGCGTCGGGGTTGTCGCTGATCGCCCTGATTCTCGCGGTGATTTTGCTTCCGGAAACGCTGCCTGGCGGGGAGAAACCCCCTCGAGAAGGCTTTAGTCTCGGCCGGACGGTTGCGGTGCTTCGGAACCCCGCCGTCGGGCCGCTGATCGTGATTTACTTCCTGGCGATCTTCGCTTTCGCGAACTTCGAGGGGACGCTTTCGCTCTTCACGGAGTCCGCGTTCGGGCTCAAGGAAGCAGACAATTTCCTGGTTTTCGCGTACATCGGGTTCGTGCTGATGGTCGCGCAGGGGGGAATCTATCGACCGCTCGCGGGGCGACGGTCGGAGGATTACCTCCTCAAGCTGGGAACCGGGCTGATGCTGCTCGGGTTGGGCGGGATGATTCTGGTCGCGTACGGAACTTACCACCTCCGCCCGCAAGTGATCACGATGCCCGAGGTCGGCGGGACAGTGGTGATCAAGCCGATCACGGACCTGAGCACGGGTTTGAAACCGTTGTTCTACCTGTGCGTGACGGTGGCGGTGACGGGGTTCGCCTTTGTGAATCCGTCGGTGTCGGCGCTGGTTTCCCGGCGGGCGGACCCCAATCGGCAGGGAGAGATTCTCGGGGTCAACCAGTCGGCGTCGGCTCTGGGTCGGATTTGCGGCCCGTTCGTGGGGAACGTCGTCTTCCAGTGGGATGCCGCCCGCACCTGGCCGTTCGGCGTTGCCGCGGGGTTGCTGATTCTCGTCCTGGCGATGACGCCCCTGATCAATCCGCCGCGGAAAGATTGACCTCTCGCGATTCATTTCTGCCGGAATTCTCGCCTCGAGAGGGGCAACCTGTAACACGTTGCGGTGACGGCGGGTAAAATCGGATACGTCCCGCCCCCCTTCGGGCCGCCCGGCCTGTCCGTTCCGGAGTTCAACGTGCGACGCTTCCGCATCCTGCTCGCCGTGTGGCTTCTGGCTCCGATCCCCGCTGCATCCGCCGGGGATTGGCCCGTCTTCCGCGGGAATCCGGCCATGTCCGGCGTCGCGGAGGCGAAGTTGCCCGACGAACTTCACGACCGCTGGAGCTTCAAGACCCGCGGCGAAATCACCTCCGCACCCGCCGTCAAGGATGGCGTTGTGTACGTCGCCTCTCTCGACAAGTTCCTCTACGCCCTCGAACTGGCGACGGGGAAAGAAAAGTGGAAGGTCCAGCTCGGGGCCATGAAGGCGGCCCCGGCAATCGCGAATGGTCGCGTTTTCGTGGGCGACCTCGACGGGAAGTTCTACGCCGTCGACGCCAAAACCGGAGAGAAGATCTGGACCTTCCAGATCGAGGGGGAAATCACCGGCGGGGCGAACTTCCACAAAGACAATGTCCTGATCGGGGCCCACGACTCCACCCTCTACTGCCTATCCGCCGCCAAGGGGGAGAAAGTCTGGGACTTCAAAATCGACGGCCCCGTCAACGGTGCGGTCGCAGTTGTCGGGGACCGCACTTTCGTCGCGGGTTGCGACTCCATCCTGCACGTACTCGACGCCAACACGGGCAAATCGGTCGGGCAAGTCGATCTGGGCGGGCAAGCGGGGGCAACGGCCGCCGTGGCGGGCGATTCCGTCTATGTTGGGACCATGTCCAACCAGGTGGTCGAGGTCAACTGGAAGAAACCTGCCAAGGGCTGGACCTTCGAGCCGAAACGTCGACAGCAACCGTTCTACGCCTCCGCCGCCGTCACGGAGTCGCTGGTTATCACGGGTTCCCGAGACAGGAAGGTCTACGCCCTCGACCGGAAGACGGGCAAGGAGAAATGGTCGTTCGTCACAGAGGGGATGGTCGATTCTTCCCCGGTGGTGGTTGGCAATCGCGTGTACGTTGGCTGCCTGTCGAGCGGGGCGGAATTCTATGTCCTCGATCTCGCGTCTGGCCGGAAGGTGCAGGAACTGACCATGGACAGTGCCGTCTGCGGATCGGCGGCGGTGGCGGGCGATTGCCTGCTCGTGGGCACCGAGAAGGGAACGCTGTACTGCCTGGGGGCGAAGAAGTAGTGCCGACGCGACCTCCGCGATAGTCCCTCAGGGTCGGCCGCCGCCAGAGAAGAGCTTCTCGAGGAAATTCTGGTCCTGGCCGGTCTCGCGGAAGAGGACGGATTCGCGCTTGAACTGCCAGACGGCCACCACCAGCGCCGTCACCGCCGCCAATGTATTCGACGCCACCACGGGAAGGAGATATCCCCATGGAACCGGATCGCCGGTGACGCTGAGGAATTTTTGCTGCAGCAACATCGCTCCGGTGACCGGGACCCAAAAATTGTCCGGACCCAGTTCCATTCCCGGCATCATGCTCCAAAACGCGAGCGGCATCGCCACAAAAATCAGAGGCATCAGGTAGTACTGCCCCTCCTTCGTGCTCCGCGCGAACACCCCCAGCGCAATGCACACCCCGCTAAAGAGCATCGCCAGAGGCAACCCGAGGACCACGCACCCGACCAGCCCCGGGATTTGGACAATCGGGAAACCGAGTAGGTACTCGATGACGATGGCCGCGATCGTTAGCCAGCCGACGTTCCAGACCACCGACAGGAACGAGAATCCGGTGGTGGCGAGGAACTTCCCCGCGACAATCTCCGATCGTTCCACCGGCGAGATGAGCAGTGTCTCCATGGTGCCACGCTCCTTCTCCCCCGCGGTGAGGTCTACCGCAGGCTGGATCGACCCCGCCAGGAGCCACATCATCAGGATGAAGGGAAACACTCGCGCGAACGTGTCCCGCATCTCGTCGGCCGCTTTCTTCCCCTTGGGCTTGGCCGCCTGCGGATCCTCGATGGCGAAGACGAGATCGAAATTCGGTGGCAACCCCTTCTTCTCGAAGCGGACCTTCTTGAGTTGCAGGCTCCACCCGCCGAGCACCCCGGAAAGCCGACGGCCAGCGAGTTTCGATTTCTCATCCCCTTCCCGGGTGAGCAGCCTGAGGTGCGGCGTCCCCCCGTCGGCGAGTGCTTTGGCGAACCCCGGCTCGACGACGATCGCCGCGTCGACCTCGCGGTTCCGCAGGGCCGCGTCCGGATCCCCGGTCAACGGCACGACCTTGACGGACGTTCCATCCTCCGAGTTTTCGAGCAGGGTTGACGGAAACGACTCCCCTTCCAGAAGCGGCGGGAAACCGGAATCGGGTCCGGGCAGGTGCTCCACCCCAGCGATCCCGAGCGACGTCTCCTGGTTCATCATCGTCTTCGCGAAAAGGAGTCCGACGACCCCGAAGAGCGGGTAGAGGAACGCGGGAAGGACGATGATGAGCAGCACCGTCCGCCGGTCGCGGAGGAGGTCACGCGATTCCTTCAGGGTGATCAGGCGGACGACGGATCGACGCATGCGGTTTCCGGAATGGGTGAGGTTTTAGAGCTCGGCGAACATCCGGCCGGGGTTGAAGAGGTTTTGCGGGTCGAGGGTGGCCTTGATCGTCCGCATCAGATCGCGGTCGCCGCGGGGTTTGCCCCAGATCGGAAGGGATTTCTTCCAGGCCGGGGGGCAGGTGGAAACGACGACGTTCCCGTTGGCGGTGTCCGATGCGGTGGTGAGGCGGGCGACGATCCCCGCGGCTTTCTCGGCGGAGAATTCTTCCCCCGCGGCGGCGAAACCGGAGACGATTCCGTTCCCCGCGTGGGCGAAGACGCATCCGCCGGGGAACGCGGCAGCGGTTTCCGCCGCGACCGTTGCGACCCGGCTGGGCAGGACGTTCGCCTTCACCCCGAACCGCGAGTCGGCCCCGTTTTGCAGGGCGACCAGCGCATCCCAGATCGGATCGCACGACGGGCCTCGCCACTCGGTCAGATCGCGGACCGGGGCCGATTTCATTTCGTCTTTGAGGGTCGAGACCTGCCAGGCGACGGTGGTCGATTTCTGTTCGAAGCCGACGACGAGCACCCACTCGTCGAACTCGGGTAGTTTCACGCCGGCGGTGGCGGAAACCGCTCGTGCCGCGGCCGAGTTGAGAAGTTCCAGTGCGACCGGTCGGCTCGCGGAGGCGTGCAGCCGATCGAGGGTCGGCCCGACGGCGGCAGCGTTGAGCCCGAACGCGAGCACCGCCTGATCTTCCGGCCGAGGGAAGACCTTGAGCGTCACCTGCGTCACGATCCCGAGCGTGCCCAGCGCTCCGATCTGGAGCTTCATCAGGTCGTAGCCGGCGACGTTTTTGACGACGCGGCCCCCCGCCTTGACCTCGACCCCCTCGTCGGTGACGAAACTGATTCCGATGAGGTAATCGCGAAGGGTTCCGTTCCCGTGTCGGCGGGGTCCGCTTGCGTTGACGGCGATCGCGCCGCCCACTGTCGATCGGGCCGGGTTCGGCACCTCGACTGGCAGCCGTTGCCCCTCTTTCCCGAGGAGTTGCTGCAGGTCGGCCACCGTGATTCCCGCCCGCACGGTGACGGTCATATCACGGGCCGGGTAGTCGATGACCTGATCCAGAGCCCGTGTTTCCAGTGCGAACCCGGGCTTGGTCGGTGGTAGCCCCAGTCCGAGGCGTGTCGCTCCGCCGACGGGGAAGAGCCCCTGGCCGGCGGACTTCGCCTCCCGGACGAGTTCACCGACCTCGGCCACGGTGGTCGGTCGACGGATGGGAAGGGGTGGGGAATCGTCGATCGTCAGAGTGTCAGCCACGGCGGATTCCGGAGAGACGCACGGGTGTTTCCCGTTGTTCTATCAACCCGCCAGTCGACAGGAGTGCCACCCCACAGAAGCCGGATCCACCCGGAGCCCCCGTCGAAGATTTGGCGCTCGTCGGTGTACGTGGTGGCATCCGGGCGTCTGCCACCTGTTCCCCTGGATATTGGCGAATCTTGGCCGATGGCGGGGAAAATTCTGCTCTGTCGGCGTAGATATGTGGGCCGTCGACGGGACTGGCCGAGTTCCTCTGGGAATGCCATGACTGCCTTACGTCTCTTCGTGCCAGGACTTCTCCTTCTCCTGGTGGTCCCCTGGCAAATTCCGAGCGCCGCCAAAGGGGATGCTGCGGCCGCTCTGGCCCCGAGTTCGGAGGTGGCCGGGTTCGCAGGGAAACACTGCGTTTCCTGCCACAATTCGAAGGATGCGAAGGGGGGATTCGATGTGGAGGATCTCCTCAAAAATCCTACCGTTTCGGCAAATCCTGCCGGTTGGCACGCCGTACTGGAACGACTCGCATCTCGGGATATGCCCCCGAAAAAGGCCAAGGTTCGCCCGACGGAAGCCGAGTTCCAGACTGCGGAGAACTGGGTTCGAGGGCAGTTGCAAACTCACGAAGCGATCGCGGCGGCGAAGCGACCCCGGCCGATGCGTCGGATCAACCGTGAGGAATACAACCTCACCATCCAGCAAGTCTTCGGGCTTCCCGGCGTCCGTCCCGCCGACGACTTCCCGCCCGACGACGCGGTCGATGGCTTCACCAATGTCGGCGAGGGACTCAATCTTTCCGCGGTGCTCGTGGAGCAGTACCTGTCGGCGGGGGACAAAGTGGCTCGCCTCGCGTTGACGGACGAAGCCCAGCCGAAGAGCACGAATCGCACGTTTTCCCTGGGAAATAAGGACTACTCGAAGACATTCCGCGGCCACGACCCCGGCGGAGCGGTGTCTCAGGGCAAGTGGGTCGGCGACCATCTCTACGTGGATTTCGCTGCCCCTCCGGGTTGGTACAAGGTCCGCCTGACCGCTGCCGCGAAGAACCTCGAATCTCGGCCCGGGTACATCCCGAATTTCCAGTACCGTGCCAACTCACGCATCGTTTTCCAGGCGGACGCGCCGATTCGCGATGACAAACTGGATCAGCAATTTTCCCTCGTCCACCCCCGCGGCGGGTCGCTGAATCTCGATTTCCGCTGGGTCAACGGATTTCCGGACAACAACGGCTTGCGGGCGAAGGGGCTCAAACTCCCCGACTGGACCGACAAGGAGGCTCACAGCCGAATGGGGGTGTGGAACTATCTTCGCCATGTATACGAGCCGGCGAAAAAGAAGAATCCGGATCTTCCGTACCCCTTCCCGTACCTCGAGGACGCGAAACTGGAAGTCGAGGGACCGCTGTTCCCGGACGGCTGGCCGATGTCGCGGTTCCAGAGGGAAACGGCGACCGCGATCTCGAAGAAAGACGCGAAGGGGGTGGCAAAATGGTTGCTGCCAAAACTCTTCCGCCGGCCCGCGACACCCGCGGAAATCGCCGATTTCGCGGAGTTCGTGGCCAAATCCGAGGCGAGCCTGGCTGACGCGAAGCCGCAACCTCTGCCTACCGACAAGCGGTTCCCCGAGGCGGTTCGTCTCGCAATCCAGCGGGCCCTTGTTTCGCCGCACTTCCTGTTCCTGGTCGAACCCGGGCCCGTCGGGAGAAAACTCACGGACACGGAACTCGCGGCCCGGCTGTCGTACTTCCTCTGGTCGGCCCCGCCGGATGAGGAACTCGCCCGGCTGGCGGCGGACGGGAAACTCCGACCGGCACTGGCGGCCCAGGCGAAGCGAATGCTCGCCGACCCACGCTCCAAGGCGTTTGTGGAACGATTCACGACGGAGTGGCTCGGGCTCGAAAAACTCGCCACCATCATGCCGGAACCCGACCTCTACCCCCGCTTCGACGCCCAGGGACTGCTCCGACAAGACATGGCGAACGAACCCCGGGCGATGATGGAGCACCTAATGGTGGAGAACGGATCGCTGTACGACCTGCTCGACTCCGATTACACGATGCTCAATGATCGGCTGGCGGACCACTACCACCTTCCGAGCCTGTGGTCGATGTTTCCCCTGAAGCGGGAAGGGTTCCCGCCGGTGTCGGGGGGCGACTTCCGCAAGGTCAAGCTTCCGGACGGTCGCCGGGGTGGGTTGCCGACGATGGCAGCGATGCTGGCGATGACGAGTGAGAACAGCCGAACCTCGCCGGTCCGCCGGGGCGTTTGGGTTCTGGAGAAGCTCTTCAACCGCACCCCGCCGCCGCCGCCGCCGAACGTGAACGGGGTCCTTCCGGACACGACGTCGGGGACGACGGCCGCGGAGAAGCTCAAGCTCCACCGGAATGCCGCGAACTGTGCGGGCTGCCATTCCCGCATCGACCCGCTGGGCGTTGCCCTGGAAAACTTCGATGCGATCGGCGAGTGGCGGGACCGCGAACCGCCGCACATCGACCCCGCAAGCCCGGCCACAAACCTCGCTGCCGTCCGGGAAAAGCTCAAACTCAAGAAATACGATCCGCTCCCGACTTTCCCGATCGACACCACCTTCCAGATGGGCGGCATCGAGGGGCAGGGCGTCCCGGCGGTGAAGCAGTACCTGGTCGCGAACAAGGACAAGTTTGCCCGCGGATTCACCGAGAAACTGGCCACCTACGCCCTCGGCCGCCGACCCCTGCTGACCGACGAGCCGGAACTCGCGCGGATCCGAACCACAGCAGAGAAGGATCAGTTCCGGTTCCGCACCCTGATTCTGGCCCTGATCGAAAGCCCCCTGTTCCAGACGCGATAACTCTCGAAGGAATTTCAACCCATGTCGACCCGCATCCATCGACGGCACGTTCTCCGGGGAATCGGTTCCTTCGTGTCGTTGCCGTTTCTCGAAGCGATGATTCCGGCCGGAGCGAGAGGTGCAACGGCGGCGAAACCGCCGGTCCGCCTCGTCTGGCTGTACGCCGGTAGCGGGATGTTTATGCCCGCCTACAAACCCGCGATCCTGGGGAAGAACTGGTCCGATTCGAAAGAATTCGCGCCGAACACCATGTTGTCCAACGGCGTGAAGATCGCCCCGGAGATCAAGCCGCTGTCGGCGGTCGAACCGTTGATTCCGCTCAAAGACCACGTCAGTATCCTCAGCGGGCTCTATCACCCGGGTGCCTTCACCCGCGGGACCGTGGTTCGGCACGGGCAAGACCCCATGTGCCATCTCACCGGAGCGGATCTGTTCCGGGTGCCGGGTGTGGCCTGTCGAAATGGCGTCTCGGTCGACCGCGTGGCCGCTCGACATCTGGGTCGGCAAACCCGGATCCCCTCACTGGGGCTGTCGCACGATCGCGGCATGACGATCAACTACACCGAGACGGGCTCGCCCATCCCGAGCGACTGGAACCCGTGGGCGGTCTTCCAGCGGTTGTTCACCGGCCCCACTCCGGCGGAGAAAGCCCAGGCCGAGACGCGATACCGCCAGAAGAAGAGCGTCCTCGATGCGGTGGTTTCCGAAACCAAGGCACTGCACGGCACCCTCGGAGCCGGTGACCGGGAGCGACTCGACGAGTATCTGACCCAACTGCGGGAAATCGAGGAGCGGGCGGCCCAGGCCCGGAAGTGGGATGGGGTTCCCCTGCCGGCGGTTCCATCGGGCGTCAAAGCTCCCTCGAAAATTGCGGGGGTGGGTCAGTCCCTCGATCTGGGAAATCCCCAAGCCGCTGCCGGAAACTTCGGGCCTCGAATCCGTCTGATGCTCGATGTTCTGGTTCTAGCCCTGCAAACGGACCAGACCCGCGTCGGCACCGCGATCCTCGGCCACATGGGCGATGTCTACAAGGAGGAGAAACTCAACGACGCGTACCACGGTTACACCCACGGAATCAGCGGCCCCGCCGGCCAGACCGGAATGGCCAAGATCGACCGCCTCCGCATCGGGCATGTGGCCTACCTCCTGGAGAAAATGCACTCCGTAAAAGAGGCCGATGGTTCCACGCTGCTCGACAACTCCCTGGTCCATTTTGGCGGCGGGATGGGGACCTGGCACGAGTCGACCGATCTCGCCAACCTCATCGCGGGGCACGGTGGGGGGAAGTTCAAGCTCGGCGAGCACGTCGAGTACAAGAAAGCCCCGCTCGCGAATCTGTACCTGGCGATGCTTCAGGCGGCAGGAGTGCCTGTCAAGTCGTTCGCGGACAGCACCGAGCCGTTGAAGATCGCGTGAAATTTCTGGGGAATCCGCGGCTCGGCCGGTGTAGGTAAGGATGCCTGGAACCGCGGTGGATTTCCCGATGTTGCACTCTCCAGAATCTGATACTCCCCCACCGGCCGACCCGGCTCGACATTCCGAGTTTTTGCGGTTGTTCACGCGGTTCCAGCGGGAAATCTACGCCTATGTCTTCGCCCTCGTCCGCGACTGGCACGCCGCCGACGAGATCATGCAGGAAACGAGTCTGGCACTCTGGGCTCACTTCTCCCGATTCCAGCCGGGAGGAAACTTCCCGGCCTGGGCGTGCGGGATCGCATACCACCGGGTTCTGCGTGATCGCCGGGCCAGGGGGCGGGATCGACACGCCTTCGGGGTACAGTTCGAGGCGGCCCTGCAGGCGGCGGCGGATCGCACGGAGCGTCACGAAGCCCGCCGGGATGTCCTGGCCGGCTGCCTGGAAAAACTGCCCCCTGCCGACCGCAACCTGATCGAAGCTTGTTATGCCGGCGATTGCACCATCCGCGAGGCGGCGACCCGTTTGAAGCTCTCCGAAAAAGTCGTGTACAAGGCGGCAGCCCGGGTCCGGCAACTGCTGGCCGACTGCGTCACCCGCACACTGGCCGCGGAGGGGGAACGATGACGGATACACCCGAGACGGAATTGCGGGCAATCACCGAGAAGCTCTGCTGGAACCAGGCCACTTCCTCCGATCTTGCCCGGCTCGACGCCATCCTCGCCGAGTTTCCCGGACTCTGGCAAACCTACCAGGACGCGGTCCACCTGCACGTGTGCCTCCGACATCGCTTCGGAAGTCTGCAACCGGCAGAACCGATCCGTTCCCGTATTCGCTGGCTCGTTCGAGCCACTGTCGCGGTCGCAGCCGTAGCTGCATGCCTCCTCGTGACCTGGTTCGGGGTCCGACCCGTCCCGACTCAGGAACCGTTCGCGAAACTCACCGCCCTGCAAGGGGAACTCGCAGAGGGAGATGGTTCGCTCGCTGACAACCGGGTGAAGCTCGTCGCAGGCCTGGCAGAGGTCACCTTCCAGTCCGGGACGGTGGTGGTGCTCGAAGGTCCCGCAGAATTGACGCTCACCGGCCCGGCTCGTGGGATCCTCGTTGCGGGGAATCTTGCTGCCCGGGTCCCCGCCACCGCTGGCGGATTCTCCCTCGATACGCCCGTCGCCCGGATCACCGAGGACGCCTCCGAGTTCGGCGTCGCCGTCACCTCCGACGGCACCACGTTGCTGCAGGTCTACGACGGGACAGTCCGTGCGGGAAACCAGGAAATCGCGGCCGGCGGGGCGATCCGATTCACCGAGCAGGGCGAGATGCTGCTGGCCTTCGATCCCGCTCGGTTTGTCCGCGAGATGCCTCCGTTCGAGAGCCGACCCGGGAAGGGGAACGACCAAAAGCTTCCGTACAACCGATCCATTTACACAGGGATGCGGATTCCCTGGGCTGCCATCCCGCCCAGGATCGATGGAGATCTTCGGGAATGGGACCAGTCTTCCTCGTGGTCGGCAAAATGCGATCCGCCCTATGCGGACGCTTATCGCGCGAAGGGGTACGCCGTCTACGACGACGTCGCACTGTATCTGGGGGCGGAGGTCGCAGACCCCCATCCGCTGCGGAACCGTGCGGATATCGCCACCGGAAGTGAGGTCTGGGCCGGGGGGTCGGTGATTGTCCGCCTGAGTACGGATCCGGCTCTCGGGTTCCCGGTGGATGTGCGGAAACCGGATCTGAACTTGAAGCGTCCGCCGACACCGAGGAATACGAGCGATCGGTTGAACCACCTGATTCTGTGGTTTTCCCGGCCGGACGATCGGGCTTGCCTGGACGTTTCATTTGGGATGGACGAGCACGGCCGACGGCGGAATCCCGAGGGGTTCCGGGGAGCGGCCAGACGATGGCCTGACGGCCGCGGGTACACCCTGGAGTACGCGATTCCCTGGGCGTGCCTCGCCGGCGCGGACGCCCGTCCCCACCCCGGCGAAACCACCGGAATCTGCTGGCAGATCCACTGGGCCGACCCTGCCGGACGCGTCTGGCGAGGGCAACTCATGGAAGTGCTCACACCCGGCGAAACAGGCCTCGTTTTCCACAATGCCCGACGATGGGGACGGGCCGACTGGCTTCCCCCATCCGGAAAGTAACTCCGTTCCCGACTCGCCCCCCGGAGATAGCCCATGCGGCGCCGCGGATTCACGCTCATCGAGCTTCTTGTCGTCATCGCCATCATCGCGCTGCTGATCGGTATGCTCCTCCCGGCTGTGCAAAAAGTCCGGGAGTCGGCCGCACGGGCGAAGTGTGCGAATAACCTCAAACAACTGGGGATCGCCTTCCACTCCTACCACGACGCCAACGGGAGACTCCCCATCCCCGGGGCGGTTCCCAACTACTTCCCAAGGTATCCGGGCTGGAGTTGGATGATGTTTATCATGCCATATATGGAGCAGCAAATCGATTTGCCCGCCATTTCGACCGATACCAGTTCCTCAACGATTGCCGGGCAAGTTCGGGATCGAAAAATCCCGTGGATGGCCTGCCCCTCCAACCCCAACGCGAGTCGGATGGCCCCCGCCGGTCTTGACCAATACGGCTCAAGTACAGGGGGTTACATCTCTGGTCGGTTCCAGTTGTTGACCTACCCGGTTTGCGGCGGCTCCGTCGGGACTGGACCTCACCAGACGTTTCTCAAGGGCATCAACATCGGCTCGTATGGCGATGTATATTACGGCTCGCGCGGGGCGGACTGTGGCACCGACGGCTCGCACTGTTCCCGCGGCACGGGCTACGTACAGTGGTCGGGCCAAGCCCAGAAGGCGATCGAACGCCCGGGCATCTTCCGCCCGCCTTATGTGATCCGGGACTACGGGGCGCCCGGCCAGCCCTACATTGGGCACGTCTACCCGGAAACACGCTTCTCCGAAGTCACCGACGGACTCAGCAACACCTTCCTGGCTGGCGAACGCAACGCTGACACCCACTGGACCTTTCCCGCCTTCTATAGCACCAACCCCAACACCTACGCTGTCACCAGCATCAAGCTCAACAACCTTCCCGGCCCGCCGCCCGTCTCGACTAGCTCCGGAGATTTCCGCCAGACGGGGGGCTTTAGCAGCTACCATCCCGGCGGTGCCGTCTTCCTCTTTGGCGACGGTCGGGTGCAGTTTATCCCGAATGAGATCAGCTACCTCACCTACACCGCGCTCGGAGACATGGCGGATACTCGGACAGATTCCTCCAACCCATACTGACATGCGATCAACAAGCCATCCGGAGCGAATCGTGACCCAACTTCGACTTCTCCCCGTTTTCCCCGCACTGCTGTTCTTGTGTGTCGGCTGCAGTTCCGAGCCGCTGATGATTCAGGTGGAAGGAACCGTCACGTACCAGGGGAAGCCGCTCACCAACGGGATGATCAACTTCGAGCCGATCGATCCGGAAAAAGGCGACTGGTCGGCAAGTGGGTTGATCGGCCCAGACGGGCGGTATCGGCTTCGGACTCGTAAGCCCGGAGATGGAATCGCACCGGGTTCCTATCGCGTCGCGGTCCGATCCGATCGAGAACCAGCCGGTTCCGGTGCGTCGGCCATTCCCCCCGAATACGAGTCTGCCGACCGCTCACCCCTGACCGCAGAGGTCACACCCACCCCTGCGAACCAGACGATCGACTTCGCTCTTGCGGAGTCCCGGCCCGGCAAGAAAGCCCTCCCGCGACTCCCGGATTGAGACTCGAGATCTCCAAATCGGGGTGCAGGTCTACACATCTCGGAGTACATTTTCTCCGGGATCGATGGCCGAAGAAGCTGGGCGCTCACTTCTTCTTCAACGCCTTGTCGGCGATGTCGGTGCGGTAGTGCATGCCGGCGAAGGTGATCTTCTTGACGGCTTCGTAGGCGTTGGCCTTGGCGGCGGCGAGGTCGTCGCCGAGGGCGGTGACCGCGAGGACCCGCCCGCCGTCCGTCAGAACCCGGCCGCGGTCGTCGAGTCGGGTGCCGGAGTGGAAGACTTTGACATCCGGAAGTTTCGCCGCCTCGTCGAGCCCGACGATCGCCTTTCCGGTGTCGTATTTCCCGGGGTAACCGCCCGAACAGATTACGACCGACACCGCCGGCCGGGGATCCCAGACCAGTTTCGAGTCGTCGAATTCGTCGAGCCGCTCATCCGCGACCGCTTCGAGAAGATCGAGCAGGTCGGTTTTGAGCCGGAGCATCAGCGGTTGTGTCTCGGGATCGCCGAATCGGGCGTTGAATTCGAGGACGCGCATCCCCTGGTTGGTGAGCATCAGCCCGGCGAAGAGTGTTCCCTGGAAGGGGTATCGCCCCCGTTTCATGGCGTGCACGATCGGCACGAAGACAGACGATTCCGCTTCCTTGAGGAGTTCCGGGGTGCCGGCGGGGGCGGGGCAGTAGGCACCCATCCCGCCGGTGTTTGGGCCCTTGTCTCCGTCGAAGACGGCCTTGTGGTCCTGACACGGGGGGAGCGGCAACACCGTCCGGCCGCTCACCAGCGCGAGAATTGAGAGTTCCTCACCTTCGAGCCGCTTCTCGACAACGACTTCCCGCCCGGCCTTGGCCCCGAATTCCTCCTGGACCATGATCCGCTCGATCGCCTTGAGCGCTTCCGGGGCGTCCTTGCAGACGATGACGCCCTTCCCGGCGGCCAGCCCGTCTGCCTTGACGACGACGGGGTAATCCCGCGTTTCGATGTACTTCCGGGCCGGGTCGGGGTGGTCGAAGATGCGGAACTCGGCGGTGGGAACGTCGGCGTGCCGCATCAGTTTCTTGGAGAAGACCTTGCTCGACTCGATCCGCGAGGCTTCCTGGGATGGCCCAAAGACTTTGAGTCCGTTCTTGCGAAGGTGGTCGGAAAGCCCGAGGGCGAGCGGATCCTCGGGGCCGATGACGACGAGCCCGACGGATTCTTTTTTGCAGAATCGGACAATCCGCTCGAAGTCGGTGTAATCCATCGTCGAAACGTTGGTTCCGTCGGTGGCGGTGCCGGCGTTTCCGGGGGCACAGTAAACCTTCCCGGCCCGGGGCGATTGAGCCAGTTTCCACACGAGGGCGTGTTCCCGCCCGCCTTTTCCGATGACGAGTACATTCATGACGTGACCGAGACCTGGTGCGGGAGGGTCATTTGCAAAGTGTATCGCATCGGCGGCGGATTCCAACCGCCCAGGCGTGGCTCCTCAATCGTTCGGGCAGCGGAATGAAAAAAGGGGATGGAAAAAGTGCAAAAAGTGCTCTCCCTTTGAAAAAAAGCTTCTGGTACAGTCCCGCCCGCTTCGCGGACCCCGGGCCTCACGGATGAGGGAACCGCGGTCACTGCGATTGCGAAGGAGGTGCCCGCGTGGCGCGTCCGTGGCGGCTACGACACAAACTCGGATTGGGCCTCGCTCTGCTGGTGGGCAGCGTCGTGCTGCTGCTAGGCGGGGCGATTTTCGGCCAGTCCTCCTTCGTCGCCACTCTCCAAACCACCGAGCGAAAGCTCAACGAAATCCAGGTCGTGGTGATCCTCCGCGACCACATCCACCGGATCCCGGCCGCCGGTCAACTCGGCAACCCGGAGGAAGCCCACGACCTCCGGGAATCCCAGGCCGACCGCGAGAAACGCCAGATCAAGAACGCCGTCCGCGATGCTCGCACCGACCTCGAAGTTTACCGGACGATGCTGCAGGAAGAGACGGTACGTCGCGGGCTCGACCCGGACGGCGGCGACGACGAGACAGAACTCGTCCGCCGGATCGAACTTTCCCTGAATTCGCTCGATCTCGCGGTGGATGCCGCCCAGTCGCGGATCGAAACGACCCGCCCGGAACGGCTCATCGACGACCCCGCCGTGCGGAAGGCGTACGACGACCTCAAGCGACACAACGCCGATTTGCTGCAGTTCCTCAAGGACGACATCGAGAAATCGCGAGAACGATCGATCGCGAACCTGCGGCGGAGCCTGTATGTGGCCGGTTCCGCGACGGTGCTCGCGGTCGTGCTCGTGCTGACGATGATGTACTACTTCCGCGTCTGGGTCTTTGCCCCGATTCGGGAGTTGCAGGCCGGCGTGCAGCGGGTCCACCGCGGCGATTTCGGCCAGCCGATCGTCCTGGGTTCTGGGGATGAACTCGACGAACTGGCGACCGAATTCAACCTCATGACGGCCCGGCTGCAGGCGATGTACGCCGACCTCGCCCGGCAGGTCAACGAGCGGACCCGGCAACTCGTCCGCTCGGAGCGGATGGTCTCGGTCGGGTTCCTCGCCGCCGGCGTCGCCCACGAAATCAACAACCCACTCGCGTCGATCGCCTTCTGTGCGGAAGCCCTGGAACGCCGGCTGCAAGACGTCCTCGGACGGAACCCCGGCGAGGCCGAGGTGATCCAGAAGTACCTGCGGATGATGCAGGACGAGGCCCAGCGCTGCAAGCAGATCACGAACAAGCTCCTCGATTTCTCCCGCAGCGGCGGGAAGCAGGAACCGACGGATCTTTCCCACCTCGTGCGAGATGTGATCGAGGTGGCGGAGTGCCTGCCGGCCGCGCGGGGGAAGACGGTCACGTTCCATTCCGACGGTGCGCTCATCGCCCCGGTACGGGTACCGGAAGTCAAGGGGGTCGTGCTCAACATCCTGGTCAACGGTCTGGAAAGTATGGACAACGGGGGGTCGATCACGGTATCCCTCGTCGACCGCGGTAACTTCGCGGAGCTGACCTTCACCGACACGGGTTGCGGAATGACGGCCGAGGTGCTGGAACACATCTTCGAGCCGTTCTTCACGCGGAACCGCACGGGGAACGGTACGGGGCTCGGCCTGGCGACGAGCCACCTGATCATCGACCAGCACGGCGGCACGATCTCGGCCACGAGCGCGGGCCCCGGAAAGGGAAGCACTTTCGTGGTACGGTTGCCGGTCCGGTCGGCGATGCCATCCGACCCGGAAGATGCAAAAACGCTGGCGTTCCCCGGGAAACGGGCCATCGCCCACGCCGCGTGAGTCGAACCCACGTGTAGCCGCGACGCGATAGCGGAGCGTGGAATCGGAGAACTTGGAATCGGAAAGCGTGGAATCGGAAAGCAAGATTTTCGCCCCTCGCGCTCCGCAGCGCGTCGCGGCTAAACGGGATACAGTTGGAGAAGTGCCCTTGGCAACGCCCTCGCACAATCGGCTCCGCGTCCTGTTCGTCGACGACGAGCGGTCTCTCCAGGAATTCATGCGGACCGAACTTCCCCGCCTCGGCCACGACGTCACCGTCTGCCCGAACGGAACCACCGCGTTGCAGGCCATCGAGCAGACCAGTTTCGACGCCGCCATTCTCGACATCCGCATGCCGGACATCTCCGGAATCGACGTGCTGCAGCGCCTGAAACAGGTCAGCCCAGACACGGAAGCGGTGATGATGACGGGGTACGCGACCGAGGAGAGCATGGTGCAGGCCATGCGGCTCGGGGCGTGCGACTACCTGCGGAAGCCGTGCAAACTCTCAGAAATCGAGGCGGTTCTGCTGCGGCTCGCGGACAAGAAGAAACTCAAGAACAAGGCCGCCGCCCTCGAATCCCGCGTCCAGGCGGCCGAGGGTTCCGGACTGCTCATCGGCACATCCCCGGCGATGCGCCCCGTCCTCCAGGCAATCACGCAGTTCGCCCCCACCGACGCCCGCGTCCTGATTACCGGCGAAACCGGAACCGGGAAAGACGTCGTCGCCCGGGCCCTGTACACGAACAGCAAACGCGCGGAAATGCCGTTTGTTGCCGTGAACTGTGGGGCACTCTCGTCAACACTCGTCGAAAGCCAGCTCTTCGGCCACAAAAAGGGCGCATTCACCGGAGCCGACCGGGATCACAAGGGTTTCTTCGAGGTTTCCAATGGCGGAACCCTCTTCCTCGACGAACTCGGCGAACTCGACATCAACGTCCAGGCCAAGCTGCTCCGCTTCCTCGAAGCCGGCGAAATCCAGCGGCTCGGCGACAATTCCCCGATGCAAGTCGACGTCCGCGTCATCTGCGCGACCAACCGCGATCTTCGGCAGATGGTCGCCGAGAAAACCTTCCGTGAAGACCTGCTCTACCGGGTCAACCGGTTCCCGATCCACCTTCCTCCGCTGCGAGAACGGCCGGAAGACGTCCCGGAACTCGCCCGACATTTGCTCGCCCGACACGCGAAACGACCGGTGGAATCCGTCGCCCACCTGCTGACGCCCGAGGCGTTGCACGTCCTGATGAACTACTACTGGCAGGGGAACGTCCGCGAACTCGCGAACGCGATGGAATACGCCTGGATCGTGTCCGGCGGCCAGCCGATCCTTCCGGAGCACCTTCCCCACGAGGTCCGCAGCCCATCCCCGCGGATGCTCCCGAGCCGGTCCGCCCACGCTGGCGATTCCGGCATCCTGCCGATGACGCCCGCCTTCGCGCCCGCGATTCCCGCCCCCGCTTCGGGAACAACCAAGACCCTCTCCGACGTGGAAATGGAATACATCCTGCAGGTGTACGCGAAGAATAATCAGAACAAGCAAGCGACATCGCTGGAACTCGGGATCAGCCTCAAGACGCTGTACAACAAGCTCCACAAGTACGAGGAAGAACGCCGCACCCGTGCCGCGGGCTGAACCAAGAAATTCGTTGGGGAAGGACCCGGAAGCCGCCTAAAATTGACGGGATTCGCGATTTTGCGATTCCGCTCTCACCGGCTGCAGGGTCCCATGTCCAACCCCAACCGTCTCGGCGGCGTCATCCACGTCTACCAGAAGTACGATCCCGTCAACATCCCCGGACCGCAAACACCCCCTCCGGACATGGTTTCCCCGGCGTTCGAGCATCTCCTCGAATACGGAGACATGGACGAGTTCACGGAGGAGCAACTCGCCAACGCGATCCATCTCGACCCCAGCCAGATCGCGGGGCTGGGGCCAACCATCGACCAGCTCCGGGCCATGCTCGAGGAGAAGAAGCGAAAAATCCTCGAAACTTACGAGACCTCGGCCGCGGAAGGAGCGGCGAAGGACGCGTACCAGGACGCGGTGAAGGGCGTGAAACCGCCGGATAAATTGCGTAAACGCTTCGATTCCGCCGTGAAAGAAGAGCAAATCCGCGATCTCGAGGATCTCTACTACCAGGCCGGCGGCGATCAAACCCCCTTCGCCCGCGGCATCGTCTCGATCGTGGACCGCCTCGGGGACAAGTACCAGGTCGACGAACTCGCCTCGAAGTACGAATTCACCGGCCAGCAGAAAATGGACGTCCCCAAGGCGCTCGAGGTCAAGGAGGAACTCGAAACTATCGACCAACTCCTCGAGCAGTTGAAGGAGGCGAAGAAGAACGCCCAGCTCGCGATCATCGACATGGAGGAGTTGTCACGGTTCGTGGATGAGGCTGACCTGGAGCAGCTTCGGCAGTTGCAACAACAGGTGGAGGATTACATCCAACAACAGGCCCGGGAGCAGGGGCTCGACCGCGATTCCCGGCAGAAGTTCCAGATGACGCCGCGGGCGTTCCGATTGTTCCAATCGCGCGTGCTATCTCAGATCTTCAATGAGTTGCAAGCCTCGCGAACCGGTCGCCATCCGGAGGCGGTTATCGGTGAGGGGGCGACCGAGTCGCCGTTGACGAAACCCTACGAATTCGGGGATTCCGTCACGCACATGGATATCCCGTCGAGTTTCACGAACGCCCTGCTTCGCGGCGGACCCGGGGTGCCGGTGCGGCTCAAGCCGGAAGATATTGTCATCCACAAGACCCGCAACAATCCCCGGGCTGCGACGTGTGTCTTGCTCGATATGTCCGGGTCGATGCGATACGATTCAATGTATGTCAACGTGAAACGGATGGGCCTCGCACTCGATGGATTGATTCGCACCGAGTATCCGGGGGATTTCCTCCAATTCATTGAGATGTATACATTCGCGAAGCCCCGGCATATCTCCGAGGTGCCGGCGTTGATGCCGAAGCCTGTGACGATCTTCAACCCGGTCGTGAGGCTCAAGGCGGACATGGGCAAGCCGGACTCCTCGGAGTTCGGGATTCCCTGGCACTTCACCAACATCCAGCATTCTCTGCAGACCGCCCGGCGGTTTCTCGCGAATCAGCCCACCCCGAACCGCAACGTCATGCTCATCACCGATGGCCTCCCGACCGCCCACTTCGAAGGGAGCATGCTCTACATGCTCTACCCCCCGGATCGCCGGACGGAGGAAGCGACGATGCGAGAGGCGAAGCTGTGTGCCCGCGAAGGGATCACGATCAACATTTTCCTTCTCTCGGCGTGGAACCAGACGCGTGAGGACATCCGGTTCGCGTATCGCATGGCCGAGAGCACCAAGGGCCGCGTGATTTTCACGACCGGGCGGGAACTGGATCGGTTCGTGGTCCACGATTACATCAAGCGGCGGAAATCGATCATCGGCTGAGGTGGGCGGGACCGGCAAGAATCACCGGCCGTTCCCGTCCTGTGCCCCGAGGTTCGAGAACTCGGGGGAAACCGGGGCAAGGCGGGTTGCTTCGAGCTGCTTCTCGCGGGGATTTGGAGAGACGGGCTGGGTCAGCGTGGACTGGGGAAATGTCGGTTGGTCGCCGAGCGTTCCATTGGAAATGGCCGGTTCCGCGATTCGGGAGCGGAGCAGCAGACAGGCCAGCAACCAACCCACCACTACGAGGTTGCCGAGGAGCATCAGACGTCGCAGGTCCCCACGCATCAATAGAAGTCAAGGCAAGTGCGATGCCGAATTTGGGATGTGATTTTGTTGCGAAAACTCGCCAGAAACGGGCTCGATCCCGGGTCGCTGGTTGAGATCCGATCACGAAATTCGCGTCGGTCACTCAGACTGGTCGTCGTCCGACCACACGCTTTTCCCGACAGAAATGTTGAGCGCCCGGAGCTTGTGACGCAGACTTCCCCGGGTGATTCCGAGGATTTCCGCCGCCTTGAGTTGGTTGCCGGCCGTGTGTTTCAGCACCCGGATGAGCACTTCCCGTTCCATCATCTCGAGTGCGTCGGCGTAGAGGATGTTCTTCCCGCCGCGGATGTGGTCCTGGACGTATCGATCCCAGTCGAAGAGGCTGGCGACGGAGGGGGGCGGAGCGGGGGTGCGGACCATCGGGTCGCCGGCGGCGATGGCAGTTGGGAGATCGTCGACCGTCAGAACGCCCCCCTTCATGTGGAGAAGGGCCTGTTTGACGGCACTCTGGAGTTCGCGGACGTTGCCGGGCCAGGGGTATTCCCTCAGCAGGTTGGCCGCCTCCGGGGTGATCGCCTGGACGGTCCGCCCGAGTTCCTGCCCGAATCGGCGGACGTAGTGGTCGACGAGGACGGGGACATCGTCGCCGCGTTCGCGGACCGGTGGAAGGCGGATGGTGAAGACGTTGAGTCGGAAGAAGAGGTCGCCGCGGAATCGGCCATCGCCGACCATTTTGTCGAGATCGGCATTGGTGGCGGCGATGATCCGGACATCGGTGCGGACGGTGTTCCCGCCGCCGACCCGCTCGAAGGTTTGTTCCTGTAGGAGTCGAAGCACCTTGGTTTGCGTCAGCGGCGTCATGTCGCCGACTTCGTCGAGGAAGACGGTTCCACCGTTGGCTTGCTCGAATTTTCCGACCCGCTGACGATCGGCTCCGGTGAATGCACCGCGTTCGTGGCCGAACAGTTCGCTTTCGAGGAGCGTTTCCGGGATGGCAGCGCAGTTGATCGCGAGGAACGGCTTGTTGGCCCGTTTGGAGTGACGGTAGACAGCCCGTGCGACGAGTTCCTTGCCGGTGCCGGATTCCCCGAGGATCAGGACGGTCGCGTCGGTTCCTGCGACCCGGCCGATCGCCTTGTAGACCTCCTGCATCGCTGGGCACTTTCCCAGCAGCAGATCCGCCTGCGGGGGCGGTTTCTCCACATCGGGAATCACCGCGGGAACACGGGTCAGCCGGCTGGTTGCCGCCGCCCGCGAGACCAGTTCCCGAAGCGTCGGCAATTCCAGCGGTTTGAGCAGGTAGTCGTACGCTCCGTTCTTGATCGCCTCGATGGCGAGGTCCGTTGTGCCGTGCCCGGTGATCAGAATGATCGGAATGCGTGCATCGACGGCCCGGATTTGCTCGAAGGTGCCGAGACCGCTCGCGTCCGGAAGGTGGATGTCGAGAATGACGACGTCGGGCTTGTGCTTCGCGAGGGAGCCGAGCCCCTCGAGTGCCGTCGACGCCGTGTGCAGGTCGAAGTCGGGTGGTCGAAACGCACGCCGGAACGCGTGTTGGATCGATTCTTCGTCGTCGATGATGAGCAGCGTCGGCATGCGGACATCCTACCTCGCCACCGACGGCTGCTCCAGAGCGAGCCGATTCCGAGTCACGTCATGCCGAGGTCTTTTTTGAGGGCCGCATACCAGTCGCTGAACCAGCCGGTTTTGACCTTGGTATTCCCGGTGTCTTCCATCACATTCACGATCATCATCTTGATCTGGCGGTCGTTTTTCTTGCCTTGCATGGACTTCTTCGCGTTGTCGAAGATCCAGTGGAATTCCTTTTCGTCGATTTTGCCGTCGTTGCCGGCGGCGGAGTCGACCTGATCGCGGATCTGTTTGATGACGGAGGATTCGAGAACGTAGCCGTGATCGTCGCAGACCTGGGCGAGGGCGTTCCGGGCGGAGTCGATGTTGACGCCGAGTTGGATCGCGATCTGGAGGATTTCCCGTTCTTCGTTACGGTCGACGTACTTGTCCTCGTATGCCCGAAGCTTGATCTCATTCACGAACCGCTTTTTGACCTCTTCGACGGACATGAGGTGCTCCTTTCCGGGAGGGGGTCTTGGTGGTAAGACACGGCGGGACGGATCGCCAGACGCCGGGTATTTCGCGGCGTGGGGGCAGATCTTTCGCCGTCGGCGGAAATTGTACGGAGACACCGCGTGCCACCCAATGGCCAACCCGACGCCTCGGCAAGCCCGGATTCGCCGGCACTCGCAAGCGGACCATCCACCCCGCTTCCGGGGGCAAACCTCGCCCTCGGCTTGCTCCTGGCGATCAACCTCTTCAACTACATCGATCGGCAGGTTCTCTCGGCCGTCCTTCCAAAGATCGCACTGGATGCGAAGCTTTTCGACCCGTCCGACCCGTGGATGCAATCGAAGCTCGGCTTCCTGACGACGGCGTTCATGGTGTCGTACATGCTGCTTTCCCCGGTTTTCGGGGTGCTCGGCGATCGCTTTTCCCGCTGGGGGTTGGTCGGCGTCGGCGTCATTCTCTGGAGCCTCGCGAGCGGAAGTTCCGGCATCGCCGAGACGTACCTCGTGCTGTTCGCGATGCGTTGCCTGGTCGGCGTCGGGGAGGCGGCGTACGGCCCGATCGCGCCGGCGATGATCTCGGATCTGTACCCGACCCAGATTCGCGGACGGGTGATGGCCTGGTTCTACATGGCGATTCCCGTCGGAAGTGCGCTCGGATTCGTGATCGGCGGGCAACTGGCGGAGCATTTCGGCTGGCGGACCGCGTTTCACGTCACGTTCGTGGGGGTGCTTCTCGGCGTGCTCTGCTTCGTGATGCGCGACCCGCCCCGGCCGACACGCCGGGAACTGGACCATCAGCCGGGGTATTTCGAGGTGCTGCAGTCCCTGCGGGGCGTGCGGTCGTTTGTACTCTGCTGCCTCGGAATGACCGCGACGACGTTCATCCTCGGCGGAGTGGCAGCGTGGGTACCGACCTACGTTTTCCAACGTGAAGCCCGGTTCGTCCTCGACGAGCAAGCCATCGAGAAGCTGCAGAAGCTGCAGCAAACCGACGGTTCGCCGCTGGTCTCCGAGGCCGTCATCGGCAAGCTTCAGACGGCGACCGGGTCGGAAAGTCTGGGCTTTTTCGAGTTTCGCGGGAAGCTGCAACAGACGCTCTCGCAGCAGGAACTAGCGGCAAGCGGCGAGTACATCTACTCGGCGGCGACGGCGGAGGGTTCGATCACCACCGGTAAAATCGGCCTGATTTTCGGGGCAATCGTGGTCATTGCAGGAATCTTCGCGACCCTTGCGGGCGGGATTCTTGGGGATCGGCTCCGCGATCGCGGCTTCCGCGGGGCGTACTTCAAAGTCGCCGGATGGGGGACGCTGCTGGGCTGGCCGTTCTTCCTGGGGCTATTGTTTGTCCCGTTCCCGTACGCCTGGGGCTTCACGTTTCTCGCGGTGTTCTGGCTCTTTTTCAACACCGGGCCGGCGAACACGATCCTCGCCAACGTCACCCGATCCGAGATTCGGGCGACGGCATTCGCGATCAACATCCTGGTCATCCACCTGCTCGGGGACGCGATTTCGCCGCCGATCATCGGGTTCGTCGCGGACCTCAGCAGCCTGCACACCGCCTTTCTGCTGACGAGCGTTTTCATCCTCATCGGCGGCGGGCTCTGGGTCGCCGGCGCGAAGTACCTCGACGAGGATACCCGCCGGGCGAGCGAATCCGCGACGTAAACCGGCTGCGTTAGCCCGACGCGTCAGCGAGGTGTCGGGATGGCGTTTCTCGGAGGCCCGACCGTGGCCGAACCTGCACATTGGGTCCGAATCCTTAGCCTTCCGGGAACTCCGAGAGGGTTTCGCACACCGCGGCGAGTTTCTGCTCGGTGAGGGCGAAAGCGGCTTTCGCCTCCGCGGGGAGATGCTTTTTCATGGCGTCGAGGTAACCCGCGACCCGGTTGACGGTCCGTTCCCGCTTCGCTGTGGGAAGGTGGCGGGAATCGGTGAGGTTGTCGAAAATGTCCGCGAGTTTGCAGACGACCACCTGCCAGGGGGCACCGGCCAGAACGGCGTGGTATGCCGCTTCCCGGGGTTCTTCCGGCGATCGCGTGTCCTTCGAAAGCATCCCCACCCAGCCGGCAATTTCCGTCCCGAACCGCTCCGCGAGGTCGTCGAAGTCGGTGGTCGTGTCCTCGATGGTATCGTGCAGCAGGGCGGTCGCCAGCACATCGGGGTCGGCGATTCCAAACACCTGGCGGACGATCAGGCACACCCGCGCGGTGTGGGCGAAGTACGGGGTCTCGCCGTCTTTCCGCACCTGATTCCGGTGGGCTCTCGCCGCGAACGACGCCGCCTCCAGCAGGCGATCGAGCGGATCCAATGTCATGGCAACCTCCGGGTTCCGGAAAAGGATGTATCACCGTCCAGGGTAGGGAAATCGCGGTTGCCGACGGAAAGATCCGGACCCGCGATTCTGTTCTTCGGCTCGGGGTTGTAGAATACCGCTTTTCCCCCGTTGTCGAGGAACCGATCGAATGCCCCGTGTTCTGATTGCCGACAAGCTGGAGACCGCCGGCGTCGAGCTGCTCTCCCGGGCCGGGTTGCAAGTGGACAACCGCCCGGGCCTGAAGGGTGAGGAATTGAAGGCCGCCCTGCGGTCCGTCGACGCGGTCATCTGCCGATCCCAGCCGAAAATCACCGCGGAACTGCTCGAAGATCCGGGGAAACTGCGGGCGATCGCCCGAGCCGGCGTGGGGGTCGACACCATCGACGTCGCCGCCGCCACCCGGAAGGGGATCGTGGTCATGAACACGCCGAGCGGGAACACCGTCTCGGCCGCCGAGCACACGATCGCGCTGATGCTCTCCCTGGCTCGGCAAATCCCCGCTGCCGACGCCACCATGAAAGCCGGCGGGTGGGACCGCAACAAGTTCCTCGGCACCGAAGTCACCGGCAAAACCCTCGGCATCATCGGCCTCGGGCGGATCGGTCAGGAGGTCGCCAAGCGGGCGATCGGCCTCGGAATGCACGTCGTCGGCTGCGACGTCATGATGACCGCCGACCGCGCCGCCGAACTCGGAATCAAGGCCGTCCCGGACATCGCCACCCTACTGCCGCTCGTCGATTTCCTCACCATCCACGTCCCGGGTGGGGAGAACACCAAGGGGATGATCGGGGCCAAGCAACTCGCCGCGATGAAAGCCACCTCCCGGGTGCTCAACGTCGCCCGGGGCGGAATCATCGACGAGCAGGCCCTCGCCGACGCCCTCAACGCTGGCACCATCGCCGGGGCCGGGGTCGATGTCTTCTCCGTCGAACCCGCCACCGCCGACAACCCGCTCCGAACCGCGAAGAACGTCGTCCTGACGCCGCACCTCGGGGCGAGCACCGCCGAGGCCCAGGAAAACGTCGCCATCGAGGCGGCCCAGCTCATCGCAGACTTCCTCCTCAAGGGGGTGGTCGCGAACGCGGTCAACATGGCCGCCGTCGACCGGGCGGAACTCGAATCCCTCCGACTTTACGTCGACCTCGCCCGCCGGCTCGGGATGCTCCAGGCCCAGCTCGCACAGGGGTCGGTGAAGCGGGCCTCCCTGACGTTCCGCGGGGAACTGGCCGGGAAAAAGACGAAGCTCCTCACCTCCGCTTTCACGGTCGGCCTCCTCGAAGGGGCCCTCGACGCCGCGGTGAATCTCGTCAACGCCGGGGTCGTCGCCCGGGATCGCGGCATCGAAATCTCCGAATCCGCGAACCCGAAAAAGGGCGACTTCGCCGGCGTCCTCCACACCGAGGTCGAAACGGAATCCGGCACCCAGATCGCCGCGGGAACCCTCTTCGGAGACCAGTATCTCCGGCTCGTCCAGCTCGGGCCCTACCGCATGGAAAGCTTCCTCGACGGAACCCTCTTCGTGTTCCGCCACACGGACGCACCGGGTTTGATCGGGTTCGTTGGTACGATCTTCGGGCAGCACAACGTGAACATCGCCGCCATGAACGTCGGCCGGACCGGAAACGCACCCGGCGGCGAGGCGATCGGGGTTCTGAACCTCGATAACCAACCGACCCCGGAGGCGATCGAGGCGGTGCGTGCCCACGACAAGATCGGCTCGATTTCCGTCGTGAAACTCCCCCCCGCCGGGGAACTTCCGCCGTGGCTCGCGTGATCGAGCCCGGCTTCGTTGACCTCTCCCCGGGCGGAACTCGCACCGTCCGGCCCCACGCCAATCGGTGGGGATGTTTTGATCGGAATCGCCCCCGATGATGCCGTTAGCCGACACGCACGTCCACTTGCTCGCCGGGCTCGACGATGGCCCGCAATCGCTGGGGGAAGCCCTGGCGATGTGCCGGAAACTCGAGTCCGACGGCACCCGTTTCGCCACCGCCCTCGCCCACCAGAACCCCGACTACCCGGAGAATACCGCCGACCATCTCCGCGACGCGGCCGCTGTTCTCGTCGGGGAACTGGCGAAGGAAAACATCCCGCTCACGGTCTTTCCCACCGGGGAAGTGATGCTGACGGAAACGATTCTGGACGACCTCGATGCCGGGCGGTTGCAGACGGTGGGCGGCCACGGAAAGTTTTTGCTCGTGGAGATGCCGCATCACGCGTTTTACGACCTCCGCCCGATCGCCCGGGACCTCGCCCCCCGCGGTTTGCGGCTCATCGTCGCCCATGCGGAGCGATATCCGGAACTGCTTTTCGATGATGCCCTGACCGACTCCTTCATCGCGGCGGGGTGTCTGATCCAGTTCACCGCCGGTGCCCTCGCCGACCCCTGGAGCGGGAAGGTCGAGTCGGCGATGAAGAATGCAATCCTCCGCGGTGCGGTCCACATGCTCGGGTCGGACGGACACGGGATCGACCGCCGACGCCCTCGGATGGCCGACGGCTACCACGCCCTCGTCCGTTGGGCCGGCACCGCCACCGCCGACCGCATCGCCGGCCTCTGGGGAACCGCCGTCCTTCAGGGCCTCCCCGTCAATCCCCCGCCCCCCAGCGTCCCGAAACACCGCTCCTGGTTCGGCCGCATCTTCGGCGGGTGACCCTTCCTGAGGTGGCGATGAACGAGGAGGAATCGCTGACAGCAACGACCCCGCGGCGGATGGTGTCCGAAGTGCGGCTCTTCATGTGCGCGTGCGGATAGATCTTCGGCCCACAACCCTTCACGAAGAAAGCCGCGAGGCATTTCTAGTGCAGCGTCAGGTGAGTGTTTAGGCGTAGACGGACTTCAACATGATGCGAGCGTCCGCCACTCGCATCTGCCAGTCCACGCCACGTTGCTTCTCGTTCGTTCATGCGTGCCACGCCGACGATTCGGCACGCAATGCCTCAATCGTTTCGAATCGCCGTCCTCTTATGCACTGCCTCGTCATCCCACTCAACTCGCACTCCGCGATGTTCAACCAACTCCCATGCTTCGGTGTGTGGCGGATCTCCAAGTGACGCCCCAGCGACCGCACACGCTCTACATCGAATGCCACATACAACGCACCCAATATATGGGTATTGAGGTTGTCACACACCAAGACCACCTTCTCCGCCTTCGCATATCGACCATCCAATATCGCCGCCAACCGACAGCTATCGGTTCGTCCATTCCCCATTCCGTGTGTCGCCCGAAGGAACTAGAATTCTTGACGATCTGCCATCCTTGAAGGTGGGTTTCCGACTCGAGACATCAGACTGGTCAAGCCGTAGAACCGTGATACTGGTGGAACTGCCAGTCACACCGAAGGAGTCCGAAATGGCCGACTTTCCGCACCCGAGTTTCCCGGCCCTGCGACCCCGCCGGCTTCGCTCCTCGCCGCTGATGCGAGCACTCATCCGCGAAACGGAGCTTTCTGCGAGCGACTTCATTCTGCCGTTGTTCGTGCGGCCTGGATCAGGGGTGCGGAACGAAATTGCTTCCATGCCGGGGAATTTCCAGCTTTCGCCGGACACACTGGTCGACGAAATCGGCTCGGCGGCGGATCTCGGAGTCAAATCCTTCATTCTGTTCGGGATCCCGGCCACGAAAGACCCGGAAGGTCGGGTCGCGCTCGATGATGCGGGAATCGTGCAGACGGCTCTGCGAACGGTTCGCAAAGCGTTCGGCCGCGATGTGCTGCTTATGACAGACGAGTGTTTCTGCGAGTACACGTCTCACGGCCACTGCGGGATTCTTCACGAACGTGATGGCGTCACCGATGTCGACAACGACGCGACACTTGTCATCCTGGCAGAACAGTGCGTCAGCCATGCGAAAGCGGGTGCTGATGTGATCGCACCGAGCGGAATGATGGATGGCATGGTACAGGCGATCCGGCAAGGGTTGGATTCCGCGGGGTTTTCGCACATTCCGATCTTGAGTTACGCCGCGAAATACGCCAGCGGATTCTACGGCCCGTTTCGCGATGCCGCCGAGTCCCCGCCGTCGTTCGGTGATCGCTCGACCTATCAAATGGATCCCGCGAACGGCGACGAGGCGATGCGCGAAGTTGCCCTCGATGTGGCCGAGGGGGCAGACCTGGTCATGGTGAAGCCGGCGCTTTCGTACCTGGACATCATTCGCCGGGTAAAAGAAACTTTTGCGCTTCCGACGGCCGCGTACAACGTGTCGGGCGAGTTCGCGATGGTGAAGGCGGCCGCCCGCAACGGATGGATCGACGAGCGCCGGGTGACGCTCGAAATCCTCACGAGCATCAAGCGAGCCGGTGCGGACATGATCCTCACCTACCACGCCCGCGACGCCGCCCGATGGTTGAAACAGGGGTGAGGTAGTGGGGTGGTGGTGAGGTAGTGGGGTGGTGGTGAGGTAGTGGGGTGGTGGTGAGGTAGTGGGGTG
>CAZKIQ010000031.1:0-24577 GCA_964552815.1 uncultured Alcaligenaceae bacterium | reverse complement strand
GTGGGGTCAGTCCTTGGCCCCGCCGAGGGTGACCGGGATTTTGTACTTGTCGTTGAGGTGAGCCGCCGCCCGGCTTCCTTCGCCAGTCTTGGGAAACTTGTCACAGACCGCCTTGAACGTCTTGATGGCGGCTTCCTTTCGGTCGGCCTGCTCGTGGGTGTAACCGATCTCGAGAAGTGCCTGCGGGGCGTTGGGTGCGGATGCACCCATGATCTGCTGATACAGCGCAATCGCCTCGTCATATTGTTTCAACTGGCGATTGGCGGCGGCCATATGCCAGTAATTATGCGGGAACCGGTCGGTACCCCGGTAGGCCTGTATGCAATCTTTCCAACGGTGTGAGTAATAGAGAGTCTCGGCGATCTGGAAGTGATATTCATTCGCATTGTTGGCGTCAGAAGTCAGGAGTTCCCGGTAGATCGCGATCGCCTGGTCGGGTTTTTGGCCGTGCCTCCAGGCCATGGCGGCGGCTTGTAGCCACTTCGGAGCCGATTTCTGGTCTGTGAGTGCGAGCTTCCGGTAGATCTCCACGGCCTTGTCGTACTTCTTCTCATCAACGAAGCTTTGTGCGATTTGCCCCTGTCCCTCGGTGGCATCTTTGAAGCGAGCCATGATGGCGCGGGCTTCGTTGAATTTCCCCTGAGATTTGAAGAAGTTTGCGAATCGGCCGAGGGTCGGGTCGGAATCGCCGAGGATTTTGAGCATTTCCTCGTAGACGGCCTTCTGCTTGTCGGGTTGTCGGGCGTGGCCGCGGATGTCAGCGATGGCGTACCAGCAATCGACGCCCCGGGGTTTGGTCTTCTCATTTTGTAGTAGATTCCCGGCCTGGGTTTTGAGCCAACCGGCGGACGCATCAGCGAGCTTTTCCGCGTTCTTCTTTGTCATTTCGTCGGCATTGCCATTGGTCATCCATTCGAGGATCCACGGCAGGTGGCCGTGATTGTGGGCCATCAGATGGTGGGGAAGTTCCTCTTCCTTGCAGGTCGTGGCGAGGGCTTTGAGACCTTCTTCAAAATTCCCCGCGTGGAAGGATAATCGGGCGAGTTGCCGGGCGGCATCGACACAGGGATTCGAGGCGGGTCCCTTGCGCTCGACGTCGTAGGTTAGTTCCCGCAACAGGTTCACGCGGGTGGCGGAATCGTTCTCTTTCTCCGCGATTTCGACGAGTTCGAGGCGGGCGAGGACCGCCGCGAAATGCTTCGGGTAGGTGGAGATAGCTTTGCCGAAGGCTTTTTTCGCAAGTTTGGTGTCCCCCATATCCTTGTAGGTTCGCCCTATCAGCATGGCTGCAATCGGGGCTTCAGGGGAATCGGGATAATAATCCAAGACGGACTGATATCCATCCTTGATGGCCGCGTTCTGCTTGCGAAGGTGAACCTGACAATGCGACCATTTCAATTGGGAGTATGGGGCGCCCTCGCTCTTCTCATAGAGCTTGAGGAACTTCTCATACTCATCGGCCGCGACCTTGTATTGATGCTCCCGATAGAATTTTTCGGCGACCTGCAATTGATACCGTTCCGCCTCGCGGAGTTGCTTCCACCGCTCGATCGACATTTCGTCGAGTGGGCCGGCATACAGGGGAAAAGCCAGCGAAATCGCGGCGAGGGCGGCGAAGGAAAACCGAGCGTGTCGGCTCAGGGTTGTTGCGATTTCAACCACTGGTTGTACTCCCGGTGGGCGTAAAAGATGATGTTGACGCCAAGCTGATAACACAACTCATACACTTCCTTCTTGATCCCCGCGTGGTCGTCGCGCCAGGCGTCGCTGAGGGCGCCGGGGTGATAGTAGACCACCCATCGACCGTCCATCTTCCAGCCGAGGGGAACCGTGCCGCCGTGCGCCACCACGATCGGTAGTTGCGGTAAGGAGGAAGGTTTTTGGTGGATTGCATCATCGCGCGGGATTGGTACCGGTTCGACGCCGGTGATCTCAGTCATGACGGCCTTGAAGTTGTGGTGGAATCCGTGGCCGCCGTGGTTGTCGCCGAGGATCATCCCGTGCCGCTCGGTGAGGTAGTTCTTCAAGGCTTTTTTGTCGTTGGCGGTGAGGGGAAGGCCTTCTTTTCCAGAGATGTAGATCAGCGGCGGCGTTTTCTTTTGAGGAAACGCTGCGATCTGGCCAGCGTCAACGTACTCGGTTTCCTCGCCGACCTTCATGCGGGTGCGGGCTCCGTACTCGGCGAGCATGTTGCGGTCACCGCCGATGCCGAAGTTGCGGTCCCACCCGCGGTCGCCATGTTTGAGCCGGAGGAAGCGAACCTTCCCTCTTCCGGTGCCCATCCCGAATCCGGAACCGTCGCCATCCCCGTCGCCGGTGTTACCGCTCCCCTGGCCGACCTGGTAAAGATTCGCGGTTTCCTCGGTGAGTTTGACCTCGATTTTGTCGATCGGCGGCGGGGCATGCAGGTAGACGGAACTGTAGGGGTTGATGACAAATTTCTTCCGCACCACTTTCCGGACCTGGACCTGACTGGCCTTGATCGAGTCTGATCCGCCGCCGGCGGGAAGCTCGTATGCATCCAGTTCCTTCGCCCCGAAGGAGAGGAGCTGGATGAGGAAATAGACGGCAACGAAGAGGACGGAATAGCCCCACAGGACAACGAATGATTGTTGCAACCGCGGGTTTTTTCGGCCGTAGAGGGGGCTGGAAGCGGGATCGAGCGGGTTCCAGGCTCGTCGGCTGCGCGGGACTTCGCCGGCCACGCCAACAGCAGGTTCCGGGACGGACACACCCACAGATGCGAGGGCTCGCTTCTGCTCCAGACGCTGGGCCGCCCGTTCGATGAGATAGACAGCCCAGACCAGCCCGATGACGTAGAGCAGACTCCATCCGGTGAAGTGGACGGAACGGCTGCCGAGGACGTAGGCGGCCCCGGCCCACAAGGCAAAGAACAGAGCCGTCATCACGACCGCTCGGAGCGGTGTCAGGTAGATGTGACGCATGGTTTGGCCCCGAGGAAGGACGCCGGGGAACGGATTATTTCAGGTCCTTGAAGATGTCGTCGTCCTTCTTGTCGAGCGGGTTGACGCTGGGCTTGGTGGTCTTGGTGCCGTTCTCGCCGAGCTTGTCGAGGAGGTTCGGAGTCGGCTTCGGAGTTTCGGACCCGGTGGGTTTGGCGGTGGTCGGTTGGGTTCCGGTCGGGGTCGGCTTGGGTTGATCGGGGGGCGTTTGCTCTTCCGGCTTCGCCGGAGTTGGGTTGTTCTCTGCAGCGTTGACCTGGGCTTTCCCGGCGAGGAAGTAGGGTCCGACGGTCAGCACCGCGAGCACGAGGGTGGTCATTCCGGTGGCGATGATGCAGGAACTCAGCAATTTCCCGGAAGTGAGCCCCAGTGCCTCTTCTGGAGTTTGCATTCCGGACCGTGCGAGCGAGGGGGCACCCATCGGGTGTGGTTTTGCGGAGCCGCCGTTGTGGTGGTTGGAATTCATGGAGTTCCGGAGGTAGGAGGACCGTCGGGCGGAGGCGGGCTGGCAGGTCGGAAGCCGCCGAAAGTTTCTCCAGTGTAGCTTTCCCTGGGCGAGTATCAACCAGTGGGTTCCGGAAAGACTTTTTTCCAGAGTCGAGGGAAAAGCCGCTTGCTTTCGATTGATGAGAAACTTACTTTCAAGCATCAGCCGTGTCGGAGTGTGCCTCCAACCTGCGGGATTCTGCTGCCCCCGCCGGCACTCTGCGACTTGGCCCCGCCCAACTGCCTTGCTCCACCCGCCGACTGTCGAGTTCTGCGGACTGCCTGACGATCGATTTGCGACAACGCCTGCTGACGTTCTGATACCTGATCGTGCCTCCCACGCGAGTCGTGCATGACTACCGCTCCCTTCTCGCCTCATCATGCCCGCCTGCTGAGCCTGACCGGTTTCGCCGGTGGGTTGGCGGTGCTGTTGGCGGTCGCGCAAGCTCAGGAAGGGCCGAAGTCGCCGGGGAAGGAGAAATCAAAACCCGGGGAACGCGGTTCCATCGTCGAGGATCGGGCCGCCCGCAAACTCCTCGAGGCCGGCGACGCCCGGCTCGAATCCGGGGAACCGGCGAAGGCAATCGAGGTCTGGCAGTCCGTCATCGAGCGGTATCCCCGCAGCCGGGTCCGCTTCGATGCGCACCTCAAGCTCGGGAACCACCTCCTCTCGAAGGATCGAGCGTTCGACCGGGCCCGCACCTACTTCGAATCTGCGGCTGCTGAGGAAAACCCCAACGAGGAGCAACGAGCCGAGGCGACCTTGAAGATCGGCGTCTGCTACTTCGAGGGGCGAAACTACGGGAAGTGCTTCAAGTTCATGCGCGATGTGATCGAGAAGTTCCCGGTGAGTCCGCACGTCAACCAGGCCTACTACTACATTGGGCTCGGCCACTTCCAGCAAGGGCACTACAGCCGGGCGATTTCCGCCCTGGAACGGGTCGGCACCGCACTTCCGCCCCCGGAACCCGGTGCCAAGGCAACCGCGGAGGTTCTCGAAGCGGAGAAACGCCTCTTCGTGCGGATCGAGGATGCGGACCTCGCAGCACTTGAAGCGGGGAAAACGGTACCGATCCGGTGCGAATCAAGCAGCGGCGACGTCGAAACCGTCGAGTGCTTCGCGATCGGCCGCAACGTCCGCGTGGTGATCGGCTCGATTCCCACCGTCCTCGGGAAGGCGAAACCAGGCAACGGGCGGATCGAGATTCGTGGCGGCGACAAGATCCGGCTCTCTTACCGCGACATCCACACCTCCGCGGGGGCGAAGGAGCAGATCGTTTCCAAGGACATTCCGGTCGTCGGCACCGCGACGGCCGCCATCATGGACGGTGCGTTTTCGGAAACCCTCAGTGGCGTCGTGCTCGGCCGCGGGATCAACATCCAGGTTGCCGACGCCGACTTCGACCTGACCGACAACGCCGACGTCCTCAAGGCGACCGTCGAGGTCTATCGCGAGAAATCTCCGGAGGAACTCGCTGCCGAAGCACCCGCGACGGCACCGCCGCCGACCGCCAAGCCGGATCCGAACAAGCTCGACCGCTTCAAGAAAATCGACAAGGTCGAGGTGATCCTCACCGAAGCGAAGATTGTCAAGGCGGCGGCAACCGAGGAAACCCCGAAGAAATCCGAGCCTGAACCCAAGGACGGCGATCCGAAAAAGGACGAGCCCAAGAAAGAGCCCGCCACCCCGAAGCCGGAGGAAGTCGACAACTCGATCCACTCCGGGATCTTCCGGGCGGTCGTTTCCCTTGAGAAATCCGAGACGGTCAAGGCGGACGACCGCGTCCTCCAGGCCGTTCCGAACGATCTGATCGTGCTGACCTACCTCGACGAGAAGAATTCCACCGGCGAGCCGCGAACGGTCATCTTCAGGGCCCGCACCGTCGAGGGAAGCCTCGGCACCGTCCGGGTTTCCCAGACCCAGATCTCGGACAAGGAACTGCGGGTCCGGACGCAACTCAAAACGGCCTCCGCCCTCACGAACATCGGCAACCGATACAAGGAGTTCGGGCTCAAACAGCACGCCGATGACAAGTACCAACAGGCGATGAAGCTCTGCGAAGAAATCTCCACCGAGGCCAAGAAACTCGGCGGGCGGACCCTCGAAGAGACCTACGTCCAGCTCTGGAAGATCTACTTCGAGATGGACAAGCTCGACCTGGCGGCGGCGATGAGCCAGCGGCTGCAACGGGAGTTCCCCAACAGCGAATTTGTGGATGCGGCCCTGCTTTCGCTCGCACAGGTTTCCCGAAAACAAAACCAACTTCAGAAAGCGATCGGGATCTACCACAGCGTGCTGCGGCTGGAAAAGTCCCCGCTCCGCGGCGAGGCCCAGTTCGGGATCGCCGAGTGCTACGAGGACATGGCCAAGACCGCAGAGGGGGGTGCCGCTGCCCAGCTCTTCGACCAGTCGTTCCAGGAATATAAGAAGGTCTTCGACCAGTTCCCCGATAGCGGCCGGGTCGGGGAAGCGGTCGCGAAAATGGCGAACTACTACTACGTGCAGAAAGACTACGCCCGGGCGATCGACGTCTTCGAGAGTGTCCTCCGCACCCACCCGGACGCGAAATTCCTCGACGTGATTCTGTTCAATTACGGCCGATGTCTGTACCGCCTCGACAAAAAGGGCGAGGCTCGCAAGCAGTTCGACCAGATGATCGCCGACTTCCCGGAAAGCCCGCTCGCCCCGGATGCGAAGAAAATTTCCGACGCCCTCCGCAAGGCGGGGAACTGACGCCACCCTCGAACTCCGCGGTTTCCACCCGACTCTGACCACCTGATTTCCCGGCGAAACCCATGAAATTCCGTCCTCTCTTCGCCCCGGCCGTCCTCGTTGGTCTCCTCGGAGTCCTCCTCGCACAGTCCCCACCCGCGAAGGAGAAGCCGGCCGGCGACCCGGAACCGGACGCGATCAGCAAGCAGGCCGCCGGATTCGAGGCCCAACTCGCGAAAACAAGCAGCACCAGCAAGGAAGCTGCCGAGCTGATGCTCAAGCTCATCGACCTCTACCACACCAACGGCCGACCGTTTGGGCTGGTCCGCGTCGCGCAGATGTTCGTCAACCTCCACTCGGCCCACCCCCGGCACAAGGAGGCGATGCTCAAGCTGATCGACGGCCTCCAGACCACTGGGCGGAACAAAGAACTGATCGCGACCGGTCGCCAGTTCTTGAGCCGGCACCCCAACGACCCCGCCGGGGAACCGATCGAGGCCTGGCTCGCCCGGCTTCTGCGGAAATCGAACGACACCCCCGGCACCGCGGCCATCCAGGAAGCCCGATGGAAACGTCTGGGGGCCGGCAAAGCCGAGGGACATCGGGCCGGCCGCGACGCGATCTGGCTCTACTTCCAGATCAACAACCCGGATTCCCTGGCGAAGGCCGCCGCCCTCGGGGAGGACATGCTCGAAAAACTCCCCGCCGGCGGACCCGCCACCTCCGCTGGCTGGAGCGCGATGGAAGCCCACGAACGCCGAAGCGAGTGGGCCAAGGCCAATCTCGTCGCCGGAAAGTTGCTCGCGAAATCCGCACCGACCGGCGGATACCTGCAATGGCTGCACCACCGCATGGCCGAGAATTACGGCCGGCTCGGGCAGAAAACCAATGCCACCGAGTCCTGGAAGAAAGCCCTCGCGGTTCCCAACCTCCCACCGCGTGCCGACCTCCACATGCGGCTGATCGAGGAGATTGTCCACAACAACCCGAAACCCGGCGACCTCGAACCGATCGTCAACGAGTACCTCCAGAAATTCCCCACCCGCCCGGATCGCGTCGCCGCCCAGATCCGGCTCGGCCAGGTCTACGCCGCTGCCAACGACAAGGCGAAGGCGGAGCAGATCTTCGCCGCCGCCCTGACCACCGACGCCCGGACGCACAATCTCCACTCGCAATACGCTTCCCTTTTTGGGGGGGAGCCGGACATGAATGTCCGAAAGACCCGGCTCGGCCAGGCGGAGAACACCCTCCGCGACGCGATTTCGAAGAGCACACCGTCGAACGCCGCCCCGCTGCGGTACTCGCTCGCCCTCGAAATCCTGCGGGATCGCGCTCAGGACCCGGCCAAGGCCAAGGCAATCGCCCGGGAACTCGCCTACCAGTTCCCGACCAACGATGGGTACACCAGCGGCGTCGTCAACTGGCTCCTCGACGCCGCCGCCAACGACGCCGAATTCACCGCCGAGGTCAACCAGCTTCTCGCCGCCCGGAAGAAATTCCCGTGGATCGCCACCTACCGCCAGACGCTCGGCGGTTGGGTCCAGGGTCGGCTCGGAAACAAGGATCTGCAGGCTCGCGCGAAGGTGGGACAGAAACTTCTCGCCGAGTCCGACAAGGACGGGGTCAACGCCGAGTGGGTCGCCTACGAGAAGGCCGCTTCCGCGAACTTCTGGTCTTCGCAGGCTGCCGCCGCCCGTGGGAAGCTGCTCGCGGCCGATCGGCTCGCAGGCTACCCGGACGATGTCGCCAACGACCTGCTCTACAACCAACAGCACT
Source organism: uncultured Alcaligenaceae bacterium (assembly GCA_964552815.1). Lineage (GTDB taxonomy): Bacteria > Planctomycetota > Planctomycetia > Gemmatales > Gemmataceae > CAYUHJ01. The sequence continues at coordinate 16,639 of CAZKIQ010000031.1, read as the reverse complement.
ACTACCGCCACTATTCGCCGGATAACCAGCGGCCGAAGTCGATCGAGATCGCGAAGCAGTGGGCAACCCGGCTACCCAAGTCGTTCGACGCCGCCGCCACCTACCTCGCCTGGGCGACCGACTTCAACAAGCCCGACGCCTTCCGCGAGGCGGCACCCATGGTGTTGAAGCTGGAGCCGACATCGACCAACTCGGACATCGCCCGCCGAATCCTGAGCGTCGCCGGCCACTTCAAGGACGTCCCCCTCGCCAAGCAAGGCTGGGACTGGACCAAGAAAATGTTCGAGAAGCACGGCTACGACTCGCAAAGCTCCGCCGGCATGGGTGACGTCCTGATGACGCTCGGACTCAAGGACGAGGCAAAAGACTGCTGGACCCGCGGGCTCGCCGGCAACCCGGATTCCCACGAAATCCGCGAATGTGCCAGCCGGCTCGTCACCATCACCCCGGACGCGGAGAAGCCCAGGTTCGTTGAGAGCCTCCTCACCAAAGACACCGGCTGGCACTTCTACTTCGCCACCATCCGAGCCGACCAGCTCTTCAAAGCCAACGATTTCGACACCGCCGCGAAGCTGCTTCTGCCAGCGGTCGACAAGATTCGGGACCGGGCGTTCGGCGCCCAGAGCCCCGACCACGAGTGGGTCACCTACTGGCACTGGGTCAGCACCCTCCGCAACGACCCCAAAGCGGACCCGGCCAACAAGCGGAAACTCTTCACCCTTGTGAAGAATCTCCAGATCGGTCGGGCATCGATGGGGGCGGCCGCCGCCCTGCTCGAACTTCCGGAAGAGGGCCAGAAAGCCACGCCGATGCAGCGACTCTTCGCCTGGAGCGAGGCACCCCAGTACGGCTACGGCGATTCCACCGACTTCGATATCCTCACTCCGTTCGCTCAGTCCGCGATGGGCCGGAAGGACTACCTCGTGGCGGCGACCCTCATGAGTGGGATGCTCGCCAACTTCCCGAATCTCGACGACAGTCGCCGGAAGGGAGGTCGCGACCTCCTCACCCAGGCGTACACCCGACTCGGGGCCGAGGGGGGCGCGGTCATCGACGAGAAATCTCCGATCGCACCGCTGCTCTCCGCGGCCCTGCAACTCCGCCTCGGTGACCCGAAGCTCGCCTTCGAAACGTATCTCGCCAACAAGGAACTCTTCGACCAGCACCGCGCCGAGGTTCCCGTCGATTTGCTGATCTTCGTCTGCGAGAACCACATGGCGGCGGGCGGCGACGAGAACCACAACCGCGTCGAGGACATCCTCCGGGCCTGGCTCATCAAGAACGCGGAAATCAAGGAAATCGACGATGTCGAGAAGGCTCGCATCCAACTGCTGCTGGCCCGAAACTACTTCAAGTCGAAGCGATACGACCTCGCCCGGGCCGAGTTCACGACCGTGCTCAACCGGTACTCCAAGACCCCGCAGGCCGTCGAGGCGGACTTCGGGATCGGAGAAACTTTCATGGAACAGAAGGTCTACGACCAGGCCGAGCAGGCGTTCGAGCGACTGGCAGGCAGCCGGGAACGCGATGTCGTCATCCGGGCCGAGTTCCTTCGCGGAGTTCTCGCCAACCGCCGGGGCGACCGCGACGAGGCTCGGAACATCTTCCGCAGCGTTCTCGAACGTGTCCCGAACGTGGAACTCGCGAACCAGGCCCTATTCAACCTGTCCGAGGTGTACGGGGCGGAGCAGCGGTATGTCGACCAGCTGGAACTGCTCCGAACCGTGGGTCGGCTCGGCCGGGCCAGCAAGCGATTCCACACGCCTGGCGACCCGCTTTCGATCGTCGTCCAGGACAGCGACCTCGGCGTGAGTCGGGGTGGCAACCGGATTCCCGTCAAGGTCACCACCGAACCCGGCGGCGACGAGGAGACCGTCTACCTACTGTCCGGCGGGGCCGGGAAGGGCCTGTTCCGGGCGGACCTCGAAACCCGCCTCGGGGCCGCCGCCAAGGGGGACCGCGTCCTCCAACTCACCGGGAAGGACGTGATCCGCGTCGATTACCCGCCCGAATTCAAGAAGGAATTCAAGGACGCACCCCTCCCGGACGCCGAGATCCGGATCGCCTCTGACGGCAAACTCGAAGTCGCGTCCGGGAAAATCATCGACGAGGACGAGGAAACCTTCTCCAAGAAACTCGCCCGGGAAGTCAACGAGAACGAGGACGAGCGCAAAGGAATCACCCGGCCCAAGGACCAGGTCAAACCGGGCAACGTCGTCTACCTTCGGGTGAAGGACGCCGACCGCGACCTGACCGACGAACCAGACACGATCGCGATCAAGCTCGTCGCCACCAGCGGCGACCAGGTCTCCGTCACGCTTCGAGAAACCGGTTCCCACACCGGCATCTTCGAGGGCACCGCCAAGACCGGGGAACTCCCCGCCGGGGCACTCGCCACCAACACCGCGATCGACCACAGCCCGCTGATGGCGATCGACAAGGACCGGAAAACCGCCTGGCTCAGCGAGCCGGACGGCGTCACGCCCAAGATCCTCAGCATCGACATGAAGGATCTCAAGGACTCGGACCGCGTCACGATCTGGACCCCGGACGCGAAGCAGAACGCCCCCATCCGGATGACCCTGGAAGGCAGCGACGATGGCCGCCTCTGGTTCCGCCTCGCCGCCACGCACCCGGATCCCAAGGTCACCCCCGTCGCCCTCGAGTCCGGCCAGATGACGGCCCGATTCTACGACGGCACCAACGCAGTCGGGTTCCAGAACTGGGACCAGGTCGTTGCCCTCTCGAAAAACGCAAAGGGCACCACCGAGGCCAAGTCGATCGACCTCTTCTGGGCCCGCCAGCCCGACGAGAAGGCGAAGAAACCCGTGACCGCCCTCTGGCACGGCAAGCTAGTCCAGGCCCGATCCGGGGCGGCTCGATTTGTCGTCTCCGGTGAAAAAACCGCGATGATGGTCGACGGGAAACTCGAACTTCCCCTCGGGCCCGGGAACCGCCACGCCGACATCTACCTCGACGCCGGCACCCACGATGTCACCATCTTCGCCGCCGCCGGGCCCAACACCAACACCCTCGAAGCTCGTTGGGCGACTGGCGAGTACGGCACCGAGGCGGTCAACCCCGTGCCGTTCCGCGAGACCGACTTCGACCTGACCCGCCCCGAAGCGAAGAAGGCTGCCCCCCCGCGAGCGATCGGCAACGCGACTCCGGACAAGGAGGGAACATCCTGGGAATTCGCGTTCCCGCCGATGCCCGTCCGCCACATCCGTGCGGTGATCCACGAGTACCGCGGAGAAGCCGTCGCGATCAACCACGTCGAGATCCGCGACTCCGAGAAGAAGACGGTCCACATCCCGACGGAAGCGGACCTCCTCTCGCTTGCCACCAACGATGTCCTCGAAATTGCCGGCGGCGACGTCGTGACCGCCAACTACATCGACGACGTCAACACCACCGGCGGGTCCCGACTCCTGACGGCGAAGCTGACCGCCACCTACCATAACGCCCACGTCACCGCCATAGGCTACGACTTCAACAAAACCGCCGCGGGCGACGTCTACACCGTCCGGAAGGAATTGCTTCGCATTGATCCCGGAGAACGCGTCATCTTCGAGGTGACTGACTACGACATGGACGCCACCGCTGCCCCGGACAAGGTCAAGGTGCAAGTGGTGGTCAACGACGGGAAACCGATCGAACTCGAAGCGACGGAAACCCAGGAAAACAGCGGAATCTTCACAAAGGAAATCGACACCGCCGCCGCACCGGACAAGGATAAGCTCGTCGTCAAACCGGGGGATCGCATCTTCCTTCGCTATTTCGACGGACAAAACACGGTCCCGGGGCACGGGGTCTTCCGCGAAGCAGTCGTGTATGTCAGCGAACCGACACCGGGGCGAATCCGGATCCTGGAATCGCGTGTCACCCGCCCAACAAGCCAGATGCAAACGCTCCCTCCGGTGACCCGCTACACGCCTCCGACCGCGGAAGGCGACCCCAAGGCCGTTGCCGGCGTTGCGTTCGAGGCACCGTTTACCGTCGAAGTTTTTGACCCCGACGCCGCCAAGGACAGCAACAGCAAAGTCACGGTCAAACTCAAAACCACCACCGGTGCGGAGGTCGAGGTCGAGTGTGTCCTTTCCGACCGACGCCTGTACGGAAACCAGGTTGTCAATGATCGCCGGGGGTCGGCCCTGCACGAGGGTCGGTTCACCGGGCAGATCATCATGCAACTCGGCTCGAAGGAAAGTCCTTCTCTGGTTCCGTTGACGGCATCGATGCCGCGGAACCTGATCGGTGGGCCGAAACTGCCGAAGGAAGAGGGAGCCGAGGAAGGGCGGAACCCGAACAGGGCACTGGTGACCCGCGTCCTCAATCTCACGGGTGCCGACATTGTCGAGGCCACCTACCAGGACGAGCGTCGCCCTGGCGGAGCGTCGGCCCTCACCTCCTCCGGTCGGCTCCTCACCGACGGAAAGCTCACCTGCACCGACGCCGAGTACCAGAAAGACATCACTGCCGTCCACGTCGGCGAGCGGCTCTTCCTCCGCGTCATCGACGCCGACCTCGACACGACCCACGACCGTGACAAGGCCAAGGTCCGCATCCGCACCAAACGCGGCGAGGACGAGGTCATCGAACTCGTGGAAACGCTTTCCCACAGCGGCATCTTCACCGGCTCGATCCTTCTGAAGCCCGTGGAAAAACCCACGCCCGGGAACATCAAACAGGAAACCCCGGAACTTGAGTGCTACTTCGGCGACACCATCGAAGCCGTCTACACCGACGAGCGTGCCTCCTCCGGCGAGGGCAAACTCGAATCGATGGTCACCATCGCCGTCGTGATCGGCACCGACGGGAAACTGCAAGCTTTCTCCAAGGCGTTCTCCAACGAGTTGCTCGCGGTCGAGACGCAGTTCCACATCGCGGAGAGCCACTTCGAACTTTTCAAGAGCCACAAGGCGCTCGGCCGGGAAACCGAAGCGAAGACGGACCTCGAGAACGGCCGACGGGTCCTCCGCGAGGTGATGGAGGATTACCCGAATCCGAAGTACGCCCCGCGGGTGTCGTACCTGCTCGGGCAGTTTGCCCAGGAATTGAAGCAGTATGCCGAGGCACTGCAAGCCTACCAGACGATCGTGAAGCAGTTCCCCGACCACCCGCTGGCACCGGACGCGCAGTTCAAGCTCGCCCAGTGCTACGAGGAGGCCGGCGAATTCAACAACGCCCTGGAGGCGTACGTCACCCTGGCGGCGACTTATCCGAAGAATCCGTTGATCGCCAACGTGATGGTCCGCATCAGCGAGCACTTCTACAAGCTCGAGAACTTCAAGGTCGCGGCCCAGGTTGGCGAGAAGTTCGCCGAGAAGTTCGAGGGGCACAAGTGGGCGCCGAAGATGGCGTTCCGCGTCGGGCAGTGCTACTACAAGGACAAGCAGTACGCCAAGGCCGCAGAATCCTTCGACAAGTTCGCAAAGCAATACCGCGAGGATGTCCTCGGCCCGGACGCGATGTTCTGGGCCGGGGAAAGCTACCGGACCGCGGGGAACAACAAGAAGGCGTTCGAGGCTTACAACAAGTGCCGGTGGGACTATCCCGCCAGCGAGGCGGCCAAGTACGCCCGCGGTCGGCTGGCTTTGCCGGAAATGTTGCAACAGTTCGAGGCCGCATCCAGCGACCTCGACAACAAGTAACCTGCCGTATCGGATCCCGGCCCCTCTTCCGGGTCGGGATCGTCACCGAGTCCGGGTTCGCGAATCTCCAACCGGGTCCTTCCGATGCTCGATCTGTTTGCCCAGGCCGCCGCCGTTCCCGTCAAGCCCGCAGAAGTGCCGATCTGGAAGGCCGGCGCACTCGGCTACATGTTCGATGGCGGCCTCTTCATGTGGCCGATTCTTCTCCTCGCGATCCTCGGGGTCGGCGTGGTCATCGACCGGTTCCGAAGTTTGTGGATGATCCGGGCCGACGGCCGAGAACTGCGAGCCCGCGTCATCGAACTTCTCTCGCAGGACCGGGTCGAGGATGCGGTCGCTCTGTGCAACCAGTCGCGTGGCCCGATCCCGGCCGTGCTCGCGGTGGGAATCCACCGATATGAGGTTCTTCGCCGACTCAACATGGAACCGGCGAAAATCGAGGAGCAGGTCGTCAAGGCGATGGATGATTACGGCCCGCACATTTCCGCTGCCCTGGAAAAGAACATGTGGCTGCTCGCGACCGTCGCCACCGTCGCGCCGATGGTTGGATCCCTCGGAACCGTCGTCGGGATGGTTGCGATGTTCGAGGGGATCGTCAACACTTACGGCACCAAGGACATCATCCTCGCGGCCGCCGAGGGGATCAAAATCAAGCTCATTGTCACGGTGTGGGGCCTGATGGTCGGGATCCCGGCCTACATGTTCTACAACTACTTCTCGGCGATGGTGAACGACTACATCCTCGAGGCCGAGGAGACGGCGTCGAAGCTGATCGAAGCACTGACGCTCCGCCACGCAACGGGTTCTTCCCGGTTGGACGGAAGTTCGCATCGGGCGGTGCAAACGGCCCGGGTTGGAGGGTCGCACTGATGGCCGGCGGACCCGTTGTCACCGGCGGCAGCAACAGACGGCGGGCGGGCTCCGGCACCGCCTCCGCCGCCTGGGTCCTGAACTTGCTCACCGACCTCGCCTTCAACCTGCTGATTTTCTTCGTCGTGATCGCATCCAACGACAAAACCCACAAGGGGCGAGCCCAGCAGGTGCCCAGCGCGAACAAGGAAAAGAGTCAGACCCAAAAGGCGGAAAACCTTGAGGTTTGGGTCAAACGGCAATCGGTGCTTGTAAATACCAAGGCGGTGCCCCTGGAGGATCTCGCCTCGAAACTTCAGCCGCTGATCGCCGCGAAAACGTCGGCGGAGGATAAGATCGTCGTCCTCAAGAGCGACAAGGATACGCCCTACCAGCGGTGGATCCAGGTGACTTCGGCCATCGAAAAAGCTGGCGGGGTGGTGGCGTTGCAGATTGAAGAGGAGAAGGAAACGGTCGTGAAGTGATTGGGCGATTTCCGCGAGTCGGCACAGGAACATCGGATGAAAATCAAACGCCGAAAAACCGCACTGGAGCCGCCATACGTGCCGATGGCCGACATCGCGTTCAATCTCGTCCTCTTCTTCCTCATCATGGCGAAGACCAAGGACGACCGGCATATTGTGTGGACGCCCGCCCAGGCACCCGCATCACAGGCCATCACCAACGCGAAGGTGATCGTCGCCGTCGACAAGGAATCGAAGATCTACCTCAACGGCGACGAAGTCGGGACCCGCGACCTCGCCGACCGGATCACCACCATGCTCGGCGACAAGCCCGCCGACCAGCGGAAGGTGCTGCTCAAGATCCACAAGGAAACCCTCGCCTCGACGTTCGAGCCGATCATGGAAGCGGTCGGCAACGCCGGCGGCGAAATCGTCCACGTTCTCCAGGATGAGCAGCCTGGGAAACGGTGAATGTGACTGTGACAACCAATCCCCCAACGGAGGGCCCGCGGTGATGACTCGACTCTTCTCGATCCCCGTCGCCATCGCGGCCGTGGCGGCCCTGGCGTCGTCTGCGGTGGCGGCCGCCCCGAAACCACCCGACCCCGTTGCGGTCGGCAAGACGGTCGACAAGCTCATTGCCCAGGAAAACGGGCAGACCAAAACCCGCGACGCCGGCGTGGTCAACGACCTCGCCTTTCTGCGCCGGGTCGCCGTCGACATGACCGGCCGAATCCCGACCGATGCGGAAATCCAGAAATACCTTGCCTGGCCGGCGGACCAGCGCCGGGCGAAAGCGGTCGACGAGTTCGTGAGCCGAGACCAATTCGCCGACCGGTGGGCCGTCTTCTTCGGCGACCTCCTTCGCGTCCGCTCCCAGGCGGACGGCGGGGCTGCCCTCCAAGCGTTTATTCACGAAGCGATTCGCGCCAACGTCCCGTACGACTACCTCGCCCGGCGTCTGATTGCGGCGTCCGGAAAGGCGAACGCCCAGCCGGAAACCGGATTCCTTCTCAACGACGAGGCCGACCCGATGGCCCTGACGGCCGTGGTTTCCCAGGTTTTCATGGGCGTGCGGATCTCGTGTGCCCAGTGCCACAACCACCCGTTCGACACCTGGACCCGGGAAGAGTTCTACGACATGGCGGCGTTCTTCGGGAAAACCCGCCGGGTGGAACACCGCGTCAAGATGCGGGTGCTGGGGATCTTCCTCAACGAGATGCCGGAAACCCAGATCATGTGGCCGCCGGTGGACAAGGCCCGCGGCCAGAAGCGGACGCCTGTGAAACCGTCGTTCCCCTTCAAGCTCGACGAGGGGGACGGCCCGAATCAGCACCTTGCCCGCCTCAAGGTGCTTCGCGAATGGCAGGCAGCCGAGGCCAAGCGACTCGCCGACGCCAAGAAGACCGGCGGAACCAGCGTTGATGACCTCATCGATGGAGCCAACACCAGCAAAACCAAAACCGACGAAATCGACGTCATCGCCGAAGCCAAATCCGACGTTCGCAAAATCGACCTCGAAGGGGACCTGTACAAGTCGAGCGAACAGCGGCGGAACCTCGCGGAACACGTCACTAACCCCCGGAACCGCTTCTTCTCCCGGGCGATCGTCAACCGGGTGTGGGGGGAAATGGTCGGCCGAGGGTTTGTGAATCCGGTCGACGATTTCCGTGGCGACAACCCGGCAACGCACCCGAAGACGCTCGACTACCTCGCGGACGAGTTCGTGGCCAGCGGGTACGATTTCCGGTTCCTCGTCAAGGCGATCGCGTCCACCGGTGTGTACCAGAAGGGGCACCTGCCGGCGACGCTTCCGGCCCCGGAACGCCAGGCCGCGGAAGCCGCCTTCACCGCAACCCCGCCGCGACGAATGCTCGGCGAATCGATCTTCGACAGCATCGTCCTTGCCGGCCACCTCTTCGAACTCAAGCACCGCCCGGGTGAGAATCAGACCACGATTATCACCTACGTGCAAGTGCCGGTGGCCGTTAAGGACGATCCGAAAAACCCCGGCACCAAACCTAAAGGCCCTTCCATGACCGCGATGGGGGCCAAGATGATGGGCGGCGGCTACGACCTCGAACGCGGCATCGAACTCGACTTCAAGGACGCCCTGAAGAAACGGGACGGACTCGACATCGACAAGATGACCGCGAAATCCCCCGAGGAACTCGAAGCCGAGATGATGATGAAGAGCGGAAAGATGATGGAAGGCAAACGGGTCCGGTACATCACCAAGGAAGTGCCGAAACTCGTCGATGATAACCCCCGGTTCTCCAGCTCCATGCGGATGGCTGCCCCCGCCCCCGCGGGCCACTTCGTGCGGGTCTTCGGCCAAACCGACCGGGCCTCGCTCGACGATCGCCGCGATCACAGCCCCTCGATGCGACAGGCGCTGATGATGCTCAACGGGAAACTGACCAACGAGGCCGCCCGAGTCGGCCCGCTGGAACCGATGCACGCCCTCCTCGTCGGCGACAAGGCCAATGTCGACGCGGCAATCAAGCTTGCCTATCGCGAGATCCTCACCCGCGAGCCGAGCCCCGAGGAAGTGACCGATGCCCACACGATTCTGAAGGATGCGAAAACCCCGCTCGACGGCATGGCCGACCTCCGCTGGGCCCTGCTGAACAGCAACGAGTTCCGGTACATTCCGTAGTCGAGCCGAAACGCGATGCGGAGCGAGTTCCACCCACACACTCCGCTTCGCGTCGCGGCTACACAATAACCCCGCCGCACGCTCCGCAACGCGTCGCGGCTACACAGTAAACCCTGGATTTTGAACTCATTCCTTCACACTGGACCCATCCCATGTTTTCCGATTCGAAGGCCTGCACGGGTTACAACCTGTCCCGCCGATCGTTCGTTACCGCCGCCGCGGGGACGTTCCTCGGTATGAACGTCCGGACGCTCGTCGCCCGCGCCGGCGAGGACCACGCACCCACCGCCGAGCACGTCATCCTCTTCTGGAACGGCGGCGGGATGAGCCACATCGACACGTTCGACCCCAAGCCGGGCCGCGAAACCGCCGGCGAACTCGAACCGATCAAGACCACCGTCACCGGGATCCAGATTTCCGAGATCTTCCCGGAACTCGCGAAGCAGATGAAGCACATCGCCCTGATCCGCTCCATCGCCGGCACCAACGGCGACCACGGCCGGGCCACCTACCAGCTTCAAACCAGCTACGCCCAGAGCAGCAACCTCCAGCACCCGGGGATCGGCTCGGTGGTGGTTTCCGAGAAGAAGCAGATCGGCGACCTGCCCGCGTACGTGACGGTTGGCGGGCTCGCCCCGAAGGCGGGTTACCTCGGGCAGCGGTGCGAGGCGTACTTCGTCGGCCGGCCCGGCGAAAAGGATCCTTACCTGTCGTTCCCCGCGAGCATCGGCGAGGTTCGCGGCAACAAGCGGCTCGACATCCTGCAGAAGATGAATCAGAAGCAGGCCGGCAAAATTCCGTCCGACGAAACCGACGCGGCCCAGACCTCGCTCGTCGACGCGGTCAAGCTGATGCGGAGCCCCGCCCTTGAGGCGTTCGAAGTTCGCAAGGAGAAACCGGAGGTCGTCGAGAAGTACGGTGACAGCGAGTTCGGCCGCAGCGCACTCCTCGCCCGTCGGCTCGTCGAGAAAGGCGTCCGCTTCGTGCAGGTCAATCGTGGCGGGTTCGATGTCCACTCCAACGCGTTCCCGGCGATGCGGGATCACGGCGAAGTGATGGACCCCGCCCTCGCCGCCCTGATCGAGGACCTGGCCCAAAGCGGTCTTCTGAAGAAGACCATGATTGTGATGCTGAGCGAGTTCGGGCGGACGCCGAAGGTCAACATGACGGCCGGCCGGGACCACCACCCGAGCGTCTTCTCCTGCCTCTTCGCAGGTGGCGGCGTGAAGGGAGGCCAGGTCATCGGTTCCTCCGACGCCGACGGCTTCACGCCCAAGGATCGCCCTGTCAAAGTCTCCGATCTTCACGGCTCGATCTGCCACGCTCTCGGCATCGACCCGGACAAGGAAGTGATGACCCCGCTTCAACGGCCGATGAAGCTCGTCGACAAGGGAAAGAAAATCCCAGAACTCTTCTCGTAACCCCATCCGAAGTTCTTGAACCGACACGAGCCCCGGCCAAAGCGGGGCTCGTGTTCTTTTGTGGCCCCTCCAGAATTCGAGCCCGATCAGCGTGCTCGGATGGTTCCAAGTCCGCCGTCGATTCCGATGACCTGTCCCGTGACCCAGGTTGCTTCGGGGCCGAGCAGCCAGTCGAGAACGCCGGCCACCTCGCCCGGTTCGCCGATCCGACCCAGGGGATGCATCGCACAGGAGGTCTTGAGGGACGCCTCATTGCTGGTCAGGCGGGTAGTCATCGGGGTGCGAACGAGTCCCGGTGCGACACAGTTGACGCGGATTCCTCGGGGTGCGTAGGTAGCGGCAGCCGACAGGGCGAGTCCGATGACTCCCGCCTTGGCCGCGGCAATCCCCTCGTGATTCGCCAATCCGACCCGGGCCGCAACCGACGAAACCAAGGCGATCGACCCGCCACCGGTCATCACTTTCGCGGCCGACCGGACCGTGGCGAAGGCGGTGGTCAAATTGGCGGCCAACACGTGTTGCCATTCCTCCGATGTGGTCAGGTGCGCCGACTTGAGGAGCAGCGAGCCCACACAATTTGCGATTCCATCGAGCCGGCCATATCGCTCCACTGTTGCGGCCACACACTGTTCCACATCCTCGAAGCGTGTCGCATCCAGGGGATACGCCATTGCACCCAATTCGTTGGCGAAAGATTCCAGACGGCTCGCATCTCGAGCCGCTACGGTTATTCGAGATCCATGTTTGACTAGGCGACGGCAAAGTTCCGCCCCGATCCCTCCGGTGGCTCCGAGGACCACATACACCGCAGCATCATTCATTTGCTGGCCTCCGGGGTGTTCCATTCCTCATTCCAGTCCAGAACCAAAGCCATCCGGTGAAGCCTGCTGCTTGCATCTGTAGTTTCGCGAAGAGTCTCTCTGCCAATCCTCATGCAGAAACGGGGAAGGATTCTGGATTTGAAATTTTTTGCAACTCGACGCATCCGTTTTGGGGTGGCGTTCGAAGACATTGCCGGGCCGGGAGCCAGCCGACTCTTTCGACTGGCCGGTTCTACAACAGGAGTAGAGATGAACACTGCCGTTATCGGATTGGCACTCGCGATTGGGGCCCCATGCAAGGGCGTGGCCATTCCCGCCGCTCACCCGGTTGTGATCCGGGTCGTGCACCGAGTCGAAGAGAAGCCGAAGGACATCGTGGACACGGCGGTAGCCGGCAAGTTCACGACGCTGGTCGCTGCTGTGAAAGCCGCCGGTCTGGTCGATACCCTCAAGGGTGAAGGTCCGTTCACCGTGTTCGCACCGACCGACGAAGCATTCAAGAAGCTTCCGGAAGGAACCGTCGAAATGCTGCTGAAACCCGAAAATAAGGACAAACTGATCGCCGTTCTGAAGTACCACGTGGTGCCCGGCAAGGTCACCGCCGCGGACGTCGTCAAATTGAAGGAAGCCAAGACGGCCCAGGGCGGATCCGTGAAAATCGAGGTCAAAGGCGAGACGGTCATGATCAACGGGGCGAAGGTAGTGAAGGCTGATATCATGACCTCCAATGGCGTTATCCATGTGATCGACACGGTTCTCTTGCCGAAGTAACCCGAAGTGTCAGGCACTCTGCTGGAGAGAATTGCCGCCGGGGACGGGTCCGCTGTCCGGGAGTGCCTCTCCCGGTACGGCGGGCTGGTCTGGTCTCTCGCCCAGAAACAGGCGTCGGACGTAAACGACGTTGAAGACGCGGTTCAGGAAGTGTTTATCGACCTGTGGAAAAACGCTGGCCGATTCGACCCACGTCTTTCGAGCGAACCCACATTCGTTGCGGTCATTGCCCGGCGACGGCTGATTGACCGCTCCCGAAAAAACCGACGTCGCCCCGAATCCGTGGGACTTCCACCCGATGGGGGGCCTGTCGTCGCTCCATCATCCGATGGCCCCGCTGCAGCCGATGAACTTGAAAAGGTGCGAGCCAAACTCGACGAACTTCGGCCTGAACAACGCCTCGTTTTGGAAATGGCCATCGATCAGGGACTCTCCCAGTCGGAAATCGCCCAGGCCCTCGATATCCCACTCGGTACCGTCAAAGCCCACGCCCGTCGCGGCCTGATTCGACTTCGCGAACTGGTTGGGGTCAACCCCGAACCGTCGGCGATCCCGAACCCAAATCACAAGGGATCACCGAATCAACTGACGAAAGGGGGCGTTTCATGAGCCGCCCCGACCCTGAACCAACCCGGCTCGAAGAACTCCTCGCGGACGCGGTTCTGTTCGGCATCACGCCGGAAGAGCGACAGGAACTCGACCGTCTCCTCGCGGAAAACCCAGATGCGGACCCGGCTTCGCTGGAACGTCTCACGGCGGATATTGCCCGCTTGCTCGTCCCAACCGAGCCTTCCCCACTGCCCGCCGATGTGACGGACCGCCTGCTGCAAGCCGCGGCGGGTCTGTTCCCGGCCGGAATCAACGAACACGCAGCACCGGCCGTCATCGCGATAATCCCAGACTCGACTGCGATCGAGCCGAAGTCGCGATCTTCCGGACTTCTCCGGATTGCTGCACTGACCGGCTGGGCAACCGCCGCCGCATGTCTCCTCACAGCGGTGGGAATCTGGCAGAACTTCCGGGCAAAGACAGAATTGACATCGGTCGAAAAACGCGAACGGCTTCTGACTTCGGGAAATGCAATTCAAATCGAGTGGACCGCGACCCAGGATCCCACCGCAAAAGGTGCTTCGGGCGACGTCGTCTGGAGTTCCTCGGCTCAACAGGGCGTGATGCGGTTCCGCGGACTGGAACCCAACAACCCCGAACACACCCAGTATCAACTCTGGATATTCGACCAGAAACGCGACGAACGCTACCCCGTCGACGGAGGTGTTTTCGATATCCCTCCAAAGGGTGAGGTGTTAATCCCATTCCGACCCGCTGTCCGCGTCGATTCTCCGGTCCTTTTTGCGATCACGGTCGAAAAGCCCGGAGGAGTCGTCGTCTCCGATCGGCAACGACTGCCCTTGCTCGCAAAGGTAAGCCAGTAGACGCAAAAACGATCGACCGCAGGAGCTATCGGGTTCAAACACCAGATGAACAGTGGCTTCGAGCGGGAGTGCTGGAACACGGTCACTGGAGGGTGCCGGACTCCGGCTCGCCGCAAGGCGGTGAGATCTCCCCGATCCGTTCGAACGACTTGCTGCATTATGTGCTGATGTCTGTTTCGAGCGGGAGGTGGGGTTCGCCCACGAGTCGGACGCCCGTGGCGGTGCCGGCCGCAGGATCGGACTCAGGTTCGGAAGAATTCCACCGCGTTTCGGAAGAGTTGCAAGCCATCCCCCTCCGGGGCCAACCCCCGCCGGCTCCACTGCGGGTGCTGCGTCGGCAAGACGTGGCGTTCCGGGTGCGGCATCAGTCCCAGCACCCGACCCGTCGCATCGCAGACCCCGGCCACGTCGTCCCGGGATCCGTTCGGGTTCGCCGGGTAGGTCGGGGTCGACCCGTCTGCCGTGGTGTATCGGAGCACGATCTGCCCCGCCTGCCCCAATCCGCGAAGGATCCAGTCCTCCCGGGCCAGAAAATTCCCCTCGCCGTGGGCGACAGGAAGGTACATCCGGTCGATTCCCTTCAAGAACGGGCAGTTCCCCGGCGTCGCCCGCAGGTGGGTCCAGCGGTCCTCGAACTTCGCGGAAACATTGTGCCCCAGGGTCGAGATTGGCCCATCCTCGTCTGGCGGCATGAGCAACCCCGCCTTGAGGAGAACCTGGAACCCGTTACAGACACCGAGAATCAGTTTCCCCGCGTCGCGGAACTCGCGAACAGCGTCGCTCAGGAAGTTCTCCAGGCTGGAGGCCAGGATTTTCCCCGCTCCGACGTCGTCTCCGAAGGAAAAGCCGCCGGGAATCGCAAGGATTTCGAAGTTTTCGAGTTGGTGCGGATTCTCTCGCAGGGCATTGATGTGGATCCGGGTGACGGCAGCTCCGGCAGTCTCGAAGGCGAATGCGGTCTCGGCGTCGCAGTTGGTGCCGGGAGCCCGGAGGATAAGTACGTTCGGGGTCGGCATGACGAAAATCCCGTGAAGAGGGGAGTTTGTGTTTGACCGGTTCTGGGAAGTTCGGGAAGATTCTATCGAAGGTTCGGGCTCGAACCAACCCGCGAGCCGTCGACCTTGCCCCCATCGCGAACCCATCAAACACGCCTCTTTTGGCGGGTTGGAGATTTTTTCTTCACTTCTGCTTCCAAAACCGTTGACAGGTCCGGCCGAGCCTTTATGATTCAGGAGTCGTCACCAACTGGTGCGACGCGGCAAACGAAGAAAGCCCAAGGGTGTAAACCCGGGACGACTTCGGACGCCAAATGCGGTCTTTGACAAGTTGGTTGGTGAAGCCTGATAGAAGGTGGGTCGTCGCTGATTTCAGCGGACCCAACCTTTGACCGGCGAATCGGTGGGGAAACCTACCGTGTAGTCGGTCGAATCTTTGAGTTCGTCTGAATGATGCGACCTCAAACCTAAAAGTGACTCCTGCAAAGGAGTTCAACAAAAAACTTTTGAAGGGTTTGATCCTGGCTCAGAATGAACGTTGGCGGCATGGATTAGGCATGCAAGTCGCACGAATCCCAGCAATGGGGGAAGTGGCGTAAGGGGCAGTAAGGCATGGGTTACCTACCCGGGGGTTGGGCATAGCCTGTAGAGATACAGGGTAATTCCCGATGATGTCGTAAGACCAAAGCTCCGGTGCCCTCGGAGGGGCCCATGTGGTATTAGCTAGTTGGTGAGGTAACGGCTCACCAAGGCGAAGATGCCTAGCGGGTGTGAGAGCACGACCCGCGCCACTGGCACTGAGACACTGGCCAGACACCTACGGGTGGCTGCAGTCGAGGATCTTCGGCAATGGGCGAAAGCCTGACCGAGCGATGCCGCGTGGGCGATGAAGGCCTTCGGGTTGTAAAGCCCTGTCGAGGGGGAGAAAAGGGCAACCTTGATCTATCCCTGGAGGAAGGACGGGCTAAGTTCGTGCCAGCAGCCGCGGTAAGACGAACCGTCCGAACGTTATTCGGAATCACTGGGCTTAAAGGGCGCGTAGGCGGGCCGCCAAGTCCGGGGTGAAATACTCCAGCTCAACTGGAGAACTGCCCCGGATACTGGAGGTCTTGAGGGAGATAGGGGCACACGGAACTTATGGTGGAGCGGTGAAATGCGTTGATATCATAAGGAACTCCGGTGGCGAAGGCGGTGTGCTGGATCTCTTCTGACGCTGAGGCGCGAAAGCCAGGGGAGCAAACGGGATTAGATACCCCGGTAGTCCTGGCCCTAAACGTTGGGTACTAGGTAGTAGACTAAACATGGGTTTACTGCCGAAGCAAAAGTGCTAAGTACCCCGCCTGGGGAGTATGGTCGCAAGGCTGAAACTCAAAGGAATTGACGGGGGCTCACACAAGCGGTGGAGCATGTGGCTTAATTCGAGGCTACGCGAAGAACCTTATCCCGGACTTGACATGTGCGAAAGCGCTCGGTAGTAGAACCCGGAAACGGGAACGAACCAGCAATGGGAGCCGAGTACAGGTGCTGCATGGCTGTCGTCAGCTCGTGTCGTGAGATGTCGCGTTAAGTCGC
>CAZKIQ010000030.1:0-63199 GCA_964552815.1 uncultured Alcaligenaceae bacterium | reverse complement strand
GCCCGAAAGTCGCGAAAAGTGCGAGTGGCGGGAGATGGGTGGCTAAACAAGTACCTCCGGTGTGGGTCGTGCACCCCAGGTTTGAGAAGAGCAAGAGCATCGAGCGCCTGGTCATTACCTAGTTTTCGCCGGAGATCTGTGTTGTTAAGGATTTCATCCGGAGGGACACCACGTTTCACGGCCTCGGCATAGCATCGAATCGCTTCGGCAATGTTTTTTTCGTCTAAATGAGTTGACGCAAGGAAAACGTCACCGGCAATGCGAAAGGCATCCGAGGGCACGTCTCCGACTGAAACCGCTCGCAGCATGTCGGCGGGGCAACGGGGATCCTTCACCGTCCCCCCGTTTCTCAAATCAATTCTCATTCTCGCAACTGCACGATTGAACAAAATCTCTTGACGTGGTGGTGCCAAACCTTCCGCCTCATCTAGGCAGGCGATCGCGGCAACGGGATCGCCACTTTGGCTTAAACTGAACGCCAGATTGTTGAGAACCGCAGGAGTTCGATGTCCCTCTGATATCGCTTTCTTTCCGTGGGCCACTGCGTACACTTGAAGCCCGTCGTTGGCTTCACAATACGCCTGAAGAGCAGCGATGCGCGGATCCGGTCGAAGACTGTATGCTCGGGTGAAATCCGCCAATGCCACGTTGAATTTGCCCTCGCGCATCCGAGATCGGCCCTGCTCGAGATAGTCCTCGACCGTGGAGGGTCCACGGTTTGCGGAGGTTGGCTCAACATTCTGATCAACGCGTCTTTGGCCGACAAACACAAGGGCCGTTACCAAGGCCACTGCCGCTATCACATTCTTGAATCGTTTTCTCCATTGTCGTTTGGGTGCGACGTACTCTTCGAGTTGACGGGCGACATCCGAGGCCGAAGGGCGAATCTTCGGGTTGACCGAGAGACACCCAACGATGATTGGTTTGAGTTTCGAAGGAATGTTGTCTGCAACGGGGACGCCAACAGCGATTCGAGAGAGTAGATCGCCTGCAAGAGCACGGAGATCTCCCTCACCCGGTGACAAAGGCAAATGGCCTGTCAATACTTCGTGGAGCACAATTCCAAATGAATACATGTCGCTTGCACCCACTGGCCCCCCTTCTACCACTTGGCCATGGGCAATTAATCCCAAAACTTCTGGTGCCATGTAAGGAAGCGTTCCACCAGTGACTGAACCTCTGGTTGCGAGGTGAAAATCAATCAGAAATGGATGTCCTCCCGCAGCAATTACGACGTTTGAAGGCTTAAGATCCCCATGTGAGAACCCGGCGGAATGGAGATGAGCGAGGGCGTCCGCAACCCGTGCCAAGATTGCCGCGACACCTACGGGGAATGACATTTGAGAGAGAACGAGAGGTGGCAGTGAAACGCTGGCTGGAGTCTCGTCATCCACCTCGACTGCCGAGAGAAGCTCCGCCCCCGAGTTGCAGTAACCCTTTCGAAGGGTTGTCAGCGTAGTCGTCCCGACGAATGGCATGCATATCGCCGTTCGTCCGCCCGCCCGTCTCGCCCAATAGACATCCGTCACATGCGGATGACGGACCAAACCACCGATCACTAATCCTTCATTTGATCGACCGCCGCAGAGCTTGATCACGCAAATCCGTCCGGTTCCTGAATCGGCGGCCAGGTAGACTCTTGCCGACGATCCGCGACCGAGAGTGCCGAGGATTTCGCATCCTTCAAGCCAATCACCTGCCTCCGGCCAGGGTTCTACACGAGTCAGCAACTCTGGAAACTGTTCTAACAATTTGTGAGCGGATACAACTTTCTCGACACTTGCTTTGACAGATGGTCGCCCGGAACAGAAGGAGTTCCATGACGGCGGAGTACCGGCTTTCTCCAGTGCGAAGTACGCCTCAATTGCGAGATCCACTGCCACGGAGTGTGATAACGAAGGAAATTCGTCCAAAACTGCTTCGAGATTGGGGTGAGCCCCACTTTGCCAAGCGCGCTTGAGTTCACTGGCAAACCGGACTTTGGTCTGAATCGAATTTTCTGGCTGTGGAGAGATGGGCGATGGCGTCATGATTCGTCGCAGAGATCCTTGAGTCGTCTCACGAGGCGGTTCACCGTTGACAAGCTAACACCCAACAATTCAGCGATCTCAGTCAGTGTGTAGCCTTCTTCCAGTCGTTCGAGTAACGCCTGTTGTCCCGGATCAAGCTTCCGTTTCAAAGCTGCTCGCTTCTCGTCGGCGATCACCCACTGACTCGGGGAGGGATCGGTTGCCAACAAAATTTTATTTGCCTCTTCGGAAATCGCTTGCACCCTCGTAATATCGTGCGCCATCGTCCCGAATCGTTGGCGGACGACATCGACAACCTTGTTCTGTGCGACACGCGCGAGGAAGGCCGCCAACGCGTCGGGTTGGAGAAAGGTCATTTGCTCGCTCGAATTCGCGCAAAAGGAGGCCCAGACCTCCTGAACAAAATCAAGCGAATCGAACTCCTGTCGCAAGCGGTCCGGCAGTTTCCGCCGGACTGCCGCCCGAATCGCGGGTCCGAATCGATCCAACATTTCAGCAAACGCGGTTTGGTCACCCGCCCTGACGCGGTGGAGAAGCTTCTGAAAATCGGAATTCTGGTCCATCCTCATTGGCTCATTGAAGTTGATCGTCTGAGACGACTTCGTTACCCGATCGTGTGATGAGTGCCTGAAGGATCGTGACTGTAGATCCAGGGAGGGGGTCGTTGACACGATGATTGAAAAACTGCACCGACCCACTCAGGAATAAGAAATTCGCTCCGTTTTGGTGATGGCTCCAGATTGAGTTGAAGGAGCACGCATTCGTGACTTGGCCGGGACCGAAGGTTGCGGGCGCAACACAGGTACTTCCCCCAGGATTCGAGATGAAATAAGTGAGCAGCGTTTCGCGAGCTCCGGAGAACGTGTCGCGGAATGAAGTTCCTCGCCACCATCCGTAGAGGAGATTTGGCGGAGGCGGTCGCTCGGTGGCGAGCAAAGTCGAGGTGGTGCCATCCGTCACATCAGCGATTCGAATGCGTGCAGACGCGGTCGTCGTGATCACACCATCATTCTGGTTGAAGGATTGAGTCCCCATCGTGACATACCAAGTTAGCCCGTTGCTCCCACTCCCCAAGCGGTATTCCACGAGTCCGCGGGGATCGGACGGGCAGGCGAGAACCGCGGCCGCTCGCTTGCCGTCCGCGTTGCCCAGCTCAAGGTATTCTTTGACCTGCCGAATCCAAGCATGAGTACTCGGCAGCCGGTTTCCCTGATCGTGGTACGAGTGCACTGCAAGCCCGAGTTGCTTCAGATTGTTCGCACATTTCAGGCGAGCGGCCGCCTCCCTCGTTTTCTGAACGGCAGAAATCAGCAGCCCCGTGAGGATAGCCAGAATCCCGATGATGATTAGTAGCTCAAGCAGCGTGAACGCATGAGGTTTCCGGGGGAGCGCAGGGTGCATCTTTCACCTGGGCGGTCGGATAGTTGGCGAAAGTTTGAGTAATTAAATCCTTGTGTTCCGCTTTGCCCCTGTCAACCACCTAGTTCGGTTTCTCCACGAGTCAATGAGCGACATCTCGAGTCGAGCGGCAAGCCTCGCTGTAAGTGCCGTCACGACATGAGTTTATAACTTCGCAAATGGCACATCCTCACGAGTGCGTGTGAGAGACTAACTCCCACTAACATTTTCTCGAAAATTTTTGGCATATCAAGCTGGGAAATCTCGACAAGTCTTGCGGGCGGCAGTTTCGCACATGCGTTCGCTGATTTTTCCGCCCCGCCCGCCTACGAGGCGGACGACTCATCGCACCCGGGGAGAATCAGATGTCGATCCGTTTCAGCCTGTGCGGCTTAGTCGCCGCTGTCCTGTTAACGGGGTTCGCCTCACCGGCCGAGGCGTTTGGCCGACGGTCGTCTCAAGGCTGCGTGCCGGTTTGGTGCGTGTGCCACCCATGCTGCGTGTACACAGTGAGCGAGCCCGTCGTGAAGATCGATGGGCCCTTCCCCTCGATCGTGCGGGCCGCACAGGTCGGGCACGGGGTCATTGTGCAGGTCGACGTGCCGACCGGACTTCAAGTTATGCCTGCCGATGTATTCAACGTGATTGCCACCGCGGGCACCGGCGAGATGGCTTATGAAGGGTACAACAAGGCGTTGACCAACCCCGGGACGCCAGGTGCTCCCATCCGGTACTCGTTCTTCTTGTGTCCGAAGAAGGCCGGACCCGTAACGATTGAGATCGGGATCGTCATGTCGGATAACACCATCAAGAAGGTGCCATTCTCTTTCAACATCGCCCCCTAACTTGCTGACGTGGTAACGAGTGATGCGAGGATAATTACCTGATCCTCGCATCACCTTTTGGATTCCGGCTTCCGGCCACGAATTGTTTGCAGATGAAATTATTGAGTTCGTGTCAACACGTTCACGCCGGGGATCTCCAACCCGAAAAGATGGCGGTCACCACCATTAGCCCCGCTTGGTCCCGACGGAAACCACCGACAACCGAACCGGCTCACCGTCCTGGATCTGCGGGACAACAACCTCGACAACGATTCTCTCCGGGCTCTCGTAAAATCACCGCACTTTGCGGGGTTGAAGCGTCTGTATCTCTCGGAGGGAAACACGTTCCGAGGGCGGGTCTGGCAGCAGGTGGTGGAACGGTTTGGTTCTGACGTGGTGGAATAGGTATGACCGACGATGCAGCATTTCTTGCGGCGATCACCGCCCGGCCGCGTCGGCGGCGTGAGCCTGGGCCCGCTTCCGCCGTACCAAGAAAGCGTGCAGGAACTCTGCCGCCAGACCGTGCAGCATCAGCCCCCGTGCCGCTCCAAGAACGGAACTCGGTACGATGGGGTGCTTGTTGTTCACCAGCCCCAGGTAGCGGTGGTCGTTCAGTAAGGTCGTCGCGTACAGGGCGATCGTCTCGTCCAACTGCAGGGAGTTGCACGCCCTCCAGAAGTCGCTGTCGGTCAACAGCAACTGGTACATGGGCGTGTACATCTCGATGGCGGATTCCGGGTCGATCCAGTTGAACCACCCGCGGGGCATGTCTTCGATCGGGAAGTCGCCGTCGGTGATGCAACTGAAGTCTAGCTCGCCCTTCGGTTGGATTTCCAACCCCTGCTCGTTCAACTGCCGGTTCATCTCGATGATGAAATTGAAGATGTTCAGGTCGTGTTGGAGAAACACGTTCCTGGTCAGGTCGTGGAGGGTTCGGGGCCGCAGCCCGGCGAACTCCATCTTCACGCCCTTGGTGTTCGCGGCGATGAACTGCAGCAGTTCGGTCCCGATGTGGAAGTGCCGCACCACGAGGTAGTTGGCGTACGGCGACACGAACCACTTCAGACCCCAGTAGATGGAATGGTGCAGCAGCCACGACGAGGTCAGGAACCGCGGCATGAAGACCTTCGCCACCTTGATCAGG
This sequence comes from uncultured Alcaligenaceae bacterium, assembly GCA_964552815.1. Lineage (GTDB taxonomy): Bacteria > Planctomycetota > Planctomycetia > Gemmatales > Gemmataceae > CAYUHJ01. Next base: position 57,803 of record CAZKIQ010000030.1, on the reverse strand, counting down.
CAGATGGCGAGTCGGCAGAACGGGCGGATCATCGGCAGGAACCACTGCCGCGACGTCGACGACACGTCCACCAGGAAGTTCGCCTTGGCCGTGGCGTGCAGCGGGACGCTGGTGTCCAGGTACAAGGCCAGCCACGGGTTCGGGTCGAGCGGGTTGTGTCGGATCTTCTCGAGCCGGGCGGCGGCGTCGGTCGCGGGCATGGTTAGAAGTTCCCCAACTCTTCGAGTTGCAGGACGTACAGCCGGGCGACCACCTTGGCGGTCGTCACGATCTCGTCCACAAGCCGGTCGGTCAGGATGCCGCTTTGGACGGCAGCGTCGAGCCGCTCGAAATGGATGTCGTCGCTGGCGGAGTGGTAGGCGAGGAACGACACCTGGTCGGGCCGGAGACGCAGTTGCTCCCGGATGCGGTCCGCCCAGCGTGCCGCGACCCGACGGCCCAACCCCTCGATGATGAACATCGCCCCGATCAGGTCGAACGGGTTCTCTCGGCTCGCCCGGCCGAGGATATACTCCGAGAGGGCGGTGCTGCCAACGTTCTTGGTGCCCCGCCGGATGTCGTGGATGTCGCCGCCGACGCTGGCGTAGTCGCGCTCGATCATCTCGAAGTCGCGGTGCTCGTCCCGCGAGTGGCCGATGAACGCCGACCGCAAGGGGAAGTGTTCCCGGGTGATATTCGACGCCGCCCGCGAGATCCACAGCGAGCCGTCGATCACCTGCTGGCGGAGGTTGAAGAGGAGGTCCCGGTAGTCCTGGAGGGTCAGCCGGCCGTCGTACATTTTGGCCACGACGGGCACCCGGTTCAGCCGCGTCTCGAACGCCGTCCAGACGCCAGCCAACCGCCGGACCAGCGACTGCGCGAGGGGCGAGCCGTCGGTCTTGATGTCCGGCGGGTCGGAAACGGTCGGCACCGCAGCGGCCGGCCGCGGCCGGTCCAACTCGCGGCCCACCACCCGCAGAACGACGTACCCGAACAAGAACCGCCCGCTCTCCGGGATGATGCACACGATCCGCTCGCCCGACTTCAGCTTCCCGCTCTGGAACAGGTCGCCGAGCATGAGCGGGAAGGACGCCGCCCCCACGTTGCCGGTGGTGTACAGGTTGGTGAACACCCGGTCGGGATCGATGACGAGCCCGGCGCGGGCGAACATCTCGTTCGCCTGCTCCCGGAACACGTGCGACGAGTAGTGCGTCACCCACCAGTCCACCCGCTTCGGGTCGAGTTTGCCGGCCTCGATCAACTCGAAGACCCCGTTCACGCACACCCGCACCACGTCGTTCAACAGTTCCGTCGTCTGGTGCAGGTTGATGGCCCCGGCTGCGGAGGCGGATTCATAGTCCGGGTGGTCGAGCCAGCCGACCTGTGGCGAGGCCAGCACCTCGTCTTTGCTGCCGACAAACATGCACGGCGGGAACTGGCCGGCGTGCGATCGGATGGTGACGCTCTCGATCTCCAGGGAGAGACCCTCGTCGGCCGGCAGCGGTTCAAGCACGAGCGCCCCGGCCCCGTCCGAGAGCATCCATCGCAGGAACTCGGTCTCGAAGGGCAGGCGCTTCCCCTCGCCGTACCCCTGCGCCCGAAACCGCGACGCCTTCAGCAGCCGGCTGGCCAGTTCGCTGGCCACGCAGACCGCGTTGGGCACCTCGCCCGACCCGACCGCCAACGCCGCATGCCGCAGGGCGAGGACGCTGCTCGCGCAGATGCCGTGGACGCTGCTGATCTCGCACGGGGGCAGGTCCAGTTCGCCGTGCACCATGCTCGCGAAGCCGGGGAGCGGCAGGTCGGGTTGCGAGGTGGCGGCCACCAGCATCTTCACATCGGTCGGATTCAAACGGGACTGGGAGAGGGCATCGCGGACGGCCTGCGCGGCCATCTGGGCGTTGGTGTGGGTCGTCCGTTGATCGTCGTCCAAGGCGTAGAACCGTTGAACGATTCGGTTCTGCCGCAGCACCCGTTCCCGCAGGCCGGACGGCTTCGGGCCGATCCGACCGAGGCGGGCTTCCATCTGGTCGTTCCCCACCGGTTCGTTCGGGAGGAATCGCCCGGCGGAGGTGACGAAACAGGGAAGTGGCACGGGTCCGTCCTCGCGAGAATGCTGCCGGGACGAACTCGGCCACCCGGAAAGAATCCCTGTTCCCTGGAGTAGTGTACGCGGGGGAATTCGACAATCCACCAGGAGCCTGCCATGCCGCCACTGTGACCCGGAGGCTTGCTCGCCGGCAAGGTTGGGTCCACGACCTGTGCGAGGAACTGGAATGGACGGTTCAATCCCTGAGAATCTTCCGGGTTTTCGACCTTGGAGCGTCGACCCAGACCGCGAAGTCGGTGCACCGATTGGGAATTTCGACTTCCGAAACGGACAGGGCCGCGAATCGCAACGCCGGGAGGCGGCAGTCCGCACGAAATCCGCGGTGCGCCCTGCGACAGTGCGTTTTCGCCGAGTTTCTCGGCCAGCGGCTCTCGTCCGCACCGCAACTTCGATTGCAGCAAGGCCCAGCAGGACGGTTGGACGACCTGCCGGTTCCAGACCGTCCTCGCTGAGATCGAATCGTTGTTACCCGACGTCCGCGCCGAGGAGCACGTCGTCCAGGAGATCGCCGGTCCGCCCGTCGAACGCCCGCGGTGAGAGGCCGGACGCGACCGGCGGGAGGACGACGATGTCGCGGTCCCCGTCCCCATCGATGTCGGTCAGGTTGATCCCGAGGCCGATCCGGAGGATCGAGTCGAAGGCGAAGAAGCTGAGCCGTTCCGCCCCGTCGGCCGGGTCGAACGTCTTGACGTGCGGGCCGCCGTCGCCGCCGACCGTGGTGACGATCTCGGCGAGCCCGTCGCCGTCGAGGTCGCCGACCGCGACCACGACCCCGCCCCGGAAGTTCGCGTCGTAGGCGAAGAAGCTCTCGAGGAGTTCGCCGGTCCGGCCGTCGAACACCTTGACGACCGGGCCGCCGCCGACCCCGGCCCCGACGATGATGTCGGCGACGCCGTCCCCGGTCACGTCCCCGACGGCGACGTTCACCCCGCCCCGGAACGAGTCCTCGAACGCGAAGAAGCTTTGGACGAGTTCGCCGGTCCGTCCGTCGAACACCTTGACGACCGGGCCACCGCCGTTCCCGGCCCCGGCGACGAAGTCGGCCACGTCGTCCCCGGTCACGTCCCCGACGGCGACCTGGACGCCGCCCCGGAACGATTCCTCGAACGCGGCGAAGCTGCGGAGTTCGGCCCCGGTCGCGCCGTCGAAGAGCTTGATGACCGGGCCGCCGCCGTTCCCGGCCCCGACCACGACGTCCGCGATCTGGTCGCCGGTCACGTCCCCGGTCGCGGTCTGGAATGGCCCGGAGAACCCGGGGAAGGGCTGGAAATCGGCGGCTGGCCGGCCCGTCGTCGGATCGAGGAACTGGACGACCGGCGGCGCCACAATCGACGGACGGACGTCGATCGCGACCGGGACGATGTCCCCGCCGAGCCCGGCGACCGACGCGGACAGCGACGCCTGGACGGCGAACCCGGCGGCCCCGAGAAACCCGTCGGCCGCGACAAACGTGAGCCCGGCGAGGGCGTCGGCCGCCGCCACGAACCCGCCGTCCGGGACGGCCACCCCGCCGGCGAACACCGTCCCGCCGACAACCCCCGTGATCCGGAACGCCGCCACCTCGTTCCCGTTCACCGCGTTGCGCTGGACCGTCACGGTGACCGGCGTCCGCCCGTTGACCGTCGCGGCGCCCGGAGAAACAACCGGGGTTGCCGCCCCGGTCAACACGGTGTCGGTCCGGACGGCGAGGTTCTGGATCCGCCCGTCGAGGAACGCTGGCACGTCGGCCTGGGCGAACCCGACCGGGCCGGCGGCCGGGAACCGGGCCTGGAGGAACCGCTCGAGCGCCCGCTGTTCGCCAAGGTTCGCCCCGCCTTCCTGGAGATCGACCCGGTTGAAGACGGCCGGCGTGAGCTGCGTCCGGAACGTCGCGAACGGGTAGTTGTCCCCGCTTCGGCCGTCGTTGTCCCCGTCGTTGATGAGGAAGCTGAGGGTGACGACGCGGATCAACCGGTTCGGGTCGCCGACGAGCACCCCGTCCCGGACGAGTTCCTGGAGGACGTTACCGGCCTCGTCGGTGATGACGGCGTTGACCACGCGGTTCCCCGGGGTGATCGTCGCCAGCCCGGTCCCGGCGGCCCCGGTGACGGTCTGGGCCGTCCGGGTCGCGTCGTAGCTGTACTGGATCCCGCCGATCTGGGCGAACTGGCCGGGCGTGGCCCCGGGGGCGACGGCCGCGACCGCGTGTTCGAGCACCTGCTTGAGGTTCGCGGCGGTGATCGTGACGGCCGACAGCGTGTTGTTGAACCGGAGCGAGTTCTCGATGTCGAGGTCCGACACCTGGCCGGCGAGTTTGTTCGCCTCCGGATTGGCGGCCGTCGTCGCGCGGACGCCGGTCCCGCTGTCGACCGTCCCGATCGAGTCGCGGATCCCGCCGCCGTTCTTGACCGACACGAGCGGGAGCCCGGTCGCGGTGTCGAAGTCGCGGGCGGCCTGGAGGTTCGCGTCGGCGGTCAGGTTCCCGAGGTTCGTTTCCTCGGTCCGGACCTCGGCCCGGAGCCCGTTCAGGTAGACGTCGGTCCGGCCGAACACGGTCCCGTCTTTCGCGGTGATGACGGCGTCGACGGCGTCGGTCACTTGCTTGACGGCGGTCGCCCGGGTGCTCAGGGCGAGGAAATCCGCCCCGACCCCGTACAGCCGCTCGACCCCGGCGAGGTCGGTGCTGTACGCCCCGTTCACGACCGTGTTGAGTTCCGCGGTCACGAGCACCCCGGCCGAGTCGAACGGGAGGACGAGCCGGCCGACGTAGCTGAAGTTCCCGTCCGTGCTCACGAGCAGGACCGGGTTCGCGTCCGCCCCGGACAGGAGGATCGGGTACGTCCCCTCGGCCACGTCGCCCGGCCGGAGGACGTCGTTCGCGTCTGCGAGCCGGGTGTCCGACCCGCCGGCGATGACGACATCGACGCCGGTCAAGAGCGGGACGAGGGCCTGTTCCTCGGACAGTTGCTGGAGGTGGGAGACAAGGATGATCTTGTTCACGCCCTGCCCCTGGAGGGTCGTCACCTGGGCCTGGACGATCGCCGCGAGCTCCTGCAACTGGCCCGGCGTCAGCGGGTTGGTCGCGCCCGCCGGGCTGATCCCGACGTTCCCGGGCGACGAGATGCTCGCCAAGAGCGGGGTCGTGATCCCGATCACGCCGATGAACTCGGTTCCCGGACCGGCGCCGTCGGCGTCGATCCGCACGCTCGGGGCGATCCGGCCGGCCGCGATCCCGGTCGTGCTCGTCCCGCCGGCGACGACCAGCCCGCTCAGGTCCGCGTTCGGGGCGAAGTTCAGGTTCGCCGACAGGTAAGGAAACAGGGCCCCCTGCCAGGCGCCGGCATTGTTGATGATCGTCGCCAGTTCCCGCGTCCCCTGGTCGAACTCGTGGTTCCCGAGGGCGGACGCGTCGAACCCGATTCGGTTCATGATCTCGATCCCGGCCCGGCCCTGGCTGGCGGTCCCGAGCACCCCGTTCAGAGCGGCGTCGCCGCTCGCCGCGTAGAACGCCCCGGCGATGTTGTTGTCCCCGCTCGAGAGCAGGATGCTCCCGTCGAACGCGGCCTTCCGCGGGTCCCCGCCGGCGAACCGGTCCTCGTCGAGGTACTGGACGACGGCCGCGAACCGGGGCGCGTCATCGATCGCCCCGAGCCCCGGTTCGAGGTCCGAGGCGTGCAGCAATTGGAGGTTGTACGCGGCGGGCACGTCGCGGACTTCGAGGGCTTCGAAGCACAGACTGATTGCAGCGGCGGATCGGCGGGTCATGGTGGAACTCCCGGTGGCGAGAATCGGACTTCGCTGGCCGGGTTGGGTTACGCCGCTGATGTGAAGTATTTCGGAGGGAATGGGGTAATCGGCATTAATTAATTAATTAAAGAACAAACTCGTCTCGCGCACGCAGACGGTGGTGCTGCAGCCGGAGGCGAAGTATCGCATCACAAGGTCGGGCACGACGGCAGAATACTTGACCAACGAGTTCGGTCAGTTGGATCGCGTCAAGTTCGATATTCTGGAACTGCGTCCCGAAGGCAAAGCGAACCGGTTGGCAGACGGACCCGACACGACACCTATTGGGAAGTTGGGCAAGATTGGAAATGTCGATATTCGATACAACGATGTGGGCTTTCACCTGCTCGGAGACCAGTTCTACGGTGCGGAATTCTACCTCAACCTTGTCCCAGCGAATTACGATCTGAATGATCCTTTTGATAATGCGATTGGCGGTGGTTTTGGTCAACTCGAGACTTGGTGGCGTCAAGCCGTCCTCCCCTCTCAGAGGGCGGCGCGGGGAAGAAAGTTACTGATGTCGTGATCGAAATGGATTATGGAAGCGCGGCTACTGCTCTGCGGCCGACAAGCTTTAGAATTACATTCAAAGTGGGCGGCAAGAGTTTCGATCCTGTGCTATTCGAGAATCTGCCCGGTGAGAAACTGGGTGCCGACATCATAAAAGCATTTAACAACTCAGGAGTATTTCAATGAATCTGGCCGAAGCAACTGCAGCTATCAACACGATTCTTGAGCCAGTTGCAAAGCAATTCATCGAGACAGCGGCAAAGGAACTCAGCGGTCGAGAGTGGAAACGAGCATATTTTGACGTTCGGTTCAGTTGCGAAAACAACTCTTCCGGACTCGAGAAATCACGAGCAGTGTTGTTCAATGGTGAGATTATAGAAATATCATCGCCCAAAAAGGGCAGTTTCCGTGTAATGGACGCATACCGGATTCGACGCGATATACTATCCAAGTACTTGAACCAAAGTGACTGGTGGTATGGTGTGGTGATGCACGCTTTTCCAGACGGAACGACGGTCATCGAGTTCCTGTACGATCAAGACTGTCTTTCAAAAGGGTTCGGCGAGAATCGAGACATTCTAGTTCCCCCTCCGAGGGGGTATGAACATTACGCATAGTCACGAGCAATGAATAAGGTCGCGACGCTCTTCGTGCCGGACTCGGGGCCGGGGTTACGCTTCTGACCACCCTGTATGAAGCTACGTCGTGGGTGGTGAAGAACATTGGCAAGGTGACGGAGGCGGTCAGCGTGGCGAACGCGCTGACCGCGCTGTACAAATACTCGAGGAACACGCGGATCGACGATTTCCGGGGGTTTAATTCAAACAGAGGCTAGGGCTTTGTCGCGACTGATGTGGTCATGTGTGCACTGAAATGATGATGTCCCTCCAGCGATGTACGTTTCTTCCCCGCAACCCGCGATGTCACTCGCGAGTCGGCGGCGTTCGGCGTTGTGCATCGCTGATGCTACGCAGCGCGGGCGTAACTCTTGAGAAGACCACCAAGGCGCTCCCGACATTCGACCGTCCCCGAGAACGGCAACGTCGCGGGCGGGTCGGTGGAAGGTTCGGCCAGGCCTCGAGGAGAAGGGAGACGGCAGGCAGGGTCCGTTTCGGGCAGTGCGTCGCTTTTTGCAGCGCGGTCGGCCAAATTTGCGGTTTTCTCGGGGTTTTTGAGAGTCATTCGAATCCCTCCCTCTCCGTTAGAATGTCCTGTCCCCGGTAGTCCCCGATCGTCTTCAATCGTCCCAAACCCCTGGAAATCCAGGGGTTTCTTCGTTTCACTTCCGCCGGCTTCCCTTCGGTCGCGACTGCTGGTCCTCCGAAGCCGCAGTGTCCGGATGTCCTCCGCCGTCTCCGGAAATCCCCTCCCGAGGTGCAAGCGGGGGTGCAAGCGCAGGTGCAAGCGGGTTTCCAGATGGCTCGAGGATCGTCCCCAGGTCGGCGCGCAAGCCGACGACGAGCGCTTCCAGGTCCTGCCGGGGAATGTTTCCGAGCGGGTTCGGCTCTGCTGCTCCGGGGATCGCCAACTTCCCTACCGCCCCGGCGAGTTGGGCCGTCGTCGTGTGGGTGTAGAGCCCGAGCGTCAGTCGTGGGTCCGAGTGCCGGGCGAGTTCCTGCAACTCCTTCTGCCCGACACCGTCCGCTGCCAGGGCAGAGACGAAGGAGTGACGGAGGGAGTGAAAGTCGGCCTATTCGTTGCCGTGTGGACCGTCGATGACGTGGAACACGATCCTCGAGCTGTTCAGGGCGGTTTCCAGAAGCCGGGCGAGTTCTTCGGCGGTGACAGCGCGGCGGGCGTGAACTCGGTTTCCTTTGGGGTCGAACCCCGGCACCGAGTCGAGCAGGTCAACCCGAACTGGCATCCGCTTCTTCACGGACAACCGCCACATGAACCGGCGGGCATCGGCAAGGAAGAACGTCGCAGTCTGATGGGACAACCCGCCTTCCGCCGAAGGCCGGGAGGTTCGGTCTTGCAAGTAAGCCGCAATCTTCCGCCGAGATTCCACCACCGACCGTTCCACCAGCACCGCATCGATTGCCCGCGCGGGTGCGGGACAGGCTTCGGTGGAAAACTTTGCTTCGGACGCCCCATCTGTCACCCCGGTTTCGATTTCCTGACAGTTACGGTGCGCGCACCGTAAACTCGATGTCAGTAGCCGCGTTTCCCGGGAGCCGATCTTTGTCCTAAGTGCTTGGTTTACAAGGGGTTGTTTCAGTGGGCGCTACAGGGTTCGAACCTGTGACCACTCCCGTGTAAAGGGAGTGCTCTACCGCTGAGCTAAGCGCCCGAAGGAACTCACGCGAAGGCGTGGGTGCCGTGGGTGATGGAACCGCCGGCACGGATGGCCGCGGAGACGAGGGTCGCCTCTGTAATTTCGGCGTCCGTCGCTCCCGCGGCTCGGGCCTTCTTCACGTGGACATCAATGCAATACGGGCATTGCGTCGTCACCGCCACCGCCACTGCCATCAACTCCTTGATCTTTGCAGACAGTGCCCCGTCCTTGAAGACGGCTTCGTCGAAGGCCCAGAATGCCTTCATCGCCTCCGGGGCGGCCGCGTTCAGAGACTTGATTTTGCCCAGGTTTTTCGGGTCGTACATGGCGGGTACTCCAGGGAACTTCAGGTATCTCGAAGGTCGCGAAGCAGGCTCTGCAGGGTTTTCGCGGAGTTCAATTGCCGGCGAATTTCCAGCAATTTCCCGGCGGAACCGTCCGCAAACAGCGTCTCGAGTTTCGCCACCACCTGCTGTAACCGGTCGGTGAGTTCGCGATCCAGTTCGGTCAGTGTATCCCGGTGGCCGGCCGCTTCCTCGATCCGTTCGCGAAAATCCATCATCTCCATCAGGAACGTTTGATCGAGGTTCTTTTCTTCCTGCGGGGTCGGGCCGCCGAGAAGGCGGAGGAGGTAGTCGGCCCGCCGGAACGGATCCTTGAGTGTGAGGTACGCCTCGTTGAGGGCGGCGGTCGCTTCGAGGCTTTCGCGCTGCTGGTCGGCGTCCGCGAGGGTGTGGAAATCCGGGTGAAGCTGGCGGGACCGGGCGAGGTATTCCCGCTCGATGGTGGGGAGGTCAACGGAAAAACGCCTCGGAAGACCGAGGCGCTCGAAATGGTCCATGGTCGAAAGTCTCGAAATACTCGGCCCCTGGGGCATTCTACGGTTTCGCGCTCGGCGGGCTCACCCCAACTGCAGATTCGGATCCGGAACTGGGCGTGGAAGCGATGAGCCCCTTGGCCTTCTTCCAGGCGACGACGTCGGCTTGCAGGACCTGGATCGCCTTGTTGAGTTGCGTGTCGATCCCCTTGGCCCAGTCCTTGGGGTCGATCTCGATGGCGACGTCGGGGGCGACGCCTTCCTTGTCCATGTTCACGCCGCGGTTGGTGTAGACGCCGGTGCGGGGGAGTCGGAACTGGGAACCGTCGATGAGGCGGATCGCGGTGGTTCCGATGACGTGACCACCGGTGGCCTGGCCAACCACTTTCCCGACACCGAGTGCCCGGAACGCGTGGGGGAAAATTTCCGCGTCGGAGTAGGAGCGGTTGTTGATCAGGACGGTGACGGGCTTGGTCCACTTGCGGTCGTGGCTGCGGAGGACGAGCCCCTCGCCACCGTCGCGTTGGCGGAAGAAGGTGTGCTCTTTCCCGACGAGGTAGTTGAGAACTTGGTCGTGGGTGAAGCCGCCGCCGTTGTAGCGGACGTCGAGCACGATCGCATCTTTGTCGAAATTGTCGGAGTAGAGTGAGCGCACGAACGATTCCAGGCCGGCCTCGTCCATGCTGGGAATGTGGATGTAGCCGAGCTTCCCGCCGGACATTTTCGAAACCTGGGCGGCGTTTGCGTCCACCCAGCGTTCATACATCAAATGGGCGATGCGGGTGCGATCGTAGGCGAAGATCTCGACCCGCCGGCGGGTTTTGGGGTCCTTGGGGTCGGACATCACATCGAGCCGGACCGCAACATTGACCTTGTCATTGAGCAACTGGCTGACGTTGGTGCGGTCGGTGAGTTCGGTGCGGTCGATGGCGACGACGATGTCGCCGGGCTTGAGGTTGATCCCCCGGCGGTCGGCGGGGCCGCGGTTGAGGATCTCGGCGATTTTCAGGCCCGGGCCGGTGTAGGCGTCATCGAAAATCAGGCCGAGGTCGGCGGTGACCTCGTCGGGGCTGGAGAGCTTGCCGCTGATTCCGAGGTGGGAAGCGTTGAGTTCGCCGAGCATCAGGGAAACGAGGGCGTACAGGTCTTCCTTGGTGGCAACGTGCTCCACGAGGGGGCGGTATTTTTCGCGGATGGTCGGCCAGTGGGCCCCATGGTGGGCGGGGTCGTAGAAGGAGTCGGAGAGGGCTCGCCAGGCCTGGGCAAACATCTCCCCGAATTCCTCGTCCCGGTTCACGGTCATTTTCGCAGAGAAGTTGAGTCGGCCGGGCTCGGAGACGGGGCCGGAGGAGCCGGTGAAGCCGCCAAGGCTGGCGCGAGTGGTGCGGATTTCCCCGGAGGAATTGAGGAAGTAGATCAGGCCGGTGTTCTTCTTCGACCACCGGATCAGCTTCGGCGACTGGTTGCCGGAGGTGACCCGGCCGAGGTTGGAGCCATCCGCCGAGACGACCCAGAGATCGTCGCCGTTCGAGGTGGACCGGAACGCGATCTGCGAACCATCCGGGGAAATCGAGCCGCTCTCAGCGGACATCCCGGCAGGTCGGCTGACCCGGGTGTGGATGTCGTCCCAGTCGATGTCGTTGGCGCTGCCCGACGGGGAACCGAGGGCGGCGAGTTTCCGCAGCGACAGGATGTGCATGGCGTACGTGCCGCGACGCTGGCTCACGAACGCGATCCGACCGCCGCTGCTGCTCCAGGTCACGTCCCCGTTGTAGGTCGCGTACCGGGTGATGTTCCGGGGTTTCTCGCTGCCATCGACCGGGACGATGTACAACTCGCTGGCGAAGGAGCCGTCCATACGGGCATACACGATCCACTTCCCGTCCGGGGACCAGTCGTAGTCGAAGACGCGCTGGGAATCGACGAGGACTTTCTGGTCCGATCCGTCCGGCTTCATGGTCATCAATTTCCCGGCCCGGATAAACGCAACCACATCTCCCTTCGGGGCGAAGCTCGCCGCCGACTCGGCCTCGTGCGATTTCGTGAGTTGCGTGACCTTGAATTTGTGGGCTTTTGTGAGTTCCGGGTGCTCCGGGTCGTCGGGCTGGAGGAGATAGAGTTCCTCGACGCCGGTGCGGTCGGAGGCGAAGATGACCTTCTTGCCGTCCGGTGACCAGGTCGGGGAATGGTCGTAGGCCGGGCTGTCGGTCATCCGCGTCGCCTTGGAACTTCCCGAGGTCGGCAAGCGGAAAAGTTCCCCGTGGACAACGACGATGACGTGTCCCTCGTCCGGGGAAAGCTGGAACTCGGTGGCGTCGCGGGTGAAGGTGGTCGATTTCTCGGTGTTGGACTTGTCGTCGGCGTGGACCTCGATGGCGAGCTTGCGAGGGGATCCGCCCTTGGTGGAGGTGACCCAGATGTCGCCGCCGCACTCGTAGACGATCCACTCGCCGTTGCCGCTGATCCGGGCCCGGCGGACGCTCTCGTCCTGGTGGGTGGTGATCTGCCGGGGGGAACCGTCGGCAATCGGGTCGTGGAGGCCGGGGGTCAGGGCCTGAGCCACGATGTTGGCACAGCCGCGTTTGCTGCCGTTTTCCGTCACGTAGTAGAGCTTCTTCCCGTCCGGGCTCCACATTGGGGAACCGTCCTGCCCCTCGAAACTGGTCAGTTTCTTCGCGCCGGTTCCGTCGGCGAACGACACCCAGATGTCGTCGTTGCTGGAACCGCGGTAACCCCGGCGATACCACACCCCGGGCCCGCGAACGGATGCGACCATCCCGCCGACCGGGGAGAAGTACGCTTCCTTCGCCTCGAAGAGCCGGACCTTCCGCTCCTGGCCACCATCGAACGGGACGGTGTAGACGTCCTGCCCGGTGGGGAAGCTGGTGCCTCGGGTGGAAGAGAAGACGACGCTTTTCCCGTCCGGGGTCCAGCCGGTGACGATGTCATGTCCGGAATCGAAGGTGAGGCGACGCGGTTTTCCGCCGTAGCTGGGGACGACGTAGACGTCGTAGCTCCCGTGCCGATTGGAGGAGAACGCGATCCATTTCCCGTCGGGGCTGAAACAGGGGTAGAAATCGTGAGCCTCGTGCATGGTCACGGGCTTGGCGATGCCCCCGATTGCTTCGACGGTCCAGATGTCGCCGAGGTAGGAAAATGTGATGGTCTTCCCATCGTGCGATATGTCCGGCGTTCGCCCGAAGCGGATCGGCTCCTGGGCTGAGGCGGGTGTCGGGATTGTGGTGACGATCGCAGCGATTGCGATAAGAACGCGTCGGTAGGAATGTGTCATCGCAGCGTGGTTTCCACGAAAAAAGCGAGCCGGGGGGAGTCGGCTTCACGAAAAGTGCATCAGGATTCAACGACCCCCAAGTTTACCTGACCGGCAAGGTGATTGCAAAAGGTGCCTGTCAGACGTTGCGCGGGGATACAGGAATAGACGATCGGCTTCGTCGGAAAAAACCGAGAAGTGGGCCCCGCCGCCGAGAATCCTGGCGGGGCTCGCTCGATGGGGTCGCGGGGAAGGGAATGTGCGGAGATTTACTTCGACTTCGGCACGAATTTCTTCAACTCAACCTTCGCCCCCGGCCCGGCGCCCCATTTCTGGAACTCGGATTTGATAAATGCGTTGTAGTCTCCGTTCCCCGAGAATTGGGCGGGGCGGAAACCCTGGCTGGTCAATTGCATGACGAGATTGCTGGGTTGCGGGAGCCCGGTTTCCGGTTTGCTCCAGTCGCCCGCCAGGAGAGCCGCGAAGATCTGCTTGGTTTCCTCGGCCGAGATCGCAACTTTTTCGGATGCGATGCCCCGGGGTGGGGTGGTGTAGCGGACCATCAGCGCGATCGCCGCGAGGTAGCGATCCTCGGCTTTTTCGGCCTTCAAGGCTTTGCTCGGATCCGCGAAACACGCCAGGGTTTTCTTGATCCGTGCGGTTTCCTCGGCAAAGTTCGGCGTGCTGCCATCCATCGGCTGGGACATGAAGTCGAAGGTGTACAGGCCGGTGACGGGCTGTTTTCGCAAGAAAAGGCAGGCCTTCTGCGACTTCTCCAGGCCGGGTTCTCCAAACTTTCGCTCCTGAGCGGACGCCTTCCGGAACGCGACCTTGATGTGGGTCAACCCCTTCGCCCCGTGCAGAGCGTCCTCGATCTTCACCACCGCGACGTGGAACGTGACCTTGGGCCCTTTCGGGTACATCTCGGCCTCGATCGTATCAGGTTCGATCGATTCGACCTTGCCCACTACGACCACCTCAGCGACGAGTGCCCGCCCGATCGGGACCGGTGCGGCCATCCGGTCGGCTTGAACCGCGGTGGATCCGACCAGGAGCAGACACAGGGCCGACAGGATGCGAACCGTCATCGGGCTTCTCCGTGGAAGGGAAGGTGGGCGGCGAAGAAATCCGCGGGTTTCGGGTACGTCCCGAAACCCGCAGATGGGCGGGTTACTTCGACTCGGGCTCGGCGAACTTCTTGATGGTGTACTTCGCGCCCGGGCCGGCGACCCACTTCTGGAACTCGCCCTTGAGGAACACGTTGTAGTCGCCCTTCCCGGAGAATCGGCCCGGTTGGAAGCCGTTCTGGCCCATCACGCCGGACATAGAGATGAGCATGTTCGGGTTCGGCACGTTTTGCTCGAACTTCGACCAGTCGTGCTCCAGCAGGGCCTTGAAGATCAGCTTGGTCTCCTCGGCCGAGATGTCGACCTGGGTCGGGTTCGGGGTGCCCTGCGGCGGGTTGCGATACTTCGAGAGCAGCGCCGCGGCGGCGACGTACCGGTCCTCCGCCTTCTCCGCCTTCAACGATTTCATCGGGTTTGCGACCACTGCGATGGCCCGCTTCGTCGTTTCGAGTTCCTCCTTGTAGTTCTCCGCCGACTTGTTGAGCGGCTGGCTCATGTAGTCGAAGGTGTAGAAGTTGCCGGTCGGGTGCTTCTTGAGGAAGAAGCAGCCTTCCTGGTCAAGCTTGAGGGAGAGATCGAAACCCATTCGCGGCCGGCCGAGGCGGGGAACATTCGGATCGGCCGGCGGGGGCGGAGGAGGAGGCAGGAACCCGACTTTGATGTGCGTCAGACCTTTCGCGCCGACGAGGGCCTCGTCGATCTTGATCAGCGCGATCTTGTAGCTCACCTTCTGCGGAGCTTTTGGGAACGGCTCCGCATCGACCGGGTCCGCTTCGATGGACGTCACCTTTCCGACGACCACGATCGGAGCGGTGACGGCCCGCTGCATCGGGTTGGGGGCCGCGATCATCAGGCCCTGTGCGGTCTTGGCGCCGGCGGTCACCACCAGAGCCGGGACAATCGCGAGGATGGTAAGAACTCGGGTTCGCATTCGCGGGAAACCTCTGGGAAGTTGAAGAATGAGGAAAATCGAAACGGGGGAAAACTACTTCTGCTCTTTCCGCACCATCTGGCGGATCGAGAAATCCTTGGGCATGGTCTTGGCCCACTTCTGGAACTCGCCCTTGAAGTAGGTGGCGTAGTTATTGCCAGAGAACGGGGCGGGTTGGAAACCTTCGTTCGGGCCGAGGGCGAGGATCTGGGCGAGACCGATCGCCGACTTGCCGGTCACGGGGTCGGCGGCATTCCAGTTCTCCGTGGCGAGCAGGGCGTCAACGATGGCTTTGCTCTGGGCGGCGGGAACCTTGACGTTCTCGACTTCGCCGACACCCTCGGGCATGGTGCGGTACTTCGAGATCAGCACGGCGGCGGCGGTGAAGCGGTCGGCGGCCTTCTCCGCCTTCAGAGCTTTCGCCGGATCGGCGGCAATTTCGAGGCTCTTCTTCACATTTTCCAGCGTCGCCTTGTATTCGGGGTCGTTTTCGAGAATCGGATTGGCTCCCATGGGGATGATCCACAGGGAGGCGGTCGGGTGTTTGACGAGGAAGAAGCAGCCTTCCTGGCCGGCCTCGAGGCTCACAGGTGCACCACCCAGACGGGGGCCACGCCCACCGCCGCCGTTACCGCCTGCGGGGACACCCACTTTGATGTGGGTCAGACCTTTCGCCCCGGCCAGTGCCGATTGAATTTTGATCACACCGACCTTGTAGGGAATCTTCTCTTCCGCACCGGGGAAGGGAAGCGCCTCGACCGGATCCGCCTCGATCGATTCGACTTTCCCCAGAACTACCGTTTCCGCGGTGACCGCTCGGACTGCCGGGGGGACAACCAGGATCGCGACCCGTTTCGCCGCCGCTTCCTGGGCAGTGGCAAACAGGAGGGTGTGGGAAGCAAGCAAGATGCAAGTCAAGAATCGCATCGAAAAAAACTCCGTCATTCCAAGTTCTGTTGTCGACACGAATCGCGCCGACCCACCCGTCGTACCCGAAACGACCTGACGTTCCGAAGATTGAGTCGAGATCGATTGGCGAGTTGCGAAGGGAGATACGCTTCCGACGAGAACCCCTCCCGGACAGATTGAAGGATTTTGATATTTTTCTGTTTTCTCGTTCCCGACTTTCCGACGGTTCGCAAACCCCGGGAGGAGTTCCGCTTCCGGCGCGAAGATTTGGGCGAGCGGAGAAATTCGAGATGTCGGAGGCAGCGGTTTGGGAAGCGACGGATCGTGCGGGTGGTGACGGCTGGTCGACTCCGGACCGTTCTGCGGACGGGATTTCCGGGCTTTCCCCGTTCGCCGGGTCTCCGCGCTGGCCGGCCGCGCATGAGTTCGCCGAAGAAACGTGTGCCCCGATGGATCGAAAGCCCGCGGCGAGGCGTCGCCAACCGCGGGGCAGGAGGCGATGGATGATCCGCTACACCGTCGCATTGGCCCCATTGCTGATCGCGATCACAACCCCGACGGTCGGCCTCGCCCAGGCTCCGGGGACCTCTCCACCGTGGGCCAACAAGCTCTTCCTTCCCGACATTGCCAAGAACCCGTCCCAGGCGGCTCCGCCCGTCGTCAGCCACGACTTCGGAACCGTCCCACACGGCACCCTGTGCGTGCACAAGTTCACCCTCACGAACATCTACGACGTCCCGATGCAGGTGACGAACGTGGTGCGGTCGTGCGGGTGCCTGGAGGCGTACGCTCCGCAGAAAGTCCTGCAGCCGGGGGAATCCGCCGAGTTCACGGTGACGATGAATACGGCCCGGTTCAGTGGTGCCAACGCCCAGACCGTGCATGTCACCCTTGGGCCGACCTACGTTTCGACGGCGGTTCTGCGAATGTCGGCGGTGAGTCGGGCGGACGTGCAACTGACCCCGGGGCAGGTGAACTTCGGGACCGTCGCCCAGGGTTCGAAGGCGGTGCAATCCGTCGCCCTGGAATACAGTGGCCGACAGCGGGACTGGAAAGTGACCGGGATTGTGCCCCCGAGCGGCCCGCTGACCGTCGACTTCAAGGAGACGGGCCGCGGATGGATCGGCGGCGCGAAATACGCCGTCACCGTCGCCCTCAAACCGGACGTCCCCGCCGGTCCCCTCTCGGAAGTCGTGACGCTGCGAACCAACGACCCCGCCGCCCCGCTGGTCAACGTCAACGTCGTCGGGGTCGTCCAGGCACCACTGACGCTCAGCACTTCCGTCGTGCGATTCGAGAAGGTGAAGCTCGGCACCACCGTGACCCACAAGGTCGTCGTCCGGGCGGCGGGCCCGTTCCGGCTCGACCCCGTTTCGGATGACGGCGACGGAATCGTTGTCGAAACCTTCCCTGCCCCGGCACCGGTCCAAGTGGTGACGGTGAAGTTCACGCCGACCAAAATGGGCGGGTTCCGGAAGGAAATTCCCCTCCGAACCGATTTCGCCGGCGGAGCCTCGACGACGATCGTCGTCGAGGGAGTGGCGGTCAAGGATTGAGAAAGTTGGTCGCTCGAACGCGGAGGCCGCCGGTCAGCGTCTTGGTGACCGGGCACCGACTCGCCGCGTCCCGCAGGTGGGCGATCTGCTCATGGGATAGCGGTCCGAGCAGGGTCAGGTCGTAATTCAACGTCACCGCGTCGGGGTTCGACCGGTCCAGCCGGACCTCGCAGGTCGCAGATTCGAGCGGGAAACCGTGCTTCTCAGCGGCAAGGCGAACGGTAATCGCCACGCACGTCGCCAGGGCCGCCTCCAGCAATTCGTGCGGCCCGAAGCCGGCACCGGCCCCGCCTTTCTCGACCGGGACATCCGCGATTCCCGAGTGCGAACCGTTGGAGAACGGCGTCTGGTGCGGCACAGAAAGCGACGTCGCACGGATCATCGGGCCCACCTGGGAATCCCACGGTTCAATCCGACATCCGGTGCGGCACGAATCGGCTGGTGTTTTGCGTGACGAGCGAGTCATCTTCCCGGATGCCGATGCCCGCGGCCCAGCCGTTGATCATCCAGCTCCCGATCACCGGGTATCGCCCGTCGAACGACCGCATCGGGGCGATCGCCTGGTACACCGACGAGCGGTCGTCGTACGGGCCTTCCGTCTGGATCTCGACCCGGCCGTTCCGCACCACCGTGATGTTGGCCCCTTCTCGGGCGTGCACCGGCTTGCGGACGTGGTCCCCCGCCATCGGCTCGAACGACGCCGGCAGCAGAAACGGGCTGTCCGGGTTGAGCTCCCAGAGCATCGGGAGAATCGACTTGCTGCTGAGGATCATCTTCCACGGCGGTTCGAGCCAGCGGGTCTGCGGGGACGCCAGCACGTTCTGCCCAAACGCATCGCGGATGAGCCATTCCCACGGGTAGAGTTTGAAGATCCGCCCGATGGTGTTCCCCTTCTGGTCGACGAACCGCTTGCGTTGCTGGTGCCAGCCGATCTCCTCGATGTCGAGGTAGTTGGTCTGGGCCCCCGCCTGGATGGCCGTGTCGCGGAGGTACTCGACGGTGATGTAGTCCTCTTCGAGCCCCTGCATCGCGGAGAAGTGGATCGGGGCGTTGTCGATGGCGAGGATCGCCTGCCAGGCCTCGAGGAGCCGATCGTGAATGGAGTTGAACTGATCCGCCCGGTCGTCGATGTCCTTGAGCCAGAACCACTGGGCGACGCCCGCCTCGACGAGCCCCGTGGGGGTGTCGGCGTTGTATTCGAGCAGTTTCGGCGGATCGACGCCGTTGAACGCAAGGTCGAACCGGCCGTACACAAAGGGTTCGTCGGCTTCCCAGGAATCGACGATGAGCTTCTCAAATTCCGGCGGGATGAGGAACAGGCCGTAGAGGCGGTTGTCGATGACGTGCTGGACGAGCTCCATGCACATTTCGTGCAAGGCGTAGGTGGCCCGTTCGAGGGTGTCGATTTCGTACTTGGAGAACTCGTAGCAGGCGGTCTCGTCCCAGTACGGTTCGCCGCGAAGGGTGTGATACATCAGGCCGTATTTTTCGACCTTCTTCTGCCAGTCCGGCCGGGGATCAATGGCGAGCCGACGCATGGGAATTTACCGAGGGCTCGGTTGCCTGAGTGCGAGACGAGGAAGCGAATTGGAACGGGAGGGCGAGGCTCCTGCCGAGCCGAGATCTCAACCGGCTCGGCAGGGGCCTCGCCCTCCCGGTAGTTGAAAGTCCAGAACAGTTGGATCAGCTCGAAGCGCTCGCGGAGTGGCCGGCGGAGCCGAAGCCGCCGCGGGAGACTCCGGGCATGGCGGCGGTGCGGCCTCCGCCGTACCCGGCGGCGTAACCCGGGCTGTGAATGAAGAGAAACATCCCGCCGGTCCGGTGCCGGTGGTGCGTTTGGTTCGGATCTTCACCAACCTGTGCGGCGGCCTGATCGTCCGCCTTCTTTTCCAATTCTTCCGCGTTCGACGGGGCCACAAAGTAACCCGCGGACAGAATCCCGGCCCCAAGCAGAACCAGGCTGAACTCTCGGCTCATCCGCGTCATGGCATACCCCGGTGGGACGGTCTCGGAGGTCGACAACTCTCGCGACGATGTTATTTAACTCACTTCCCGAGTTTTGGCGAGAGAATTTCTTCCGACCTTCTCTCCGCCCCGCCAGGAAGCTCCGAGACCGATCCGAGCTCAGGCGTATTCCCGCTTGATCGGGGGCATGGACCGCAGGATGTTCCCACCCTCGTCCGTTTCCACGAAGTAACTGTTGACGATCCGCACCGAGGTCGAGTCCGGCCCGGTCATCACGTTGACGCGGTAGTGCCCCTTCCACAGTTCCAGCACCGCCACCCGGTAGAGCCCGGCCGGCGAACCGAGCGAATTCAACACACCCTTGCGAATGACCGCATCCAGGGATTGCGTCGGCGATTCGCCACTGTTTTGCTGCGATCCGCTCGGCGGAGCGGTGGGAACCTTGGCCATGCTCGGTCTCCTTCAATGTTCGAATCGGTCTCAAGCTCCACAGGCAGAAGCAACTGGGAACCGAGGCTGGAGCAATTCTTGTTCTCGAATCAACTCACGCCGAAATTATAGTTCGCGGTCGGCGGCTCGGCTCAAAATCGCTCCGAACGAATTTCGAGAATCGGGAGATTCTACGCACCCGGATCACCATTTGCAGCAAGGATGCCCGCCGGAAGCCGGAACAAGTCGGATTCGACCACTTTTCGATTTCGGTTGACACGGCCTTTCGCGGCGACTTACGGATTGGAAG
The DNA here is from genome assembly GCA_964552815.1 of uncultured Alcaligenaceae bacterium. Classification (GTDB taxonomy): domain Bacteria; phylum Planctomycetota; class Planctomycetia; order Gemmatales; family Gemmataceae; genus CAYUHJ01. The sequence goes on along the minus strand of CAZKIQ010000030.1, from coordinate 37,849 downwards.
AGTTCCAAGTTCCAGGGTTCCAAGTCCCAGGGTTTGAGGTTCCCGAGTCGCCGACCGGCAGCATGCGTTGTTGCAGTTTCCGGACTTTGCACCCCTTGGAACGTGAAGCTCTGGAACTTGAAACGGTTGAAGAGGTTCTCCATGCCAGAAACCGGCCCACTTGCCGACCGCATCCGAGCCGCGATTGCTTCGGCTCACGATACCGTGGAGCGGACGCCTTTCGCCGTCGCCATGTCGAGTGGCCGCATCGACGGCAGCACCTACGCGGTGAGTTTGCGGCCACTGCTGCGGTTGCACGAAGCCCTGGAGAAGGCGCTGACTTCGGTCTCGGATTCGCCGGAAATCGCCGCGGTTTTCGATCCCGCCCGGATGATGCGAGCCCCGCTTCTGCAGGCGGATCTGACGTTCTGGGAGCCGGACGGAGAAACGCCGACCCGGGCGGAGGCAGCCGTCCTGCAACTGGGCCGGCTTTTCCGAAGTTGGGCCGAATCCACCCCGTGGGCACTGCTTGGGGCACTGTACGTCACGGAAGGTTCGCGGATGGGGTCGATGATTCTGGCCCGCAGCCTGGCGAAGGCGTTCGAGGTTCGGCCGGAACCGGGGGTCGGGCTCGACTACCACGTCGTTGGGATCGAAACCCGCCCCGCGGACTGGCAGCGGTTCAAGGCGGCGGTGAATTCGCTTCGTCTGACCGCGTCCCAGTCGGCCGACATTCTCGATGCCGCCGTCGCCACGATGGGCGGGCTCATCGCCGTCTACGCCAACCTGCCCGCCGAGATGCCCGTCCCCGCCTGATTTGAGACGCCGCGATTTTGCGAAACGCCCCTACCGGGGGGCGTGTGACTACAACAGAGAGGGGAATCGCTACTCGAACGCCGACGCGGGTCAGGGTGCGGGATGTCCGACGCAATTCTCGTTTTGAACGCGGGCTCGTCGAGTCTCAAATTCTCGGCCTTCGCACTGGGCGGTGAGCTTCTCGCCCGGGGGAAAGTCGAGTCGCTCGGCACCGAGGAACACGCCCACGAGCAGGCGCTCGATTCCGTCTTCGAGCAGCTTCGGGATCGGCTGGCGGGGCACCGGGTGGTCGCGGTCGGGCACCGGATCGTGCATGGTGGGGTGAAGTTCGCCGCCCCGGTCCGGCTCGATTCGACGATTCTCGGGGAGTTGGAAGCGCTGGTGCCGCTGGCTCCGCTCCACCAACCGCACAATCTCGCACCGGTGCGGGCGATCCTCAGGCGGAGTCCGGACCTTCCGCAGGTGGGGTGCTTCGACACGGCTTTCCACCGGAGCCAACCGGCGGTCGCGCAGCGGTTCGGGTTACCCCGGCGTTTCGCGGAAGAGGGCGTGCTCCGGTACGGCTTCCACGGCCTGTCCTACGAGTTCATCGCCTCGATGCTTCCACAGGTGGATCCTGGTGCGGCGACAGGCCGGGCGATCGTGGCTCACCTTGGGAACGGGGCCAGCCTCTGTGCGATGCGGGCGGGGATGAGCGTTGCGACCACAATGAGCTTCACCCCCGCGGACGGCCTGCTGATGGGAACGCGGGCCGGCTCGCTCGACCCCGGCGTCGTCCTCTATCTGCTCGGCCACCACGGAATGACCGTCGGGGAAATCGAGCACCTGGTCAACTTCGAATCCGGGTTGCTGGGCGTTTCCGGAATCTCCGCGGACATGCGCGAACTGCTGGCGAACCCGGACCCGCGTGCCAAGGAAGCGGTTGATTTGTTCGTGTACCGCATCGGTCGGGAAATGGGGTCCCTGGCGGCGGCACTCGGTGGGGTCGACGCCATCATCTTCACTGGCGGAATCGGGGAAAACGCCGCCCCCATCCGCGACCGCGTCACCCGCGACGCCGCCTGGCTCGGAGATTTCCGGGTCCACGTCATCCCGACCAACGAGGAACTCATGATCGCGAACCACACCCGGGAAATCCTGGGGCTGTAGGTTTGCGCGGCGATCGCGATTTCCCACCCTTCGCCCGGAAACCCCGGAGTTCTTTGGTCGTTTCTTTCCCCAGATCGTGGCATCGGCCGGTCGGATTTGCTACCGTAGAGCCATCTCACCCGCTCGCCCGGAGCCCCTCCCAATGTTCCGTCGGCTTCTCGCCTGCCTTGCCCTCGCCGCCCTCGCTCACCCCGGAATCACGGCCGACTCCAAAACTGGTTTCGTTGACAAGGTCTACAAAAACGCCGACGGTTCCGAGTCGCCGTATGTCGTCTTCGTGCCCCACGATTACGACGGGAAGAAAGAAGTGCCGGTGATTCTGTTCCTGCACGGGTCCGGCGAGACCAAGGGCGGCACCAAGAAACCCGTCGAGGTCGGCATCGGGCCGGCGATCAAGAAGCGGGAAAAAACGTTCCCGTTTCTGGTGGTGATCCCGCAATCCGAGAAACGGACCTGGCAGGCCAACTCCGACGATGCGAAACGGGCCCTGGCGATGCTCGATGCGGTTTCGAAGGAGTACAAGACCGACCCGAACCGGACCTACCTCTCCGGCCTGTCGATGGGCGGATACGGAACCTGGAGCATTGCGGCGGCGACTCCCGAGAAGTGGGCGGCGATCGTGCCGGTCTGTGGCGGCGGGAAGCCCGCGGACGCCGAGAAAATCAAGGGAATCCCCTGCTGGTGCTTCCACGGCGATGCCGACAAGGCCGTCCCGGTCGCCCGTTCCCGGGAAATGATCGAAGCCCTCAAAAAAACCGACGCGAAGCCCAAATACACCGAGTACCCCGGCGTCGGCCACAACTCCTGGGACAAAGCCTACGGCACCGACGAACTCTACGACTGGCTGCTGGAACAGAAGAAGAAGTGAGCCCGACATGACTGCAAACTTCACCGCCATCGTCCAGCAGTCCGGCAACTGGTGGATCGGCTGGGTCGAGGAAATCCCCGGGGTCAACTCCCAGGGGGAAACTCGCGAGGAATTGATGGAGAACCTCCGATCCGCCCTCGCCGAAGCTCTCGAATTCAATCGCACTGATGCGATCGCGGCGGCAGACGGGCCGTTTGAAGAAGTGAGTCTCGCCCCGTGAAACGCAGGGATTTTCTCGCCCACCTTCGCAGTCACGGATGCGAACTTGTTCGAGAAGGAGCCAGGCACTCGTGGTGGGGCAACCCGAGCAACAACCGGAGGTCTTCCGTTCCCCGCCACACCGAGATTGACGACCATCTGGCGAAGAAGATTTGCCGAGATCTGGACATTCCCCCGCCCCGGTAACGTTCCCAGGGCAAGTTTCCTCGACCCTTCCCTCCCGGAGATTTTTCTTCATGTCCGACGCGATCACCCCGAACCGCCGCAGTTTCCTCGCGACGTCCGCCGTCGCGGGGGCGGCTCTCACCCTGCCGGCGAAGAGCTACGCCAACGTCGCCGGTGCGAACCAGAAACTCAACGTCGCCTTTCTCGGCGTCGGCGGCCGGTGCCAGCAGCACATCGACGTCATCCTCGAAATGAAAAAGAAAGGCCTCCCCGTTGAGCCGTTCGCCGTCTGCGACGTCTGGGACGGCCAGGTCGTCGAGGGGCTGATCAAGGGGCGTGGGCTCTTCCCGTCTGCGGAACGCTGCGGGCTCGACGCCACCGACAAGAAGCGGGTTTCCAAGAACTACATGGAGATCCTCGAAAGCAAGGATGTCGACGTCGCCTGCATCGCGACCCCGGACCACTGGCACGCCCGGATGGCGATCGACGCCCTCGAACGGAAGAAAAACGTCTACTGCGAAAAACCGATGACCCGCACCATCGCCGAGGCACAAGCCGTCGTCGATGCGTGGAAAGGGAGCGGGAAAGTCATGTGCGTCGGCGTCCAGAGCATGGCCGACCCCACCTGGCACGAGGCGAACAAGTACATCCGCGAGGGGAACATCGGTAAGGTTCTCCAGGGCCAGACCAGCTACTACCGCAACTCCAGCGTCGGCCAGTGGCGGTACTACCCGCTCACCAAGGAAATGTCCCCCAAGACAATCGACTGGGATCAGTGGCTGGGCTACAAGTTCGACGTCAACGGCGTGAAACTCGGGCCCACCCCGAAGGAACAGCCGTTCGACCGGGCCGTCTGGGGCCAGTGGCGGTGCTACTGGCCGTTCGGCGGCGGCATGTTCACCGACCTCTTCGTCCACCAGACGACGCACCTCATCGCCGCCATGGGCGTCCGCTACCCCCGCCGCGTTGTCGGGGCCGGCGGGATCTACCTCGAGTACGACACCCGCGACGTCCCTGACACCGCCACCGTCGTCGCCGATTACGACGAGGGCTGCCAGTTCATCGTCTCCGCAACGATGTGCAACGACACCCAGCTCGGCGAGATGATTCGCGGCCACCTGGCGACGATCAAGTTCGTCGGCGGCGGTGACTACCTGCAGGGTTTCGAAGTCTACGGCCAGAAGATCAGCGGCGGCCCAAAGAAGCCCGGCGCAGCCCAGGGCGAGGCCGTCTACAAGTTCGTCAACGAGAAGAAGGGGAACGCCACCTACGCCCTGTGGGAAAACTTCCTCGACAAGATTCGCGACGACAAGACCGTTCTGCTCAGCCCGCCGGACCTCGGGGCAGCCGCCTTCACAACCGTCAACATGGGCGTGCTCAGCTATCGCAACGGCCAGGCCCTCTTCTGGGACAAGGAAGCCCGCAAGCCCGTCGAGGCCGACGCGTCCTGGGCGAAGCAGTGGGAAGAACGCAGCAAGAAACGCGGCCAGCCCAACCACATCATCGGCTGGGAAGGTGGCGACAAGGGTAGCCACCTCGAGGTGGAGAAGGACCCGAAAGCGTCGAAGTACATGCAACTGGCCGGCCCGTGGGTCAACGGCCAGGACCCCGCCTCCGGAGGCTGAGCCGTTCCGGAACTGTCCGGAATCCCCTACGGCCGCCACTGCGAAGTCCAGGATCTCGTATGAGACCCTGGACTTCGCAGTGGCGGCCGCTTCCAGTATGGAAGAGCATCTCGGTTCCGTGCAATTTCATGCGTTAGGAGCGACAATGCAAGACGACTTCGCGTTCCTAAGAGGGATCCTTTACCGCCCGAAAGACGAATTGCCCCGGCTCGTATATGCGGATTGGTTGGAAGAAAGAGGGGATCCCAGAGCAATATTTCTTCGCTGGCAAGTGGAGCCCTCTCGCCAAGAATCGGCAAAACTCGCACAGCCGTTGAAGGCGGAGGCCGCCAGCAACGATGCCCGTTGGATTCAGTGGCTGACCTGGTCCAGCAATCTCCCGAAAGGCGAGAGGTTGGATATTTGGCAGGTCACAAACGGAACAGGAGCCGTTGACGTTCGAGGTCCCTTCCCAACAACCCTCTCTGTCGACGGCCAGAGGGTCGGGATCACTTGGGATGATTTTGCAGGAAGCGTCGGACAATATGTTGTGGTCCGAAGCCATACCCGGGGAAACAAAGCCTGGACTGAGATCGTCGAGGTACTTGAGAACGGATTACATGATGCTCCAATTGCCGATCAGATACAGCCGATGTTGAACGAGTTCTCGAATTCCTTGTACTACTTGCATTTCTCACCTTCGATTTCTCAATATACAGTGGTGTCGACTCCTCACGATGACCCCGGGTTACCGGGGTACTATCCGGATAGTAGGAACCTTTTGTGCACTCAACCCCGCGAACGACTCGATCCGCCGCGAGTGAATCTCTTTCGCGACCGGATCCAAGCTGGACAACGTCCCATAGTTTTGACCACATCCACAGAAGAAGCATACTGTGAGTTCGTGATAGACGGACATCACAAACTTGCGGCCTACATCGAAGAAATGGTTCCGCCAGCGGTTCTCAGCATCGTTCGATGCGACTCGCCGGGAGTCTCACTGGAAGAGGGGCTGGAGTTTTTCCCACCTCGTCACCCCGGGCGAGCACACTTTCCGACCACGATGCGTTAGACTTAGATTCAGAGCGAAGTTCACTGCCGGTTCTAGTTGGGAACTTCGAACGTACCTCCAAAGTCTCTTTACCCCCCCCCCGCGGGCGAGAATGCACGAACCGAAAACGGCTCGAGCTTGACACGTCAAAATGTCGAGATATATTGCACAGCAGAGGAGACAACATGCCCGCCGACACCCTGATCGACCTCGACCGCCTGACCCAGGCGGCGGAATGCCTGAAGACACTCGCCCACCCGCATCGGTTGCGGATCGTGGAGATGCTGCTCAAGGATCGGTACACGGTCGGGGAACTGGCCGAGGCGTGCGAAATCCCGAGTAACGTCACCTCGGGCCACCTCCGGCTCATGCAGCGGTGCGGGTTCCTCGCCCCCGAGCGGGACGGGCGGAAGGTTTACTACAAGATCACCGAACCGTGCCTGGGCAAGTTCCTCGGCTGCATCCGTGAGCGGTTCGCCGCCACCCCGGGCGGCTGATTTCGTGTCGGAACCGCCTTTACGTCTCGACAATGAGATTTTTCAGGAGGACGTTCATGGAAGTCGTGACCATCCGCCCACGCGACCTCGCCGCCAAGCAGCAGGGCGGCGAGTCAGTCGAACTCATCGACGTGCGGACCCCGGTCGAGTACCGCGAGGTCCACTGCCCGTTCGCCCGCAACGTGCCGCTTTCCGACCTCGACCCGAAGGCCATCATGGCTTCCCGCACTGGCCCGGCGGACGCTCCGCTTTACGTCATCTGCAAGTCGGGCAGTCGGGGCCGGCAGGCGTGCGAGAAGTTTCTGGCGGCGGGGTACGCGAACGTTGTCAACGTCGCGGGAGGGACCACAGCGTGGGCCGAGGCCGGCTTGCCCGTGAACCGTGGCAAGAACGCCGTCTCGTTGGAGCGACAGGTGAGGATCGTCGCGGGCACGCTGGTCTTCCTGGGGGCCGTGCTGGGCTACTTCATCGACCCACGCTTCATTGGACTGTCAGCGTTCGTCGGGGCGGGGCTGGTTTTTGCCGGCATCACGGACACCTGCGGCATGGGCCTGCTAATCGCACGGATGCCCTGGAACCGAGTCAGCGGCACCGGCGGACTGTCCTGTACTTTGACCAAACTGCCGACCACCGCAGGCAAGTGAAGCACCTCCAAAAGAACGGTTTCCCCGAGACACCGAGGAGCGGAATATGGCACTGCGATCGATCGTTCTGCTGGCGTGCGTCTTCGCCATGCTGCCGTCCGGTTCGGCCCAGGAAAAGAGCGTCCGCCCCGGCATCAACGACCCCTTCAAGAACCCCGACGTGAAGGAGTGGGTGACGAAGTTCGAGGGGGAGAGCCGGGAGGTGTACGACAAGCGGAAACAGGTCGTGGCGGCGTGCAAGCTGAAGCCGGGCCTCGCTGTCGCCGATGTGGGAGCCGGGACCGGGCTGTTTACCCGACTGTTTGCGGATGAGGTCCAGAAGGAGGGGACGGTGTACGCCGTGGACATCTCTCAGAAATTCCTCGACCACATCGCCGCGTCGGCCGAGAAGCAGAACCTGAAGAACATCAAGACGGTCCTCGGCACCGACATGTCCGCCGGCCTGCCCGAAGCGTCGGTGGACGTGGTTTTCATCTGCGACACTTACCACCATTTCGAGTACCCGGAACGGATGATGGCGTCCGTCCACAAGGCACTCAAGCCCGGCGGGCGGGTGGTTGTGGTCGACTTCCACCGCACTCCCGGCAAGAGTTCCGACTGGGCGTTGAAACACGTCCGGGCCGGGCAGGACGTCGTCGAGAAGGAGATCGCCGGGTGCGGGTTCCGCAAGGCAGCGGAGGTGAAGGATCTCCTCAAGGAGAACTACATGGTGGTCTTCGAAAAGGCGGACCCGAAAGCGAAGAGCGAGAAGTGATCCCGTCGCACCGAACCGGCCCACTCCGAACCCGAAAGGAATCGTCATGAAACTTGTCATCGTCGGCGGTGTGGCCGGGGGAGCGTCGGCCGCCGCTCGCGCCCGCCGGCTGTCGGAGGACGCAGACATCGTCATGTTTGAGCGCGGCCCGGACGTGTCGTTCGCCAACTGCGGCCTGCCGTACCACATCGGCGACGTGATCCCGCAGCGGGAGAAGTTGCTCGTCACCACCCCCGAGCGGCTCCGGGAGCGGTTCCGCCTCGACGTGCGGACACGGAGCGAGGTCATCGCCATCGACCGGCGGAACAAGACCGTCCGGGTCCGCGACCTGACCGCCGGGCGGGAGTACGAGGAGGCCTTCGACAAGCTCATCCTCGCCCCCGGTGCCGCCCCGATCCGGCCGCCGATTCCCGGCGCCGACCTCCCGAGCGTTTTCACCCTTCGCAACCTCGCCGACACGGACCGCATCAAGAAGTTGGTGGACGGCAAAATCGAGCGGGCCGTCATCGTCGGGGCCGGGTTCATCGGCCTGGAATTGGCCGAGAACTTCGTTCATCGCGGCGTCGCTACCACGGTCCTCGACCGCAACCGACAGATCCTACCCCCGTTCGACGCGGAGATGACCACCCCCCTTCTCGCGACACTCCGAGACAAGGGGGTGGAAGTTCTGCTCGGCCAGACCGCCGAGGCCATCGCCCCCGGCCCCGACGGCATGACGGTCACACTCACGTCCGGCGACAGGCGCACTGCCCAACTCGTCGTGCTGGGCGTCGGCGTGCGGCCGGAGAATGCTCTCGCGGTCCAGGCCGGACTCGAAGTCGGGCCGCGCGGCGGCATCCGCGTCAACGAGTACCTTCAGACGACCGACCCGGACATCTTCGCCGTTGGCGACGTGATCGAGACGACCGACTTCGGCACCGGCGAACGCACCCAGGTCCCGCTCGCCGGCCCCGCCAACCGCCAGGGCCGGATCGCCGCCGACAACGTCTTCGGGCGCAAGTCGAAGTACCGCGGCACGCAGGGCACCGCGATCCTCGGCTGCTTCGGCACGACTGCCGCGATCACCGGGCTGTCCGAGAAAGCCCTCCAGCGGTTGGGCAGGCCGTATCGCAAGGTGTACGTCCACCCGGCCCACCACGCCGGCTACTACCCGGGTGCCGAGGGCATGTCGCTGAAATTGCTCTTCGACCCCGCGACAGGCAAGTTGCTCGGCGCACAGGGCGTCGGCGGGGCCGGCGTGGACAAGCGGATCGACGTGCTTGCGGTGGCCGTCCAGGCGGGCATGACGGTGTTCGACCTCGAAGAGATGGAACTGTGCTACGCCCCACAGTTCGGCTCGGCCAAGGACCCGGTCAACATGGCCGGCTTCGTGGCCGGCGGGTTGCTCCGCGGTGACCACCCGCAGACCGACTGGGAAGAGGTGGCGGCGATGGTCGACAAGCCGCTGCTGCTCGACGTGCGGACCCCGCTGGAATTCGCGAACGGCCACATCCCGGACGCCATCAACATTCCTGTGGACGACCTCCGCAACCGACTCGCCGAGCTACCGAAGAACCGCCCCATCGTTGTGTACTGCCAGGTCGGTCAGCGTGGCTACCTCGCGACCCGCATCCTGATGCAAGCCGGGTTCGCCGCGACCAACCTGGGGGGCGGGTACAGGACCTACCTGCTGCACGCGCCCCCCACCCCGGCACCGCTCTTCGAAAGCGTGTGACGGGATTCGGCTCTTCCGCGCGGCGAAATCTCCCCAGGGCACGGTTTCGCCGGGATCCCAAATCCCGATGGGAAGGGTGTCCCTATTTTTTTTGGGGCGACCGGGAGGGCGAGGCTCCTGCCGAGCCGAACTTCCGGGGTCCGGGGAGCCATTTCGGGCAGGAAGTCCGGCTCGGCGGGAGCCTCGCCCTCCCGTCAGATGCCCCAATCCGCAGGGACACCCGATGGGAAACCCCGCTCGCTTCCCGCTTCGGGTTGGTCTACAACAGTAGGGACTCGACCACACCCCCCGGAGCCCCAGATGCCGTCGCGATCGCTCTTCCTCCCGGCCGCCACCTGCGCGGTTGGTCTTGCTGCCGGGTATTTTCTCGGGATCACGGAACCCCGGGTGACCGTCGCGGATCAAACCCCGCCCAAGTCGGCACCAGCGGGGGTCACGATGGACAACCGACTCGGGGCCAATGTCTGGGTCCAAACCTCCGCCGAGTACCGGGCCTGCTGCCTTCAAACCTACCGCCTCGCCAGCGAACGGCTCGAACAGTACCTCGTCGCCGCCCGCCCGCCTCGGCCCGCCGTCGTGATGGATCTCGACGAAACAGTCTTCGACAACTCCGCCTTCCAGACCGCCCTCTACGCGAAGGGGAAGGAGTACGACCTCGACCTGTGGTTCGACTACGAGCAACACTGGTCGAGCGAGACGCGAGCCGTCCCGGGGGCGATCGAGTTTATCCAGCGGGCGGAGAAACTCGGCGTGAGCGTGATCTACATTTCGAATCGGCACGGGGAGTACAAAAACGCGAGTCTCGAAGCGTTGAAACGGCTGGGTGTCAGCACCGACGGCCTGGCGGATCGCTTCTACCCGAAGATGAAGTCGGGCTCGTCCGAGAAATCCGCCCGCCGAGAAGCGGTGGCGGCAAAGTACAATGTCCTGCTCTACTTCGGCGACAACCTCCGCGATTTCTCCGAGGCGTTTGCTCCGCCCAAGGTCGACCCGGCCAGCGGTGTCGACGGCTTGAAGGCGGCCATCGCCCAGCGAAATAAACTCGCCGACGAGGCGATCGTCCACTGGGGTGTCGACTGGTTCGTCCTCCCTAACCCCGTCTACGGCGAATGGGACCGGATGTGCGGCAAGGACCCCAAAGCCGTCTTTCCCGCCACCAAGCTCGAGTTCGGGAAGCCCGGCCCGATGAATCCCATCGAACGGTAACCCTTCCGACCTTCTCCCCACTGGGGTGGAACCGCTTCCCCTCAGAGATGAGGGGAAGCGCATTCGCAAGCACGTCACGACACGAGGCTGAAGAAGATCTCTTCCACGTCTTGCTGCCCGAACTTTTCCCGCAATTCCGGGAGGGTGCCCGCCGCCACGATGGCACCGCGAGACATGATCGCAACCCGATCACATAGCTTCTCCACCTCACTCATCACGTGCGTGGAGAACAGGATGGTCTTCCCCCGCCCACGCAGGTCCGCGATGTTTCGCAAGACCGCCCGCTGCACGAGCACATCGAGCCCGGAGGTCGGCTCGTCGAAGATCAGAACCGGTGGGTCATGCACCAACGCCCGGGCGATGGACACCTTCTGCTTCATCCCGGTGCTGAGCCGACCTCCGACCGTGTCGCGGAAATCGTTCATCGCCAGGGACTGGAAAAGTTCTTCCATCCGAGTGCGGAGCGGTTCGCCATCGAGCCCGTAGAGCCGGCCGTAATACTGCACCATCTCCCAGGCGGTCATCCGGTCGTAGACGCCGGTGTTGGCAGAGAGAAAGCCGATGGAACGGCGGACGGCGGCGGCATCTTTGACGATGTCATGACCGGCGATGGACGCGAAGCCGGCCGACGGTTTCAACACGGTGCAAAGCATCCGTAGCGTCGTCGTTTTCCCCGCCCCGTTCGGCCCGAGCAAGCCGAGCACTTCGCCCGGTTTGACGGTGAATCGCACATCTTCCACGGCGGAAACGAGCTTCCCGCCGGCCGCATGGAAGTGCTTCGTGAGTCCGTCGACTTCGATCATGGTCGGTCCAAACAGGGGAACAGGGAACGAATTCAGGAGCGTACGATCAATAAGAAGCCGCCGGAATCCCCTCTATCAGATTTTTGTACACAGAGCCTGCTTGCACCTCCATGGATTCTCGCATTTCGGCGAAGGACGGCGGACAGTGGAAGATCCGTTGACCCGTCGCGGATTTTTTTTCGTCTTCGGTGGGCCTTCGTCGCCAAGCCTCCTTGACCCACCTTACCACAAAGGTTGACTCCAGCAGTTCGCCGTGAATGAATCTTTCCGCCCCAGAAACTCAGGGGTGAACTTCGCCGGACATGTCTGAGCTGGAATACTGCGAGCGGACGAACGATCGTCTGCGTGAACACAAATTGACATCACATCATACATCAATTCTGGTCTGTGGCAGTAACCAGGCTTGATATGCATTGCACGATGTGAGGAGAGCCCATACATTCCTGCCGGGGAATGACCTGGTGATGCCTGGAATTCAGAGGGCAAAAGAAAACTCGGAAACCGCCGAAAACCAAAGGCTGTTCAGCAAGTGCACAGGTCCCTGGACAGAATCCGATCCCTCGATCCCATTGCGGTATGGATTCATTTATCACATCTCCAGAATGGAAGAAATTCCCTTCCAATATGTAACAGGACCTGGTTCCTTGAGGTATAGAATGAGAAGTGGTTTTCTTCACATTTCGTGGATTCGGTCGCCTTCCCTCCTTCTCTCCGGAGCGTGTCATGGCGGATTTCCCTCGCCGCGTTCGCGGCTTCACACTCATCGAGTTGCTGGTCGTGATCGCCATCATCGCGATCCTGATTGGCCTGCTTCTGCCGGCGGTTCAGAAGGTTCGCGAGGCCGCCGCAAGGGTGAAGTGTCAAAACAATCTCAAACAAATTGGCCTGGCTTTGCACAACTATCACGATGCCGTCGGAAAATTGCCCGTGGGAAGCCACGACGACGACGGACGAAGCTGGGCCTGGCGAGTTTCCCTCCTGCCCCACATGGAACAGGGAGCCATTTTCGCCGCGCTTCAAAACGACCCGGCCAACTTCTGGCTTCCCCCCAACAACGGCGGCGGATCCAATGGGCTCAACGTCGACACCATCTCTGCCAGCTCCGAAATCAACCTCACCGCCGGCGGCGGGGTCGCCCGCACTCCCCTGAGCGTCTTCGTCTGCCCCAGCGACGTCCTTCCCCAGGCCGACAACGACGGCTACGCGAAGTCCAACTATGTCGGCAATTCCGGCAACCGCGTCTCCTGGACTTCGGGCGGGTGGAATACCTGCGCCAACCCCAACGGAAGCCAGCAGAACGGAGTCCTTCTCTATGCCAACAACAATAACAGCACCTGGGTCGTCCGATTCGGGGAAGTGAGCGACGGTTTGAGCAACACCGTCTTCGTGGGGGAAGCATCCATCAGTGCGAATGTGACCCCCAGCAACATCAGCGACGGGGCGTTCCCGACCTGGGTTGGTGGAAACAACAACGGTGGCTGTAACGGCTGGCGAACCGGCGGCAACGCTCTCCGGCTTATGGACGCGACGTTCGCCCTCAACCGCCGAACCGGTGACGAATCCAACGCGAGTTTCGGAAGCTCCCACACCGGCGGTGCGAATTTCCTCTTCGGCGACGGGGCCGTCCGATTCGTCCCCGACGGTGTGGATCCTCTGGTCTATTCCGCGATCGCGTCTCGAAACGGCAACGAGGCCGCCCAGTTACCGTGAACCAGCGAAGCGCGACCCCGCCCCACCCCAGAAAAATGCGGTTGCACCTTCCAGAAATGTTGGTAAGAAAAGGGAGTTGAGGGCGCTTAGCTCAGTTGGCTAGAGTACCACATTGACATTGTGGGGGTCACTGGTTCGAGCCCAGTAGCGCCCATTCGACGCAAGAGCCGCAATCCGAAAGGGTTGCGGCTCTTGGCATTTCTCAAGACTCTGTTAGAATCGGCCGTCACTGTGGCCTAACTGTGGCCAATGAGTTTTCCGAGCCCTTCTGCGAGTCGATCGTCGTCGTCTGGCATGACGTGGGCGTAAACCCTCAGTGTCACAGCGGGGTTCGCGTGCCCGAGCCGCTTCGCCACCGCCTTCACCGAGTGGCCGGCGCTGAGGAGTAGACTGGCCACGGTGTGGCGGAGGTCGTGGACGCGGAGTCTGGTCGGGAGCGCGGGGACCCCCGCCGGGAGCTTCTTGTTCGTCGCCGCCACCGCCGCCCGGAACGCCCGGAGCACGTTCTTCCGATCCAGGTAGTTCCCTTCACGAGTCGAGAACACCGGATGTTCGAGCGACTTTGATTTACGCTCACGGAATTCTTCCAGGGCTTTCACCGCGAAGTCGGGAAGGGCGACTGACCGGCGGCTGTGTTCCGTCTTCGGCTCTTTCAGGACGTAACCGCTTCTGGTCCGCGACAACGCCTTCCTGACCCGGAGGGTACGCTTTCGCAGGTCAATGTCTTCCCACGACAGCGCGAGCAGTTCGCCTGAGCGGAGTCCGGTTCCGAGGGCGGTTGCCACGAGCGGGAAGATGGTTCTGCCGACCGTGGCCGATAGGAGGGCCTTGACTTGGGCGGCGTTGAGAAACAGCATCTCCCGCTTCGGGGCCTTCGGCTTCGCCACGCTCGCCGATGCCGCGGGGTTCGAGCGGATCAATCCGAGGCGAACGGCGTAATTCAACGCGATGGACAACAGGTCGGCGGCCGTCCGTGTGACGTGGGCACCTTTCTTCGCGGCCCTCATGTCCGCGTACAACCCTTCCACATGCAGCGGCGTCAACTTTGCGAGCTTCACCGCGCCGATCGCGGGCTTGAGATGGAGCCGCACAACCCGCTCCCGCTCTTCCTTTGTGCGGTCGCTGTTGCGGCTTTCGGAATTGGCAAGCCAGCGGTCTAGTAGCTGGCCGACAGTCATGGCACCGGCATCGGGCAAACTCCCCGCTCTTGCCGCTGCCTTGAGCTCGTCGATCTTGGCGATGACCTCGCCCTTTGTCTTTCCGTACAGCCTCTTCCGGTTCCGCTTCCCGTCATGCGCGTAGCCAAGCGAAACGGACCCCACCCAGAGACCATCCGGCCGCTGGCAGATTCCGCCCTCGCCCCGACCCCGGCGCTTGCGTCCTGGCTTGCCGTCGTCACTTGGCTTCCGGGCCATCGGTCTTGCCCCCGAGTTTGGCTAGCCTGCGCTTCTTTTGCTGGTCTTTCCGCCAGCTCGCCCGCAGATCCTCAATCGGCTGCTTAGACCGCCAGAGCTTGAACGTGCAGCCCTTGCACCGCTCCGCCGTGGACGTGCGGCCGGTCTTCGTCGGTGACAACGGCTCGCCGCAATCACCGCACACGGGTTTTGTATACCCGGGGCCGACGATCGAGAGGAAGACCGGCTGCCAGTAGTCCGCCACCGAACCCGCGCCGTTCCGCCGAGCCACGAACAGGCCGCGGAACGTGTCTTTCGACAGCGGCGTCTGCGGGCCGAACGGGTCTTTCTTCCGGAGGTCGACCGGGGCCTTGTCTTCCGCCCGGTCGATGACGACTTCCAGGCGGCTGACGTGCTCGACGAGAACCTTGTCCGCCTCCATCGGCTTGACGCCCGCTGCCCGGCGCGGCTTCCGGTCGGTCAGGCGTGCCACGACTGAGCGGAACGCCCGCACGTTGAGCCGCCAGGCGTCCCACTCGTCCGGCGTGACATCGCCATTCAGGGCCGGCCCAACCGCCTCGTCATCCTCGCCGAGCGTGTAGACCTTCGCGGCCCTCAGCCCCTGCGACGACGCGGCCCACGCCCGCCCCGACCGCTCGGAAACGAGGTCGATTTTGTCGTCGGCGGCCAGGACGTATTCCCAGAGTCTCACGGCTTCCCTCGATGGTGTCAGAAATCGGAATCATTGCGGATTTGCACTGCTGACACCCCCATGATACGAACACAGCATGGAGTCCGGCGAGTACGTTCGCGGACACTATGCGGGTCGGACGGACGCCACTACTCGGGGGAGGTTGCTGACATGGTGACGGTAACGACGGAACGAGAACAGGGCGATGCCTCGCGGCTTTACGAGCGGGGGGCGATGACGGTCGAGGCCGCCGCCGAGTTCATGGGGCTCGGCAGGACCTTCCTCTATGGGGCGATGGAGCGGGGGGAGCTGAGGTACATCAAGGCCGGAAAGCGCCGGCTGATCCCCCGGCAGGCGGCCGTCGATTACCTGGCGTCGCTGGGTGGCGCAGGTCGGTGACGAAACGACGACACCCACCGGGCGGGACCAGTGGGTGTCGGGTTGATTGCTCCCCGCTGTGGCGGCGGTGAGCGTGGCGTCAGCACGTCAATCATACCCCACGCATTGCGGGGATGACACGCTGAGACGCCAGAATCGGAACATCACGAGGTGTCAGCGTGAGCGACATTGCCAATGTTTGGAAGAACGCGGCCCCGACCCTGGCGGAGTGGGCGTTCTCGCAGCTCGTCAACCGTACCGATCGGTATGGAGTGTACGACGAAGAGGGGCCGAAGAACTTCCCTAAGTCAGGCACCGTCCCCGGAGCACTGACCGTTCAGAGGCTCACCCAACACTTCGCGGGCACTGCCCGCGAGCACACCGTCGGCCTTCATTCGCTCGGCACCGACTCTATGGGTCGTTGGGCCGCCTGGGACATCGACGCCCACGACGGCCAACCGTGTGACCCCGCCGCGAACGAACGGTATGCGAAGTTCCTGTACGCGAAACTGACAGCTCTCGGCTTCCTCGTCTTGCTCTACAGCAGCAACGGCAAGGGCGGCTATCACGCCTGGGTCTTGTTCGATCAGCCCGTACCCGGTGACTTGCTTCACTCCTTTGCGGTGTGGGCCGTCTCCGACTGCAAGGACTTCGGCGTCGCCGACGTGGAAGCCAACCCCAAGCAGAAGGCCATTACCGAAGACACCCCGTTCGGCAACTGGCTACGCTTGCCGGGTCGCCACTACAAGCGGGACTACTGGCCGCAGGCCTGGAACGGAAGCGGGTGGATGAGCCCCGCCGAGACGGTCGAGTACATGTTCCAACTCTTCGGCCAAGACCCCGCGCTGATTCCCGCCGCTGCCTACCCGGAGCCGGAACCAGAGCCGCAACCGCAGCGGTCGGCGTCGGCAAGCCAGGCCAGTTCGGACGACGAAAAGCCCTGGGTCCACTTCAACCGTAACGCCGACTGGCGGCAGATCATCGCCGAGGCCGGCGGCGAGTTCGTCGGCGCGAACCGCGTCCGGCGGCCCGGTAAGGAGGGCGGTTGGTCGGGCACGCTCGGCAACAAGAAGGACCCGGAATCCGGGTGCGACAAACTCTACCTGTTCACGAACGCCTGGCCGGGTCTGCCGAAGACCCGCCGGTATTTGACGCCGTTCGACTTCGAGTCTCTTCGACGTTACGGCCGCGTCGACGGGGAAACGAACTCGCGGTTGATCGAGGCACTCCGCAACGAAGGGCGCATCCCGCCGCGGCAGGAAGGCCCCGAGATGTACTTCGGCAACCTGCACGTCAACGGCAAGCGGTTCGGCGAGCAGAACGGCAAGCACAACGCGAACGGAAAGCAAGAACCGAAGTCTAACAGTGGGGAAAGTAGGGATGGGTTCTGCGGCAAACCGCTGGAATTGCCACAGACTACACAGACATGCGAATTTCCCCTCGACATCTTTCCCCGTCCGGTGGCCGACTACTGGGAATCCGCGGCCCGGTCGCTAAACGTGCCCGTCGACTACATCGGCGTGCTGGGGCTCGGGATGCTCGGTGCGGCCGTCGGACGGGGCTACGTCGCCGAGGTGAAACCGGGTTGGAGGGACGCGCCACTGTTCTGGGTCGGGCTGGTCGCGCCGCCCGGCGGGGTGAAGTCCGAGTCACTCAACAAAGCCGCGGGGCCACTGAACGACATTCAGGCCGAGTGGGCACAGCAGCACGCCGAGGAGATGAGGCGATACGCCGTCGAACTGAACCGCCACGAAGTAGAAATGAAGGACTGGAAGGCGGGCGGCTGTGGGGAGGATGACCCGACGCCACCGGAAAAGCCTGTCATGCGGCAACTAGCCTTTCGTGACTGGACGACGGAAAGTCTCGTCCTCGGCAACATCGCATACCCGAAGGGCGTGGCGGTCGTACAGGACGAGCTCGCCGGACTCGTGCTCGCCCTCAACCAGTACCGCAGCGGGGGGAAGGGGAACGACAAGCAGCATTTGCTGAGCTTCTGGTCCGGTTCGTCAATCACGAAGAACCGCGCAGGGCGACAGGAAAAGGGCGAGCCACCACTTCACCTGGACAAGTCCTTCCTTGCCGTCGTCGGGGTCGTTCAGCCTGACCTCCTGAGCATGTTCCGCGGTGACGTTCGGGCGCATTCGGTCGCAAATGACGGGTGGGCCGACCGATGGCTGATGGCCTACCCCGACCCCTACGAAGCCGCGGCGGAGACATGGGCGACCATCCCGGGTGAGCATCAGGCCGGCTATGAGGCCGTGTTCCGGGCCCTCCTCGACCTCGGAGCGGTGCCCGAGACGGACGAGCACGGGGAGGTCATCGGCGTCAGCTACGAGACGCACGTCGGCCCGTTCGACCAGTCTGCCCGAGTCGCATGGGAAGGGTTTACCGGCCGCATCGCGGAGCGGATGAACAAGCTGGAAGTGACGGACCCATATCGTGGCCTGCTCTCCAAGCAGAAGACGTACTGCGTCCGATTCTCTGCCTTGCTCCAGGCTCTCCGGATCGCCACCGGACAGGCAGAGCCACACGACCCCATTCCCGGCACCGTTGTCACCGACGCCGAGAAGCTGGTCGAGTATTTCGACTCCCACAGCCGGCGGTGCTTCGGCGTGGGGACCCACGACGCGCGTTCCCGCATTGCCCGTCGTCTCCTGAACTGGCTTGCCCGCAAACCAGACATCAAGGACTTCACGAAGACAAAGGCATTCCAGCAACTCAAGGACAATCACATCACCTCGACGGCCGACCTCATCCCCGCGTTGGGATGGCTGACCGATTACGGCTACCTCGCGCCGCTCGGCCGCCCCGAGTCCACTCGGTCGGGACCGGTGGCCGAGGCGTACACCGTGAACCCAGCCTGGGACCGATGTCTGTCTAGTCTGGCCCGTTTTTCCGACATCACTGCACGACCCGTCCCCAAAGTCCCCACAGTTGAACGCGAATCGGACGAACCGGCTTCCAATAGTGGGGAGAGTGGGGAGACATTGTGCGGCAAATCCGAAAAACTCGGCCAGACTAGACAGACACGAAGGCCGACGTCTCAAGGACCGACGCCAGTGATTCAGCGCCCGACGTCCGCCCGGACCCAGGGCCGGCGGACGTGGCGGGACGATCTACTCGATCAACTGGAACGCGAGCGTGGCAAGACTGTCGCCGAACTCGCCGACGACTTGGCCGCGAAGCGCAACGCACGTCCGAAGGCGCAGACAATTCGCGGTGCCCTCGACGCATGGTGCCGTCGTGGAATCGTCGCCTGTTACGACGAGAGTAAGCCCTACCGTTACGTCCGCGTTTCCGACCCCACTGAGGACCGACCCGATGACGACGACTGACCCCCTCGACACCGCCCTGACCGCCGCCGTTCTCCGCGTCGAGGACGCGCTCGAACAGTTGGCCACCCGTACCGCGGACCCGAAGGCCCCGGTCGCGGGCAAGGCCGCCGCACTCGTGGACCTGGCCCGGATGGCCAAGCGGTTGGACAGACTGACGGACAACCTAGAACCGGTCCACACCCTCACCGTCGTTCCCGGCGACACGGTTCACTGATGGGAGGCCCCCCGATGCGACACCCTGACCGCTTGCCCGTCTACCTGCTGTTCCGCCAGTTCCCCGGACGTAACTGGCGGGTCGTTGCGATTGGCCCGGAGGACGCGTTGCTCGCCCTCTCCCGCGAAGGCGACGAGCTTCACCCGGTCGGCAGCGCCCCGCTGGGTTACCGTGGCCAGTGAGTTCAGTTTCTACAGGAAGTTACCGTGGCCAGTGACCACGCAAAGCCACGCAACGCCACCAGAAAACCGATACGTTGTCCCCAATATTCTTCGCCAGTTATACCAGTCTCGCCATTGGTAAAAAAAGGTAATATTCTTCGCCAGTTATACCACTCACGCCACTGGTAAAAAAAGTTAATACTCACCAGTGTTTGGGATTGTCAGTCCGCCAGCATGGCACCCGAGTACCGTGCTAGGCGACAATCCGGGCATGAGCACCACCACCGCACCGCCCGCGATTCTGACCGTTCCCGAGCTCGCCAGCGAGTTGGGACTCACGCTGTACAAACTCATTCGCATTCTCGCCCACCACCCGGAACTTCGCGAACACATCCGCTTCGTCGGGGGTCGCCGGCTGGTCACGGCCGAGTCGATCGATGTGTTCCGGGCTGCCGTTGCGGAGTCGCGACGGTGACGCATCAAGAGTTTGCTGAGAGCGCCCGCCGCGAGGCACGCCAGGCCGCCCGGGCACTCCGCCGGTTCGCTCGCAGCCTCGACGCCCCGGCATCCGGCGAGTTCCCGCGGAGCCTGCTGGACCTCGAGGACCAGAAAGCCCTCGAAGCGGCCGCGGCCGTGCGGCTGTTCCTGATTCACATTCGCGACACTTTTGGAGCGTGCGAGCAATGACAGATTTGACCGACGCCATCGCCGCGGTGCGAGCCCGACGAATTGCCCTTGAGGCGAGACAGCGCGGGCTCCACGATCGGACGCTACGAAACCGTGAGTTCGCAGCGCTGTTCGACCGTATCGGCGAGCTGGTGTCGATCGAGGACCGACTCCGCCGCGAGCAGGGCACCGTCGAGGCGCGCCCTGCGTTGGTGGCGGACTGAGCCGCGGGTCGGGATTCCCCGCGGGGGCGGCGGTGTGCCGGCTGAGCCACCGCCGCCGCACGAGACATCGAGCCGCAACGCGGTCGGAGCGGTGGTGCAAGTCTGCACCCAGGGCGAGTCAATCGCCCCCGAACACAGGGGCCACCGGCGAAGCCGGCCCGGTGGCGGGGGACGGCCCCCGGCTTCGCCGGCCCACACCCCGGCGAAGCGAAACAACGGTCCACGCCTCGTTGGTGTGGGCCAGGCCGCGGCGGTTTTGACGGTTTCCCGCCGCGGCCACCCCAACTGTGAGGATGACGAGATGGATTGCATCGAGCAGACGGCCGCGGAGCTCCGCCGCCGGGCGGACGAGTTGGTCGCACGAATGAACGCCGCGCCCCTCGAGATGCGGGAGGCCAGCGGCGACGGCCTCGAGATGCACCCACAACTGCGCGCCATCATCGACCAGGCCGGCCGACTGCTCAGCACCGCAAACTACCTCGACACGCTGGGGGGCTGAGCGTGCCACAATCACCAGCCCCATTCACCCGCCCGGCACTCACAAAATGTGCCGAGATCGGCGTCCGTGACGGGTCGTCACAGCGGTTGAACTTTGCACCCACCGGGGCGAACGCTACTCGCCGTTTCAAGGTTCTCTGGAACGAGCGATACAAGTTCGTCCGTCGATTCCTGGGTGACAACCAGATCATCTACGATGATATCCAACAATCGAACATGGTTCGTATCAACCGGATGACGCCGTTGCCGTGGCCGACGGAGGACTTCCCGAACCTGTACGCGGCCGAGGCAGTCTCGATCACCGGGTTCAAGATCGATGGCCACACGTCGTACACCGACGACGGGGATGATGGGTCGGTGGCTGCGGATTACAGCCACGCCGAGATCGAGCTCGCATACAGACCGAGCCCATATGATGTGCTCACAGACACGCAGGTTGATCAGGGTGGCGGGGTTTACAACGAGTTGCTGCGATACATCAGTGTGAGCGACTACCGATCGAGCACAAACTATATATCACTGCCACAAGGCACGCTGCTATACATCGCCGAGGGTGGCGGCCGACCCACCGGAATTCCGATGCAGTTCTCGGTAGGCAAGGTCATCGCTGTGATGGAGTTTGTCGTCACCTGGCACTCGCTGCCGTACGAGATATTCGACATCACATCAACGAATCAATACCCGTGGGCACGCCGGGTTTTCGGGGCCGCGACGGCTGTTTCGAGCGAGACTCGCAGCTGGCCGGCAGTGTCGGCCTACCTCGGTTGCGTGAACCGGACGTCGTTCCTGTCACGCGACCCCGGAACTGTGCTCCTGACCGATGTCAGGCCCGAGTGGCGATTCAATTCGTATGGTAACAAGGAATGGGATATCCATTTCACGTTCGCATATGATCCAAACCGGTGGAATTACAAGTGGTTCGCGGGTGTGGGCGAGGATACAGCCCTGAGTGGGTACTACTCGACGGGCACCTCGACGACCTACTATGCACCCGGTTCCCTGCCCGCAAACTACTCAATCTACAGCGAAAAAAACTTCCAGGACCTGTTTACAGTCGTATCCACACCCGCGTGACCCATCATGGCAAAGCAGCAGCAACCCCAACCCGATCCACAAGCCGCGGCCAACGCGTTCCGGAAGCAGGCAGAGGCACTGGCACCGGGGATTTTGAAGACGGTCGGGAGACTGATCTACGATCAGGTTTTTCGCCCTCTCCAGCCCGTCGCCCTTGCGGCGAAAGCTCTGAGTTCCCAGGCCTCGGGGATGCAGGTCTTCAATCAGGCCGTCAGCCTGCTCGGGAACACGCTCGGGGCGACGATCACGCCGGTGGTTCTGTTGTTCTCCGCCGCGATTGGGACCGCAGCCGCGGTTATCGCGGGGCAGCTACTCCCCGCCATGACCAAGTTCGCGCAGTGGATGGGCAGGCAGGTCGGCGAAAACGTTGGTGGGGAGGGCGATCAACAGCCGAGTTGGTTGCGTCGACTCCCGGGCTACCTAACGGATCTGTCCGGGGACATGGCGCAGACTCTCGGCCTGCTCGATGACAGGGCGATCGCCCAGCACGAGCGCGAGAAAGCGTTCCGCCGCATGTCGCCCGAGGAACAGCAGGCCGAGTTGCGACGCCAGGCTTACGAGCGGGGCGACATCCTACCAGCCGATGGCAAAGAGGAGAAAGAAAAGTCGATCGGGCAGACGTTCATAGACTTCTTGAAGGGTTCGATCCGAGCCCAGGAGCAGGCGTTGAGCCCGAAGCCTCAACTCAACAGCCTGATCGGTGCGGCGATGTCCGCCCAGATGGCCGGCCTGAACGCCATGTCACCATTCGAGAAAGAACAGCTCAAGCAGAATGTCGACATGATCGGCGTGCTGACCCGGATGGAGGAGTCGCTCCGCCGAGCGGAGACGGCGAACAAGAGCCGTGCCCTGGGGTTCTAGCCCGCCGCCCGTTCCAAGATATCCGCGAACACCGCCAGGCGATTCGCCCCCACCCGGGCCAGCCGTCCGCCCGCGGGAACCAGCCCGCCCCGTCGGCACTGTCTCGCGACCTCGTCCATCCGCCCGGCCAAGTCGAGACACCCTCGGCGGTCTGCCTCATTCACGGCGTTCTGTGCGGCCTCGCGGGCCGTCTCGGCCTGGCGGGATGCCCGGAGTTCGGCCATCTCGATTTCCGCCTGTCCGTCGGCCTCAAACTCCTCGGGGAACAAGGCAACGCTCACCGCCTGCACCAAGTCGAGCCATTGAACCTGGCTCAGGCGGAACTGCTCGGCAAACCGTACAGCATGGGCTCCGAGAACGTCGTCGAGGCGATCAAGAAGCGCGCTGCGGACGATTGCGGCGGCTCGCTCATCGGAGGTGTTGCCGGGCCGGCGGACGCCCAGCCCGGAGCGGCCGACGACCTTCAACGAGGCGACCAGTTCGCCCTCGATCAGGCCGTGAGCCTGGCGGCGGAGCCTGACGTTCAGGGCGGGCCGCTCAGCGGTCCATCGTCGGTAGGGTCGTTTGCCGGGCGACGCAGGAACCGTGGCGGCGGTGTCGAAGGACATGGGGCACCCTGGAGTATGATGGAGTGCCGGTTGACGAGCTGGCAGGGGGTCGGGAGTTGCGCTCTCCCGGCCCCCATTCTCGTTTTCCACTCCCTCCAGTTCCTTGCTGCCCGCTCGCCACGTCGGAAGCTCGCAAGCTCGTCAGCATGGAAGCGCGGTGCCGCTTCACGCGACAATCTTCGCATGAGCACGCGTCACACCCTTACCGAGTCCTCCTCCTTCACCGCCCAGCGAATCGACCGCGAGGCCGGCGTCATTCGTGGCGTTCTGCTGTGCGGAGCCGAGTCCAAAAACGGCCGGCGATACTCGCCCAACGTCTTCCGCAAGGAACTGTACGAGGGGAAGAGCGTATACCTGAACCACTCGACGACCTCTCGCGGCGATCGCCCGCTTGAGGGGAAGCTCGGGTGGATTTCGAACGTTCAAATCCGTAACGGGAAGCCGTTCGGGGACCTCCACCTCATCAAGAGCCACCCGCAGTACGGGCCGATCATCGAGCTCGCCGAGCGGGCCCCGAACCAGCTCGGGCTCAGCCACGTCTGCCACGCCGCGACGCGGTGGATTGATGGATACGAGACGGTCGAGTCCATCGGACGCGTCGACAGTGTTGACCTCGTCGCCGAACCAGCCACAACCAAGGGACTTTTTGAAAGTCATCGCATGAACAGTATTCGAAACGTTTGTTCCCGGCTCCGGAGCCGCAAGGCGAAGCAGCTCCGCCGCCTCTGTGAGGCCGCGGGGCTCGGTGATGCGCAGGTTCCAGGCGGAGAGTCCGCTGGTGTTCTCGATGGCCTCAAGGTCGCCGCGAACGCGATCCTCGGCGAGGTGTTCGCGGGCACGCGGACGGTCGAGGAAGGGCTGAAGCTGATTCGCAAGATCGTGCAGCTCGCCGACCCGATGGGCGGTGCCGACGATGCTCTCGATGACCCGATGGAACCGGACGACGACTTCGGCCCCGGTGAGATGGTCGGGGCCGGTGCAGGGGTGACCGAAGAGTCGTGGGGTGCCAAGCAGCGGCGCGCCATCCGCGAATCGCTCGCCGAGGTGGACCTCGACGACCCCGAGGCGTTCCGCCGGTGGTTCAACAATGAGCCGGACCCTGCAGCGGCAGCCGCGTTCCGGGCCAAGGTCACGAGCAGCACGACCCCGCCCCCGGTTCGTGATGGCGGAGTCTGGCGACCCATCTTCGGCAAGCGATGAGCCAACCCAGGCCGGGGAGTTACCCCCGGCCGAACTGTTTCCGGAGCCCTCTCGATGAGCTTCTTGTCTGTTCTGCGTTCTATGACGCCACCCGCCGCGATGGTCGCGAAAGCCGAGCCTGCCCCCGCCGTCGCGGTCGAGCAGGTGGTTGACGCCGTCGCGATCGGCTCGCCGACGTTTGAGAAGGTGCAGACGACCGCCGCCGGGCGTGTGGTGTTCCGGGTGACTCAGCATCTTGAACTTCCCGCGGCCAGTGCCCAGGACCTGCTCGTCGAGCTCGAGGCCGCATCGGCGAGCACACGACCAACGCTGAGCAAGATTTCAGAGTGGGTCGAGGCGGACCCCGCAGTGGCCGCCGCGGTCGCGAAGGCGAAGGAGCTCAAGGCCCGTGCTGAGCAGGCGGCGAAGGCACACGAGGAGGCGGTTGCGAAACACGCCTGGGGTGTCGAGAAATATCGTGCGACGTTGCAGGACGGCGACACCGGGGCCGACGATGACGTCGAACTCGATCTGCTGGCAGCCGCAGTCTCACGAACGAAGCTCAAGGCCGACGAGTTGGCCAGGATGGCACGGGAGGCCGAGAAAGTGGTCGAGCCACTCAGGAACAAGGCCCGTGGCAATCTCGCAGCACGGGCCGCAGCCGAGGCCGAGGAGCGGTTCGCCGAGGCGTCCCGGCCAATGGTGCGGGCGCTGGTCCAGGCCGCACCGCGGATGGTAGCTCAAACCGTCGCCCATGAGACCGCCCAGTTCTGGGCTCGGACGGGCAAACGATGAGCAGACTCATCGGCTCGATGCCGACGCGGGCCGTCGGGTACACAACACCCGCGGGTGAGGCCATCCTCGGCACCCCGCAGGCCCCGAGCCGATCAGCATTCGCGGTCACTCCATCGGCGTCTGACCCGCTCCCATCGGTGACGCGATGGGTGTACGTCGGTGGTGCGGGCTCGCTGGTGGTCCGCCTGGCCGACGACTCGGCAGATGTTACCCTCGCCGCGGTGCCGGCGGGAACGCTCCTCCCCCTCGCTGCGACCCATGTCAGGAACACGTCTGGGGCTTCGTCCATCGTCGGGCTGGTGTGAACTGTCAGAATCTGACAGTTGCCGAGCATGTCGGCGGCATCAGTTGTGGAGACCCCAAAAGTAGGAGGGCAAATTTGCCCTCCTACTTTCCCTGCGTATCGATTGCTCCCGTGCTCCAAGTTTGCCAGCCGGGCCGCCACCATCGCCCGCTGTTGCCGAGCATGTCGGCGGCGGAAGGTTGAGAGACTTCCGGCAAATTTGCCGAATGTTCGAGGTCCGTACGGGAACCTTGTCTCATGTTCGCCAACCGGGCCGCCACCATCGAATCGACCGGAATTCCGACCAGCAACCGTGACCATCTCGGTTGCGGTTCAACCATCACGATGACCGTTATAGATCGTTCGTCAGAGCTTAAACTGGCAACGGTTGCCAGTTGACGCAGGTGGATGATTCCTGCACCTGGAAGCGACGCGGCCCCGGTAGTTCCGGGGCCGTTGGCGTTGGGGGATGGGTCACTTCGCAGACGGGGGCGGCCAGTGGCCCGCGGCCGCAAGGTACTTCTTCAACGCGGCTTCGATGGTCGAGGTGATCGTCGCGGGGTGGTCCTGGGTGTTGTTGTGCTCCTCGATGTAGCGGTCGAGTGCGGCCCGAATCTCGGGGTCGATGTAAGCCTGCGTGACCTTCCCGGACCGCTCGGGCGTCTTTCTCTTCTTCGGTTGCTTCATGGCGACCATGATACGCCCTCGCAAGTCATGTCGGACACTCCGATAACACTGTACTATACCCCGTTTTGACGACACAATACAAGTCACTTTGTAACACTTCAAGATTTACGCTTGACGTGTCATGACACGTCCACTATCCTTCACTTCGTCACCCCCACCGACCCGACCCGGAGTACCTGCCATGTGCCTGACCTGCCTTCCCCTCGCCGGCGACCTGGCCCCCACCAAGACCTACGCTTCCCGCCGCTGGGTGTGGACGCGGAACCCCGACCCGACCGCCCTGGCCGACGGCAAGCTCACCATCACCTGCAAGAAGTCGGCGAAGCCCGGTGCGAAGGCCGAGGACGACACGTACGACGTGGCGGAGCAGTTCGAGGCGGTTCGCGGGTTCCGCCGGTTCTACGCCGTGAACCTGGCCAGCGGTGAGGTGTACGAGGTCACGCTGGGCGATCGTGGCGACCTTTGCACCTGCGACGCGGGCCGGGCGAAGGTTCCCAGCGGCTGCAAGCACCGCCATGCGATCCGGGCCGTCATCCAGGCCGGCGGGTTCGACCGGGAAGAACCGCGAGTCGTCACCCGGGAGCCGATCGCCGTCGAGACGATCCCCGGCACTCCCGCGATCGAGGAGCCCGACCCGGTCGCTGAGATGATTGCCCGCCTCGACGCCTGGGAAGCCGTCTCCGCCCGCTACTTCGCTGCGATGGCGACCGGCGAGTGGGAACCCTGCCCGTTCTGACGCCCCCCGCGAGGGTGTCGGAATTCCGACACCCTTTTCACCCGTGAAGGAGCTTGCCCCGTGAACTTCCTGGCCCGCCTGTTCGAGTTGCTGGCGAACATCCTCGACCCAGCCGGCACCGTGACCGACGACGAGTAACGCCCCCAGGTGCCAACGGTTGGCACCTGCCGCCCCATCCCCTGAGCCATAGGAACAACCTATGAACCCGCTGGATTCCATCACCCGAGCCTGTACCGCGTTCACGACCTGGGCGGAGTTCCGCGAGCACCTGGACCGCGGCTACTGCCCGACGATCTACCCTCGCACACGGCGGAACCGCATCCTCCGCCGCGTTGTCCTGGCCCACGGTTTCGCCGTGTGGCCGAAGTCCTGATCTCGGCAGGCGGGATTTCCTCGCCTGCTTTTCCCCCGTCCCGAAAGGATCTATCCCATGCCCCCCGTCAACCCGCCGATGACCGCCGCCGACGTGAATTTTCTGAACGCCAGACATCATGAGGCCTACCTCGTGGTCGCTCGTCACACCCGGGCCGAGTTCGCTGTTGCTGACGCGATGTTCGCCGTTGAGCGTGCTGCCGACGCCGTCGAGCGGCTTGTAGCCGAACACGGCGAGTACGCCGCTGACTTGCTCCGCGATTGGGGTCGTCCGGGGAACGAGCGGTCGCTTCGCCGCCAGGCCGCCGACCTCGTCCTCTCCGCCCGGATGCTCCGCATGACTCTGGAGCTGATCGTCTCCCCGGACCTGCAGAGACTCGAAGACTTGTTCGGTTGCGCCGACGTGCGGGACTGCCGGCCCGACGACTTACCCGATGACGAGTACGACCTCGAGCCCCACCTCGTGGCCTACTCGGCCCGCTGACGTGTCACACTCCCGGCATGTGGGGGATTCCCCCACATGCCCCCACCACCCCCTTGGAACTCCGCCATGCCCACCCTGTTCACCGCCGACGGCGACCTGACCGATGACGGCCGCTACCTGCTCGCCTACTTGGTTCGCGTCCACGTCCGCCACTACCCGGACCCCGCGTTCGACCGGGACGACGTGCGGCAAGACGTGCTCTTGACCGCCCTGCGAACGACCTGGGGTTACGACCCAGCGAAGGGGAAGCTCTCGACCTGGCTGAGCCGGATCGTCCGCACGGTTCAGGATCGCCACCACCGGTTCCATCACCGCATGTGCCGGGATCGGCGGCGGACTCGCCCACTACCCGAGAAGCCGAGGTTCAAGTGCCGTGAGATGGAACCGCTTGAGACGTTGATTGAGATGGAGGAAGCCGCAGCGTGACCGCGAAGGGGTGTCGGCAGTGGCGACACCCCACAACCGCCCGAAGCTCAATGGTGAGCGCCAGCATTTCTAAGCTGATGGGTCCGGGTTCGACTCCCGGCGGGCGGACTGATGGAATGGGTCTTTGACAACTCGGTACGGAGAAGCGGGGCCACCTCCACTGTGGCCTAACTGTGGCCAAACCCGCGAACAGCGGCGAACAGTTGCAAATCCCAGCCGCAGAGAAACACTAGGATTTATGGCTCTCGCGGATGGCAGTGGACATTGGCGAACGGGCTAAGCCACATTGACATTGTGGGGGTCACTGGTTCGAGCCCAGTAGCGCCCATTGCGAAAACCCAAGAAATACAAGGGTTTTCGACGAGAGAGACGACGGGAAATCGCAACTACCGACTTCGAATTTCCGGTCAGCTGACCGGAAAATCGAAGTCGGTAACTTGCTTTCCAGGAGTCTCCAGCGATGCCGCGGCGTGGTCGTCCGAAAAAAGCGTTTCCCCCACCTCCGAAAACCTTGCCCGACGGTCGCGTCCGCATTTGGTGGAACGGAACCTGGCATTTGCTCGGCCGCGTGGATGACGAAGCGGCCTGGCGGGCTGAATATGCACGCTTAATTGCTCTGTGGTCGACCGATCCCGGTGCTGCTCCCCTTCGGGCGGATGAATACCTCGTCTCGACTCTCTGCCGGGATTATCTCGCCTCAAACGATTGTCCGCCTGAAGGCGCCCAGCGGGAGCGAGTTGGGACAGCTATCGACCTTCTACTGGAACTGTTCGGCCACGTCGCGGCCGCGAGTTTTGGACCGGCTTCACTGGATGCGTGGCAATCCTGGCTGTGCGGGCTTCCTTCGAAGAAAGACCCACAGCGAACGCGGTTCAACCGAACGAGCGTACGCGATCTGTACTGGGCTGTGACGAGGATCTGGAAGTGGGCGGCCAAGACCGAGCGGCTGCCGGTCGAGAAGTACACCGCTCTGCTCACTATCGGACCCCCACGACCTGAGCAGGTTCGGGCCCGAAAGATCGTCGAGCCGGCGGATCCTGCTGCTGTTAAGGCCGCTCTGCCGCACCTGCGGCTTCCAGTCCGGGCGATGGTCCTTCTGCAATGGCACTCCGGGGCAAGGCCAGAAGAGCTGTGCGCAATGAAAGTCGGCGAGGTTTTGAAGAGCGGCAAGGTCCACGTCCCCGGGGCAGGGCTGGTCGACCTCGATGGGGCTGGGGTGTGGGCACGGGCCCCGAAAGAGCACAAACTCGCATCGAAGGGGAAATCCAGGATCCTGACATTTGGCCCTGACGCCCAGCAGGTCCTCACGCCGTTCCTGGAAAATCGCGATCCCGAGGAGTTCGTATTTCGGCCCATCGACGCCCTCGCGGAACTTCGAGCTGAACAACGGGCTGAGCGATCCAAGAGAGGCGGAGGGTCCGGAGGGAACAAGAAAAAACCGGCCTCCGAACCGAAAAGACGAGCAGGCGAGCGGTACTCCACAAGGACATACCGCGAGGCGATCGAGAGGGCTTGTGCGAAGGCTGGCGTCGCCCACTGGTTCCCATACCAGCTCCGGCACCTGGCCGCAGCCGAGATCAAGGCCGTATTTGGGGTCGATGGCGTGATGGCAGTTCTCGGCCACCACACTCAAACGATGGGAAACCACTACGGGGGAAGGGCGTTCAAACTTGCCGCAGAGATCACCAGGGGGAGAACGTCGATAGTAGATCCCCCGCTGGGGTGATGCGTTTCAATCCGCCCCCCGTGAAGTAAAGCGCCGTCACATCGGTTGTGATGGGTTTCAATCCGCCCCCGCCTTCGAGCACGGGGGAAACCATCGCCTTCCACGACAAGGGTGATTTCGTCAGACAGTTTCAATCCGCCCCCGCCTTCGAGCACGGGGGAAACCCAGTGTATGCGTTCAGTCGCAACGTATACGGGTTTCAATCCGCCCCCGCCTTCGAGCACGGGGGAAACTGCCAGGAGCCGATACTGCTCTACGGTCGCCTGAAACTCGCTGTTTCAATCCGCCCCCGCCTTCGAGCACGGGGGAAACGATGCCGCATCGAAAGCGTTGGGAGGGAGAGGGAAGTTTCAATCCGCCCCCGCCTTCGAGCACGGGGGAAACGCGAACGGGGGCCAGCAGGCGAGCCGACAGGCCTGCTGTTTCAATCCGCCCCCGCCTTCGAGCACGGGGGAAACACTTTTTCTCCCGTCGGATCGGTAGGGGCCGGATCAGTTTCAATCCGCCCCCGCCTTCGAGCACGGGGGAAACTCATCACCGCCCGCCACTCATTCGTGCCCCACAAGTTTCAATCCGCCCCCGCCTTCGAGCACGGGGGAAACACAAGGATCGTCGGGCCGTCGAAAGTAAGATACCGTTTCAATCCGCCCCCGCCTTCGAGCACGGGGGAAACTCTTTAGTGTATGCTTCCGCCGACAGGGCTTTGTAGGTTTCAATCCGCCCCCGCCTTCGAGCACGGGGGAAACAAACGACCGGGGTTGTGATCGATCCCGGTTCGTTGTTTCAATCCGCCCCCGCCTTCGAGCACGGGGGAAACACCCGCTCCGCGAGCGACTCAGCAACCACCTGGCTCGTTTCAATCCGCCCCCGCCTTCGAGCACGGGGGAAACAAGCTCCCCATATTGGGAAGTGTGACAGATCGCTGTTTCAATCCGCCCCCGCCTTCGAGCACGGGGGAAACGAGATACCCCGGTGATAGTTTGACGTATTTAAGTTTCAATCCGCCCCCGCCTTCGAGCACGGGGGAAACGGAGCCGCCGTTGTGGTCGTTGTCGTTGTCGTTTGAGGTTTCAATCCGCCCCCGCCTTCGAGCACGGGGGAAACGACAGTCGAGGATTGAACGTCCCCATCTGCTGTTTCAATCCGCCCCCGCCTTCGAGCACGGGGGAAACATGACAGCAGCCGCACCCTGGTCGTCGTGACCGAGTTTCAATCCGCCCCCGCCTTCGAGCACGGGGGAAACGCGGATGACCCGGTCGTCCGGTTCCGTGATGCCGGTTTCAATCCGCCCCCGCCTTCGAGCACGGGGGAAACTCCGCGCCCGCTCCCATTCAGACCACCACAAGGTTTCAATCCGCCCCCGCCTTCGAGCACGGGGGAAACTGATGCCCTGCAATATGTACAAACGAGATAAAAAGGTTTCAATCCGCCCCCGCCTTCGAGCACGGGGGAAACACCGCACTGCAACCATCTCCTCGGCGGTCCGACCTGTTTCAATCCGCCCCCGCCTTCGAGCACGGGGGAAACACATCATCGCCGAGCTGTTGCTGCTCGTGGACTGCGGTTTCAATCCGCCCCCGCCTTCGAGCACGGGGGAAACTCCGGACTTGCCTTTGGCGGTTGAGTACCACACCGGAGTTTCAATCCGCCCCCGCCTTCGAGCACGGGGGAAACCCCAGTGAGGGTCGGGGGTCGGGGGAACACTCCCCGTATAACGTTTCAATCCGCCCCCGCCTTCGAGCACGGGGGAAACGCGTCGCGGGTTCGGGAATGAGATAGTTGCCCAGCGTGTTTCAATCCGCCCCCGCCTTCGAGCACGGGGGAAACGGCTAAGCGTATGGATTTCTCTCTACTCAACCTTCCGTTTCAATCCGCCCCCGCCTTCGAGCACGGGGGAAACCAAGGACAGTATTGAGTAGTCCACCCATATCGTAAGGTTTCAATCCGCCCCCGCCTTCGAGCACGGGGGAAACACCGCAGCCGCAATAACTGACGATGCCGGTCTGTTAGTTTCAATCCGCCCCCGCCTTCGAGCACGGGGGAAACAATGCGCTTGTCCAACTCGTCGATTTTTTCGTTGAGGTTTCAATCCGCCCCCGCCTTCGAGCACGGGGGAAACACCGGGGCTGCGTTTATCGGTGTCACTGACACGGGGTTTCAATCCGCCCCCGCCTTCGAGCACGGGGGAAACCGGCCATGAACTAGGGCATATGGGGGTAAAAAGTTTCAATCCGCCCCCGCCTTCGAGCACGGGGGAAACATGGCGTGGGGAGCGGGTTCGAACGGTTCCTGACTGGTTTCAATCCGCCCCCGCCTTCGAGCACGGGGGAAACGCTCTTCGAGCCGGGCTACCTCAGCCGCGACGTTGTTTCAATCCGCCCCCGCCTTCGAGCACGGGGGAAACGGCGATGGCTTCCCGCGACGCCAATGGCGGCAACGCCAACTGTTTCAATCCGCCCCCGCCTTCGAGCACGGGGGAAACAATCCAGCGTCTGGGACTCAGCTATCATACGTTACGTTTCAATCCGCCCCCGCCTTCGAGCACGGGGGAAACGCACAGGTTGGCCCGCGACGATGGACGCCCTGGAGTTTCAATCCGCCCCCGCCTTCGAGCACGGGGGAAACTTCTCCCGAGAAGGTTTCGAGACGATAGCTACAGGGTTTCAATCCGCCCCCGCCTTCGAGCACGGGGGAAACTATGGTTCCAGCGTTTCGGCCGACTGACCCGGCCGGTTTCAATCCGCCCCCGCCTTCGAGCACGGGGGAAACCTCGCAAACTGCGTTAAGCATATGACGCATTGGGGTTTCAATCCGCCCCCGCCTTCGAGCACGGGGGAAACCACGCCAGCCGATTTACGGCCGTGCCGTTCAAGTCGGAGTTTCAATCCGCCCCCGCCTTCGAGCACGGGGGAAACAACCTCGACCGCCGCCAGTTCAAGTCGGGAACTGTGTTTCAATCCGCCCCCGCCTTCGAGCACGGGGGAAACGGCGTCCACGGCGGCCTTACGCCGATCCGCGTCACGGTTTCAATCCGCCCCCGCCTTCGAGCACGGGGGAAACCCGTCAGACAATTGGAGGGACGGTCGCGAACTACTGTTTCAATCCGCCCCCGCCTTCGAGCACGGGGGAAACGCGATGTGGGCAGCCGCATGACGACCCCGAGCTCGGGTGTTTCAATCCGCCCCCGCCTTCGAGCACGGGGGAAACTTCCCAACAGCCCGCGGGGCGTACGCTGGATGAGTGTTTCAATCCGCCCCCGCCTTCGAGCACGGGGGAAACTTGGTCACGATGCCCCGCTTGACTAGGTAGGCCACCGTTTCAATCCGCCCCCGCCTTCGAGCACGGGGGAAACTACCTTGGACGCAGGGCGGTCCCGGTGTATTCACGATATGCTGGTTTCAATCCGCCCCCGCCTTCGAGCACGGGGGAAACGCTCGGCCGGACATCGACACCGCGCTTGAGCCCACGGTTTCAATC
The DNA here is from genome assembly GCA_964552815.1 of uncultured Alcaligenaceae bacterium. Classification (GTDB taxonomy): domain Bacteria; phylum Planctomycetota; class Planctomycetia; order Gemmatales; family Gemmataceae; genus CAYUHJ01. The sequence goes on along the minus strand of CAZKIQ010000030.1, from coordinate 4,401 downwards.
CGCCCCCGCCTTCGAGCACGGGGGAAACAGCGAGCGGACTATACGACCTGGGGAATTGCGGAGTTTCAATCCGCCCCCGCCTTCGAGCACGGGGGAAACGTTGCTCTAACAATCCCCGAAGTGTATATCGAATGGGTTTCAATCCGCCCCCGCCTTCGAGCACGGGGGAAACCGCAACGCTCCTGCTCGTGGACCGACACTCAGCGAGTTTCAATCCGCCCCCGCCTTCGAGCACGGGGGAAACTTGCAGGAGACGAGGTGTTGAATCGCGGTGCAAAGGTTTCAATCCGCCCCCGCCTTCGAGCACGGGGGAAACACTCGCCTGTTCTCTCATTGCAGAACCACGGGCCAGTTTCAATCCGCCCCCGCCTTCGAGCACGGGGGAAACCCACCTTTTGCACTTGCACTTGCTGCACGATGTTTCAATCCGCCCCCGCCTTCGAGCACGGGGGAAACATGACACGATCCGGCATCGTAAGGAACAACCAACACGTTTCAATCCGCCCCCGCCTTCGAGCACGGGGGAAACAAAACATCAGCCAAGCGGTCGCGCGTGACGTGATGTTTCAATCCGCCCCCGCCTTCGAGCACGGGGGAAACAGTGATACACGATCTGATTAAAGCGCGAGCGTATGTTTCAATCCGCCCCCGCCTTCGAGCACGGGGGAAACCGGGCATGTGACTCGCGAAAGACTGTACGGCGAGGGTTTCAATCCGCCCCCGCCTTCGAGCACGGGGGAAACGTCGAGTCGCTCGCAGAGCGGGTGTACCGGCAGGTTTCAATCCGCCCCCGCCTTCGAGCACGGGGGAAACACGGCAAAATCGTTTCTCGATATGGGGTTAGGTGTTTCAATCCGCCCCCGCCTTCGAGCACGGGGGAAACTTCTGCATCCGTCTGCCGACCAAGACGCCTTTTTTGCGTTTCAATCCGCCCCCGCCTTCGAGCACGGGGGAAACTCCCATCCGTCCGCCCGCGGTCCCGCTCGCACTCCAGTTTCAATCCGCCCCCGCCTTCGAGCACGGGGGAAACGCTGTCACGCAGCGGGGGATTACGATGCCTGTTATGTTTCAATCCGCCCCCGCCTTCGAGCACGGGGGAAACGATATAGCTCCATTCGTTGACGTTTACAAGTTCGGTTTCAATCCGCCCCCGCCTTCGAGCACGGGGGAAACCCTATGGGTTCTTCAAAACGATATACGGAGGTTTGATGTTTCAATCCGCCCCCGCCTTCGAGCACGGGGGAAACGAACGCGAAGACGCTGCATCCGCGATCGGGTACGTTTCAATCCGCCCCCGCCTTCGAGCACGGGGGAAACTCCATTTGGGTCTCTTGGGGGTTACACCAGAGGGGGTTTCAATCCGCCCCCGCCTTCGAGCACGGGGGAAACCGCGGTCGCGGTCGGTCGACGCCCGAACGACGACGACGTTTCAATCCGCCCCCGCCTTCGAGCACGGGGGAAACTGTGTGATATCGCTTCATTGGTTACACTCCCCCGGGGTTTCAATCCGCCCCCGCCTTCGAGCACGGGGGAAACTCGGCTCATGACCGGTGCCTCGAGCTGAGACAACGGGTTTCAATCCGCCCCCGCCTTCGAGCACGGGGGAAACAGGACCGCGACATCGCCGAGTCCGCCCTGTCCAATGCCATAATCTGTTTCAATCCGCCCCCGCCTTCGAGCACGGGGGAAACCTCATGCTCCGCGATGTCGTACATGACCTGGCTGGTTTCAATCCGCCCCCGCCTTCGAGCACGGGGGAAACCTGCGAGCAGGTCGGGTGCGGCGGCGATAAGGTGGTTTCAATCCGCCCCCGCCTTCGAGCACGGGGGAAACTTGGCCAGTTGCCCCATTGCGACTTCGCCCGCTAGCTGTTTCAATCCGCCCCCGCCTTCGAGCACGGGGGAAACCCGGCAGCGATGCGGGCCGCTTCTTCGGCCTCGTGCTGTTTCAATCCGCCCCCGCCTTCGAGCACGGGGGAAACATTGGGACAGACCGATAATCCGTGCGCGCGAGGTTTCAATCCGCCCCCGCCTTCGAGCACGGGGGAAACGTTGAGGTTCAAGAGTCGACAGGAAGACATTCAGGTTTCAATCCGCCCCCGCCTTCGAGCACGGGGGAAACCCGCACCCCACGACCACCCGACGAGATTGCCGAGCCGTTTCAATCCGCCCCCGCCTTCGAGCACGGGGGAAACATCGCTGGCCTGGGGCGGTCCCAGGAGCCGCAGTGCGGTTTCAATCCGCCCCCGCCTTCGAGCACGGGGGAAACACGATCCTTGCCGTGATCGCCGTCGCCCGAAAGGTAGTTTCAATCCGCCCCCGCCTTCGAGCACGGGGGAAACGCCGAACTTGATTCGCACCATCGCTGCGCTTACGCTGTTTCAATCCGCCCCCGCCTTCGAGCACGGGGGAAACCCGGCGTTGCCCACCCAGAACAATCGTTGTCGAATGTGGGTTTCAATCCGCCCCCGCCTTCGAGCACGGGGGAAACCTGGCCGACGAGGTGCGGCAGCTCCGCGAGTTTCAATCCGCCCCCGCCTTCGAGCACGGGGGAAACCCGGGCTCAGGTCCCCGCGTCAGTTCGGTAACACGAGTTTCAATCCGCCCCCGCCTTCGAGCACGGGGGAAACCTGGATGCTGGTTGCGTTTATCGAGAAGGAGGCAAAGTTTCAATCCGCCCCCGCCTTCGAGCACGGGGGAAACAGCCGCTGCTCGGCCTGGGGTAGTGCCCGCATCCGGTTTCAATCCGCCCCCGCCTTCGAGCACGGGGGAAACCTGCGGGCCATCGACCCCGCCCAGGAGCGACTGTTGCGGGTTTCAATCCGCCCCCGCCTTCGAGCACGGGGGAAACTTCGTGGAGCCCGAGCAGGTCCGACAGCAGGGTGGTTTCAATCCGCCCCCGCCTTCGAGCACGGGGGAGACACATTCTGCCGTGGCGGAACGGGAAATACTACCTGTTTCAATCCGCCCCCGCCTTCGAGCACGGGGGAAACGCCGAGCCAGCACAGAGACCTACGTTCCCTGGCATGTCAGTTTCAATCCGCCCCCGCCTTCGAGCACGGGGGAAACCCACGCATTTGGACGTACCACTGGTTCCTGTCCCGTTTCAATCCGCCCCCGCCTTCGAGCACGGGGGAAACGCCGACCCAGGGGACTGTGCTGGGTCTGCTATTACACGCCCGTTTCAATCCGCCCCCGCCTTCGAGCACGGGGGAAACGCCGCCATGAGCAGGCCAGCCGTTCCGTTTTGGAGAAGTTTCAATCCGCCCCCGCCTTCGAGCACGGGGGAAACATCGGCGAGGCCATGTCGTACGACGGAGTCGATTGTTTCAATCCGCCCCCGCCTTCGAGCACGGGGGAAACGTCGAATGGGAGTACAGACGATGACTCGGTTATAAGTTTCAATCCGCCCCCGCCTTCGAGCACGGGGGAAACGGTATCCGAACACACACAGGTCCTGACGACCCAACTCGTTTCAATCCGCCCCCGCCTTCGAGCACGGGGGAAACTGGGCAGCGCCATTTAACGGCACGGTTTCCCGGACGTTTCAATCCGCCCCCGCCTTCGAGCACGGGGGAAACTAGGTGTCGTCATCGGTCCGGTGTGGGGAGTGACGTTTCAATCCGCCCCCGCCTTCGAGCACGGGGGAAACCTCGGTCGCACCGATCACCACGACGAACGACCGGTGGTTTCAATCCGCCCCCGCCTTCGAGCACGGGGGAAACAACCCGGATGGGTGATGGAAAATCCTCGAACACTGTTTCAATCCGCCCCCGCCTTCGAGCACGGGGGAAACCCGTTCTTGCGAGCAGTCTTGAGCCAGTCGGGGTCGGTTTCAATCCGCCCCCGCCTTCGAGCACGGGGGAAACCTCGCCAAGCGACGGTTTTCGGCCTCCGAGCCAGGGAGTTTCAATCCGCCCCCGCCTTCGAGCACGGGGGAAACTTTTCTGGAGTTCAGGAAGCCGGCATCCGGCCGGCGTTTCAATCCGCCCCCGCCTTCGAGCACGGGGGAAACCGCGGGCAAACAGCCGCAACTCCGCTGGCTTGAGGTTTCAATCCGCCCCCGCCTTCGAGCACGGGGGAAACGCTACGTCTATTATCACTGTCCTTCGGACGGACCTGTTTCAATCCGCCCCCGCCTTCGAGCACGGGGGAAACGGTGAGGATCGTATGCCGGACTCTCGCCGAGCATCAGGTTTCAATCCGCCCCCGCCTTCGAGCACGGGGGAAACTCCATTTGCCGTCCCTTGACACGGTCCAGTTTCGGGCGTAGTTTCAATCCGCCCCCGCCTTCGAGCACGGGGGAAACGTCGGACGGATAGACGAATCAAACTTGCTTTGAACGCGGTTTCAATCCGCCCCCGCCTTCGAGCACGGGGGAAACCGCTGTCCTTGCAAGTGG
>CAZKIQ010000029.1:56194-65480 GCA_964552815.1 uncultured Alcaligenaceae bacterium | reverse complement strand
GGCTTCCGCCAAGGCCCAGGTTCTCGGCGTCGTCATCGATGCGGACCGCTGCGAGGTGGTCTCCGCCGGGCTCGATGGTGCGATCCACGCGCAGGACGAGCCGCCGCTGCCGGTGCCCGCGTCGTATTCCGCCCTTCTGTCGGTCCTGGAACGGCGATGCCGTCGGCTCATGGACAAGCCCGGCGTTTCGACGCTGGGTCTCGGGGTGAGCCTGCCGGGGCTGATCGATGCGGGTCGGGGGGTCGGGGTGCTGTCGCCGAATGTTCCGATCACGGATGGCCACGTACCGGCGGCGGATCTGGCGGCGCGACTGGAGATCCCGGCGGTGCTGGTCCAGGAATCGCAAGCGTTGTGCCTTGCCGAGCGGTATCACGGTCTTGCCGGGGGAATGGAGAATTTTGCGGTGCTCGATGCCAGCGTCGGGGTGGGCCTCGGCGTCGTCAGCGGCGGTCGCTACCTCCAGGGGCACTCGGGTCTGGCGGGGGAACTCGGCCACGTCACGGTGGTTCCCGATGATGGCCGGGCGTGCGGGTGCGGCAACCACGGATGCCTCGAAACCGAGTGCAGCGACACAGCCTTCGCCGGGCGCGTCGGCCAGCGGTTGCGAAGAGCCCTGACCATTGAGGAAGCTGTCGCATTGGCCTCGGAAGCGGACTGGCGACCCCACATTCGATTCCTCGGCATCGCGGCGTCGGCGGTTCTCAACCTCTTCAACCCCGCGACCCTCTTCGTCCATGCCCGCGTTTTCGACGCAGCGGCCGGCGTTTTCGAAGAATTCCACACCGAAACTCGACGCCGATCCCTCAAGCCCACGTTCCAGGATTGTCGAATCGTGCGGGCCACCGGAACCAAGAGGCAGGGAGCCGTTGCCGCCATCGTCCAGAATCTGACGAATGTTGTGTCGGACGCCTGAACTTTCGCCGATTGAGGAGAGCCAATCATGCGTGCGATTCTTTGCCTTCTCGCCGTCGCACTCGCCGACCCCGCGATTGCCGCTGACCCGCCGAAACTCAACGTCCTCTTTCTCGGCGATTCCGGGCACCACCGACCCGCGGAGCGCTTCAAGCAACTCGAAACCGCCCTGAAATCCCGCGGAATCACGCTGACCTACACGGACAAACTCGCAGACCTGAACCCGGACACGCTCGGAAAATTCGATGGGATCGTGGTCTACGCGAACCACGCCAGGTTCGAGAACGCGGAGCAGGAAAAGGCCCTCCTCGATTTCGTCGCCGGCGGGAAAGGCTTCGTTCCCATCCATTGCGCTAGTGCCTGCTTCACCGGGTCGAAGGAGTACATCGCCCTCGTCGGCGGCCAGTTCCGCAGCCACACCACAGGCACTTTCCGACCGCAGATCGTCGCCGAGCACCCGATTACCAAGGGTTTCTCGAGCTTCTCCAGCTGGGACGAGACGTACGTCCACACCTACCACAACGAGAAAGACCGCACCGTGCTGGAGGTGCGAACCGACGGGGACGTGAAGGAACCGTGGACGTGGGTCCGCACGCCGGGGAAGGGCCGCGTCTTCTACACCGCGTGGGGGCACGACCAGCGGACGTGGGGCCACCCGGGGTTCCACAACCTGCTCGAACGCGGCGTCCGCTGGGCGTGCGGCGGCGACCCGTCCGCGGCCGGCGTCTACATCGACGCCCCGAAGATGACGGCGATCACGGGGGACAAGTCGGACTTCAGCTACACCCCCGCAAAAATCCCGTTCTACCCGGCCGGCAAGAACTGGGGCGACCCGATCACCAAGATGCAGCAACCGCTGTCGCCCGAGAAATCGATGAAGCACTACTCGGTCCCGGACGGCTTCGAGCTCAAACTCTTCGCCGCGGACAACGACTTCGGCGGCAAGCCGATCGCGATGACCTGGGACGAACGCGGCCGGCTCTGGGTCAGCGTCACCGTGGACTACCCGAACGAACTCAAGAAAGACGGCGAAGGTCGGGACAAGATCGTGATCTGCGAGGACACCGACGGCGACGGCCGGGCCGACAAGTTCACGGTGTTCGCGGACAAGCTCAGCATCCCGACGAGCCTGCTCAACTACGCCGGCGGCGTCATCGTGACCGCGGCCCCGGACACGCTGTTCCTCAAGGACACCGACGGCGACGGCAAGGCGGACGTCCGCCAGGTGCTGTTCTCCGGCTGGGGCACCTTCGACACCCACGCCGGGCCGAGCCACCTGCGCTACGGGTTCGACAACTGGGTCTACGGCTCGGTCGGGTACTCGGGCTTCAACGGCACCGTGAACGGCGAGAAGGTCGGGTTCGCCCGCGGCTACTACCGCTTCAAGCTGGACCCGGCCGAAAAAGCCGAAGCCCCGCTGACCGTCAAGAAGCTCGAATTCCTCCGCAGCACGTCGAACAACACCTGGGGGTTCGGCTTCTCCGAGGACGGCCACATGTTCGGCTCCACGGCGAACGGCTGCCCGCTCGTCCATTTGCCGATCCCGAACCGCTACTACGAAAAAGTCCGCGGGCTGACGCCGGGGGTGTTGCCGATGATCACCCCGGACAACCACATCGAGCCGATCACCGACCGCGTCCGACAGGTCGACTTCCACGGCGGGTTCACGGCCGCGGCCGGCTGCACGATCTACACGGCCCGCACGTACCCGCCGGAATACTGGAACAAAGTCGCGTTCGTGACCGAACCGACCGGCCACCTCGCCGCCGCGTTGCCGCTGACGCCGGCCGGCGCGACGTACACCGCCCGCTACGGCTGGAACCTCGCCGCGTCCGACGACGAGTGGGCCGCCCCGATCGACACGACGGTCGGCCCGGACGGGCACGTCTGGGTGCTCGACTGGTACAACTTCATCGTCCAGCACAACCCGACGCCGGTCGGGTTCAAGAACGGCAAGGGCAACGCCTACGAGACGGAATTGCGCGACAAATCGCACGGCCGGGTGTACCGCGTCGTCTACACGAAGGCGAAGCCGGAGCGTCCGTTCACACTCAAGGACGCCACACCGGAGAAACTGGTCGAGGCGCTGTCGCACCCGAACATGGGCTGGCGGATGCACGCGCAGCGGCTGCTGGTCGAACGCGGGAAGGCGGACGTTGTTGAAGGGCTGGCGAAGCTCGCGGCCGGGGAATCCGCCGCGGCCGCGACCCACGCCCTGTGGACGATGAGCGGGCTCGGCGCGTTCCGGGGCGAGCCGAAGAAGGCGGCCCGGGGCGCCCTCGCCGCCGGCCTGACGAACCCCGCGGCGGGCGTGCGGAAGGCGGCCGTCGAAGCCGGCGGGCCGTTGGTGTTGCTGATCCCAGCGACGGAAAAACTGTTCACGGACTCCGACCCTCAGGTCCGACTCGCGGCCCTGCTGGCGGCGTCGGGTGCCGCCACGATTCCCGATTCTGAACTGCCCACCCTGCTCCCGTTCTCCCCGGCGAAGCCGGCGGTCAAGGCGGTCTTCGACCCGGCGACGTGGGCCGACCGCACGCTCGCCGATGCCACGACGATCGCCGCCGGGGCGAACCCGGCCGAGTTCCTCGACGTGCTGGTGTTCGAGAAATACCCGGCCGATGCGACCCTCGACCCCCGGGCGGCCGCGCTGATCGAAGCGGTCGCGAAGCAGTACGCCGCCACCTACGCCCCCGCCGACGAGGAGATGGGCGTCAACCGCCTCCTCGGGCCGCTGTCCCTGAAGGACAAGACATTCCTCCGGGAACCGATCGTGAACGGCCTCGCCGCCGGGTGGGTCGCCGGGAAGAAGGTCAAGCTCGACCACGGCAAGGGCGGGTTCAACCGGCTCGTGAAAGAACTCCCCGCCGGCCCGAAAGCCCGGCTGCTGAAGCTGGGGGTGATGTGGGGGGTGGAGGGCCTCGACGCCAAACTCGACTCGCTCATCGAGGAATCCCTGACCGCCGCCACCGACCCGAAGGCGCCTACCGCCGCTCGACTGGCGGCCGCCCGGCAGGTGATCGACTTCCGCCCGGACAGCGACGCGGCCGCGTCGAAACTGCTGGCGGCCGTGACGGCGGAATCCTCGCCGGAATTCGTCATCGGGTTGTTCGACGTGCTCGGGCCGTCCAAAGCCAAATCCGTCGGCCCCGCCGTCGTCGCGAAACTGAAGGACTTCCCCCCAACGACTCGCCCGGCGGCGATGCGGCTCGTCCTCGCCCGGCCGGACGCGACGAAGGCGTTCCTCGATGCGGTCGAAGCGGGCACGCTGCGGTTCGACGTGCTCGCACTCGATCAGAAGACGGCCCTGGCCGCGCACCCGGACAAGGCCATTGCGGCACGGGCGAAAAAGCTGCTTGCCCAGGGGGGCGGGTTGCCGGATGCGAACCGGCAGAAGGTCATCGACGAACTCCACCCGATCCTCGCGAAAACCGGCGACCCGGCCGCGGGCAAAAAGCTGTTCACCCAGCACTGCGCGAAGTGCCACAAACACGGCGGCGACGGCCAGGCGATCGGCCCCGACCTGACCGGGATGGCCGTCCACCCGAAGGAAGAACTGCTCATCCACATCATCGACCCGAGCCGTAGCGTCGAGGGCAACTTCCGGGCGTACACCGCCAACACCCTCGACGGCCGGGTCATCACCGGCATGCTGGCGAGCGAATCCAAAACGACCGTCGAACTCCTCGATGCCGAGAATAAACGGCACGCCATCGCCCGGGACGACATCGAGGAACTGAAGGAGTCCGCAAAATCCCTGATGCCCGAGGGGTTCGAGAAGCAGATGAAGCCCGAGGAACTCGGCGACCTGCTCGAATTCCTCACGCAAAAGGGGAAATTCGTCCCGATCCCGCTCGACAAGGTGGCCACCATCGTGAGCACGAAGGGGATGTTCTTCGACGAATCCTCCGAGGTGGAGCGACTGATCTTCAAGGACTGGAAACCCAAGGAATTCGCGGGCGTTCCATTCGTGCTCGTCGATCCGAAAGGGGAGCAGGCGAAGAACGTGATCCTGCTTCACGGCCCGAACGGGAAGATCGCCCCGACGATGCCTAAGTCAGTGTCGGTGCCGTGCAACACGGCGGCCAAGGCAATCCACCTGCTGAGCGGGATCGGCGGGTGGTCGGCGACGAAGGCGTACAACGGCCCCGTCGCCATGACCGTCCGGTTGCACTACGCCGACGGCAAGACCGAGAACCACCCGCTCAAAGACGGCGTACACTTCGCCGACTACATCCGGCGGATCGACGTTCCGGGTTCCCGGTTCGCTTTCGCGGTGCGAAATCAACAGATCCGATATCTGAGCGTGACCCCGAAACGATCGGATCCGATCTCAGCCATCGAGTTCCTCAAGGGGAACCACGACTCGGCCCCGATCGTCGTCGCGGTGACGGTCGAGACGCCATAGATCCGGGCTGGGAGCGTTGACCCTGGATCACTTCGCCGCTTTTTGCAGCGATTCCGTGACGGCTTTCACGTCGGTGTCGTTGACCGACCCGAACGCGAATGTCTTGACGACCTTCCCCTTGTGGGCGACGACCACGGTCAGGTCCGCGTCCGGGTTGATGCCCCACCCCTCGGGGCCGGAGTTGTCGCCGAACGCGGTCAGGGCGGTGCGCTCGAACTTCAAACTTTGCTGGGCCTTGGGAAGATACTCCTTCGATTTGTCCAGGTCTCCGACCCACACCGCGACGACCTGTGCCTTCTCGTGGACATCGCCAATCTTGCCGTCGAGCGTTCGAAGGAAGCGGGCCATCGGGCGGGAAAAGCTCGTCTGCTTCACGAAGAGGTAGACGGTCGGTTCGTCTTTGCGGTCGGCGGCGAAGTCGGCTTCCTTCCCCTCGACGGGCCCGACGACCCCGTGCACCTTGAGGGCCGCGATCTTTTCGCCGGCTTTCGGGCCGGACTCGACATCCGCCCGTGCGGGCAACGCAAGGGGCAGAAGTGCCAGGAAACCGAGGAATTGGCGAGTCATGGACGTTCCTCCGAGGTGTCGTCGGGCGTGACGGCGAGCGGGTATTCGGCGATCGTCAGCCCGAGCGTCGGAATTTGTTGTAGCCGCCGCCAGCCCCGGGTCACGCGGAGTTCCTCGCTTGTGACAAACTCTGCATCGAAATTCGCTTTCGCGAACGGGCCGTCACTCATGACCCCTGGAAAACCCTGGTCGACGATATACTGTGCGAGCGTCGGATTGCAGTGGATGTGTCGCTCCGGCAAGCGATGGATCATTTCCAGTGGAACTTCCCCGAGGATGTAGCGAAGGTACAGGTCCGATTCGGTGACCGCCTCGACATCGCGACCGCAGACCTCGCAACGGTATCCCTCATCGCAGCGGGCCATCTCACACTCCGAGGTTTCCGGGATCCACCGCCGGCTAAACGCCGCTGCTGCCGGATCTGGTTCCGCCCCCATCGGCGAAGTTCGTGACCCCTTCCGGACCACTCCTGAACGTGGTGGAGCTTGCCTGGCTCGGGAAACCCCCGGATATCCGATCACTTCTTCGTGGGAACGGGCGGAGTCGTGGTTGAGGTCTTGGGTTGGAGCTTGTCCAGCTGCGCGAGAACGGCCTTGAGCGAGGGCCGGTCCATGTTCGTTTCCCCGACGTAGGCGTATGTCACATTCCCCTTCTTGTCGAGGATGTAGGTCGAGGGCTTGGCGAGGTCGCCGCGGATGCCGAGGCGATCGCACACCTGCATGTCCTTATCGAGCAGCAGCGGGAAGGGAAGCTCGGGCTTCTTCGCGGACTGGTCGATGAAATCCTGGACCTTCTCGGTGGGCCCGGGGAAGACGACGAGCACCTCGGCATCGCGTTTCTGGAAGTCGGCGTAGTTGGCGGCCATGCTGTTGGCCTGGGCGACGCAGTAGGGGCACGGCACGCCGCCTGGCGATTGGGGGATCCCGCGAACCATGACCAGGACGAGGTTCTTCGGGTTGGGGCCACCTTCCCGATACTTCTTCAGGTCGACCGGTGCGCCCTTGTAATCGACGAAACTGTTGGGGAGGGAAACATCGCCGGCCTTGCGATTGGCCGGGGCATCGTCCTTAAAGTAGGCGGTGCCGTAGTTGACCTGGTAGTCGTTCTTCTTGGTGGAGGGGGTTTCCGAGGAGCACCCCACGGTCGCCAAGCCAAGGATAATCATGAGCCAGGGGGATCGGGTAGGCGAGGCCACGGGGTGATCTCCGGGTTTTGTTGGGGAGAAGATACGGGAAGATTCTACGGGTCCTGCTGGAGAGCCTTTCGTCCGTCTTTGACTATAACGGCACGGCCTGTTCCTCCGCCACGCCGAGGTTCCACCATGACTCGCTTCCGCTGGTTGTCCACAGCCCTCGCCATCCCGGCGATGGTGTTGTGCAGTCTCGCAGCCGAACCGCCGAGCGACCCGCTTCCGGAGGGTGCGAAGTTTCGGCTGGGAACGTCTCGCGGCCGGTACTTCGGCGGCTTCACCCCTGTCCCGCCCGAATACAAGCAGGCCATCGTGGCCGAGGGCTACGGGGGCGCGACCCTCGTCGACCTGGCCACGGGCAACAAAGCCGGGAAGTTTGGCAACGGAAAAATGCCCGTGCCCATTGTGATGTCCGGGGATGGCAAACGTTACATCACCACATCCTTCGAAGGGATTCTCGTCTGGGATATCCCCAGCGCGAAGGAAGTCGCCGCGTTCAAGGGGCGATTCGGGTACGGAACCAGTCCCTCCATTTCCCACGACGGGGCACTCGTCGCCACGGGTGCCCTCCGGGACGAGCAGAAGAAAGATCAGAAGATCGCGGCGACGGTGTGGGACGTCGAGAAGAAAGCACCGCTCGGTCGCTTCGAGGTGATCCAGAATCTCGAGTGCCGCGCGGTCATTTCCCCGGACGGAAAGATGCTCGCAACATGGGGGTTCCACAGCTCCGAGGGGAACCGCGATGAAGAAGGGACGGTTCGGCGAACGATTCAATTCTGGGACGTGGCCAAGAAATCGGAACTCAGCCGGGTCGTCGTCGATGGATTCGGACCCGGTGCCATCCGCTTTTCCCCGGACGGTGAGACCGTCGCGGTCGCAAGCGATAGTGGCGGCGAGATCAAACTTCTCTCCGCGAAGACGGGGAAAAGCTCTGTCACCCTTTTCGGGCGCAGCGGTTACGGGAGCCAACTCGAGTTCTCCCCGGATGGCAAAATCGTCGTTTGTGCCTCGTCTGACGGCAGCCTCGTGCGGTGGTCCGTCAGCGACGGTCGAAAACTCGATGTCACCCCGTCGCCGATGCCGCAAGAACTCCGGCTCATGGGGGTCGGGTTCACCTCCAACGAGCGAACCGTCGCCTGGGGCATGAACCATCTGGCTTCGGTGGTCTGGGAAGTTCCTTCCGGAAAAGTCATTTCCCCGGAAGGCGGCCACTCCGACAACGTCCGCTCCTTTGCGTTCGTCGGCAAGGAGATCCATACCACCTCGGGTTCCCGTTCGATTTTGAAATGGGATGCCGCCACCGGAAAACCAACCGGCACGCTTCCGTTCGGGAACGGCTTCTCCTTCGGATATTCGGAAACGAAGTTTTCCCCGGACGGCAGCCTGATTTTTGCCAACCCGGTCGTCTATGACGTGAAGGCGGGGCAAATCGCCCTCACGATTCCCTCGTCGAATCGAGCCTCCATGATGTATCCGTCCGCCGATGGAACCAGGGTGGCGGTGCTGCAAACGGAGTACAGCGACAGACCGAAGCCCGCCCATGTGCTGGTGATCGACGTGGCCAACTGCCGACTCCTGAAGCAGATCGAGATCCCCGCCGAGGAGGCCGGTCAGGGGACCGTGGCCGTCACGCCGGACGGTTCCAAACTCGTCACCGGGTTGATCCGGCAGAACCCCATGAGTAAGAAATCCGAATTCACCATCGCCGGATGGGACATCAAGGAAGGAAAGAAACTCGGCGAGGTGGTCCTGCCCGGCGGCTACGGCTCCTCCGCCGTCGTCCCCGCCAGCGACAACAAGAACGCTCTCGTCTGGACCCCCGAGGGGCAGCTGATTGCGGTCGACTTCGTTGCCGGGAAAGAAGGAAAGACCTACACCCTCGGCCAGCGCGGCGTCCGGCCCACGCTGCCGCCCGTCTTCGACAAGGAAGGGAAACGCTTCGCCGTCGCCAGCGGGGCCAACTACTCCGTCGGTGATGCCACCATCCGCGTCGTCGAATGGGAATCCGGGAAGGTTCTGAACCAGTTCAAGGGCCACAATCGCATGGTGACCGCCCTGTGCTTCTCCCCGGACGGGCGGATGCTGCTTTCGGGTTCCGCCGACACGACGGCGCTGGGCTGGGACCTGGAAAGCGGGAAGTGAAAAAACGAGCGGAAGGCGTGCAGTTCCGAGACCGCGATGCTCCGGTGTTCCGCCGGGGTGAGAGGTTTCCA